>JAIETL010000019.1 GCA_019745195.1 Beijerinckiaceae bacterium
GGCCGCCTGACCAGCCCGGCCAAAGCCGGCATCGGGGTGGCTCCGCGAAGCTACACCACCATCAGGGACACGACCGCGCCTCGCGGCGGTGACTCCCGCTTCGCCACCCATCCCACCCTCATCCTGAGGAGCCGCGCAGCGGCGTCTCGAAGGATCATCCAGATGTTTCCAAAGCCTTCTGGAGCATCCTTCGAGACGCGCCTGCGGCGCTCTTCAGGATGAGGGCTCGCGAGAAATCGCGGCCTTAACGCTCGCTTAGGAATTTCCCTATCCGCACCAATGCGATGGGCAAAATCTGCAGCCCCAGAATGGGACGCATTTTTTTCAAACCGGAAACCGGGCTTTTACCCTGACCGCGCATGATCGCTCACGTTGAAGTTGCGTAACGGTCTTGGGGCGTCATGCGTAGTTTGCGTACCGGGGCCACCAGCGCCGCCGTCCGGATTCAGGTTTCGCGTAACGGACGGCCTGCGCTGGAGTCACGGGTCGGGGCCAAGGCCCTTTCCGAAAACTTTGCTCTCATCCCCGAACTCCCGCTTGACCAGGTGCTCGTCGGCGACTGCGTCGCGGCGATGAACGCCCTGCCGGCTGGCAGCGTCGATCTCGTCTTCGCCGATCCGCCTTACAACCTCCAGCTCGGCGGCGATCTGCGCCGGCCCGACGACAGCCTGGTCGATGCGGTCGATGACGACTGGGACAAGTTCTCCTCCTTCGCCGATTACGACGCCTTCACCCGCGACTGGCTGTCCGCCTGCCGCCGCGTGCTGAAGCCCGACGGCGCGCTCTGGGTGATCGGCAGCTACCACAATATCTTCCGCGTCGGGGCGATCCTGCAGGATCTCGGCTTCTGGATGCTCAACGACATCGTCTGGCGCAAGGCCAACCCGATGCCGAATTTTCGCGGCCGGCGCTTCACCAACGCCCATGAGACGCTGATCTGGGCGGCGCGCGGCGAGAACTCGAAATACACCTTCCATTACGAGGCCCTGAAAGGCGGCAATGACGACCTGCAGATGCGCTCGGACTGGTATCTGCCGCTCTGCACCGGCGAGGAACGCCTGAGGGACGGCGCTGGGGCCAAGGTCCATCCGACGCAGAAGCCGGAGGCGCTGCTCGCCCGCGTCATGCTGTCGGCCAGCAATCCCGGCGACGTCATCCTCGATCCGTTCTTCGGCACCGGCACGACAGGGGCTGTCGCCAAGGCGCTCGGGCGGCATTTCATCGGCTGCGAGCGCGAGCAGGTCTATGCCGACGCCGCACGGGCGCGCATCGCCGGCATCACGCCGTTGCCGCCGGAAGCCTTCGCGACCGCGCCGTCCAAGCGCAGCGAGCCGCGCGTGCCGTTCCTCAGCCTCGTCGAGGCCGGGCTGGTGAAGGCAGGCGAGACGGTTTTCGATGCGAAGCGCCGGCACAGCGCGACGATCCGCGCCGACGGCACGCTGCTGCTCGGCCCGGCGGTCGGCTCGATCCACAAGATCGGCGCGCTGGCGCAAGGGCTGCCCGCCTGCAACGGCTGGACCTTCTGGCATGTCGAGCGCAAAGGCGAACTGTTGCTGCTCGACGTGCTTCGGACCGGCATCAGGGCGGAGATGGCGGCGGCCTGAGCGTCACGCCGCCAGCGTCTCCTCCACCACACGCGGGTTGCGCGCCAGCATCGCGAGCAAGACGCGCGCCGGTCCGTCCGGCCTGCGCCGCTTCTGCTCCCAATTGCGCAAGGTGCCGGGCGACACGCCGATCTTGCGGGCGAAGGCGACCTGCGAAAGCTGCGTGCGCGCGCGGATCGCCGCGACATCGACCTGCTCGATGATGTGGACTTTGAGGCCCGGAACAGCCTCCCCTCGCGCATAGGCGCGAGCTTGGCGAAGGCTGAGCATCAAACCGTTGAAATCGTCGTCCTTCATCTTGGTCTCCCGAAATCGTTCAAAAGGCCGCGCGCCTCGTCTGCCAGAGCTCGCCGCTGCGCAAATGTCAGATCATCAGCTTCGTTCTTGGCGAATACCCACAGCAGCACCGCCGGCCAGCCGGCAGAATGAAACCAATAAATCACGCGACCGCCGCCTCGCTTACCGCGTCCAGCCAAAGGAATGCGGATCTTCCTCAAGCCACCTGTTCCCCGAATGACCAGGCCGGCTGCTGGATCGGCGGCGACGGCATCGACAATCAGCGTTCGTTCCTCCGTACTCATCAGATGCTCGGCTCGCGCGAGATAGAGCGGAGTCTCGACGACGGAGACGAGGTCGGTCATGCTCCGACCATACGCCATTGACATACTACGTCAACGGCGTAGCCCTGGGGTCATTCGCTCACCCTAAAAGCCTGCAGTCCCGCCTCGACCACCTTCAGCATCACGCTCGGCAGCGGCTCGTCATTGAGCCGCGCGAGTGCGGTGAATCGCATGCCGGAAGGAGCCGCCGTCCCAGCCGGCGCATGCGCGACGAACACGGTCAACTCCAGCGGGAAATGCGTGAAGACGTGGCGAACGGGCAGCGGCAGCCTGCGCCAGTCGGCCTGCAACGGCGCGTCGCGCCCAGCATCCGCCAGCGCGTAGCTTGCGCTCCATTCGCTCGTCGGAACCTCCGCCATGCCGCCGAGCAGACCCTTGTCCGGCCGCGTGCGCAGCAGCACCGCGCCGTCGTCGCGCAGCAGAAAGAAGGCCGCGCCATGGCGCGCCGCGCCGGTCTTTTTCACGCCTTTGCGCGGAAAGGTTTCCTGCGTGCCTTCCGCCCGCGCCCGGCAGGGCTCGCGCCAAGGGCACAGGCCGCAGGCCGGCGAGCGCGGCGTGCAGATCGTCGCGCCGAGATCCATCAGCGCCTGAGCGAAATCGCCCGGCCGGGCCGGCGGCAGCATCGCCAGTACGCATTCGCGCACCAGCGGCTTGGCGGCGGGCATCAGTTCCTCGATGGCGAAAAGGCGCGTCACCACGCGCTCGACATTGCCGTCGACGGCCGCGGCCGGCCGGTCGAAGGCGATCGCGGCCACCGCGCCGGCCGTGTAGACGCCGATGCCCGGCAGCGCGCGAAGACCGTCCTCGGTATCGGGAAAGCGGCCGCCATGCTCGGCCACCACCGTCTTGGCGCAGGCGTGGAGGTTTCTCGCGCGCGAGTAGTATCCGAGCCCGGCCCAGGCCTGCATCACCGCCTCGGAGGGCGCTTCCGCCAATGCCTGAACTGTCGGGAAGCGCGCCATGAAGCGCTCGTAATAGGGTTTGACCGCCGCGATCGTGGTCTGCTGCAGCATGATCTCGGAGGCCCAGACGCGGTAGGGATCGGCCGCCTCACCCGGCAGCGCGCGCCAGGGCAGGACGCGGCGATGGCGGTCGTACCAGGCGAGGAGGTCGGCGGCGGCAGGCTCGGCGGTCATGCCAAGGGTTTAGCGCGGCGCGAGAAGCCTGCAAACGTTGCTGCGTCGCGCCGGCCGGCCTAGGGTGACCCATGCCCGCCAAACCCCTCGCCGACCTGATCGACGACTGCCTCGCGCCAGCCCTCAAGGCGCAAGGGTTCGCCGGGCGCGCCATCGTCGCGCTCTGGCCCGAGATCGTCGGCGAGCGGCTCAGCGCACGCTCGCGGCCGCTAAGGATCGACTGGCCGCGGCGGCGGCCCGCGCCCGGCGAGACGCCGGAGCCGGCGACCTTGGTGGTGCGCGTCGAGGGCGCGTTCGCGCTCGACATGCAGCAGGCGGGCCCGCTGGTGCTGGAGCGGGTCAACACGCATCTGGGCTGGCGCGCGGTCGGCAAGCTCGTGCTCAAGCAGGGACCGGTGTCGCCGCCTCCGGCCAGGGCCAAGCCCGCTCCGCCCGACACCGCAACGCTCGAACGCATCGCCGGGCAGGTGTCCGGCGTCGCCGATCCCGATCTGCGGGCGGCTCTGGAGCGGCTGGGCGCGGCGATCGCGCAGAGCAAGGGCGCGCCCGCCGACACGGCTTCGTGAGCGCGGCCACGCCGCAGCGAACCGATCTTGCCACAATCCTGTTGGCCAGTATGGTCGCCGCAACCGATTTGACCGTTTCGAGGACGAAGACGATGACCAACAGGCGACAGCTCCTGACCGGCGCAGCCGGGATCGCCGCCGCCACCCTGCTCAGCCAGCCGGCCGCGCGGGCGCAGTCCGACCTGACCACCGCCGGGCCGCTCGGCGACGTCTGGCTGGGGGACGCCAACGCCAAGGTCACGATCATCGAATACGCCTCGCTGACCTGCGGGCATTGCGCCAATTTCCACAAGGACACCTGGCCGGCGCTGAAGGCGAAGTACATCGACAGCGGCAAGGCGCGCTTCACCCTGCGCGAATTCCCGCTCGATCCGCTGGCCACCGCCGGGTTCATGCTGTCGCGCTGCAACGGCAACGACAAATACGTCGCCATGACCGACATGCTGTTCGAGCAGCAAAAGGTCTGGGCCTTCACCGACAAGCCTGTCGATGCGCTGTCCGCGATGGTGAAACAGGCCGGTTTCACACAGGAATCGTTCGAGGCATGCTTGAAAAGGCAGGATATCTATGACGCCGTCACAGCCGTGAAGGATCGTGGCGCGAAGGCTGGCGTGAACTCGACGCCGACCTTCTTCATCAACGGGCAGAAGCATTCAGGTGCGCTCTCGATCGCCGAATTCGACAGGATTTTGGCCCCGCTTCTCGCGGGCTGAGGGCGGCTGCCTCCCTTCCTTCTCCCCTCGGGGGAGAAGGTGGCAGCGCGCAGCGCTGACGGATGAGGGCCGGCCCGGCGCAGCCGGGTCGGATGACCGCACACAAGGTGAGCGGAACGAATACGAGGGTAGCCCGCTTGCGCGGCCCTCATCCGTCTCGGCTTCGCCGAGCCACCTTCTCCCCCGAGGGGAGAAGGAGAAGGCGGCGCAGCCATGCAGCTGACGCGCCTGAAGCTCTCCGGCTTCAAGACCTTCGTCGAGCCGACCGAATTCCTGATCGAGCCGGGGCTGACCGGCGTCGTCGGACCCAATGGCTGCGGCAAGTCCAATCTCGTCGAGGCGCTGCGCTGGGTGATGGGCGAAAGCTCGTTCAAGAACATGCGCGGCTCGGGCATGGACGACGTCATCTTCGCGGGCTCCAGCGAGCGGCCGGGCCGCAACATGGCCGAGGTGGCGCTGACGCTCGACAACAGCGACAGGAAAGCGCCCGCCGCCTTCAACGAGACCGACGTGCTCGAGGTCACCCGGCGGATCGAGCGCGAGGAGGGCTCGACCTACCGAGTCAACGGCAAGGAGGTCCGCGCGCGGGACGTGCAGCTCCTCTTCGCGGATGCGGCGACCGGGGCGCGCTCGCCCGCGCTGGTGCGGCAGGGGCAGATCAGCGAGATCATCTCGGCCAAGCCGCAATCGCGCCGGCGCATCCTGGAGGATGCGGCAGGCATCGCCGGGCTGCACAGCCGCCGCCACGAAGCCGAGTTGCGGCTGCGCGGGGCCGAGGACAATCTGACCCGGCTGGAGGACGTGCTGGGCGAGATCGACCAGCAGATCGAGGCGCTGCAGCGCCAGTCGCGCCAGGCCTCGCGCTATCGCAGCCTCGCCGCCGACATCCGGCGCGCCGAAGCGACGCTGGCGCTGATCGCCCATCACGAGGCGCGCATGCAGGCCGGGCAGGCCGAACAGGCGCTTGCAGAGGCCGTCCGCGCTGTCGCCGACCAGACCGGCCTGCAGGCCGAGGCCGCGCGGCAGCAGGCGGTCGCGGCGCATGGCCTGCCGGCGCTGCGCGAGAGCGAGGCCGGGGCTGCGGCGGGGCTGGTCAGGCTCAAGCGCGGGCTCGACGAGATCGAGGCCGAGAACCGCCGGGCGAAGCTCCGCGCGGAGGAACTCGGCCGGCGGCTGGTCGAATTGCAGGGCGACCTCGCCCGGCAGGACGCGATCGCGCGCGACGCCGGAGAGAGTCTGGCGCGGCTGGGCGCGGAGGATGACGGCCTCGCGGCCGACGGCGCGGGCGCCGCTGCGACCGCCGAGGCCGCCGGCGCTGCGCTGAGCGAGACCGAGGCCGCGCTGGGCGAAGCCGAAACCGGGCATGCCGCGCGCCAGGCGCAGGCCGCCGAACTGACCGCACGGCGCGGCGCGCTCGAACGGGCGCTGCGCGAGGCGCAGGAGCGCGAGGCGCGGGCGACGGTCGAGCGCGAGAGGCTGCTGCGCGATCAGGCTGCGCTCGACGCCGGCAGCGCCGCGACGCCGCTGGAGGCCCTGCGCGAGGGCGTCGCGACAGCCGAGGCGGCGATGGCAAAGGCGGACGCCGCAGCCACGGCGGCGCGCGGCGCGCTCGCCACGGCTCGCGAGCGCGAGACGCAGTTGCGCAGCCCTTTGGCCGAGGCCGACCGGACGGCGCAGCGGCTGGAGACCGAAATCCGGACGCTGCAAAAGCTGCTCGCGCCCGCCGCCGGCGACCTGTTTCCGGCCGTGATCGAGGCGATCGGCGTCGCCAAAGGGTTTGAGACGGCTTTGGGCGCGGCGCTCGGCGACGATCTCGACGCCGCGACCGACACCGCCGCGCCGACGCATTGGCGCGAGACGACGCCCGGCATCGTCGATCCGGCGCTGCCGGACGGCGTCGAGCCGCTGGGACGCCATGTCCGCGCGCCGGCTGCGCTGGCGCGGCGGCTGGCGCAGATCGGCGTGGTTTCGCGCGGCGACGGCCAGCGGCTGCGCGAGATGCTGAAGCCCGGCCAGCGGCTGGTTTCGCGCGAGGGCGACATCTGGCGCTGGGACGGATTTGCCAGCGCGGCCGAAGCGCCCTCGCCCGCCGCGCGGCGGCTGGCGGAAAAGAACCGGCTCGGCGATCTCGAACGCGAGGCGCAAGCCGCGCGCGAGGCGGCAGAGACCGCGCGCGACGGACTCGATGCGGCGGCGCTGGCCTCGCGACAGGCCGCACAATCCGAAAGCGCGGCGCTGGAGGCAGTGCGGCTGGCAAGGCGCGGGCTCGATCAGTCCCGCGAGCAGCTTGCGGCGGCCGAACGCAAGGCCGGCGAGGTCGCGGCGCGGCGCTCGGCGCTGACCGAGGCGATCGGCCGGCTCGGCCAGAGCATCGCGGAAGCGGCGGCGCAAGGCGCGGCGCAGGAGGAGGCCATCGCCGCCCTGCCGCCCTCGACCGAGCTCGACCATGCCCTGCTGCAGGCACGCGCCGTGCTCGGGGAGCGCCGCGCGGCGGCGTCGGATGCCCGCGCGCGGGTGCAGACCCTGGCGCGCGAGGCGGAACTGAGGACAAGGCGGCGCGCTGCGATCGCGACCGAGATCGCAGCCTGGAGGGACCGATCCACCGCCAGCGGCCGGAGCGCGCAGGAGATGCGCGGGCGAATCGATGCGATCTCGGTAGAGCAGGCGGCGCTGCTGGAGGCGCCCGACACCTATCTGGTCGAGCGCCGTCGGCTGCTGGCCGAAATCGAAACGGCGGAGGCGGCGCGACGCGCCGCCTCCGATGCGCTGGCGGCGGGCGAGGTCGCGCTGGCCGAGGCCGACCGGCGCGCGCGGGCCAGGCTCGAAGGCCTCGCCGGCTCGCGCGAGGCCCGCGCCGCGGCGGAGGCCCGGCTGGAGGCGGCGCGCCAGCGCGTCACGGACGTCGAGCGCCAGATCGCCGACGGGCTGGAGACCACGCCCGCGGGCTTGAGCAAGATCGCCGGACTGCAGCCGGGCGCGGACCTGCCGCAGGCCGAGACGGTGGAGCGCCGGCTCGCCGGGCTGAAAGCGGAGCGCGAGCGCCTGGGCGCGGTGAACCTGCGCGCAGAGGACGAGCTGACGGAGATCACGGGCAAGCGCGAAAACCTGTCGGCCGAGCGCGACGACCTGGCCGAGGCGATCCGGAGGCTGCGGCAGGCGATCGGCGCGCTCAATCGCGAGGGGCGCGAGCGGCTGCTGGCGGCCTTCGAGGTCGTCAACGGGCATTTCCAGCAGCTTTTCGGCGTGCTCTTCGGCGGTGGCACGGCCGAGCTGACGCTGGTCGATTCCGACGATCCGCTGGAGGCCGGGCTCGAGATCATCGCTCGGCCGCCCGGCAAGAAGCCGCAGGTGATGACGCTGCTCTCGGGCGGCGAGCAGGCCCTGACCGCGACCGCGCTGATCTTCGCGGTGTTCCTGACCAATCCCTCGCCGATCTGCGTGCTCGACGAGGTCGATGCGCCGCTCGACGACGCCAATGTCGAACGCTATTGCGACCTGCTCGACGAGATGTCGCGAACGACGCAAACGCGCTTCATCCTGATCACCCACAATCCGATCACCATGGCGCGGATGGACCGGCTCTTCGGCGTGACCATGGCCGAGCGCGGGGTCAGCCAGATGGTCTCGGTCGATCTCGATACGGCGGAGCGCATCCGCGAGGCCGGTTGAAAAAAGGCCACAATCGTCTTCGCAATGCGGCAAGAATGTCGCATCTGGCCTGAATTTACAATCATATCAATATGTTAATGCCATTCCACCTGCCTTGACAGCGCTCCGGACGGGCAATAAAGGAGGCCGTGCTGACGACGGCTCGATGCGCGGGATCAGACAAGGTCATGGTTGTTCCAGGCCCGAACGTGGGCATCTCACGCTCCGGGAAGAACCTCCGCCATGTCTGAACCCGATAAGAACGCCTCGGATTCGGAGCTGCGCGCGAGACTGGGCTCGCTGAAATCCGCCATCGGGCGGGCGGAGGCGGGCGACAAGCCGGGTCCAACCCGGGCCGGACAGGATGGCGCCCTCGCGGGCGCGATGTCGTCCGGGTTTCGGGCCGCCACCGATCTCGCAGGCGGCATCATCGCGGGCGCCCTTCTGGGGTACCTCGGAGACCGGTGGCTGGGAACGTCCCCGTTCCTGCTGATCGCCTTCCTGGCGATCGGAACCATCGCCGGTCTGCGCTCCGTCTATCGGCTCGGCGCACGTCCGACTCACCGGTCGGGTCCTGGCGCTTCGACCGAAGAGTGAACTGAAGCGGCGGCCCATCCGGCCGCGCATGAGGGATTTGACATGGCGGCCGGCGGCGGAATCGATCCGATCTCGCAATTCCAGATCAAGCCGATCGTGCCCCTGCGTCCGTTCGGGCTCGACCTCTCCTTCAGCAACGCCTCGCTGTTCATGGCGCTGACCGTCGCCGCCGTCTCCCTGATCATGGTCTATGGTTCGAGCCAGCGCGCCACTGTTCCTGGCCGGCTGCAGTCGCTCGCCGAGATCATCTACGAATTCGTCGCCTCCACCGTCACGGGCGTGATGGGCAAGCAGGGGATGGTGTTCTTCCCGTTCGTATTCTCGCTCTTCATGTTCGTGCTGATGGCCAACATGCTGGGCATGATCCCGGGCGCGTTCACCGTCACCAGCCACATCATTGTGACCGCCGCCTTCGCCTTCCTCGTCATCGGCGTCGTGCTGGTCTACGGCATCATGAAGCATGGCAGCCATTTCTTCGGGCTGTTCGTGCCCTCTGGCGTGCCCGGCTGGCTCTTGCCCTTCATGGTGCTGATCGAGGCCGTGTCCTTCGTCTCGCGGCCGATTTCCCTGTCGCTTCGCCTGTTTGGCAACATGCTGGCCGGCCATATCGCGCTCAAGGTGTTCGGCGGCTTCGTCGTGGCGCTGCTGGCCGGCGGCGGCATCGGATACGTCATCGCGCCGCTGCCGCTCCTGCTGGCGATCGCGCTGACCGCGCTCGAATTCCTCGTCGCATTCCTGCAGGCCTATGTCTTCGCGATCCTGACCTGCGTCTATCTCAACGATGCGCTGCATCCCGGCCACTGAGCCGGGACGCCGAGGATCGCGAGAGTTCATCCCCCTTCCAACTGCTTTACACACCGGAGAAAGACCATGGACGCTACTGCAGCCAAGTATCTCGGCGCTGGCCTCGCCTGCCTCGGAATGGGCCTCGCCGCCATCGGCGTCGGCAGCATTTTCGGCAACTTCCTGTCGGGCGCGCTGCGCAACCCCTCGGCTGCCGACGGCCAGTTCGGCCGCGCCTTCATCGGCGCCGCGCTCGCCGAAGGTCTGGGCATCTTCTGCTTCGTCGTCGCGCTCGTCCTGATGTTCGTGCTCTGACCCTTCGTCAGCGCCTGACGATCCGCGCGCCGGCGCTTGCCAGAGCCGCCGGCGCGCGTCCGACTTCTTCTTTGGTTGCAAGTTTTTCCGCGCTTGCGACTTTTTCCGCGCCAGAGAGGCACGCCATGCCGGTTCGACCGTCACCGTCTTTGGGAACCGCGCGGGCCGGCGCGACGATCGCCGCGCTGTCCGTCCTGATCCTGGCGGAGGCCGCGCAGGCGCAGACCGCGCCCGGCGCGAAGGCGTCCTTCCCGCCCTTCGACGCCACCACCTTCGCGGGTCAGCTGTTCTGGCTCGCGATCAGCTTCGGCGTGCTCTACTGGCTGATGTCGACGGTCGCGCTGCCGCGCGTCGGCGCCATCCTGGAAGAGCGCGCCGGCACGATCTCGCGCGATCTCGACAATGCGGCCCAGATGCAGGCCAAGGCGGAAGAGACCGCCAAGGCCTATGAGAGCGCACTCGCTGAAGCCCGCAAGAACGCCCAGGGCATCGCCCAGGCGGCGCGCGACGCCGGAGCGAAGGCCTCCGACGAGCGCCGACATGTCGTCGAGGCGGAGCTTTCGGCCAAGCTGGCGGCCGCCGAGGCAACCATCGCCTCGACCAAGTCAGCCGCCATGCAGAATGTGCGCGGGCTCGGCAGCGAGGTCGCCGTCGCCATCGTCGCCAAGCTGACCGGCCAATCGCCGACCGCCTCCGAGGCATCGGACGCGGTCGATCAGGCCCTGGCGCGCGGCTGAGGAGAGAGACCATGGATACCGTCTGGGTCGCCGTCGCCCTCGTCATCTTTCTCGCCGTGCTCGTGAAGTTCGGCGTCCACACCAAGATCGTCGCCGCGCTGGATTCGCGCGGCGAGAAGGTCGCGCAGGAGCTGGCCGAAGCGCGCCGCCTGCGTCAGGAGGCCGAGAAGCTGCTCGCCGAATATGAGAGCAAGCGCAAGGCCGCC
Source organism: Beijerinckiaceae bacterium (assembly GCA_019745195.1). Taxonomy (GTDB): domain Bacteria; phylum Pseudomonadota; class Alphaproteobacteria; order Rhizobiales; family Beijerinckiaceae; genus Allobosea. The sequence goes on from JAIETL010000019.1 coordinate 10,926, forward strand.
GAGGCCGAGGCCGCCGGCCTGATCGCCGCCGCCAAGGAAGAGGCCGACCGCCTCTCCGCCGAGGCCGCCGCCAAGCTCGAGGATTTCGTCGCGCGCCGCACCAGATCGGCGCAGGAGAAGATCGCCCAGGCCGAGGTTCAGGCCGAGGCCGAAGTCCGCGCCGCCGCAGCCGAAGCCGCCACCAAGGCGGCCGAGATCATCCTGCGCGGACAGATGGGCGGCAAGGCCGGCGACACAGCCTTTTCGGCGGGCCTGCAAGAGGTCAGGGCCAAGCTGAACTGAGCCGACGCTGATATCTCGTTTTAATTGAGAACGCCGCGATCCACGGAGGATCGCGGCGTTTTTCGTTTCGGTATGGGCATTCGGGCAGAGGGGCTACCACCATCGTCATCCCGGACGCAGCGAAGCGGAGTTCCGGGATCCATCATCGAGCGCTGTCGCTCCTTTATGATGGATCCCGGAGCAGCGCGGCTACGCCGCTTGTCCGGGATGACGGCAGTTTGACGAACAAGGAAGGCAAAATCAGTTCGACGCGGTCGTCGTCTGGGCCGGGCGCGGGACCGTGGGCGGCTTCGGCGCGCTGGTCTCGACCGGCGGCTTGGGCTTCGGTTTGCGCGGCTGGATCGTCGAGGTGACGATGCCCTGGGGCGTGTCGAGGCCGTAGATATCCTCGCGGAACTGGACCTGGCCGTCGGCGCCCTGCCAGCCCGTGAGATAGACCCAGGCGACCGGGACGGACTTCTTCAGCCTGATGTCCTTGCGCTCGCCCCTGGCGATCTCCGCCTCGAGCGAGGCAAGAGTCCACTCGCTGCCTTCCAGCAGCCAGGCCGCGAGATCGCGCACGCCCTCGACGCGGGCGCAGCCCGAGGAATTGAAGCGGACATCGTTGCGGAAGAGGCTCTTTTTGGGCGTGTCGTGCAGATAGACCGCCTCGCTGTTGGGCATGTCGATCTTGAGCTGGCCGAGCGCATTGTCGGGGCCGGGATCCTGCCGGACGGTGAAATAGGGCGAGGTCAGGCCGGCCCAGTTCACGGTGGCGGGGTCGATCTCGCGATTCTCCGCGCCGAGCAGCCGCATATGCGATTTCGCTAGGAAATCCGGCTCCTTGCGCATTTTCGGGATGATGTCGGCCTTCACGATCGAGGTCGGCGCGGTCCAGTAGGGGTTGAGGTTGACCGAGGTGATGCTGGCCTGCAGCACGGGAGACTGCCGGTCGGCGCGGCCGACGATTGCCAGATGGCGGCGCTGCACGATGCCGTTCTCGACCGCCTCGACGCTGGCGCCGGGAATGTTGACCACGACATAGCGCTCGGCGAAGGCGAAGCCCTTGCCCTTGAGCCGCTCCAGCGTCGCGGTGAGCTGGTTCAGCCTTGTCTCGACCGGCACGTTCAGCGCCTTCAGCGTCAGGCGGCCGACCGTGCCGAGATCGGACAGGCCGTGGCGGCGCTGGAAGCGCTTGACCGCGTCGATGACCGACGCGTCATAGATGTCTCCCGGCAGCGAGGACGGCGCGAGATCGCCGCTCAGCATCAGCCGGTGCTTCAGCAGGGCGACGTCGGGACCCTGCGCGTCGGGCTTGAGCGCGGTCACCGAGGACGGGACCTTCGGCCAGCCGCCGCGGCCGGCGACGTCCTCATGCGCGATCAGGGCTTCCAGCGTGCGGTCATAGGTGTTGGGGCCGTAGCTCGGCTCGTTGGCGCGCGCGGCGGCGGCGCCCAGAAGGAGGGCGAAAGCGGCGAAAAGCGAGGTCTTGACGAAACGCACGGGCATGGACGGGTCCCAGACAGCGCCGGAAGCGCATGACGCAAGCTTCCCTCGCACATGGTCAAGGAAGACTTAAGGCGGGACGGAAATGACGTTTCGGCATGTTGCGGGAGGCTCAGCGACAAGCAAAGGCACAATAGTCAGATTGACTATCTGGTCAGAATGACTACTATCCCCATTCAAAAGCGGAGGTGGCGATGAACGCAATTGAAAAGCTGAGCTGGAGCGTTGCAGATGCCAAGGCGCGTTTTTCCGAGATGATCGACAAGGCACGGTCGAACGGCCCGCAGACTCTGACCAAGAACGGCAAGCCGATCGCTATTCTGGTTTCGATCGAAGAATGGGAAAAGTGGACGAAGCCGAAGGAGAGCCTGATCGAGTTCTTCCGTAATTCGCCGCTTTATGACAGCGGGATCGAGTTCGAGCGCATGGATGCCACGCTACGCGACGTCGAGCTATGAGCTTTCTGCTCGACACCAATGTCGTGTCGGAGCTGGCCAAACCGGGTATGCCTCGCTCCGTCGAGCTTTTCCTAAGCCGAACCGCTGAAGAGACGCTCTTCATCAGCGTCGTGACGCTGGCGGAAATTCGTTACGGCATCGCCTTGTTGCCAGCAGGCCAACGGCGCGAGCGCATGGAGCAGTGGCTCGACATAAAACTGGCCGCCCGCTTCAAGAGTCGCACCCTGAACATCGAGCCCGAGATCGCCCTCGCATGGGGCGATCTCATGGCTGGATCTCGCCGTAGCGGCGCAAATCTCCAACCAATGGACGGTTTGCTAGCCGCAACGGCACGCGTCAGCGGTTTGACGCTGGCCACCCGCAATGTCCGGCACTTCACCGATCTTGGCGTTTCCCTGTTCAACCCCTGGGACGACGCCTGACCCGCCCTACTCCGCCGCCTCCGCGATCGGCAGCGGCGCGACCCATTTCAGCACGGGCTGGCGCGCCGCCCGCGTCTCGTCGAGACGACGCAGCGGCGCATGGTGGGGCGCGCCGGTGAAGCGACTCTTGTCGTTGCCCTTCGCCGCCATGGCGAGATCGCGCAGGGTCGCGATGAAGAGATCGAGCGAAGCCTTGGATTCCGACTCGGTCGGCTCGACCAGCATCGCGCCATGCACGACCAGCGGGAAATACACCGTCATCGGGTGGTAGCCCTCGTCGATCATCGCCTTGGCGAAATCGAGCGTGGTGACGCCGGTGCCCTTCAGCCATTCGTCGTCGAACAGCGCCTCGTGCATCGACGGATGGTCGGGAAAGGGCAGCGACATCAGGTCGGACAGCCCGGCGCGGATGTAGTTGGCGTTGAGCACGGCGTCCTCGGACGCCTGCTTCATGCCGTCAGAGCCGTGGCTGAGCATGTAGGTCAGCGCGCGGACATACATGCCCATCTGACCGTGGAAGGCGGTGATGCGGCCGAAGGGCGCGTTGCCGTCGGGCGCGTCAGCGATGGTCTCGATCAGGCGTGGCTCGCCATTCTCCAGATGGATGAAAGGCACGGGCGCGTAAGGCGCAAGCCGCTCCGACAGCACAACCGGGCCCGAGCCCGGCCCGCCGCCGCCATGGGGCGTCGAGAAGGTCTTGTGCAGGTTGATGTGCATGGCGTCGACGCCGAGATCGCCGGGTTTCGCCTTGCCGACGATGGCGTTGTAGTTGGCGCCGTCGCAGTAGAAATACGCCCCGGCCTCGTGCATGGCGGCGGCGATCTCGACGATCTGCGGCTCAAAGATGCCGCAGGTGTTGGGATTGGTCAGCATGATCGCGGCGACGTCGGGCCCGAGCAGGGCCTTCACATCCTCGACCGCGACAGTGCCGTCGGCACGGGCCGGAACGGATTTCACGATGAAGCCGATCAGCGCGGCGGTCGCCGGGTTGGTGCCATGCGCCGATTCCGGCACGAGCACGACTTTCCGCGTTTCGCCTTCGCCCTTGGCGGCGATGGCGGCCTTGATCGCCATCATCCCGCAAAGCTCGCCATGCGCGCCGGCCTTGGGCGAGAGCGAGACGGCCGGCATGCCGGTCAGCGTCATCAGATAGCGCGCGAGTTCCTGCATGACGGCGAGCGCGCCGGCCACGGTCGAGAGCGGCTGGAGCGGATGCACGTCGGAGAAGCCCGGCAGCCGCGCCATCTTCTCATTGAGGCGGGCATTGTGCTTCATCGTGCAGGAGCCGAGCGGGAACAACCCGGTGTCGATGCCGTAATTCTTCTGGCTCAGGCGCACATAATGCCGCATCGCCTCGGGCTCGGAGAGGCCGGGCAGGCCGATGCCGTCGGTGCGGGCGTGCTTGCCGAGGCGCGCCTTGAACGGCGCGGGCGCGTCGAGATCGACGCCGGTCGTCTCGTGATGCCCGATCTCGAAGATCAGCGGCTCGATCTGCTGCAGCGCGCGGTTGCCGGTGAAGGTGGGGTGGGATTCGGCGGCCGTGTGGCCGGGTGTGGTGGGTCGTCCCTGACGGTTCAGCATGGGGTGTATCCTGCGAGGGAATAGGGCGAGAAGCACGACGCACCCCCTCTCCCCTTGCGGGAGAGGGTTGGGGTGAGGGGTCGGGCCGGGCTCTCAGAAATCTTTTCGAAAGCATGAAGAATCGAGAGATCGTGCGACCCCTCATCCGTCTCGGCTTCGCCGAGCCACCTTCTCCCGCAAGGGGAGAAGGGAACGCGCCCGCCGGTCACGCCAACACCTCGGCGAGCGCCGCCACGAAGGCCGCCCGGTCCTCATCCGTGTTGACTTCGGTATTCGCCACGATCAGCAGGTCGTCCAGGCCGGCATCGGGCAGCAGGCGGGAGACCGGGACGCCGCCGAGCACGCCCTTTTGCGCCAACGCCTCGACGACCTCGGCGGCGGGCTTGCCCAACCGCACCGTGAATTCGTTGAAGAAGGTCTCGTTGAGCACCTGCGCGCCCTTCACCTCGCTGAGCATATCGGCGAGCTTCACCGCATTGGCGTGGTTGACCTCGGCGACACGCTCGAGCCCGGCCTGGCCGAGCAGCGTCATGTGGATGGTGAAGGCGAGGCAGCACAGGCCGGAATTGGTGCAGATGTTCGAGGTCGCCTTGTCGCGACGGATGTGCTGCTCGCGGGTCGAGAGCGTCAGCACGAAGCCGCGCTGGCCGTCCGCGTCGACCGTCTCGCCGCAGAGCCGGCCCGGCATCTGGCGCAGATATTTGGTCTTGGCGGCGAAGAGCCCGACATAGGGGCCGCCGAAATTCAGCGCATTGCCGATCGACTGGCCCTCGCCGACCACGATGTCGGCCCCCTGCTCGCCGGGCGAGGTCACGGCGCCCAGCGACATCACCTCGGTGAAGACCGCGATCAGCAGCGCGCCATGGGCCTGCGCCTTCGCCGCGATGGGGCGCAGATCGCGCAGATTGCCGAAGACATCGGGCGACTGCACGACGACGCAGGAGGTCTCGTCGTCGATCTGCGCGAGAATGTCCTCGCTGGCGGTCACGTCCGGCGGCAGCGCGACGACCGTGTCGCTGGCCATTTCCGAGATCGTGTTGACTACCGCCGCGTAATGCGGGTGCAGGCCGCCCGACAGCACGGCCTTTCGGCGCTTCGTGACGCGGTGGGCCATCAGCACGGCCTCGCCCGTGCCGGTCGAGCCGTCATACATCGAAGCGTTGGCGACATCCATGCCGGTGAGCGCCGCAACTTGAGTCTGGAACTCGAAGAGATATTGCAGCGTGCCCTGCGCGATCTCGGGCTGGTAGGGCGTGTAGCTCGTCAGGAATTCCGAGCGCTGGATCAGGTGGTCCACCGTGGCGGGGACATGGTGCTTGTACGCGCCCGCACCGACGAAGAACGGCACGGAAGAGGCCGCGACGTTGCGCCCCGCCATCCTGCCCATGATGCGCTCGACCTCGATCTCGCCTTTTGCACGCGGCAGATCGAGCGGGGCCTTGAGCAGCCTATCGGCGGGGACATCCGAGAACAGCGCGTCGATATCGGGCACGCCGATGCGCGCCAGCATGTCGAGGCGGTCGGTGTCGGTCAAAGGGAGATAGCGCATGGGGAGTGTCCGTCGTCGGTTTCTGGCAGTGCGGCCAATTCAATTCACGCCGTCATCCCGGGCTTGCCCCGGGATCCATCATCGAGCGCCGTCGTGCCCTATGATGGATCCCGGAGCTGCGCGGCTTTGCCGCTTGTCCGGGATGACGTGGAGGCTGTTCAAAGCGTCTTCACGTAGTCCTGATATTGCGCCTCGCTCATCAGGCCCTCCAGCTCGGCGGCGTCGGTGAGCTTCAGCTTGACGAACCAGCCCTTGCCGGCGGGGTCCTCGTTGACCGTGCCGGGCGCGGCCTCGAGATCGCTGTTGACCGCGACGACCTCGCCGGAGACCGGGGCGTAGACTTCGGAGGCGGCCTTGACGCTCTCGACGACCGCCGCCTCGCCGCCCTTTGCGACAGCCTTGCCGACCGTGGGAAGCTCGACGAAGACGACGTCGCCAAGCTGGCCCTGGGCATAGTCGGTGATGCCGACCGTGCCGGTGTCGCCCTCGATGCGGATGTATTCGTGGTCCTTGGTGTAGCGGGTCTCGGCCATGGTCTGTCTCCGGAGCGGAAGAGGATGAGGGGTCAGCGCTTGTAACGGTTGGGCACGAAGGGCATGGGAGCGACGACCGCCGGCAGCGGCCTGCCGCGCACGATCAGGTCAAGCTGCGTGCCCGGCGCGGAATGGGCTTTCGCGACGTAACCCATGGCGCAGGGCGCGTTCAGCGTCGGCCCGAAGCCGCCCGAGGTGACTTTTCCGACGACCTCGCCGTCCGGCGTGGCGATCTCCGCGCCCTCGCGGGCCGGGGCCTTGCCCTCGGGCAGGAGGCCGACGCGGACGCGCGCGACGCCCTCCGCGAACTCCTTCTGGATGCGGGCCGCGCCCGGAAAGCCGCCCTCCTCGCGCCGGCGCTTCTGGATCGACCAGGTCAGCGCCGCCTCGACGGGCGAGGTCGTCGTGTCGATGTCATGGCCGTAGAGGCACAGGCCCGCCTCGAGCCTGAGCGAATCGCGTGCGCCCAGCCCGATCGGCCTGACGGTGGCGTCGAGCAGCAGCGTGTCCCAGATCTCGCCGATGCGCCTGGCGTCGGCGGAAATCTCGTAGCCGTCCTCGCCGGTATAGCCCGAGCGGCTGACATTGGCCTTGATGCCTGCGACCTTCATGGTCCGCGAGGACATGAAGCCCATGGCGGCGGCCTCGGGCGCGATGGCTGAGAGCGCAGCCTCCGCGCCCGGCCCCTGCAGCGCGACCAGGCCGCGATGCTCGGCCCGGATCAGCTTCACGTTTGGCGGCAGGCGGGCCTCGATATGGGCGTAATCCTCGGCCTTGCAGGCGGCGTTGACGACGAGATAGAGCGCGCCGTCCTCGTCGAGGTCGATCGAGCGCGTCACCATCAGGTCGTCGAGGATGCCGCCCTCCTCGTTCAGGAGCTGCGAATAGCGCTGTTTGCCGGGCGCGAGGTTGAGGATGTCGGCCGGGATCAGCGCTTCCAGCGCACGCGCGGTCGTCTCGTGGTCGGGGCCGACGAGGAAGGCCTGGCCCATATGCGAGACGTCGAACAGCCCGGCTTTTTCACGGGTCCAGTTGTGCTCCGTCAGGATGCCGGACGGGTACTGCACCGGCATGTCGTAGCCGGCGAAGGGCACCATGCGCGCACCCAGCGCGACATGACGCGAATGGAGCGGCGTCTTCAGCGGCGCGGGGGCGCTGGCGGCGTCAAATTCAGCGGCTTCGGCAGCCATGGACGGCCCCTTCCAGAGTCAAGCGCAAGCCCCGGACGGATGTGTCCGGAACGCGCCCCCTCTGTCTTGGAACCTGAGAGATTTCCCCGCCCCGGCCCGACGAGCCGAGGACGAGTTACACCCGTCGGTGGGCGGAATCGCTTCCGCCACTTTCCAGAGCGCCAGTTCCCACGCGGTCCGTTTGCCTGAGCGTTTCCGGGGCGGTTGCGCCTTCGGCGCCGGCTCCGGACTGATCCGGACCCGGTCTCTCCCGCGGGGATGTTGCGGCTGCCGGCACAGATACAAGACGGACGGGCTTAGTCAATCGGGACGCTGCCTCGATTGGCGGCAGTCCCGTGACTTTTTACGCGCAGCGCCTATCTGCGGCGGGCGCGGGCAGGCGTCGCGCCGCCGGTTCCGAGGCTGACGATGATCTCGACATCGCCGCCGCCGGGCGGCACGACGATGTTATCCTCGATATGGACGAAATCGGCTCCGCCCTGCCCCGACGGGATCGTCGCCCCGACGCGCGCACTGCGGCGGGCGATAACGGTCGTCCCGCGTAGCACCTGCGTGCTCAGCGTCGCGCCGTAATTGCCCGCCCCCCCGGCCGGGCCGAGCAGAACGCGGCCCTCGACGCCGACCTTGAGCGTGAAGGCGCCGGCGCCCGTGGCTCTACATTCGCGGGCGACGTTGAGAATCGAAATCTGGTGGCGCAGGCTGCCGCTGTCGGGGCCGGACTGGGCGCGAATCGCCGCCCCGCCCTCGGCGATGATGACCTGCGGGCAGAACAGGGTCTCATCCTCGGTCTCCGGCGGCGGATCGACCCAGTTGGGATCGCGCTCGCGCGGACGCCCGCTCGGCTGCGGCACCGTGGTCGACTGGAAGACGAAGAGATTGGTCAGCTTCTGCGTGGTGCTCAGCTCGCCCGGCGCGGACGGCGCAGACGAGCCGCAGCCGGCGAGAGCGAGGCAGAGCAGGGGAACAGACAGGCCAAGCGGCCGGGAGAGGGAAAACGCAGTCACGGCAAGCTCTCCACGCCGGGCCCGAATCCGGTCAACGAGACGGGAATACCGACACCCTCCTCGGGTGTCTGAAACACGATGAAGGTTGCGCTCTTGCCGGCCTTGAGCTGGGTCGTCAGCGCATCGTCCATGACGACCTCGGCGACGCAGCCCGTGGTCAGACAGCGAACGAAGCCGGCGCGGCCGATATCCTTGTCGTCGATCTTGAGGCCGAGGCCCGACGGCAGCAGCACGCCGAGCGGCGCGACGACGCGCAAAAGGCGGCTCTTCTGGTCGGCGGTCTTGAGCACGATCACCAGCAGCGTCAGGTTCGGCCGGTCCTCGGCCGCGACATTCTGGACCAGCGCGCATTGCTCGACCTTGGCGCCCGGCGGCACCTCGCAGCGCATCTGCCAGTCGCCATGGGTCGCCTTGACGGCGCCCTGGGCAAAGGCCGGGCCCGCAAGTCCGGCAATGGCGAGGCCGAAAGCGGCCAGTCCGGATACGGCGATCCCGCAGGCGCGAGCCGCACGCGTCAGGGCGGGTGCGATGCTGATGCCCATGCCTAGCCAAACCTCCCAAATCGACGCCCGTCCCCGCATTCCCGATCAGGACGGCGGAATTCAGGCGAAAAGCCGGTCCTTGCCCGGACGGGCCCGGAAGCGGGTCAAATCATGTCAGCGTTGGGACCATGCAGGCCGTGCCCTGTCAAGGACAGAGCCGTTTCGCAGCCGTTTCGGGAGCCGAAGCCGCGCCCGCGGACGACTTCCGCCTCGCGCGATTATGCCGCACGGCCCGCATGGAAGGCTCGCATTGCCCCACTGGCGCAAGCGTGATCTTTGATTTATCGCAATGCCGAAGAGCAGGGCGCGCTGTCATGGCTGCCGCCCGCTCGCGCTTGGGCCGTGCCGGGAGATGCGGGCCGCGAGCGTCACGATAAGGAGCGATGTCGGACCCATGCGATTTTTGAGCAGGCACCTTGCAGCCAAGCGTCTGGCAGCCAAGCGTCTGGCAGCCAAGCATCTGGCAGCCCTGGCTGGCGCGGCCCTCGCGGCGACCCTCGTCACCGGCAGCGCCTCGGCCGCGACCGGCATGCCCTCGCCCTGGCAGCTCAACCTGCAGAATCCGGTGACCGAGGTCGCGGCCTATATCAACTGGTTCCATGACTGGCTGAACGTCATCATCTTCATCATCTCGATCTTCGTGCTCGGGCTTTTGATCTATGTCGCCTGGCGCTTCAACGAGAAGGCCAACCCGACGCCCTCCAAGACCACCCACAACGCCCTGCTCGAAGTGGCCTGGACGGTGATCCCCGTCCTGATCCTGGTCGTGATCGCGATCCCCTCCTTCCGCCTGCTCAAGCTGCAGCTCGAGATCCCGCAGGCCGACGTCACCGTGAAGGTGACGGGCAAGCAGTGGTACTGGTCCTACGAGTATCCGCAGGATGCCGGCGCCTTCACCTTCGACTCGATCATGCTCGACGAGACGCAGCGCGCCGAGGCGATCAGGACCAACAAGATCGCCGCCGCCGAAGCGCCCAAGCTGCTCGCCGTTGACAACGAGGCGGTCGTGCCGGTCGGCAAGGTGGTGCGCGTGCAGGTCACCGCCGCCGACGTCATCCACAAATTCACCGTGCCCTCCTTCGGCGTGAAGATCGACGCCATTCCGGGCCGGCTCAACGAGACCTGGTTCAAGGCTGACCGCGAGGGCATCTATTACGGGCAGTGCTCGTTCATCTGCGGGCAGAACCACGCCTATATGCCGATCGCCTTCCGCGTCGTCAGCGCCGAGCGCTATGCCGCCTGGCTCGCGGAATCGAAGCAGAAATACGCCAACGCCACGGACGCCGCCGGCAAGGTCGCGGCCTCCCGGGACTGATCCATCCGGCGGGCCGGCGCGGCCCGCACCGACACTGACTGACGCGAAGCGCATTCGCGCGAGGAGAGCACGCCATGGCAACCGAGGCTGCGCACGCCCACGGCTACGGACATGATGACGGCCACGGCCATCCGACCGGATGGCGGCGCTGGCTGATGTCGACCAACCACAAGGACATCGGCACGCTCTATCTGATCTTCGCGATCATCGCCGGGTTGGTCGGCGGCTTCCTTTCGATCATGATGCGTATCGAGCTGCAGCAGCCCGGCCTCCAGATCTTCGCCAACGGCCAGAGCTACAACGTCTTCGTCACCGGCCACGGCCTGATCATGATCTTCTTCATGGTCATGCCCGCCGTCATCGGCGGCTTCGGCAACTGGTTCGTGCCGCTGATGATCGGCGCGCCGGACATGGCCTTCCCGCGCATGAACAACATCTCGTTCTGGCTGACGGTGGCCGGCTTCGTGCTGCTCGTGATCTCGATGTTCGTCGAGGGCGCGCCGGGCGCGCAGGGCGTCGGCACCGGCTGGACGATCTACCCGCCGTTCTCCTCCTCGGGCCATCCCGGCCCCGCCGTCGATTTCGGCATCCTGTCCCTGCATCTGGCCGGCGCGGCCTCGATTCTCGGCGCGATCAACTTCATCACCACGATCCTGAACATGCGCGCGCCGGGCATGACGCTGCACAAGATGCCGCTCTTCGCCTGGTCCGTGCTGGTGACCGCCTTCCTGCTGCTGCTGGCGCTGCCGGTGCTGGCCGGCGCGATCACCATGCTGCTGACCGACCGCAATTTCGGCACGACCTTCTACGACCCGGCCGGCGGCGGCGACCCGATCCTCTACCAGCACCTGTTCTGGTTCTTCGGCCACCCCGAAGTCTACATCATGATCCTGCCGGCCTTCGGCATCATCAGCCACATCATCTCGACCTTCTCGAAGAAGCCGATCTTCGGCTATCTCGGCATGGCCTACGCCATGGTGGCGATCGGCGTCGTCGGCTTCATCGTGTGGGCGCACCACATGTACACCGCCGGCCTCTCGCTCAACACGCAGCGCTATTTCGTGTTCGCGACGATGGTCATCGCGGTGCCGACGGGCATCAAGATCTTCTCCTGGATCGCGACGATGTGGGGTGGCTCGATCCGCTTCACCGCGCCGATGCTCTGGGCCGTGGGCTTCATCTTCCTGTTCACCGTCGGTGGCGTCACCGGCGTCGTGCTGGCCAATGCCGGCGTCGACCGCTCGCTGCATGCGACCTATTACGTCGTGGCGCATTTCCACTACGTGCTGTCGCTGGGCGCGGTGTTCGGCATCTTCGCGGGCTTCTACTACTGGTTCCCGAAGATGAGCGGCTATGTGATCCCGGACTGGATCGGCAAGCTGCACTTCTGGGTCGCCTTCTTCGGCGCGAACCTGCTGTTCTTCCCGCAGCACTTCCTCGGGCTCGCCGGCATGCCGCGTCACTATGCCGACTATCCCGACGCCTTCGCCGGCTGGCATTTCTGGTCCTCGATCGGCTCCTACATCTTCGCGGCCGGCCTGCTGATCTTCTTCTACGGCGTCTGGCTCGCCTTTTCGAAGAAGGAACTCGCCGGCGAGAACCCGTGGGGCGAAGGCGCGACCACGCTGGAATGGACCCTGCCCTCGCCGCCGCCCTTCCACCAGTTCGAGACCCTGCCGCGCATCACCGGCTCGGATCACTGAGAGCATACAGGCGGTGGGCCGATCATCGGCCCACCGCCGCCCCTCTCCAGAGCGCCTGGGCAAAGGGCGTTCCGGCGACGGGCGGCACAGCGCCGCTTTCCCTCGACCTCGCGCCTGTGCGCGACCTTAAAGACGCGAGACCCCGTATCCAGATGTCCGCTGCGTTCGACACCATCGAGACCCGTTCCGAGGGCGTCGCGCTGACCTCGACCGCCGAGGCGCGCGACTTCTTCGCCCTGCTCAAGCCGCGCGTGATGTTCCTCGTCGTCGTCACCGCGCTCGGCGGCATGGCGACGGCTCCGGGCGCGGTCCATCCGGTGATCGGGCTGGCGGCGCTGATCGCGATCGCGGTCGGGGCTGGCGCGTCGGGCTGCCTCAACATGTGGTGGGACGCCGATATCGACGCGCTGATGACGCGCACCGCCAAGCGCCCGATTCCGGGCGGCCGCGTCGCGCCGTCGGAGGCGCTGGCCTTCGGGCTTACGCTCTCGGTCGGCTCCGTGATCGTGCTCGGCCTCGTCGCAAACCTGCTGGCGGCGGCGATGCTCGCCTTCACGATCTTCTTCTACGCCGTGGTCTACTCGATGTGGCTGAAGCGCTCGACCTCGCAGAACATCGTGATCGGCGGGGCGGCCGGCGCGTTTCCGCCGATGATCGGTGAGGCTGTCGTCACCGGCGATTTCGGCCTCCATTCGCTGGTTCTGTTCGCAATCATCTTCCTGTGGACGCCGCCGCATTTCTGGGCGCTTGCGCTGGTCAAGGCGCGGGACTACGCGCGGGCCGGCGTGCCGATGCTGCCCAATGTCGCGGGTCCTGCCGCGACGCGTCGCCAGATCCTCGCCTATTCGCTCGTCATGGCCCCTGTCGCGGTGCTGCCGGCGCTGATGGGCTTTGCCGGCCTCGCCTATCTCGTCGTTTCGGTCGTGACAGGCCTCGCCATGATCGCGCTGTCGGTGAGAGTGCTGCGCGTCAGCGAGGGCGAGGCGGCCTACAAGGCCTGCCATGCGCTGTTCGGCTTCTCGATCCTCTATCTCTTCCTGCTCTTCGCCGTGCTGCTGGCCGAGAACAGCCTCGGGCTGATGTGGGCGCTGCCGAAGGTGATCGGATGAGCGAGAACGGCAACAGGCCGGTCGTCGCCTTTTCGCCCGAGGACATGGCGCGGCGCAGGCGTCGTTCGGTCGCGCTGGCGCTCGTGCTGGTCGGGCTCGTCGTGTTCTTCTTCGTGGTGACGCTGGTGAAGACCGGCCCCGCCATCATGAACAGGCCGCTGTGATGGCGGCCCCGCAGACATCGCAGCAGGCTTTGGCCGCGAGGCGCACCGCGCTGATCTGCGCCGGCGTCGTCATGGGCATGACCGGGCTCTCTTTCGCAGCCGTCCCGCTCTACGACATGTTCTGCAAGGCGACGGGGTTCGGCGGCACGCCGCGCATCGCTACAGAGCAGGCAGGCACGGCCGGCGCGGGCCAGATTCTCGACCGGACGATGGCCGTGCGTCTCGACGCGAACATGGCGCCCGCGCTGGGCTGGCGCTTCGAGCCGGAAAGCCCCGAGATCGCCCTGCGCGTCGGCGAGACGAAGACGGTGTTCTACAAGATCACCAACCGCACGAACCGCGCCTCGACCGGGATCGCGACCTTCAACGTCCAGCCGGAGCGGGCGGCGGCGCATTTCGTCAAGATCCAGTGTTTCTGCTTCACCGAGCACACGCTGCAGCCGGGCGAGAGCCTGGAAGCGCCGGTGGTGTTCTACATCGACCCCGAGATCGCGAGGAACCGCGATCTCGACGGCATCAAGTCGCTGACCCTGTCGTACACCTACTTCCCCTCCAAGGCGGGCCAGCCCGTGACCGAGGTGAAGGCCGGCGCGGTGACGGGTGACGCGGGCAAATCGAACCTGTAAACAACGGCGCACAAGCGCGCTGAAAAGACGTCGGACGCGGAGACCAAGACGATGGCCGGGGCCCATACCAAGAACCACGACTACCACCTCGTCGATCCGAGCCCGTGGCCGATCGTCGGCGCGACCAGCGCGACGACGATGGCGATCGGCGCGGTGATGTGGATGAAGGCGATGACGCTGGGCGGCATGAAGCTCGGCCCGCTCGTCTTCGGCGTTGGCCTGCTCGGCGTGCTCTACACCATGCTCGCCTGGTGGATGGACGTGGTGCGCGAGGCCGAACACGAAGGCCACCATACCCGCGTCGTCCAGATGCATCACCGCTACGGCATGCTGATGTTCATCGCGTCGGAGGTGATGTTCTTCGTGGCCTGGTTCTGGGCCTATTTCGACGCCAGCCTCTATGCCGGCGAGGCGATCAACTACACGCGCCAGGAGTTCACCGGCGGCGTCTGGCCGCCCAAGGGTATCGCCACCTTCGACCCCTGGCACCTGCCGCTGCTGAACACGCTGATCCTGCTGACCTCGGGCACGACGGTGACCTGGGCCCACCATGCGCTGATCCATGGCGACCGCGAGGGCCTGAAGCAGGGCCTGTGGCTGACTGTGATCCTCGGCATCCTGTTCACGATCTGCCAGATCTACGAATACGGGCACGCCGCCTTCGCCTTTTCGGGCCATATCTATGGCGCGACCTTCTTCATGGCGACCGGCTTCCACGGCTTCCATGTCTTCATCGGCACGATCTTCCTCGCGATCTGCCTGTACCGGGCTTATCTCGGCCACTTCAAGCCGGACCAGCATCTCGGCTTCGAGTTCGCCGCCTGGTACTGGCACTTCGTCGATGTGGTGTGGCTGTTCCTCTTCGCCGCCATCTATGTCTGGGGCGCGGGCTCGGCGGCAGGCGCGGCGCACTGAACGGACGCAGCGACTGCGACAATCGGCAAAGGCGGCCTTGGGGCCGCCTTTGTGCTTTATGGACACGATCATGGCCGACCAAGACACGCCCCTGCCCTCGCCCTGGAAGACCGGCATGGCCGGCCGCTGCCCGCGCTGCGGCGAGGGAAGACTGTTCGAGGGCTTCCTCAAGGTGCGGCCGTCATGCTCGGCCTGCGGGCTCGATTTCGCCTTCGCCGATTCGGCCGACGGGCCGGCCGTGTTCATCATGCTGATCGCTGGCTTCGCGGTGCTGGGCGCGGCTCTTTACGTCGAGATCGCCTATGAGCCGCCGATCTGGCTGCATCTGGCGATCTGGCTGCCGCTCTCGATCATCGTCTGCCTCTCGATGCTGCGGCCGATGAAGGGGCTCGCGGTCGCGCTGCAATACTCCAACAAGGCCGAGGAAGGCAGGTTGGACAAGCGATGAGCAAAGCCGCCGCCACGACGCGCGATACATCTCCCGGCCGCCCGCGCCTGCTCTGGCCGGCGCTGCTGACCATTATCGGCGTCGCTGTTTTGTGTACGCTCGGCGGCTGGCAATTGCTGCGCATGGGCGAGAAGCGCGTCTTCATCGACCGGCTGCAGGCGCAGGCGGCAGGCGCGCCGGCAGCTATGCCGGCGGTCTCGACATGGCCCGGCCTCGACCCCGCGGCGCTCGACCTGACCCGCGTGCAGGCGCGCGGGACATTCCTCGACGGTCCTTTCGCCACGGTGCGCACCACCATCGCGTCTGGCGGGCCGGGCACGCGCCAGCTTTCGGGCTTCGGCCGCTGGATCTTCCAGGGGTTTCGGCTGGAAGATGGCGGGCTCGTTCTGGTCAATCGCGGCTTCGTGCCCGAAAATCGGCTCGGGCAGGTTTCGCCCGCGACGGGCCCTGCGACAATCACAGGCTATCTGCGCGCGCCCGAGGGGCGAGGCTCCTTCACGCCCGCCGACCTGCCGGCGCGGCGCGAGTTCTACACGCGCGATCCGGCAGCGATAGCGGCTTCGCTCGGCATCGGTCCCGTCGCATCGTTCTATCTGGAGGCCGAGCGCGTCGGCGACGGCATGACGCCGCCCGCCGGCGTCGATGCGAAGGAACTGATCGGGCGCATTCCCGACAACCACCTGTCCTACGCGCTGACCTGGTTCGGACTGGCGCTGACGCTCATCGGCGTTTTCGGAGCTTGGGCGTGGCAAGGGCGCAAGCCGGCATCCGCCTTCTGAGCGCATCGGCTTTGCCCAAACCCGCCAAGCGGCCTATAGCAAAACCCACGCCCATCCGAGACCCTTTCGCCGTGCTTCACATCTCCACACGGGGCGAGGCCCCTGCCCTGTCCTTCTCCGACGCGCTTCTGGCGGGTCTGGCCCGCGATGGCGGGCTCTATCTCCCCGAGAGTTTTCCGACGCTCGACGCGCACGAGATCGCGGGCTTCGCCGGCAAGCCTTACGCGCAGGTGGCGCAGTGCGTGCTCGGCGCGCTGAGCGACGGCGACATCGAGGGCAAGGCGCTGTCGGAGATGATCGCGCAGGCCTATGCGAGCTTCCGCCATCCGGCCGTCTGCCCGCTGACGCAACTGGGCGACAACCTGTTCGTGCTCGAACTGTTTCACGGCCCGACCCTCGCCTTCAAGGACGTGGCGATGCAGCTGCTCGGGCGGCTGATGGACCATGTCCTGACGCTGCGCGGGGCGCGCGCCACCATCGTCGGCGCGACCTCCGGCGACACCGGTGGGGCCGCCATCGACGCCTTCAAGGGCCTGAAGAACGTCGATGTCTTCATCCTCTATCCGCAGGGCCGCGTCTCGGACGTGCAGCGCCGGCAGATGACGACGGTCGAGGCGCACAACGTCCACGCCATCGCGATCGACGGCACCTTCGACGACTGCCAGAACCTGCTCAAGGCGCTGTTCAACCATCATGCCTTCCGCGACGAGATCGGCCTCTCGGGCGTCAACTCGATCAACTGGGCGCGGATCGCGGCGCAGGTGGTGTATTACTTCACCTCGGCGGTGGCGCTCGGCGCGCCTGGCCGCAAGGTTTCGTTTTCGGTGCCGACAGGCAATTTCGGCGACGTGCTGGCCGGTTTCGTCGCCAAGCGGATGGGGCTTCCGGTCGAGCGCTTCCTGATCGGCACCAACAGCAACGACATCCTGGCGCGGACGCTGGCTGAGGGCGTCTACGAGATGCGCGGCGTCCACGCCACGACCTCGCCTTCGATGGACATCCAGATCTCCTCGAACTTCGAGCGGCTGCTGTTCGACGCGCATGGCCGCGACGGGGCGGCGATCCGTGGCCTGATGGACTCGCTCAAGCAATCTGGCCGTTTCGAGATCGGGCCTGAGCCGCTCGCGCGCATCCGCGCCGAATTCGACGCGACCGCGATCGACGAGGCGAAGGTGGCCGCCGAAATCGGCGCGACGTGGGCGCAAGCCGGCTATCTGCTCGATCCGCATACCGCCATCGGCGTCGCGGCCGCGCGCGAGGGGCTGGCGCGCGACCCGGCGACGCCGATGATCGTGCTCGGCACCGCCCATCCGGCCAAGTTCCCCGCCGCCGTGAAAGCCGCGAGCGGTGTCGTGCCCGCGCTGCCGGCCCATCTTGCGGATCTGATGGACCGCAAGGAGCGTTTCACCCCGATGCCGAACGACCAGACGAGGCTGGAGAGCTTCATCCGCGAGCACGCCCGTGCGGTCAGGGGAGCGGCGGCATGAGCGAGCATGGCGACGAGATCGACATCGCCGCGCCGAACGCCGGCGAGCACGACCCCGATGTCGGGCTGACCACCCTGCCGTCAGGCCTGCGCATCGTCTCGCAGCGCATGGACCATGCCGCCACCGTCTCGCTCGGCATCTGGATCGGGGCCGGCTCGCGCGACGAGGCGCCCCATGAGCACGGGCTCGCCCATCTGCTGGAGCACATGGCCTTCAAGGGCACGGCGCGGCGCAACGCGCTGGAGATTGCGGAAGAGATCGAGAGCGTCGGCGGCGACCTCAACGCCGCGACATCGGTCGAGTACACCTGCTACACCGCCCGCGTGCTGGGCGAAGACCTCGAACTCGCAGTCGATATCCTCGCCGACATCCTGACTTCGCCGGCCCTCACCGAAGAGGAGCTGAGGCGCGAGAAGGGCGTGATCCTGCAGGAGATCAGCGCGGTTCAGGATACGCCCGACGACCTCGTCTACGACCGCTTCCTGCAGGCGGCCTTCCCCGACCAGCCGCTCGGCCGGCCGATCCTGGGCACCGCCAAGACCGTGAAGAGTTTCACGCCCGATGCGATTCGGGCCTATCTCGCGCGGCACTACCATGCCGGCAACATGGTGCTGGCGGCGTCCGGCGCGGTCGATCACGACGACCTCGTCGCGCTCGCGAAGAGGCATCTGGCCGCGCTGCCGACCTCGCCCGAGGCGAAGCCGGTCCGCGAGGGCGGCGACTATCGCGGCGGCGAGGCGCGGATCAAAAGCGACGAGGAGCAGGTCCATCTCGTCCTCGGCTTTCCGGGCCAGCCCTTCAGCAAGGGTGCGCATTATCCGCTGCAGATCTTCTCCTCCGTGCTCGGCGGCGGGCTGTCCTCGCGGCTCTTCCAGGAGGTGCGCGAGAAACGCGGGCTGGCCTATGCGGTCGACGCCTTCCACTGGCCCTTCTCCGATTGCGGCGTCTTCGGCATCAGCGCCGGCACCGCGCCGGAGGATGCAGCCGAACTGATCGACGTCTCGCTGGCCTGCCTGCGGCAGGCGGCCGAGGATGTCAGCGAGGCGGAAGTGGCGCGGGCCCGCGCGCAGATGAAGGTCGGGCTGCTCGCCTCGCTGGAGAGCCCCGGCGGCAAACTGGAGCAGATGGCGCGGCAGGTGCTGATCTTCGGCCGGGCGATCCGGCGCGAAGAGCTGGCGGCGCGGCTCGACGCGGTGACGCTCGACGACGTGCGCGCGGCGGGGCGCTCCCTGCTCGGCCACCAGCCGACGATCGCGGCCGTCGGCCCGCTCAAGGGCCTGCCGCTGGCGAAAGGGCTGAAATACGCCAGCCGGGCTGCGGATTGAGGACGGGTCCAGCATGACATTGTCCGAAAACCGGCATCCACTTTTCGGCGTCACGCTCTGATGGCGCTGTTCCGTTTCGCGACCGACCCGCCAGCGCGCCCGCTGATCCGCACACAGAACCTCGTCCTGCGTGCGCCGGCTGCGGCCGATTACGCCGCCTGGGCCGTGCTGCGCATGGAGAGCCGCGAGTTCCTGACGCCATGGGAGCCGGTCTGGAACGAGGACGACCTGACGCGGGCCTCGTTCCGGCTGCGGGTGAAGCGCGCCGCCCGCGAGATCGCCACCGACGAGGCCTATTCGCTGTTCATCGTCGATCAGCAGACAGATGCGTTGCTCGGCGGGCTGACGCTGGGTCTGGTCAGGCGCGGCGTGGCGCAGGCCTGCACGCTGGGCTACTGGATGGGCCAGCGCCATGCCGGCCGGGGCCACATGACGGAAGCCGTGCGCGGGGCGCTGCGCTTCGCCTTCAACGATCTCGCACTGCACCGGGTCGAGGCCGCATGCCTGCCCGCCAACGAGCCCTCGCGCCGGCTGCTGGAGCGCGTCGGCTTCCAACACGAAGGCATGGCGCGGGCTTATCTGCGCATCAACGGCGCCTGGGCGGATCACCTGCTCTATGCGGCCTTGTCGAGCGACAGGGCGCCGGGATGAGACTGCGGCCCGTGACCCCAACCATTGCGACGCCTCGACCGTCTTTGCGAGCGCAGCGAAGCAATCCAGCCTCTCGCGCCGACCTCTGGATTGCTTCGCTACGCTCGCAATGACGGAGAGGTTACGGTCACCAAAAGCAAAGGCCGCTCGGGAGTGATCCGTCGCGGCCTTTGAGCCTGCAGCAAGCTGCAGGTGGGTGATAGCATCAACATAAGCGGTTGACCCGTATTGTTCAAGAAAAATGCCCGGCGCAGTGTGCCTTGCCCTCGCCATGAGCCCTCGCTAGGACTGGCCTTCACATTCGAATGATCGTTCCCCGCCCCAGTCTCGAGCCGCGCTTGTCCATACCCGACCGACTTCTCCGGTTTGGCTGCACTGTGGCCGGCATGCTGCTCTGGCTCGCCATGGCGGCGGCGCCTGCGCTTGCAGTCGAGGCTGTGCGCGTGCCGGTCGATTCCTCTGTGCTCGACCTGACCCATGTCGTCGAGCGCAACAAATCCGATGGCGACGTCATCCAGATTTCGACCGCGCCGGGGCCGGACGGCATCGTGCGCCGTATCGCCGTCAGGGCGCGAGAATCGGGCGCGCGGCCGGACTGGATCGTCTTCGCGCTGACCAACGATTCCGACGAGCAGATCGACCGGCTGCTGGTCGCGCCCTTCCACCGGCTGATCGGCTCGGGCGTGATCTGGCCCGATCTCGGCGACCGGCGCATCGAGGCGGTGACTGCGAGCCAGGGCCTCAGCCCCGAGCGCGAGGAGAGCCCGGACGCCGACGTCTTCCTGATCACGCTCGACCCCGGCACCACCGTGACCTTCGTCGCGGAACTCAAATCGCCGAACCTGCCGCAGCTCTATCTCTACGAGCAGGAAGCCTACCGCCAAAAAACGAACGGGCTGACGCTCTACAAGGGCATCATCATCGGCATCGCCGGCCTGCTGGCGCTGTTCCTGACCATCATCTTCGTGGTCAAGGGTGCGGTGATCTTTCCGGCGGCGGCGGCGCTGGCCTGGGCGGTGCTGGCCTATTCCGGGCTCGATTTCGGCTTCTTCCAGCGCATTTTTCCGCTCACGCCTGCGATCGAACGGATTTATCGCGCCGGCGCGGAGGTGGTTCTGGCCGCGACGCTGCTCGTGTTCCTCTTCGCCTATCTCAATCTGGCGCGCTGGCATGTGCGCTACAGCCACGTCACCTTCGTCTGGATGCTGGGGCTGGCCGGTCTCGTGGGGCTTGCCGTCTTCGACGCGCCGATGGCGTCGGGCATCGCGCGCATCTCGATCGCGGCTGTGGCTGCGGTCGGCTTCGTGCTGATCCTGCATCTGGCGACGCATGGCTATGAGCGCGCCGTGATGCTGATCCCGACCTGGTTCCTGCTCGCGGTCTGGGTCACGGCGGCGGGCTTTACCGTGACGGGCCAGTTCTCGCGCGATCTCGTCGCGCCGGCCCTGCTCGGCGGGCTCGTGCTGATCGTGCTGCTGATCGGCTTCACCGTGATCCAGCACGCCTTTGCCGGCGGCGGCCTGTCGCAGGGGCTGGTCTCGGAGACCGAACGCCGGGCGCTGGCGCTGGCGGGCTCGGGCGATCTCGTCTTCGACTGGGACGTGAGCGCCGACAAGATCTTCGTCTCGCCGCAGATCGAGGCGCTGCTGGGCTTGGGGCGCGGCGCGCTCGAAGGCTCGGCCTCGCGCTGGCTCGAGCACATGCATGTCGCCGACCGCGACCGCTACCGCGTCACGCTCGACGCCGTGCTGGAGCAGCGCCGGGGCAAGCTCAATCTCGATGTCCGCCTGCGCGCCGGCAGCGGCGCCTATCACTGGTTCAACGTCAAGGCGCGGCCCGTCATCGGCTCCGACGGCGAGGTGATCCGCGTCATCGGCACGCTGTCGGACGTCACCGAGCAGCGCACCGCGCAGGAGCGGCTGCTGCACGACGCCGTCCACGACAACCTGACCGGGCTGCCCAACCGCAAGCTGTTCCAGGACCGGCTGACGGCCGTGTTCGGCTTCTGCCGGGCCGACGACAACATCCGCCCGACCGTGATCGTGATCGACGTCGATCGCTTCAAGCAGGTCAATGAATCGGTCGGCTTCTCGGCGGGCGATTCGATTTTGCTGACGCTGGCGCGCCGGCTCGGCCGGCTGCTGCGGGCGCAGGATACGCTCGCCCGGATCGGCGGCGACACCTTCGCCATGATCCTGGTCTCGGAGCGCGACCCGGAGCGGATCCTCGCGCTGGCCGAACTGGTGCGGCGTGCGATCTCGACGCCGATCACGCTGTCGGAGCGCGAGATTTTCCTCACGCCCTCGATCGGGCTCGCCTTGTTCGACCCCGCGCCGGCCGCGCGCAAGGACGACTGCCTGAAGAACGCCGAGCTCGCCATGGCCCATGCCAAGCGCCAGGGCGGCAACAAGATCGAGGTCTTCGTGCCGGCGATGCGGACCGACCGCAACGACAGGCTTGCGCTGGAAAGCGATCTGCGTCGCGCCATCGAGCGCGGCGAAATCCAGGTGCTCTACCAGCCGATCGTCCGGCTGGAGGACCGCACCATCGCCGGTTTCGAGGCGCTGGTGCGCTGGGACCATCCGCGCGAGGGCCGGCTGATGCCGCAGGATTTCCTCGCCATCGCCGAGGAAACCGGGCTGATCGTCGATCTCGGCGTCTATGTCATGGACCGCACCGCGCGCGAGCTGGAGGCCTGGCAGGCCGCGCTCGAGGTCGATCCGCCGATCTTCGCCAGCGTCAACGTCTCCTCGCGCCAGCTTCTGCGCCACGATTTGCTGCATGACGTCAAGACCGTGCTCGGCCGCCGCCGCGTGCTGCCGGGCACGCTCAAGCTCGAGATCACCGAGAGCCTGGTGATGGAGAACCCGGAATATGCCGCCCAGATGCTGCACCGCATCCGCGACCTCGGCGCGGGGCTTTCGCTCGACGATTTCGGGACGGGCTATTCCTCGCTGTCCTATCTGCAGCGCTTCCCCTTCGACACGATCAAGGTCGACCAGAGCTTCGTGCGCCAGATGGGCAATGGCAAGCCGCCGGTGATCCTGCGCTCGATCGTCCAGCTCGCCGCCGATCTGCGCATGGACGTGGTCGCGGAAGGAGCCGAGAGCGAGTCGGATGCGATCGAACTCTACCAGCTCGGCTGCCACTACGCTCAGGGGTACATCTTCGGCAAGCCGATGACGGCGGCCGAGGCGCGACGGCTGGTCGGCGCAAGCGTGGCGACCACGGAAGCGGCTTGAGGGCGGCGCCTCATCGGGCGACCATAGATGCGCTCGGGCCGCTCAGCCGTCTTTGCGAGCGTAGCGAAGCAATCCAGCGTTTGCGCGAGACCTCTGGATTGCTTCGCTACGCTCGCAAAGACGACGGGTCCGGCTCAGGAGCTACAGTCATCAAAGCTGGGATTCGACCGGCAGGCAGCCGATCAGGAACGCCGCCAGTCGTCGCCGCAGGCTGGCTCCGGGTTCGCGGCCCGATCCATCGCCCCAGCGGAGCCGGCCGTCGCGCAAGGTCACGGCATAAGCGGAGTCCGGTTGCGTCTGCTCGCGGAAATGCCTGTCGATCTCGCAGGCGAGGTCTCGGTCGTGGACGATGATGCCCATCTCGGTATTGAGCGAGCGCGAGCGCGGATCGAAGTTGAACGAGCCGACGAAGGCGATCTCGCAGTCGACCGTGAAGGCCTTGGTGTGCAGGCTCGCGCCCTTGGAGCCGAAGAGCGAACCGCGCGCCGGAGTCAATTCGGGCCGCAGTTCGTACAGGGCCACCCCGAGCGCGAGCAGCGGTCTGCGATAGCCGGCATAGGCCCCGTGGACGGCCACGACATCCGTTGCCGCCAGCGAGTTGGTCAGGACGGATACCCCCACGCCACGCGCTCTGAGCTTGGCCAGAACCGCCATGCCGTCGTCGCCGGGGATGAAATAGGGTGAGATGATCGCAAGGTCGCGGCGCGCGGAGGCGACGAGGTCACCGATCCGGGTGGCCAGCCGGTTGCCGTTGTTGGCGCCCAGCGCCTTGCGCGCCTTGTCGGACAAAACCTCGACCTCGTCGACCCAGCGCAGGCTCTCGCCGGGCAGACACGCGGCCAAGCCGCCCTGCGCGCCCGGGCGATCCAGATAGGGCCCGGCCTTCGGCGACGCGGCCAGCGTCTCAAGTCGCGCACGGACATCGTCGAGCGTCAGGCGCAGACGGCGGCGGAACAGGGTCTCGATCGGGACGGCGACGGCGCTGTTCCAGAACTCGTCGAAGATCGCCTGCGCCGGAGCCAGAGCCTCTCCGACCAGAGCCAGATCCATGTCGTGAAAATTCGAATCGGCGTCGGCGTCGAAATAGGCGTCGCCGATGTTGCGGCCTCCGATGATCGCGAGGCGGCCATCGGCGATCCAGGCCTTGTTGTGCATGCGCCGCGTCGCGGTGACGAAGCGCGCCAGCAATTCGAGGCCGCGCCTGAAGCCGTTGCTGCGGTTGCGGCTGGGGTTGAACAGGCGAATCTCGATATGGGGGTGGGTGTCGACCGCGCGGTAGAGCCGGTTGCGGCCGCGCATGCTGATGTCGTCGATCAGCATGCGGACGCGCACGCCGCGATCGGCGGCCGCGATCACCTCGCGCAGCAGCAGGCCGCCGGTGAGATCGTCGAGCCAATAATAATATTGCAGATCGAGGCTGCGGCCGGCCTGACGGGCCGATGCGGCGCGCAGCGTAAAGGCGTGCAGGTTGTCGGCGAGGAGGGCTACGCCCGACTGGCCGTCCCGGCCGCACAGCAGCGGGGCCACCAGCCGGTCGATCGCGGTTTCGTCATCGCCGATGGCGAGCGCATGCGCGGGTTGACCGCTGGCGCGGCGGGCAAGGCGTCCATATGAGGACACGCCGGCGAGCGCGACGGCGGCAAGCGCCACGAGGACAACAAGACCAATCAGCCATGACATCGGAAACGCGATCGACCCCCTTGCAGACAATCAATTCGCTTCGAGCCAAATCGTTCAATCATCGGCAGGCAAAACGAACCGCGCTGCTGGCACGCGCGTTGAATGTCGGTCACGTTCGTCTCTCGCTGGCGGATGTCTTCGACCTTTCGCGCGACGAGACAAGGGCTGACTGACTGTGTCCGACGACTGGAAGACGCGCTGGCGCATGAGTTTCCGGCGCGAGGCGGCGCTGGACATGGACGGGCGGCCGCTGGGCCGGATCAGGCGGCTGCGCGCACTGCGCTCGGCCGGCTGGAGCCGCGAGCGCGTCCATGGGGCGCGGCCGCAGGAGCAATCCTCGCCGCCGCAGCCTGGCGTCGAACTGCTGTTCGCCTCCTACAACATCCACAAGGCGGTGGGCCGCGACAGGCGCTTCGACCCCGACCGGATCGTCGCGGTGCTGAAGGAGATCGACGCCGACGTGGTCGCGCTGCAGGAGGCCGACCAGCGCTTCGGCACACGCGCGGGCCTGCTCGAACTGGAGACGCTGATGCGCGAGACGGGGCTCGCCCCGGTACGCGTCCACGAAACCGGGCCGCGCCATGGCTGGCACGGCAATGTCGTGCTGATCCGGCAGGGCAGCGCCACCGCGATGACGCAGATCGTGCTGCCGGGGCTGGAGCCGCGCGGGGCGCTGATCGTCGACCTCGACCTGCCCTGCGGCTGCGTGCGCGTCGTCGCCGCGCATCTGGGGCTGCTGCGGCATTCGCGCTCGCGCCAGATCGAGAAGCTGATGGCCGCCGCCCATGACGGCGACAAGCGGCCGATCGTGCTGATGGGCGACTTCAACGAATGGCGCGTCGGCCGGCGCTCCAGCCTGCACGGGCTCGCGCCGCATTTCGGGCCGGTGCAGGCCTCGGTGCCGAGCTTTCCGGCGCGGTTCCCGGTGCTGGCGCTGGACCGGATCGTGACCTATCCGCCGGAGCTGATCGCGACGGTGAGTGTGCATGACACGCCGCTGGCGCGGGTGGCGTCTGACCATCTGCCGATCAAGGCGCGCATCGAACTGCCGGCTGCGGAGACATAGTTCGCGCGTTTCGCGACCGTCTAACCGTCATTGCGAGCGCAGCGAAGCAATCCAGGAGGGCGCAGAGCAAGACGCTGGATTGCTTCGCTGCGCTCGCAATGACGGCAAGCATTAGGCGGTCGCCCTCACGAGACCGCCGAAGCAGCCGCACCTACGCGTGCCCAGCCTCGCGCGAGAGGAACGCCGGGTCGATGCCGATCTTGCCGAGCGCGCGGTTGTATTTCGTGGCGATGCCGTCGTCGAAGAGCAGGGCCGGATCGGCCGCGCAATGGAGCCAGCCATTCGACTGGATTTCGGATTCGAGCTGGCCCGCGCCCCAGCCGGCGTAGCCCAGCGCGAGAACCGCATTCTCCGGGCCGCTGCCGATGGCGATGGCGCGCAGGATGTCGAGCGTCGCTGTGAGGCAGATGCCGTCGTCGATCGGCAGCGTCGCCTGCTCGAGGAAGAAATCGGCGCTGTGCAGCACGAAGCCACGCTTGGTCTCGACCGGCCCGCCGCGCAGCACCTGCATGCGCTCGGCCTGGCTCGGCAGGCGGATCAGCTCCTCGGAGGGAATCACGTCGAGCTGGACCAGCAGGTCGGGGAACTTGGTGTCGGAGGCCGGCTTGTTGACGATGATGCCCATCGCGCCATCCTCGGAATGGGCGCAGACATAGACCACGCTGCGGCTGAAGCGCGTGTCGGCCATGCCGGGCATCGCGATCAGGCACTGCCCATCGAGATAGCTGCGGCCGCTGATGCGCTGGTTCGAACCGATCTTCATCATGGCATGCTAGTGCATATCCTGCGGCGATGGGAACTGGGGTCGGCGTCCGAATTTATGCCATGCTGTGCGCGTAACGGGCACGGCGTCGCTGTCGCCTGGCGTGCGGGTCACGCAATCGTGGAGCCGCGTTAGCCGGTTTTTGTCGCAATTTTTGCCGAAAGAGCCTAGATCAGGACCGTGAAGCGCTTTTTCGTCATCTGCGCCCTTGCCGCGCTCGCCTCGCCCGCCTCAGCGCAGGAGGGGGCGACCTCGTCATGGTCCAAGGGCGACTTCTCGGCCCTGCGCCTGATCGCAGGCGCGACCGCGCCGTCGGGCAAGCAGCGCGTCGGCGTCGAGATCACCACCAAACCCGGCTTCAAGACCTATTGGCGCAACCCCGGCGATTTCGGTGTGCCGCCGGTGTTCGACTGGAGCGGCTCGACCAATATCGGCGGTCTCGACGTGCGCTGGCCGGCGCCCGAGCGCTTCCAGGACGGGGCCGGCTTCTCGGTCGGCTATGTCGGCGAGGTCGTGATCCCGATCTCGGTGCAGCCAGTCGATCCGGCCAAGCCGGTGATGCTGGTGCTGAAGCTCGACTATGCCGTCTGCGAGACGATCTGCGTGCCGGCCAAGGGCGAGGCGCGGCTCTGGCTTGAGCCCGGCGTCACCTCGGTGAGCGCCACAAGACTCGAGGTCTACGAGGCGCGCGTGCCGGTCAAGATCAAGCCCGGCCCGCAGCGCGACAGACTGGCGCTGCTCGATGCGAAGTTCGAGGAAACCCCGCAGGACGCTTCGCTGCGGCTCGTACTACGCGCGCCGCCCGAGGGCAAGGTCGAGGACGTCTTCGTCGAGGGGCCGGGCATGTGGTCCTTCGGCAAGCCAAAATTCACCGCCCAGGCCGACGGCACGACGATTGCGCTGGTCAGGGTCAACGAACGGCCCAAGGGCGCGGCCGGGCCGGTTCCCTTCATCGTGACCCTGCGCGGCCAGCCGGGCGCCGTCGAGACGCGGCTGGAACTCGACATCCCCGCCGGCAAGCCGTAATCCGTCAGCCCGAGCGGCGCGCTGCCGCAGGCTTCACGGAGAACGACGCGATGACGATCAAGGTGGGTGACAAGCTTCCGCAGGCGACGTTCCGTCTGATGACCGCGGACGGGCCGGCCCCGAAGACGACCGACGACCTGTTCAAGGGCAGGAAGGTCGTGCTCTTCGCCGTTCCCGGCGCCTTCACCCCGACCTGCCACAAGAACCACCTGCCGGGCTTCGTCGCCAAGGCCGACGAGATCAAGGCCAAAGGCGTCGACGCCATCATGGTGACGAGCACCAACGACGTCTTCGTCATGGACGCATGGGCCAAGGCGACCGGCGGAGCCGGCGTGATCGAGTTCCTGTCGGACGGCAACGCCGACTTCGCCAAGGAGATCGGGCTCTCGCTCGACGGCTCGGGATTCGGGCTCGGCACGCGCTCGCAGCGCTATTCGATGATCGTCGAGGACGGCGTCGTGAAGGAACTCAACGTCGAGGACGCGCCGGGCAAGGCCGACGTGTCAGGCGCCGAGGCGCTGCTGAAGCAGCTCTGAGCGCGGGCGCTCGCCATCAGGCCCGCGTCGTCCGCAGGGATGGCGCGGGCTTTTTGCTGGGGCGGATTGAACGATCCGCGCTTATGCGGCAACATGGGGCCGCTTTGGGTCGGAAGTGTAAGTCTAGAAGCTGACGTCGAGAAATTAAGGTCATAGTCTGAGCGATGAAGCAGCGGACCTTTGATATTACGCGCCGGACATTAGGTTGGTCATCTCTCATCGCATTAGTGTCGTCGCTGACAGCATGTTTGGACTTCGGCGGCAACCGCAGTGCAGTGCCACCAGCGGTGGAGAGTGTCGCATTTTTGCTTGCAGTTCCAGCCATCATTACTATGTTCGTGTGTCTAGAGCGTTTTCAGTTTAATCCGGCTCATACCCTGCTGCGGTGAAGAAGTTTGCGGCTTCGTTTGGGGTGACGAGATCGATGAGGCGCCCAATGGCGTCCCATAGGGCTGGGATGGATCGTTCGGCGGCTTTTCGCAGGAGGGCTTTCAGCTTGGAGAAGGCCATCTCGATCGGGTTAAAGTCGGGACTGTATGGCGGCAGGTAGAGCAGGCTCGCGCCGACCGCCTCGATCATCTCGCGGACCCTCGGTCCCTTGTGGCTGGAGAGGTTGTCCATGACGACCACGTCGCCCGCCGTCAGTTCTGGAACCAGCACCTTGGCGACGTAGGTCTCGAAGGCGTTGCGGTCGATCGGGCCGTCGAGCACGAAGGGCGCGGCAATACCGGTCAAGCGCAGGCCGGCGACGAAGGTGGTCGTTTTCCAATGGCCGTGAGGGACACCCGAGCGCAGCCGTTCGCCCCTCGGTGACCGGCCGCGCCGACGCGCCATGTTGGTGGAGGCCCAGGTCTCGTCGATGAAGATCAGGCGCGCCGGGTCGAGTTCGGGCTGGCCGTCGAACCACGCTTCGCGCTTGCTCGCGACGTCCGGCCGGTCCTGCTCGCTGGCATGCGCGGTCTTTTTTTGAACGTCAGGCCGCAGCGGTCGAGGAAGGTCCAGACCGTGCCGACGCCGGCGCTCGCGCCGCGCTCGGCGACCAGCCTCTCCCTGATCTCGGCGATGGTGATGTCGTCCTTCTCCGCGATCCAGCCGAGGATCGCCTCGCGATGGATGTCGAGCTTCGACCCCCGCGGCTGCCCGCGCGGCCTGGCTGCGCGCGAGCCCGTCTCCCGCGCACGGCGCACCCAGACGATGGCGGTCGCGATGCCCACGCCGAACCGCGCCGCGGCAGAGCGCGCCGAAAGCGCCTCCTTCAGCGCCGCGTCAATCACCCTATCCCGCAAATCCTGGCTGTAGGCCCGGGTCGTGTCCCATAGCGTGGTGTAGCTGAGGGGTGGTCATCGGCGATTGCCGGTTAGGTTTGGGTTGCGAACGC
>JAIETL010000088.1 GCA_019745195.1 Beijerinckiaceae bacterium
CTCGTTCTCGCGTGCCTCGCCGCCCCGGCGGCCGCCCAGCCCGCGCGCCCGGCGACGCCGGCTGCCGCTCAGCCGGCAGCAGCCGTGAAGAAGATCAACATCAATACCGCAACCGCAGCCGAACTCGACACGCTGAAGGGCATCGGCGACGCCCGCGCCAAGAAGATCATCGAGGAGCGCGCCAAGGCGAAGTTCAGGAACTTCGACGATCTGGTGAAGCGCAACATCCTCCCGGCGAATGTCGAGGCCGAGATCAAGGACAAGATCAGCTTCTGACCTGACGTCCTCGCTGGACGAGGCTCGCCACGATACGGCCCGGCGGATCGCTCCGCCGGGCCGTATCGGTTTCTCTATGCCTTTCGGCCATCGTCGATGCGGCTCAGAAATGGACTAGGCCCGCGACGACCGCAGCCATCAGCGCGAAGGACGAGCCCATGGCGAACCAGGCGATCACCTGCGGATCGAGCATTTTGAGATACGGCATGACACCCTCCTCAAGCTGCAACAAAGAAATCGCTCGCGTCAAAGCGGGATGTAGCCGACGAAAATCCCCGCCAGAACCGTCAAAACGAGGCTGACGATCAGCACCACGGCGACCGGCCTGCCCATGAAGCCGCCCCTCGCCTCGACCGGCGTCTCGACGGTCGGACCGTCATCGACCTGATTGAGTTGGCTCGGCTCGACGCGGGGTCGTTGCGTAGAAGGTGAGTTGCCTGCCGCTCCGCTCTGCGACGCATCGACGGGACGCTGCTCTTGATCGATCATGATCGATACTCCCTGTTGCCCCCAGAAAAGGCACACTGTCTCCGGTCCTCGCCGGCGGACGCCTCGGATCACGAACCGGCGACTCAGCTCGTCAGGCCGAAGAAGGTGTTTGCGATCAGCGCCAGCGCGAGCCCTCCGAGCAGGAATGTCAGAAGCGGCCAGTCTTCGCCGTCATCCTGCTGGATGACGTTGGCCCTCTGCGCATCGTCCTGGGCGTGGTTCGACCACGCTTCGCGCGCCACCCGCTCCCGCATTGCCAAATCCTGCTCCCGGTTCATCGTCGCCTCCCGCATGAGCCCGTCTGCTTCTGGCCATGAGAACGCCCCAATTAACCAGGGGTTCCGTCCGGCGGTCCCGGCTTAACCGGCAAACGAAAAGCGGGCGCCTCTCGGCGCCCGCCCATCATCCGGACATGCCTTGAAACGGCTCAGTTCTTCGTCTTGTCGACCAGCGCCTTTGCCTTGATCCAGGGCATCATGTCGCGCAGCTTCGCGCCGACTTCCTCGATCGGATGGGCGGCCATGCGCGCACGCGTCGCCTTGAACGAAGTCTGGTTGACCTTGTTCTCCAGCATCCAGTCGCGGGTGAACTTGCCCGACTGGATGTCGCTGAGCACGCGCTTCATCTCGGCCTTGGTTTCGGCGGTGATGATGCGCGGGCCGGTGACGTATTCGCCGAACTCGGCGGTGTTCGAGATCGAGTAGTTCATGTTGGCGATGCCGCCCTCGTAGATCAGGTCGACGATCAGCTTCACTTCGTGCAGGCACTCGAAATAGGCCATCTCGGGCGCGTAGCCCGCCTCGGTCAGCGTCTCGTAGCCGGCCTTGATCAGCTCGACGAGACCGCCGCAAAGCACGACCTGCTCGCCGAACAGGTCGGTCTCGCACTCTTCCTTGAAGGTCGTCTCGATGATGCCGGCGCGGCCGCCGCCATTGGCCGAGGCATAGGAGAGGCCGAGATCATGGGCGTTGCCGGTCGCGTCCTGATGGATCGCGATCAGGGTCGGCACGCCGCCCCCGCGCTGGTATTCTGAACGCACCGTGTGGCCGGGACCCTTGGGGGCGACCATCAGCACGTCGAGGTCCTTGCGCGGCTCGATCAGGTTGAAATGCACGTTGAGGCCGTGCGCGAACAGCAGAGCCGCACCCTCCTTCATGTTGGCGTGCAGCTCATCGCGATAGATGTCGCCCTGCAGCTCGTCGGGCGTCAGCATCATCATGATGTCGGAGACCTTGGCGGCCTCGGTCGGCGTCATCACCGTGAAGCCGGCCTCCTGCGCCTTCTTGCGCGTGGGCGAGCCGGCCTTGAGCGCGATGACAACGTCCTTGACGCCAGAATCGCGCAGGTTGAGCGCATGGGCATGGCCTTGGCTGCCGTAGCCGACGATGCAGACCTTCTTGCCCTTGATCAGGTTGATGTCGGCATCACGATCGTAATAGACGCGCATTGTGGTGGTCCTTCCTTGGGGTTCTGGCTGGTTTCTTCAGGCTTTCGGTCCGGCCAGATCGTCTTTCGAGGACGTGGCCGCACCGTGAAGAGCGAGGAACTGGTCGGTCGCGCGCGCCGCATCGCGCATGATCTCGGCCCTGCTGAGAACGAGCGCGTCGCCGAGCAGAAGCCTGATCTGAACATCACGGCCAACGAGGCCAAAAAAGGTGCGGAACG
Source organism: Beijerinckiaceae bacterium (assembly GCA_019745195.1). Taxonomy (GTDB): domain Bacteria; phylum Pseudomonadota; class Alphaproteobacteria; order Rhizobiales; family Beijerinckiaceae; genus Allobosea. The sequence goes on from JAIETL010000088.1 coordinate 2,431, forward strand.
CCGTTTCGGCGTCGTCGAAATGGAGCAGCCCCGCCTCGCGGCCGGCCTCGAGCACCGGCCGCAGCCGCTCGCCGATGGCGAAGCGCCCATTGGCCAGCACGATGCCGCCGAGATTGCTTTTTCGCGAGGCCGCATGGCCGATGGCGAGCCGGTTGAGGGCGATCGAGGTCGGGCTCGAGATGACGCTGAGCCAGTTCGCCGCGAAACCTTTGAGACTGTCGCGCAGGGTCGCGATGTCGAGGCTCTGCCGGTCGTAAGCGCCGGCCCGGACGCGCGCCGCCTGCCATTGCACGGTCGCGGTCAACAGGCCGTCGCGGTCGCCGAACCATTTGTAGAGCGTCTCCTTGGAGCAGCTCGCCCGGCGCGCGACCGCAGCCATGGTCAACTGGTCGCCCTCCTCCACCATCAGCGACAGCACGGCTTCGAGCACGGCTTCCTGGCGGGCCGTCGGCTCCTCAGTCTCGCTGTCATGGGTCTTGAGCGTCGCCGCCATTATCGCAATCTGTCGCGGAACTTGACCGTACCGTACGTTACGGTTCGGCTGAGTAGCGCACGGCACACGAGAACGCAAGAGCCTTGCAGGCGCCCCGGCGCGACCACATTTCGCCCCCACCCACGAATTGGCATGAGAAGGACCAGGCGATGCCGACAACCGCCACGATCGACGAGGTTCTATCCTTCTGGCGCGCCGCCGGCCCGGAAAAATGGTTCGCCAAGGACGACGCGTTCGACGCGGATATCCGCAATCGCTTCTTCGCCGCGCATGAGGCTGCTGCCTGCGGCGAGCTTGCGGGCTGGAACAATACGCCCGAGGGCGTCTACGCCCTGCTGATCCTGCTCGACCAGTTCCCGCGCAACCTGTTCCGGGGATTGCCGCGCGCCTTCGCCACCGATGCGCAGGCGCTGACGATCGCCGAACGCGCCATCGCGAGAGGGTTCGACAAGGCGATCGACGTACCCGAGCGGCGTTTCATCTACATGCCGTTCATGCACGCTGAGGATTTGGCGCATCAGGAACGCTGCATCGCGCTCTGTCAGGCGTCCGACGATCCCGAGGGTGTCAAATTCGCCGTGATCCACCGCGACATCATCCGCGATTTCGGCCGCTTTCCACACCGCAACCCGATTCTTGGCCGCAAGACGACGCCGCAGGAAGAGGAGTTTCTCGACGAAGGCGGCTTTCGCGGCTGAGCCTTCGGCCTCAGCCGCCGGCCTGCTGGCTCGCCATTCGCTGCAGGAAGATCGCTGCGACGGTCAGGATGAAGCCCGCCCACCAGAGCGGCGAACGCAGGCTTCTGCCGCTGCCCACCGCTTCGGGAGGCGTACGGCCCGAGACACGCTGGATGATCGGCCAGACGAAGCACGACAAGCCGAGGATGCCGAGACCGAGAGCGATGTGGTTGAGGGACAACTGATCACGTCTCCGGCGGCAGATTGATGCCCATGAACGCCACCAGCCGGTTGCGGACATGCAGCGTCAGTTCGTCAGGCAGTCTACCTATAAATCGAAAATAGCGGCGTCCGCGATCGACCATGCGGGCCTGATCCGCAAGTATCGACCCGCTCACGACGCATCCTGGCGGGATGATGATCTTCGTCGGCCAAGGTTTGACGTTCGAGGTAATCGGGCAGATTAGCGTGCGGCGGGACACGTCGTGCAACGCATTATCCGACAAGATCAGCGCGGGCCTACGCCCGCCTTGCTCCGATCCGACGGCTGGATCGAAATCGACCCAGTAGATATCGCCGAATTCAGGTGATCTTTCGGCGGGGATTATAGTCGTCATAGATCACTTCCGAGCCGACATCCGGTCCCCAATCGACATCGTCGTCCGGCGCATTTTCTGGGCCGAGGCGGCGGATTTCCGATACGATCCATTCGAGCGTCACCGGATAGGGCTCAGGAAGCCCTCCGGAGGCGTCGGCGCGCGCGTCACCGTCACGCAAATCGGGCTCAAGCCTCACGCCCGCACCTTCGACCGACACATCAAGCGTCATGCCCGGCGTGAGCCCGAGCTGCTTCACCACCGCCTTCGGCAGCCGCACAGCCGTGCTGTTGCCCCATTTAGCGACCTGAACCTTCATCGCCGCCTCCATTCCCGGATATCCGTAGCACGGAAGCCCGGATATCCGGAAGCGTCACATCGCCTCCGGCCCCCGGCTCATCGCGGCGATGCCCGTGCGCGAGACCTCCGTCAGCCCGACCACGGTCATCAGCTTGATGAAGCGCTCGATCTCGTCGGTCGAGCCGGTCAGCTCGAAGACGAAAGAGGTCAGCGAGGCGTCGAGCGTGCGCGCGCCAAAAGCCGCCGCCAGCCGCATCGCCTCGACGCGGTGCTCGCCCTTGCCGACGACCTTGACCAGCGCGAGTTCACGCTCCAGCGCCTCGCCCTGCAAGGTCAGGTCGACGACGCGGTGGACGGGCACGAGCCGGTCGAGATGGGCCTTGATCTGGTCGATGATGTGGGCGGTGCCCGACGTCACGACGGTGATGCGCGAGATGTGCTTCTCGTGCTCGGTCTCGGATACGGTCAGGCTCTCGATATTGTAGCCCCGCCCGGAGAACAACCCGGCGATCCGCGCCAGCACGCCCGGCTCGTTGTCGACCGTGACGGCGAGCGTGTGACGCGCGATCGGCTGGTTCTGCGGTGCGGTCGGATAATGGGTCGTGTTCATGACAGGGCTCGGCTTCGGCTGAGATGAGGGCGGAAATCGGTGATGACGGGCTCCTGTGCCTCGTCCTCGGCGATGATCCAGGGCTCGGCCAATGCGCCGAGCCGCCAGGACTGGTAGCCACGCGTGGCCTGCACGGCGTCGACATAGGCCGTGCAGACCGGATCGAGCGGGATCGAATAGCCGGTGAAGCGGGCCGTCACCGGCGCAAACATCGCGTCCGCCGCGCTGAATGCGCCGAACAGGAACGGCCCTCCGGCGCCGAAACGAGCCCGCGCATCGCGCCAGATCGTGCTGATGCGGGCGACATCGGCCGCCACCTTCGCCCCGCGATCCTTCGGCGGATGCACCCAGGCGAGGTTCATCGGGCAGGCGCTGCGCAAGGCCGAAAAGCCGGCATGCATCTCCGCCGAAATCGAGCGCGCCATCGCCTTCGCGGCCGGGTCGCGTGGCCAGATCGCGAGTTCGGGACACGTATCGGCGATATGGTCGAGGATCGCGAGCGATTCCCAGACCTGGATTTCGCCATCGATCAGCGCAGGCACCTTGCCGCCGGGCGAGAAGACGGAGACGGCGCGCTTCCATTCAGGATCGTCGAAGGCCTGCGCGAAGGGAATCAGCACCTCCTCGAACGGAATGCCGAACTGCGTCAGCAAGAGCCAGGGCCGCAGCGACCAGGATGAGTGGTTCTTGTTGGCGATGACGAGTTTCATGCTGCCTGACTCTCGCTCTCCAGAGCAAAATCCAGAGCCGCCTCCACATGCAGCGCTGTCGTGTCGAACACCGGCAGCGCGGTATCGTCCTGCGAGATCAGCAGCCCGATCTCGGTGCAGCCGAGGATGACGCCATCGGCGCCGTTGCGGGCGACTGCATCCGCGATGATGCCGCGATAGCGCGCTTTCGAGGCGGGCCTGATCTCGCCCCGGCAGAGCTCCTCATAGATGATGCGATGCACGTCAGTGCGCTCCGCCTCGCCCGGAACCCGCGCCTCGACGCCGTGCGCCGCCAGCCGGTCGCGGTAGAACGCCTGCTCCATGGTGAAACGCGTCGCCAGCAGCAGCGGCTTGCGCGATGGGCTGGCCTTGATCGCACGCGCCGTGACGTCGGCGAGATGCAGGAACGGCACGCGCGTCGCGCCCGTGATCCGGTCTGCGAGCTTGTGCATCGTGTTGGTGCAGAGCACGACGCAGCCCGCTCCGGCCCGCTCCAGACGGCGCGCACTGTCGGCCAGCACGTCTCCGGCCGCGTCCCAGTCGCCGCGCGCCTGCATCTCGGCGATCGGCGAGAAGTCGAGCGAATGCAGCAGGATATCGGCCGAGTGCAGCCCGCCCCGGCGGGCGCGCACGCCCTCGTTGAGCAGGCGGTAATACACCGCCGTCGATTCCCAGCTCATCCCGCCGATCAGGCCGATTGTGGTCATTTCGTCTCCCTCCTCTCGCCCTCCACCCTCATCCTGAGGAGCGGACGAAGTCCGCGTCTCGAAGGATCATCCAGAGCGCGCTGGAGCATCCTTCGAGACGCCGCTGCGCGGCCCCTCAGGATGAGGTTGAGGGAAGCGACTCAAACCAGTTGCTTGCCCCTGGCGTCGATGATCTCGCCGGTGTCGCCCTCGAAATCGGGCAGGATCATCTCGTTATGGGCCTTGCCGGAGGGAATCATCGGGAAGCAGTTCTCCTGCTTGGCGACGAGGCAGTCGAAGATCACGGGCCTGGGCGTCTCGATCATCTCCATGATCGCATCATCCAGCTTGGCGGGGTCCGAGCAGCGGATGCCGTGGCCGCCATAGGCTTCCGCCAGCTTGACGAAATCGGGCAGCGATTCCGAATAGCTCTCGGAATAGCGCCCGCCATGCAGCAGTTCCTGCCACTGCCGCACCATGCCCATGTACTCGTTGTTCAGGATGAATATCTTGACCGGCAGCCGGTACTGCACCGCCGTCGACATCTCCTGCATGTTCATCAGGATCGAGGCCTCGCCGGCGATGTCGATGACCAGCGCCTTGGGGTGCTTCATCTGCACGCCGATGGCGGCGGGCAGACCGTAGCCCATCGTGCCGAGCCCGCCCGACGTCATCCAGCGGTTGGGCTCCTGGAAGTGGAAATACTGCGCCGCCCACATCTGGTGCTGGCCGACCTCGGTGGTGACATAGGTGTCGCGACCCTTGGTCAGCTCGTAGAGCCGCTGCACCGCGTATTGCGGCTTGATGATGTCGGTCGTGTTCTTGTAGCCGAGGCTGTTGCGGCCGCGCCAACCCTCGATCTGCGTCCACCAGGCGGTCAGCGCCGCCTTGTCGATCTGCGGGCTGGTCTCGCGCCAGATCCGGACCATGTCCTCCAGCACATGGGCGCAATCGCCGACAATGCCGATGTCGATCTTGACGTTCTTGTTGATCGAGGACGGATCGATGTCGATGTGGATTTTCTTCGAGCCTGGCGAGAAGGCGTCGAGCCTCCCCGTGATGCGGTCGTCGAAGCGCGCGCCGATATTGATCATGACATCGCAGTCATGCATGGCGAGGTTCGCCTCGTAGGTGCCGTGCATTCCGAGCATGCCGAGCCACTGCCTGTCGGCGGCCGGATAAGCGCCCAGCCCCATCAGCGTCGAGGTCACCGGGAAGCCGGTCAGCCGGGCCAGTTCGCGCAGCAGCGCCGAGGCGTGCGGGCCGGAATTGATCACGCCGCCGCCGGTGTAGAACACGGGCTTGCGCGCCTTGGCCATCAACTCGACGGCCGCCCTGATCTTGTTCAGGTCGCCCTTCACCGTCGGCCGGTAGGTCTTGTGCTGGTTGTCGCGCGGGCGGGAATAGCTGCCGCGCGCGAACTGGATGTCCTTGGGGATATCGACGACGACAGGGCCAGGCCGGCCGTTGGCGGCGACATAGAAGGCCTCGTGCAGGATGCGCGGCAGGTCCGCGATGCTCTTCACCAGATAATTGTGCTTGGTGCAGGAGCGCGTGATGCCGACCGTGTCGCATTCCTGGAAGGCGTCCGAGCCGATCAGATGCGTCGGCACCTGTCCCGTGATGACGACGAGCGGGATCGAATCGAGCAACGCGTCGGTCAGGCCGGTGACCGCATTGGTCGCGCCGGGGCCCGACGTCACGAGCACGCAGCCGACCTTGCCCGAGGAGGAGCGCGCATAGCCTTCGGCCGCATGGACAGCGCCCTGCTCATGCCGGACGAGCACGTGCTTGACCTTGTCCTGCTGGAACAGCGCGTCGTAGATCGGCAGCACCGCGCCGCCAGGGTAGCCGAACAGATGTTCGACGCCCTGATCCTGAAGCGCGCGGACGACCATCTCGGCGCCGGTCATCATCTCGCTCATAACGGTCTCCTGCGGCAGTTCGTCTTTGGGTGGGATCGGCGCGAAAAAGGCAATAAAAAAGGCCCTCCAAGGGGCCTGAACGTGCGCTGGCGTCGGGGACGCGCGGTTCTGAAGAACCGGCCCCTACCAGCGCACCGATACGATAATAAGCTTGCGCATGGCGCGGGAGGCCCTTTTCGGATGTTGCGAGACGCTAGACGAGCCGGGACACCCGGTCAAGAGCCAGCAACAGTCCTCAACCGGACTTTGCGGCAACCGCCGCAAAGTCACTGACCCAAGGGAACACTTTTTCAAGACCGGGCGGTTAGCGTGACCCGTCCCGTGCCGGAGCCACGATGTATCAGGAAGTGCATACGCAGAACATCCCCGCGCGCGCCCATGCGCCGGAGATCGCCGAGCTTCTCGGCCGGTTTGCGCGGTATGCACAGGGCACGGCGGGCGTGCCGCACGAGGCCTTCCTCGACGAGGTGATGCCGAGCTTCGGGCAGGATCTCCTCATCGTCAGGCCGACGGGCGACGGCGACTATGCCTATGTCCACTACGGCCGCGAGATCATGCGCTATGTCGGTGGCAACCGGCTCGGCGAGTTGGTCTCGGAGATGTCGCCCCAGGTCGCCCGCTTCAGCATCTCGACCTTCGATCAGGCGCTCGCCGACGGCAAGCCGGCCTATACCGTGCATCGCTCGCTGAAGACGGTCAGGGTCTGCCTGTGGGAACGGCTGCTGATGCCGACGACGGCGGCCGATGGCCAGCGTTACGTCGTGGCCTTCAGCCGGCCGCTGCAGTTCCGCGAGGAGTTGCTGACCACGGTGCTCGACACCTCCCCTTCGGGGATCGTCGCCTTGCGGGCCTTGCGCGACGATGACGGCAACATCAAGCGCACGCTGATCATCACCGCCAATCGCCGCGCGTCGGCCCTGGCCGGGCGGCCGGACGAGACCCTGCTCGACTGCGACGCGCGCGAGACCCTGCCTTTCCTGGCCGACCAGACGATCTGGCGGCGCTGCCTCTACGCCATCGAGTTGCGCCGCGCCGACATGGTCGAGACCTCCTACATGATCGGGGACAGGACGGTCTGGCTGCAGATCGCGCTGGCCCCGCTCGGCGATGGGCTCGTCATGACGATGACCGACGTCACCGACCTGATGGTTGCCAACCAGACCCTGCAGAGCCGCGCAGCGACGCTCGCCCTGGAGATCGGCCGGGAGCGCGCCACGCGCCGGGCCCTGTCGCAGGAGATCGGCCAGCGCGAGGAGCGCGAACAGGAACTGCGCCGCCTCGCCGAGACAGACCCGCTGACAGCGCTGCTGAACCGGCGCTCATTCATCGAGAAGGCCAACGCCGCGATCGCCGACTGCGATGCCACTGGCGAAGACACCGCGCTGATCATCGTCGATCTCGACCATTTCAAGAGCGTCAACGACAGCCATGGCCATGCCGCGGGCGACGCCGTGATACGCGCCTTCGCCGACCTGCTGCTGGGCATCGCCCGGCCGGGCTGCGATCTGGTCGGCCGCTTCGGTGGCGAGGAATTCGCGGTCTTCATGCCCAAAGCGGACACGACGGCCGTGCTGCGCATGGCGCGCCGCATCCAGGACCAACTGGCGCGGCGCAAGCTGCCGGTGTCGGAGACGCTGGCCCTGCAGGTCTCCGCGAGCTTCGGCGTCACCTCCCGCCGCGACGGAGAGAGCTTCACCGCCTTCATCGAGCGCGCCGACCGCGCCCTCTATCGCGCCAAGAACGAAGGCCGCAACCGCATCTGCCTCGCCGAGGCGGATACAATCGTCGTCGCGGCCTAGCGGCCCAATTCCGTCATCGCGGCTGCAAGCGCAACCTCCGGCGCGACGGCTCGCCAGCCCGCCATCTGGTGCCGGAACCAGGTGACCTGCCGCTTCGCATAGGCGCGGGTGTCCGACTGTCCCCGCGCCACCGCTTCGGCGAGGCTGATCTCGCCATCGAGATGGGTGATCAGCCCCGGCACGCCATGGGCCCGCATCACGGGCAGCAGCGGATCGAGCCTGCGATCGCGCAAGGCCGCGACCTCGTCGAGCGCGCCCTGCGCCATCATCGCCTCGAAACGCCGGTCTATGCGCGCCCGCACCTCGTCGCGCTCCGGCATCACGAACAGCCGCAGCAATCGGCCCTCCCCGAGCGGTCCTGGCTCGCGCTCGCCCTGGAAGCTCGCCAGCGAACGCCCGGTCGCCAGCACGACCTCCAGCGCCCGCATGATTCGGAGACGGTCGCTCGGGCGCAGCCGTCCCGCCATTTCCGGATCGCGCTCGGCGAGTTCGCGATGCAGCAGCGCGGTCTCGATACCGTCGACGCGGGCGCGGAATTCCGACCGCACATCGTCCGGCACCGGCGGCATCGGCGACAGCCCCTCGGTCAGGGCCTTGAAATAGAGCCCCGTTCCGCCGACCAGCACCGGCAGCGACCCGGCCAGCTCCAGTTCATCCAGCAGCGGCGCGACATCCTGCGCGTAGCGCGCCGCAGAATGGTTCACCGCCCCATCGACATGGCCGTAAAGCCGATGCGGCGCAGCGGCCTCTTCGGCGGCGTCGGGTCTGGCGCTCAGCACGCGCAGGTCGCGATAGACCTGCATCGAATCGGCGTTGATCACGGTCCCGCCAACGCGCTGCGCGAGCGCGACCGCCAGCGCGGACTTGCCGCTCGCGGTCGGACCTGCGATGAGCACCGCCCTGACCGCCCCCGCCCCATTCTTCTCTTCAGGTTCCGATGACACGCGTCGCCACGCTGGTTTCCGCCCATGGTCAGGCCCTGCTGAGCGATGCCCTGCTGGCAACGCTCGCGCAAGCTGTGCGCGCCAGCCGAGCCGAGCGCCTGGACGGCGAGATCGCCGCCGATCTGTTCTGCGACACCGAAGACGACAGGGCGCTGGAGGCCGATATTCGCGCGTCTTTGGCCGGAGCGCCGATCGACATCATCGTCCAACCCGTCGCCACCCGCCGCAAGGCGCTTTTCCTCGCCGATATGGATTCGACCATGATCGGCCAGGAATGCATCGATGAACTCGCCGCCTATGTCGGCCTCAAGGACCTCGTCGCCGGCATCACCGAGCGCGCAATGCGCGGCGAGATCGCCTTCGAGCCGGCCTTGCGAGAGCGTGTCGCCCTGCTGAAGGGCGTGAACCTCAAGGTCGTCGATGAGATCATCGCTGAGCGCATCACCCTGACGCCCGGCGGCAAGACGCTGGTCGCGACCATGCGCGCCCGTGGCGGCTACACCGCACTGGTCTCGGGCGGTTTCACGGTTTTCACCGGACCGCTCAGTGCGACAATCGGCTTCGACGAACACCGGTCCAACACGCTGCTGGCCGATGGCGGCATCCTCACGGGCAAGGTCTTAGACCCCATCCTCGGCAAGCAGGCCAAGCTCGACGCCCTGCTAGAATTGCGCGCCCGTTTCGGATTGCAGTTCGACCAGACGCTCGCTATCGGCGACGGCGCCAACGACCTCGCCATGCTGGGCGAAGCAGGGCTGGGCATCGCCTTCCGCGCCAAGCCCGCGGTGGCGGCGGCGGCGCATGCGCGGCTCGACCATGCCGACCTCACGGCTCTGCTTTATGCGCAGGGTTACAAGGGCGACGAGATCGTCAGAACCTAATCCACGATGAACAGCTTCGCGCCAATCGTCGTGCTGGAGCGATGCGCCTCGGCTCCGTCCGCGACCTGATAGCTCATGCCGGCCTTAAGCGGCATCACCCTCCCGTCCTCCAGCGTCGTCTCCATTTCGCCGTCGAGGCACAGGATGATGTGGCCTTTCGAGCACCAGTGGTCGGCGACATAGCCCGGCGAGTATTCGACCATACGCACCCGGATGCGGTTCTCGTCCGGCCCGAAGTATTGCGTGCGCCAGATCGCCTCCCCGACATCGCCGGCATGGCGCTCTGGCGGAACCTGAGACCAGTCGGTCGTGACGAAAGGGATGTCGCTGATCTTCATGGGCTTGGGCTCCTGCCAATGCATCAAAGGCTCTCACCGCATCCTGAGAAGCGCCAGCGCAAAACCGGAATGAGACACATCACCAAAACCCCAAATGAAAAGGGCGGCCCCGAAGGACCGCCCTGATCGGAACGCCGAACGAAACGCCTCAGTTCATCGCGACCGCGACAAACCGCACCTCGCCCTGGGCGTTGGAGACCAGCAGCAGGGCCGACTTCTTGCCCTCCTTCTTCAGCGCGTCGAGGCGCTTGGTCACGTCCTCGGGCGAGTTCACCGCCTCCTGTCCGATCTCGACGATCAGCTCGCCGACCGAGATGCGCTTGTCGGCGGCGTTGGAGTTGGGCTCGACCTTGGTGATGACGACGCCCTTCGTCCCGTCCTTGATCGAGTAGCGCTTCTTCAGCTCCTCGGTCTGCGGCGAGAATTCGAGGCCGAGCGCCGTGGTGACGGCAGGCTTGGCCGGCTCGGCCGGCGTACGGGCCGAGGCCGGCTGGACCTTCTCGCCATCCTCGAGACGGCCGAGCTTGACCGTCTTCACCAGTTCCTTGCCCTTGCGCATCACGGTGACCGGCACATCCTTGCCGACCGGGGTCGCCGCGACGATGCGCGGCAGATCGCGCGAATCCTTGACCTCCTTGCCGTCGAACTTGACGACGACATCGCCGATCTCGAGGCCGGCGGGCTTGCCGGGGCCCTTGTCGTCGATGCCGGCAACGAGCGCCCCGCGCGCCGTGCCCAGCCCCAGCGCCTCGGCGGTGGCGTCGTCGACGCTCTGGATGCGCACGCCGAGCCAGCCGCGCCTTGTCTCGCCGAACTCCTTGAGCTGATCGACGATATTGGTCGCCAGCGACGACGGCACGGCGAAGCCGATGCCGACCGAGCCGCCGGTCGGCGACAGGATCGCCGTGTTGATGCCGATCACCTCGCCGGCCATGTTGAACAGCGGCCCGCCCGAATTGCCCTTGTTGATGGCGGCGTCGGTCTGGATATAGGTGTCGTAGGGGCCCTGGCTGATGTCGCGGTTGCGCGCCGAGACGATGCCCGACGAGACCGAGCCGCCGAGCCCGAAGGGGTTGCCGATCGCCATCACCGGGTCGCCGATGCGCATCGCGTCGGAATCGCCGAACTTGACCGCAGGCAGTGGCTTGTCGTGCTTCACGCGCAGGACCGCGAGATCGACCTTGGCGTCCTTGCCGACCACCTCCGCCTTCAGCCGAAGCCCGTTGCCGAAGATCACGGTGATCTCGTTGGCGTCGCCGATGACGTGGTTGTTGGTGACAACGATGCCCGAGGCGTCGATGACGAAGCCCGAACCGGCCGATTGCGAGCGGCGCTGCTGCGGCGACTGGTTCGGGGCCTGCCCCTGTCCCTGCTGGCCCTGGCCGCGCCGGTTGAAGAACTCCTCGAAAAGATCGCCGAACGGCGTGTCGGGGCCGAGCTGCGGCAATTGCGGCAGCGTGCGGTTGCGCGTGTCGGCGGTGGTCACGGCCGAAATGTTGACGACGGCCGGCATCACGCGATCGACGAGATCGGCCAGCGAAGCCTGGCCGGTCAGGACCGGCGGGGGGGCTGCGGTCTGCGCCTGGGCGAGCATCGGAGCGGTCGTCAGGGCGAGGGTTGCGACGCCGGCGGCGAACGCGAACCGCACGGGCCGGGAGGCTTGAGCGAATTTCAGTGCCATCTCTGGTCCTCGTTGAAAGATCGTGGAAAGCCGCGGAAACGATGCGGAACGCTGGCGAAGAGTGAACCTCAAAATGCGGCGGAAGGGCGACGCACGATCATGTCATCACGCAACCGTCAGCGCACGCGGGAACTCAGCCGCTGCGCACCAGCCATACAAGAAAGACGCCAAGCACGGCCGATCCGATTCCGATCAGCCTCATGCGCTCAACCGGCGTCTCTGCAGCACTGCGTAGGGCGTCCTTGGCGAGGTTCGGCACCGCCGCGAACAGGATGCCTTCGATGGCGAAAACAAGCCCGAGCGCCGCGATGAAATCCAGCATGCGCGGCGCTCGAGGCTTAAGGTCAGGGCTGTGCCGGGGCGGCCGTGCCGGCGGCCGGCGTCGCCGGCCGTTGCGCGGTCGATCCGTTGAAGTAACGGAAGAACGGCGAATCCGGCGACAGCACCATCCGCGTATCGCCCGATTTGATGCTGGCCTCATAAGCCTGCATCGAGCGGTAGAACGAGAAGAACTCCGGGTCCTTGCCGAAGGCTTCGGCGAAGACGCGGTTGCGCTCGCCTTCGCCCTCGCCGCGGATCTCGTCGGAGCGGCGCTGCGCCTCGGCGACGATCACCGTCGATTCGCGTTCCGCCCGCGCCCGGATTTCCTGGGCCTGCTGGCCGCCGAGCGCGCGCGCTTCGGCCGCCTCGCGCTGGCGTTCGGTCTGCATGCGCTGGAACACGGCCTGCGAGTTCGCCGCCGGGAGATCGACCCGGCGCAGGCGCACATCGACGACAGTCATGCCGAACCGGGCCGCCTCGCGGTTCACGTCGTCGCGGATGCGGTTCATCAGCCGCGAGCGGTCGGTCCGGACCATGGCGGTGAACGACGCTTCCGCCAGCACGCTGCGGACGTTGCCGTTCACGATCGAGGCGAGCTGCGAGTTGGCGCGCGGGATGTTGTTGACCGCCTGGTAGAAGCGCAGCGGATCGGAGATGCGGTAGCGCGTGAACGCATCGACCACGAGACGCTTCTGGTCCGAGGCGATGATTTCCTGCGCCGGCAGGTCGAGGTCGAGGATGCGGTTGTCGAGCAGCGTGACCTGCTCGAACGGCGCCGGCAGCTTGAAATAGAGGCCGGGCTCGGTGACGACGCTGCGCACCGCGCCGAAGCGCAGCACGAGCGCGGACTGGGTCTGCTGCACCACGAAGGTCATGGCGTAGAACACCACGGCCGCGATCGCGATGATCGCGAGCAGGCCGATGCGGATGATCGAGCCGTTCATCGGATCGCTCCCCCCTGCTGGGCGCCCTGGGCGGGGCGGCGCTGCTGCTGGAGCTCGTTCAGCGGCAGATAGGGCACGACGCCCTGACCGTTGCCGCCGGTCCCGTCGAGGATGATCTTGTCGGTGCCGCCCATGACGCGCTCCATCGTCTCGAGGAAGAGACGCTCGCGGGTCACCGCCGGCGCGTTCTTGTACTGCTCATAGACCGCGTTGAAGCGGCTGGCCTGGCCGAGCGCCTCGGCCACGGTCTGGTCTTTGTAGGCTTCCGCGCCCTGAACGAGCTGGGCCGCGCGACCGCGCGATTCCGGCACGACCCGGTTCGCGTAGGTCTGCGCCTCGTTGCGCAGGCGCTCCTGGTCGGCGCGCGCCGCCTGGACGTCGCGGAAGGCGTCGATGACCTGCTGCGGCGGATCGACTTTCTGCAACTGCACGAGCCGGATCTGGACGCCGGCATTATAGCCGTTCAACGTCTCCTGCATGAGCTGGCGCACCTCGGTCTCGATCGCGGCACGATCCGTGGTCAGCACCGGCTGGATGTTGCGCCGGCCGATGATCTCACGCATCGCGCTCTCGGCGACGGCCTTCACGGTGCCCGGCGGGTCCTGGATGTTGAAGACGTAGTCCTCCGGCTGGGCCGGATCGACCTGCCACTGCACGATCACGTCGATATCAACGATGTTCTCGTCGCCGGTGAGCATCAGGCTTTCCTCGCCGACATCGGACTGGCGCGAGGCGCGCACGGATTCGACGGTGCGGAAGCCGACCTCGGTGGTGATGATGTTGGTGACCTGCGGCTTGATCACGCCGCCGATCGGATAGGGCCAGTTGTAGTTCAGGCCTTCCCCGGTCTTGCCGATGAACTTGCCGAAGCGAAGGTTCAGGCCGACCTCGTTGGGACGGACGATGTACCAGCCGGTCAGAAGCCAGATCACGATCAGGATCAGCACGCCGAAGATCAGTCCCCGGCCACCGAGGCTGCCGCCCGGCATCAGGTTCTTCAGCCGGTCCTGGCTGCGCCGCAGAATCTCTTCGAGATCGGGAGGAGAACCGCCGCCCGAGCCGCCGCTGCCGCCTCCGGAGCCGCCGCCCCAGGGACCGCCGCCGCCACTTCCTCCGCGCTGGCCCCAGGGTCCGCCCCCGTTATTGCCGCCGCCGCTCTGGTTGCTCCAAGGCATACTCGCGCCGTTCCCTTATCTGTCGACCTGCCGAGCCATAGGCGAACGACGGCCGTTTGTCAGCGCCTTTGCATGCGCGTGGCGCTGACTTGGGCATGGGCCACGGATTCGTCAACGGCGCAACACCTTCATCGTCAATGGAAACTCAGCCCGGACGGCGGCGGCGAAACGTCGCGAAGCTGAAGGGGTGCTCGTCGTCGGGACTGCGCGGATGGCTTTCGCGCGAGACGGGCTCGAACATCGTCGCGTCCCATTCCGGAAACAGCGCGTCGCCGTCGGGTTGGGTATGGACGAAGGTCAATTCCAGCCGGTCGGCCAGCGGCAGCGCCTGCGCATAGACATCCGCACCACCCGCAACCACGACGGAATCCGAACCCAGCGCCGCACCGAGCTTTTGCCCCAGCGCCAGCGCGGCCTCCAGCGAGGCTGCGATATGGACGCCCTCGACGGCAAAGGCCGGATCACGCGTCAGAACCACGGTCTCGCGGCCCGGAAGCGGCTTGCCGATCGAGAGGAAGGTCTTGCGGCCCATCAGGACCGGGCGGCCGAGCGTCAGCCCGCGAAAATGCCGCAGATCAGTCTTCAGCCGCCAGATCAGCCTGTTATCGTCGCCGATGACGCGGTTGTCGGCAATGGCGGCGACGATCACGACGGGCAGATCGGCCATGGACTCAAGTACCTTCAGCCAGCGCGACGAGCGCTTCGCCGTCGAGCCGCTTCACCGTCCATTCGTCCTGCGCCTTGGCGCCGAGCGAGCGGTAGAACACCCGCGAGGGCTCGTTCCAGTTCAAGACCCACCAGGCGAGCCGCGTCAGCCCCTCGTCGACGCAGCGCCGGGCGAGGCCCACCATCAAAGCCTTGCCGATGCCGCGCCCGCGCTGCGCCTCGCGCACGAATAGATCCTCCAGCCAGATGCCGTGCCGGCCGGAGAAGGTCGAGTAGGTGTAGAACCAGACGGCGAAGCCGACCGGCGCGCCCTGCCATTCGGCGATGTCGCAGAAGACGCGCGGGTTCTCGCAAAACAGCGAGGCGGCGATCTCGGCCTCGGACGCGGTCACCGCGTCGGGCAGCTTCTCATAGACGGCCAGTTCCCGGATGAAGCCGAGGACGAGGCTGGCCTCATTTGGCCCTGCGGGGCGGATCAAGAGGGTCATACCGCGATCGGCGCCTTGATCGCGGCATGGGGCTCGTAGCCTTCGATCGTCACGTCCTCGAACGAAAAATCCTCCAGCCGCGTCACAGCCGGGTTGAGCCTGAGCGTCGGCAGCGCCCGCGTCTCCCGCGAAAGCTGGAGCTTCGCCTGGTCGAGATGGTTCACATAAAGATGCGTGTCGCCGAAGGAATGCACGAACTCGCCGACGCCCAGGCCCGTCACCTGCGCCACCATGTGGGTCAGCAGCGCATAGCTCGCGATATTGAACGGCACGCCGAGAAAGACGTCGGCCGAACGCTGGTAGAGCTGGCAGGAGAGCTTGCCGTCAGCGACGAAGAACTGGAACAGGCAATGGCAGGGAGCCAGCGCCATCTTCGGGATATCCGCCGGGTTCCAGGCCGAGACGATCAGCCGGCGCGAATCCGGGTTGCGCCGGATCTCGTTCACCAGCCAGGCGATCTGGTCGATGGTCTGGCCGTCGGGCGCGGGCCATGACCGCCATTGCCGGCCATAGACCGGGCCGAGATCGCCATTGGCATCGGCCCACTCGTCCCAGATGGTGACGCCGTTCTCCTGCAGGTAGCGGACATTGGTGTCACCGCGCAGGAACCAGATCAGCTCGTGGATGATCGATTTCAGATGCAGCTTCTTGGTCGTGACCAGCGGGAAGCCTTCGGACAGGTCGAAACGCATCTGGTGGCCGAACACGGCGAGCGTGCCCGTCCCCGTGCGGTCGTCCTTGCGGACGCCCTCGCTCAGGACGCGTTGGAGCAGGTCGTGAAACTGGCGCATGGACGAATCTCATAGGCTTGGAGCGACGTCACCTTAGCCGTTTTCGGGCGCCTTGCCTGCGCCGTGGACGCAAGCTGTCCCCGGCTTTCGCGCGAGTCTGAGATGTCCGGGCGCGGGAACAATGACGACAACGCGCTGTTTGCCAAGCTGATCTGGATCTCATTCATCAAAAAGGACACCGCCATGCCGCTCCGGACATGCACCGCCGCCTCCTTGCTTGCCGTCGTCATCGCGGCCCCATTCGCCTTCGCGCAGGCCCAGACCGCCGCGCCGGCGATCTCGATGGAGCAGGCCCGCCGTATCGCAACGGAAAACGGCGTCGTCCGGATCGAGGAGATCGAACTGGACGACGGACAATGGGAGATCGAGGGTCGCGACGCCGCCGGGGCGGAAATCGAACTCGACCTGCGCGCCAGCGACGGCATGGTGATCAAGATGGAGCGCGACCGGCCGGCGGCAGCCTCCGCCGGCCCCTGATCGACGCGATCGCAAGGGGGGCGGAGATGTCGCCCGCACCCCTTTGCGAATTCGCGCGGGAAGCCGAAACCCTCCCTTCCCCCCGGCGCATGCAGCCCCTATATTGAGCATGCCGTTCGCAAGATCGGCTATGGCGATAAACGGACGTCGAAATAAGCTTTTCGGACCCGGGGGCGGTACCCGGCGCCTCCACCACAGCCCTGCGGCGCGTGCACAGAGTTATTTGTTGCACAAACTGAGGGGCATCCTGCAGCCTTCTGGCGGCAGGGCTGTGGCGGGGGCGAAATAGGATCGACGAGGGTGTAAAGGCCGTTCTTTTGCTCGGTATGGTTCCGCCGTTATAGGGCTAACGCATAGTTGCCAATGACAACAATGCTCGGGTTGCCGTCGCCGCGTGAGCGGTGCAGGTTCCCAAACCTAAGTCCTTCCGTTTAGCGACGTAAGGCGGGGCCCGGAGGCGCCTGGCAACAGAAGCCTCCACTTTTTTGAGTCCGCGAGCGTCGGAGCCGGGACGAGGTTCCGCCGCAAGCCGGACGGGCAAACGGATCGCAAGATCGCAACGGACATCAAGGCTCGATGGCACAGGATATTCTTCGCTACGATCTCATGGTGCAGGACGCGCTGAAGGGGGTCGTGCGCAAGATTCTGATCGAGGCCGGACGCGACGGCCTGCCGGGCGAGCACCATTTCTACATCACCTTCCGGACGACCGCGCCGGGCGTGCGCGTCTCGCAGCGGCTGCGCGACAAGCATCCCGACGAGATGACCATCGTGCTGCAGCACCAGTTCTGGGACCTCAACGTCAGCGAGCACGCCTTCGAGGTCGGCCTGTCCTTCTCGGGCGTGCCCGAGCGGCTGCTGATCCCGTTCGACGCGGTGACCACCTTCTTCGACCCGTCCGTGCAGTTTGGCCTGAAGTTCGAACCGCAGGAGGCCGGCGAGGCCGCCGCCCCCGCCGAGAAGGATGCGACACCAAACAAGACACCGCGCGGCGCGGGCTCCGAGCCGGCGATCACCCCGGCCCTCGCGCCAGCGCGGTTGCCAGCCAAGACCGGTCTCGCCGCAGTCCCCGCCATCGCGGCGAAAACCACGGACCGCGCGGCAGACGCGACGCCGAAGAAAGATTCGCGCAAGAGCGAGGCCGAGCCTGCCGACGATGGCGGCAGCGCCCAGGTCGTGAGCCTCGACTCGTTTCGCAAAAAGACCTGAACACCCACATCCTGGCGGCCTGATCCATGACGACGACGCGCACCGAGACCGATTCCTTCGGGCCGATCGATGTGCCCGCCGACCGGTACTGGGGCGCGCAGACGCAACGTTCGCTGGAGAATTTCAGGATCGGCGGCGAGGCCGAGCGGATGCCGCTGCCGCTGATCCACGCGCTGGTGCTGGTCAAGAAGGCGGCCGCCCATGTCAATGCGCGGCTCGGGCTGCTCGACCAGCGTATCGCCGGCGCGATCGGCGCGGCCGCCGACGAGGCGCTCGCCGGCAGGTTCGACGGCCATTTCCCGCTGGTGATCTGGCAGACCGGCTCCGGCACGCAGACGAACATGAACGTCAACGAGGTGCTGGCGAACCGCGCCAATGAACGCCTCGGCGCAGGTCTTGGCGCGAAAAGCCCGGTTCATCCCAACGACCACGTCAATCGCGGCCAGTCCTCCAACGACTGCTTCCCGACCGCGATGCACATCGCCGCCGTGCTGGAACTGACGCAGAAGCTGCTGCCGTCGCTGCGCGGCCTCGAACAGGCGCTGGCGGCCAAGGCGGACGCGTTCAAGGATCTGATCAAGATCGGCCGCACCCATTTGCAGGATGCAACTCCCGTCACGCTGGGCCAGGAGTTCTCCGGCTATGCCGCGCAGATGCAGCTCGGCATTGCACGCATCGAGGCTTCGCTCGGCGGGCTCTACGCTCTGGCGCAGGGCGGCACCGCCGTCGGCACGGGGCTGAACACCCATCGCGACTTCTCAGGGCGTTTTGCCCGGGAATTGGTGTCGCTGACCGGCCTGCCCTTCCGCCCGGCCGAGAATCTGTTCGAGGCGCTTGCGAGCCACGGCGCGCTTGCGGCCAGCCACGGCACGCTCGCGGCGCTGTCATCCGACATGTTCAAGATCGCCAGCGACATCCGCCTGATGGGGTCGGGCCCGCGCTCGGGGCTGGGCGAGATCAGCCTGCCGGAAAACGAGCCCGGTTCATCGATCATGCCCGGCAAGGTCAACCCGACCCAGGCCGAGGCGCTGACCATGGTGGCGACGCAAATCCACGGCAACCAGGCCACGATCGGCTTCGCCGCATCCCAGGGCCATTTCGAGCTCAACGTCTTCAAGCCTGTGATCGCCGCCGCTTTCCTGCGCTCGGTGAGGCTGCTGACCGATGCCGCCGAAAGCTTCCGCCTCCACTGCGTCGAGGGCATCGAGGCCAATGAGGAGCGGCTGGCGGAACTGCTCTCCCGCTCGCTGATGCTGGTCACGGCGCTCGCGCCGGCGATAGGCTACGATCAGGCCTCCGCGATCGCCAAGGCGGCGCATCACAGCGGCACGACGCTGCGCGAGGAGGCGCTGCGCGCCGGTGTCGCGCCCGACCTGTTCGACAGGACCGTCCGGCCCGAGCTGATGCTGGGGCCGAACTGAGGGAGCGGCGCGATGGCCGAGATCGTCAATCTGCGCCGTGTCCGCAAGCAGCGCATGCGCGAGGACGCCGAGGCGCAGGCGCAGCAGAACCGCATCGCCTTCGGCAGGACCAAGGCCGAGCGCCAGTCTACCGACGCCGAACGCGACAAGGCGGCGCGCGATCTCGACGGCCATCGCCTGACGCCGGACAAGCCGGACCGGACATGAACACAGAGCGCAAGCGCTCACTCGTCATCGCTGGCCACAGCACCAGCGTCTCGCTGGAAGAGCCGTTCTGGGACGCGTTGCGCGCGATCGCGGCAGGCCAAGGGCGCTCGGTCGCAGCACTCGTCGGCGAGGTCGACCAGCAGCGCGGGCCGACCAATCTCTCCGCGGCGCTGCGGCTGCACGCTCTGGCGCACTACCGGAATCTCGCCAATCAGAATTGAAACGGTAATCAGAAAAGCCGTCTTGTTTTGAAAGAGTTGGGCAGAGCCGCTGAATCAGATTCCCAGCCGCTTGAATCGACATCACAGCGCGTTGAATCACTCTCCGAGCAGCTTGAATCAGTTTGGCTGTGTCGTGCGCGAAAGCGGTCTCGGCACGGGCTGGATCTCGAGCGGCGGCGGCAGCGGCTGGAGCACCGTGCCGGGCTGCGAAGGCTGCGCCGGCGCATTGCTGAAGGGCTCGCGCGGCGCGCCGGGCAGGATGATCGGGCCGGACTGATCGACCGGCGCGGAGGTCCGGGCCGCGCGCGCCCGCTCCTCGGCTTCCGCCCGCTCGATCCTGCGCCTTATGTCCGCTTCCTGCCGCGCATCCTCGATGCGCCTGGCCTCCTCGGCCCGCCTTTCCTCGGCCAGCCGCCTAGCCTCCTCGACGCGCCGCGCCTCCTCCGCCCGCTTCTCCTCGGCCAGCCGGCGCGCCTCCTCGATCCGCCTCGCTTCCTCGGCGCGCTTCTCCTCGGCGATCCGGCGCTCTTCCTCCGCCTTGATGAATTCGGCGAGCCTGCGCTCGTTCTCGCGCGTTTCGCGCTCGGCCCGCAGCCGCCGGGAATGGGCAGCCCGCTCGCGCGCATCGGCCTCGAAGGCCTCGACCCGCTCGATTTCGCGCGCCAGCGCGCGCGCCGCGACCGCATTCGACAAGGCCCCGACATCGGTCTCGCGCCGTAGCGTCGAGAGCGGCCCGCGCCAGGCCACGCCGACCTGAGGCGCATCGGTCGGCCAGCCCTTGGGCAGCGGCCCGAGCGGGCGCAGGCTCAGCCTCAGATCGGCGCTCGTCGCGCGCAGATCGACAATGCCGCTCGCCTCCGCGCGCAAGCCCGATCGCTCGAACGAGAAGGGCTGCAGCCGAATCAGGCCGCCCGCCAGCGTGAAGGGCACCGTCACATCGCCGAGCGACCATGCGGCGCGGTCGAGCTGCTCACTGATGCGTCCCTGCAACCGGGCCGTCTCGCTTTCCGAGGCATCCTCGCCCGTCGCAGCAATGACGCGGCCATAGGCGGCCGGATCGAAGCGGCTGAGGCTGGCGCCAGACAACGTAACGCTGCCCGCACCGCCAAGCCCCGCGACCAGCCGTGCAGGGCTCTCGCCCGAACCGCCGGCCTCGAGCCGGCCCGAGAGCGTCCCGGTCAATCCGCCGCCGGTCAGCCCCGCGAGATCGACCTGCGCCAGATCGACCTGACCGGAGAGCTGGGCGAGCCCGCCCTCGCGCCTCAGTCCAAGACGTCCGGAGACCGTTCCGCGGCCATAGGCGGCGCTCAGGCCCTCGATCCTGATGCCGTCTGCGTCGGTCGCCAGCGTGAAGCGCGCATCGCGGAGCGGCAGACCGTCTGCGGCGACGAGCGCGGCCGTCTCGATCGCGAGCGACAGCCCCTGAGTCCCGAGCGCGACCGGCGCACCGAAACGCGTCGTCGACCAGACCGCGCCGGCCGGCGCTGGCGTCGCCCCCAGCGCGCCGGCGATCAGGCCGCGCAGATCGAGCTGCGGCAACGTCAGCCGACCCGTTATCGCCCCTTCGCGCGGAAGCGTGAGCGCGCCGCGCGCCGTCGTGGCGCCGAGATTGGCGACGAGGTCGTCGAGCGAGATCGCCTCGGACGCAAAGCCGATCCGGGAATGGGCGTCGAACAGACCGTCAGGCAGCAGCCGCGCCGGCCCCTCCGGCAAAATCTGGCCCGGCCCGTCGGCCTGGACGGCGAGTCTTGCCGGCGTCGACTGGTCGCCCTCGACGACGAGCGAAAGTCCGGGGCCGGCAAGCGTCGCGCTCAGCCGGTCCTGCTCGCGCGACAGCGTCAGCAGCCCCTG
Source organism: Beijerinckiaceae bacterium (assembly GCA_019745195.1). Classification (GTDB taxonomy): domain Bacteria; phylum Pseudomonadota; class Alphaproteobacteria; order Rhizobiales; family Beijerinckiaceae; genus Allobosea. The sequence continues at coordinate 23,842 of JAIETL010000088.1, forward strand.
CCCGCCCCGCTGCGGCGTCGGTAATCCGAGCGCCGCGAAGACCTGCCTGCGGTCGGCAAGGTCGAATGTCAGCGCGCCGTTGCGCCAGTGGCCGGTGGCATCGAGCCGCCCGTCGAGCACCAGCCGCCCGGCCTGCGCCGCGCCGTCGACCACGAGCCCGGTCTCGCCGCCGGGCGCGCGCGTCAGCCGGAAGCGGGCATCGAGCCGCGACAGCCCGTCGCTGGTGCGCGCCAGCGCCTGACGCACGGTCTCGGGCAGCAGCGGCCCGGCCAGCGCGGCTACCGCCTCGAAGCGCGGGGCGCGGATGCGTCCCGAGATTTCGCCGCCCTCGCTCAGCAGCGCGCCGGTTCCCGACACCGCGACGCCGCCGAAACCGTCGATCGCGAGCCGATCGAGCCGCCAGTTCGCCCCGTCCCTGACGACCACGAGGCTGGCGCTACCCGGCGGTGCGCTGCGGAAGCGCGCATTGGTCAAAGCGAGGTCGAGCGAAAGATCGCGCTTGCCGGCGAGCCCGGCGAAGCTCTCGGCTGGCGGCAGCGAATTGAGGTCGAGCCCCTGCAGGGCGAGCTTGGCCGAGAGCCGCTCCGGCAGGATGTCGCCGGAGCCCTCCAGCCTGATGCCGGACGAACCCGTGACCAGAAGGCGCTCGACGCCGAGCCGGCCGCCATCGAAGGCGCCGACGACATCGGCGTCGATCCGCCCGAGCCCCGCGACGAGATCGGCCAGCGCCGGATCGAGGCCCGCGCGGGCGAGCACCAGCGCGACACGGCGCGAATCCTCGGCCTTCAGGTTGAGACGGCCGGCTGCGCCGCCTGAATCCAGCGCGCCGCTCGCGCCGATGAGCGCACCCGCGATCCTGACCGAGGCAGACGCCTCGCTCAGGCCGTTGGAATCGAGGCGGCCACGCAAGCCGAAGGCGGAAAAATCCTCGCCGCGCCAGACCAGTTGTTCCAGATCGAGCCCGAGGTCGATCGGCCCCGGCAATCCGAGCAGCGCCCGGATTGCGCCCGGCCGCTCGGCCAGCGCGGCGCTGAGCGCATCGCCATCGAGCCTGCGCGCCCGCAGCGCCAGCGAGCCGGTGTTGCGGCCGGGCAGATACTGGCCCTCGCCTTCGAGCCGCGCCGCGCCGCCGGCGATGTCGAGCACCAGGCCCGCAAGGTCGAGCTGGCGCGGCCCGCCGCTGACACGGCCCGACAGCGCAAGCGCCCCGCCGGGCGACATCGAGAATGTGCCGTCGAGCCCAAGATTCAGTCCGCCCGCCGTAACGGGCAGGAGGAACACGCCGTCGAAGCCGATCTGCGTCTCCTCGCCGGTCAGCGTCGCCTTGGCGCGCAGGCGGCTCTCAGGCTCCAGCACGCCGGTCGAGATCCGCAGCGAAGCGCCGTCGACCTCGCCCTCGATGCGCCACGGACCGGCCAGCCCGACAGCCGACATCTCGGCCGAGACGGGCGAAAACGTCACCGGCTCCTTGCCCGGCTCGCGCCAGATCACCGCCGAACGGCGCAGGCTGAGACGGTCGAGACTCGTCTGCGCCGGCAGACCCGCGCCGATGCGCGCCGGCAGGAGGACGCCGCCCGCCTCATCGAGCACAAGCGACAGCGTCGCCCCTTCGGCCTGTACGTCGGACAGCCGGACCTCGCCGCGCGCCAGCGGTCCCAAGGCGAGTTCCGCCTCAAGTTTTTCGATTGCGACGGAACTCGCTGCATCACCCGCAGGCCCGATCCGGACATCGGCGAGCGTCAACCGGGGCGATGGCAAAAGCCTCAGCCCGATGCCGCCCGCGACCGAGGTCTCGACGCCGAGCGCGGCGCTCAGCCGCGCCTCGATCTGCGGCCGATAGCCGCGCCAATCGACGAAGCCCGGGCCGATCAGGGCGGCCAGCAGCGTCAGCACCAGCAGGCCGGCAAGGACTGTCAGGGTCTCACGCACCGGCGGGCCACATCCTTCTGTTTAAGTCGCGCCGTGCTTATCACGGCCCGATCATGCCGACAGGATTATGTCGGCAAGTCGCGGCGACATCACGACATTTCGACCCATGGGCGCAGGCGGGACGGCGTCAGCCCGTCACAGGGCGACGATCTTGCCCGGATTGAGGATGTTCTGTGGGTCCAGCGCGCGCTTGAGCGTCGCCATCACCGCCAGCGCCTCCGCGCCGTGCTCCAGTTCGAGATACTTCATCTTCTTCTGGCCGACGCCGTGCTCGCCGGTGCAGGTGCCGCCCATCGCCAGCGCGCGCTTGACCAGCCGGTCGACGAAGCCCTGCGCGCGCTCGACTTCGTCGGGGTCTGCAAGATCGACCAGCGGCTGGGTGTGGAAGTTGCCGTCTCCGACATGGCCGGCGATGGGCGCGATCAGGCCGCTCGCCTCGATGTCGCGCTTGGTTTCCTCCACGCATTCGGCCAGCCGCGAGATCGGCACGCAGACATCTGTCGCCACCGATTCGGCGCCGGGCCGCAGCGCGCGCGCCGCCCAGTAGACATCGTGCCGCGCCTGCCACAGGCGCGAGCGGTCCTCGGCCTTGGTCGCCCAGTCGAAATCGCCGCCGCCGCAATCGCGCGCGATCTCGCCGAAGCGCTCGGCCTGCTCCTTCACGCCGGCTTCCGAGCCGTGAAACTCGACAAACAGCATCGTCGTCTCGGGCAGCGAGAGCTTGGAATACTGGTTCACGCCCCGGATCATGACGTCGTCGAGCAGTTCGATGCGCGCCACCGGCAGCCCGGTCTGGATCGTCAAAATGGTCGCGTCGCAGGCCGCCTGGACCGAGGGAAACGGGCAGACGCCGGCCGAGATCGCCTCGGGAATGCCGTGAAGCTTCAGCGTGATTTCGGTGATGACGCCGAGCGTGCCTTCCGAGCCGACCAGAAGCCGCGTCAGGTCGTAACCGGCCGAGGTCTTGCGCGCCCGCGTCGAGGTCTTCACGATCGAGCCATCGGCCATCACCGCCGTCAGCGCCAGCACATTGTCCTTCATCGTGCCGTAGCGCACGGCATTGGTACCGGAAGCCCGCGTCGCAGCCATCCCGCCGATCGAGGCGTCCGCGCCGGGGTCGATCGGGAACATCAGGCCCTGGTCGCGCAGGTGCTCGTTGAGCTCCTTGCGGGTGACGCCCGGCTGCACCACGCAGTCGAGATCCTCGCCATGCACGGCGATGACCCGCTTCATCTGCGCCATGTCGATGCAGACGCCGCCATAGGGCGCATTGACATGGCCTTCCAGCGAAGTGCCCGTACCGAAGGCGATGACCGGCACACCGTGCTCGGCGCAGAGCTTGACGATGTCTGCGACCTCTTCCGTGGAGTCTGGAAAGACCACCGCGTCGGGCGGCTGGTTCGGGATCCAGGTCAGGGTGTGGCCATGCTGCTGGCGCACCGCAAGGCTGGTGACGAGCCGGTTGCCGAAGCGCGCCGCGAGCGCCTGCGTCACCGCCGCGATGGCCTCGCGACCCGGCGGCAGCGATGCGGCCCGTGCGGGGGTCTGATGCGATGCGACGGCGGCCAGGCTCATTGTCATATTCCGATATTGGAGCTTTAATACGCCATGCTTCATAGCAGACGCCTTGCCGTTGACGACACGGGCAAACGCGTTTGTGTGTTTCGCGAGACGCTGGTCGGCAGCCACGTCTCATGAGCGGAGTGAAACCAGGCAGGACGGCTTGTCGCCGATCCACCAACGGGAAGAGGAGGTCAGCCATGCAGGACGACAACCGCGCCCCTGTGCTGTTCTTCGCCCCGTTCGTCTCATCGGTGATGTCGGTCGAGCCGCAATGGATCGACTATAACGGCCATCTCAACATGGCCTATTACCATGTCCTGTTCGACCGCGCGGTCGATGAGGTGTTCTCGCTGGTCGGGCTCAATCAGGACTATGTCGACGCCAGGCATCCCTCGTTCTTCGCGGCGGAATGCCATGTGCTCTACAGGCGCGAACTGACCGAGAGCGACCAGGTCCGCATCACGGCCCAGCTCATCGCCTTCGACGAGAAGCGGCTGCATTACTATCTGGAAATGCGCCACGCCACCGAGGGCTGGCTGGCGGCGACCAGCGAGAACCTTTCGCTGCATGTCGATATGACGACCCGCAAGGTCTCGCCATTCCCGCCGGACATTCTCGCAAACATCGCCCTGATGAAGGCAGCCCACAGCATGATGCCGCTGCCGGTCACGATCGGGCGCATCATCGGCATGCCCAAGAGGACTGCGATCACGGTCGAGAGCATGACCGGCGAGCGGGAGCCCGAGACGCGGCATTGAGCCCGAAGAGCGCCACACGCCCGTCCAACTCCGATGCGCTCAGTCGTCGTGATCGGGAATGCGCAGTCTGTGCCCGCAGGCCTTGCAATGCACGGCGTCGGGCTCGTGCCGTTGCAGCGCGCATTCGGGGCAGGAGAACGTTACCTTGTGAGGCCGGAACACCGCCTGCGCCAGCCGCACGAACAGCGAGATCCCGACGATCATCACCGCGACGGAGGTCAGCTTGCCGCCGATGCCGGGCAGGGTGATGTCGCCGAAGCCCGTGGTGGTGACGGTCGCGACCGTGAAATAGAACGCGTCGACATAGCCCTCGACGCCGGGCTTGCCCATGAAGAAGAAGGTGTAGATGAAACCGGTGACGACGAAGAGGAACGTCGTCAGGTTGATCAGCGCCCGCGAGACGTCCTCCCATTCGCGGTAGCGCGTCGTGCGCAAGTGCTGCCAAAGCACGCCGCGCTGCGACAGCGACCACAGCCTCAGAATGCGCAGGAAGCCGAAATTCTCCAGAAATTGGGGCGCCAGCAGCGTCGCCAGGATGAACAGGTCGAGCAGCATCGTCGGCTGCCGCAGCGTCCGCGGCACATTGGTGCAGGCGAGCAGGCGCGCCGCGATCTCGACGATCAGGATCACGGCGACTGAATAATCGATCCAGAGGAAGGCCGGCCTGTCGCGGATCAGCGGGGTCGCGATGAAGAAGGCGATGATCAGGACATCGATGATCGTCGTCGCGAGCTGGAAGCGCAGCGCCGCGGGCGACTGGCCGTGAAAAAGCTGGCGCAGCCGGTCCCTCAGCGCGGCGAGGCTGTTCGGGTTCGCAGTCTCGCCGGGCGCATCCGTCATCGGGCAGGCGCTAGCACGCGCCCGCAAGCAGCGTCCAGCCTGATCCGGGTTCAGAGTGCCGGGCGCGTCAGCCGGGCCTGCACGGCATAGCCGCCATAGAGCGGCCGGCTGGCGACGGCGAAACCGTTCTCCAGCGCCAGCGTCTCGCTGACGCCGGGCAAGTCGTCGCGCGGCGTGACATGAAACAGGCCGAGCCAGCGCCGCAGCACCGCCTTGAACGCGTTCGGCAACCCCGCCTGATCGCCGAAATCGACGATGTGGAGCGAGCCGCCGGCCGCAAGCCGCCGCAGCGCCTCCGCGACCACGCCCTGCCAGGGCGGGATCATCGAGAGCGCATAAGAGATCACGATCCGGTCGAAACCCGCTCTTCCAAACAGCGCCTGAGGGTCGAAATCGGTCGCATCGGCCTGCATCAGCCGGATGCGGCTCTCCAGGCCGGCCCGCGCCACGCTGGCGCGCGCCGTCTCCAGCATCGCTTCCGAGACGTCGAGGCCATGGCATTTGCAGCCCGGATAGCGCCGCGCAATCGCGATCAGGTTGCGACCCGTGCCGCAGCCGATCTCGAGGATGCTCGCGCCCGCTGGCGGATCGAGTTCGGCGATCAACCCGTCACGGCCGAGCAGATAGAACTTGCGGCTGGCGTCGTAGATATGGCGCTGGCGGCGGTAGATCGCATCCATCAGCGAGGCGGCGTCGCCGCGCGGCGCGACCGCGCTCACGCGCCGGCTCCGGCCAGCACATAGAGATGAAAGCCGCCATAGATCGAGGAGCGGTCCTGCGCGGCGAGTTCGCGGCTGCGCACGTCGTCGTAACGCCACTGGTCGAGGATCGCGGTCGGCACGCGGCCCGGCAGCAGCCTCTCGTCGGCTGCGGTGCGGAAGATGACGCGCGCGCCGAGCTTGGCCGTGCGGGTGATCTGCGCCCAGAGTCCGGTCAGATCGGCGTCATTCATCCAGTCCTGCGCGTCCAGCAGCACATAGGCGTCGCAGCTCTTGGCCGGCTGGCTTTCGAGGAACGCTGTGACCGCGCTCTGATGGTAGCTGACCCGGCCGGCGCGCGCCTTCACGGCGGCGAAGTTGGCGGCTTGCAGATAGGGAGGGAGCGATGCATCGGGGCCAGGCTCGTAGCCGCGCCCAAAGGCCTGCCGGGCGAAGTAGTTGGTCCTGATGTCGAAGCCGCAGGCCAGCCGCTCCAGCCTGTGGCGCAGCACGGCGCGGATGCCGCCCTCGCCGTCGCCGGCCAGCGCCTTGTACTGGGCGGGGGGAATGCCGAGGCCGTAAAGCGAGGCCGGCTGGCGCACCAGCCAGCGCACGATGCGCTTGTCGAAGACAGGCGCGAGATGCCTGTCGAACAGCACGCGCTGCTCGGCCATGTCGCGGGCCTTCAGCATGACGCGCGGATCGCAGCCGAGCAGCCGGCCGAGCACATGGCCCGTGCCGATGAAGCGGCCGAGCAGCCCGTAGCGATAGACGTTGCGGGCGAACATGCCGATCCGGCGGCGACCGTCGAGGCCCCTGCCCTCCCAGTACCCGCGAGATGTCGCGTCGAGATGCGGCGCGATCTGGCGGTCATACAAGGCGACGTTCGCCGGCGACTGCGCCTGCCCGAAGAAGCGCAGGAAATCGGCATGGTCGTCGATCCGCGCCAGCGCCGCGAGCTTGAGCCGGCCGAGCGCGATATGCGCGCCGTTGAGGTCGATGGCGCTGATCCTGGCCGGATCGGCAGTCAGGTAGGACAGGATGTTGCAGGAGCCGGACGCGATCGCGACCACGTGGTCGTCGGCTTTCAGCGCCAGCGCCTGCATGTCGACGACCGGGTCTTCCCAGATCTGCGGATAGACCAGCCCCGAAAAGGCGAAGGTGAACATCCGCTCCATCAACCCGGCCTTCGACAGCGCCTTGCTGCGATGCACCGCCGAGCCGAGCCCTGCCGTCGTCTCACGCTTGACCGCCCGCGCGCTCTGCATCGAAAACCCCGTCATCGGCCCGCCGATGGCGAGCCGACTAGAGGAGTCGCGTGACGGTTGGGTGACGCCTCTCGCGTGGTCCGCCTATTGCGCGGTGACGCCTGCCGCCTTGATCACCGGCGTCCATTTGTCGACTTCGGCGCGGACATGGGCGCCGAGCGCGGCCGAGGTCTGGCCGGCGGCGTCGGGGATCTCGCAACCGAGTTCGAGCAGGCGCTTGCGCACGGCCTCATCCGCGAGCGCCGCCCGTCCGGCGGCGTTGAGCCTGTCGACGATCTCCTTGGGTGTGTCCTTGGGCGCGAAGATCGCGTTCCAGCCGACCGCCTGGAAGCCCGGCAGGCCGCCCTCCGCGCTGGTCGGCACCTCCTTGGCGACATCGAGGCGCTTGGGCGTCGCGACGACATAGGTCTTGAGATTGGTCAGTTGCGGCACGATGCCGACGGTCTGGTCGCAGACATAGTCGAGCTGCTTGGCCAAGAGCGCGTTCATAGCCGGTCCCGACCCCCTGAACGGCACATGCTGCACCGGAGCCTTGATCAGGTGGTGGAAGAACACGCAGGTCAGGTGCGAGGTCGAGCCGACGCCGCCATGGCCGTAATTGTATTTCCCGGGATTGGCCTGCAGCAGCGCCACGAACTCCTGCAGCGTGTTGGCCGGAAAGTCCTTGTGCGCGGAGATCAGCATCGGCGTGCCGGCTGTGTTGATCACCGGCGCGAAATCGGTGCGCGGGTCATAGGCGAGGTTGGGATACAGGCCGACCGAGGCCGAATGCGTGCCGAGATTGCCCATCATGATGGTGTAGCCATCGGGCGTCGCGCGCGCGATCCGCAGCGAGCCGGTGGTGCCGCCGGCGCCGGCGACGTTCTCGACCACGATCGTCTGGCCGAGCGTGCGCGCCATGTGGTCGGAGACGATGCGGGCGATGATGTCGGTCGGCCCGCCGGCGGCGAAAGGCACGACCATGGTGATCGAGCGGCTGGGGTAGCTCTGCGCCTGGGCGGAGGCCAAGAGGCCAAAGACGGCCAGAAAAGCGATGATGAAGCGCGGCATGGGTGTCCTCCCGTTTGCGGCCCTCGCTTTCGTGGCGAACCGGCCATCTTGTATGGTGGCTACGATGCCGCAGGCGAACGCCGCCGGGCAATGGCTTTGGAGATCATAATGAAAACGTATCGCATCGCGGCCATTCCCGGAGACGGCATCGGCGTCGAGGTGATCGCGGCCGGCGTTGAGGTTCTGCAGGCGCTGGCGGCGCGCGACGGCGGCTTTGGCGTCCGCTTCGACCATTTCGACTGGGGTTCCGACTACTACAAGCGCACCGGCCTGATGATGCCCGAAGACGGCCGCGAGCAGATCAAGGACCACGACGCGATCTTTTTCGGCGCGGTCGGCGCGCCCGATGTGCCCGACCATGTCACGCTCTGGGGCCTCAGACTCGCGATCTGCCAGCCCTTCGACCAATACGCCAATGTCCGGCCGACGCGGGTCCTGCCCGGCATCACCTCGCCTTTGCGCCACGTCTCGGGCCCGGAACTCGACTGGGTGATCGTGCGCGAGAACTCGGAGGGCGAATATGCCGGCGTCGGCGGGCGCGTCCACAAGGGCTTTCCGGAAGAGGTCGCGACCGACGTCTCGATGATGACGCGCGCCGGCGTCGCCCGCATCATCCGCTTCGCTTTCAGGATTGCACAGTCGCGCCCGCGCAAACTGCTGACCGTCGTGACCAAGTCGAACGCCCAGCGCCACGCCATGGTGATGTGGGACGAGATCGCAGCCGAGGTCGCGGCCGAGTTCCCGGACGTGACCTGGGACAAGATGCTGGTCGACGCCATGACGATGCGGATGGTGATCAAGCCCGGCAGCCTCGACACCATCGTCGCGACCAATCTCCATGCCGACATCCTGTCCGACCTCGCCGCCGCGCTGGCCGGCTCGCTCGGCATCGCCCCGACCGCGAACCTCAACCCGGAGCGTGCTTTCCCCTCGATGTTCGAGCCGATCCATGGCTCGGCCTTTGACATCGCAGGCCAAGGCATCGCCAACCCGATCGGCACCTTCTGGACGGCGACGATGATGCTCGACCATCTCGGCGAGCCGGCCGCCGCGGCCAGGCTGATGCGCGCGATCGAGCGGGTGACGGCCGATCGGGCCTTCCATACGCCCGATCTTGGCGGCAGCGCGACGACGCGTAAGGTCACCGACGCGGTGATCGCGGCGATCGCCGGCGACAACGCCTGAAGCGGGCTCAACAGGATCGTGAAGCGATTTGAGCCTCCAAGGGGCTGAAATCGCAGCCGCGATCGCCATATTGCTCTCAAAGCGCAAGAGCAGGATCGCAACGCGCCCGGTCTTGCCGGCAAGGGAGATGCATCATGGGTCTGATGAGCCTTTTCGGCGGCGAGACGAAGAAGAGCGGGCAGTTCGCGGTCGAACTGACCGAAGCCGAGTGGCGCGCGAAGCTGACGCCGGAGCAGTACCGCGTGCTGCGCGAGCACGGCACGGAGCGGCCCGGCTCCTGCGCGCTGAATTTCGAGAAGCGCGCCGGCACCTTCTCCTGCGCCGGCTGCGGCAACCCGCTCTTCACCAACGCGACCAAATTCGAGAGCGGCACGGGTTGGCCGAGCTTCGACAAACCGCTGGAGGGCGCGGTCGGCACGACGCAGGACAACTCCTTCCTGATGTCGCGCACCGAGGTGCATTGCGCCCGCTGCGGCGGCCATCTCGGCCATGTCTTCCCGGATGGCCCGCCGCCGACCGGCCAGCGCTACTGCATGAACGGCGTCGCGATGGATTTTGCGCCCGCTGACGGCTCTCAGGCCTGATATGGGCACGCGCCGCACGCTTTTCGCCGGGCTCGCCATTGCGGCGGGCTTGGGTCTTTCCGCCGTGGGCTTCGCCCAGCAGCCCGCCAAGCCGGCGACCGCGACGGCGATCTTCGCCGGAGGCTGCTTCTGGTGCATGGAGCCGCCCTTCGACGCGCTGCCGGGCGTGATTTCGACGACGTCAGGCTACACCTCGGGCCATACGGTCGATCCGACCTATCAATCGACCTCCAGCGGCAAGACCGGCCATACCGAGGCGGTGAAGATCGTCTACGATCCGTCCAAGGTCAGTTACGAGAAGCTGCTGCACGTCTTCTGGCGCAACCACGACCCGCTGACCGCAAACGCACAGTTCTGCGACAGGGGTTCGCAATACCGCGCCGGGATCTATTTCGGCTCGGAGGAGGAGCGGAAACTGGCGCAGGCCTCGAAGGCGGAGCTGGAGAAATCAGGCCGCTTCAAGTCGAAGATCACCACCGAGATCGTGGCGCAGACGGCGTTTTACAATGCCGAGGATTATCATCAGGATTACTACCAGAAGAACCCGATCCGCTACAAAATCTACCGGTCCGGCTGCGGCCGCGACCGGCGGCTGAACGAACTCTGGGGCGCGGAGGCCGGCGGCGGCCAGTCGTGACGCCGTCGCCTACAGCGCCGGCACGGCCCGCCGCGCCAGCGATGCCGCGTCGATGCCCGTCGGCAGCGCCCCGAAATGCCCCGACCAGCGCCCTTCCAGCCGGGTCGCGATGAAGGCGTCGGCGACGGCGGGCACCGCATGGCGCAGCAGCAGCGAGCCCTGCAGCATCAGCGCCAGCCGCTCGACCAGAAGCCGCGCCTGCCCTTCGTGACGCGTCAGTTCGGGCAGGTCGGCCTCCAGCGAAACGAGCGCGGCGTCGAAGCGCCGGTCCACGCCGCGCGCTGACCCGCATTCGTCGATCACCGCCGCCAGCGAACCCGGCTCCCGCTCAAGCGAACGCAGCACGTCGAGACAGATCACATTGCCCGAGCCTTCCCAGACAGAGTTGAGAGGCGCCTCGCGATAATGCCGCGCGAGCGGGTGCTCCTCGATGAAGCCGTTGCCGCCGATGCATTCGAGCGCCTCGACGATGACGGCCGGCGTCCGCTTCGCCACCCAGTATTTCGCGATCGGCGCGCCGATGCGGGAGAGCAGCCTTTCGCTTTCGCTCGCCTCCTGTCGGTCGACGGCCGAAAACAGGCGAAAAGCGAGCCAGGCTGCGGCTTCCGCCTCGATCGCGAGATCGGCGAGCACGGCCTGCATGATCGGCTGGTCGATCAGCCGGCGCTGGAAAGCCGAGCGATGCGCCGCGTGATGGGCGGCCTGCGCAACGCCCTGGCGCATCAGCCCGGCTGACGCAGCTGCGATGTCGAGCCGGGTGTTGTGGTTCATCGACAGCCCGGCGCGCAGGCCGCGCCCCGGCTCGCCGATGAGATGGCCGATCGCGCCGCGAAACTCGACCTCTGAGGAGGCGTTCGAGCGGTTGCCGCATTTGTCCTTGAGCCGTTGAATCGCGACGCCGTTGCGCGCTCCGTCCGGCAGCCAGCCCGGCACGACGAAGCAGGAGACGCCCTCCTGCGTCCGCGCCAGCGTCAGGAACACGTCCGAATGCGGCACCGAGAAGAACCATTTGTGGCCGCTTATGGAAAAGGTGCCGTCGCGGTTGTCCTGCGCCACGGTTTGCGTCTGCCGCAGGTCGGAGCCGCCCTGCGTCTCCGTCATCGCCATGCCGACGGTCGCGCCCGTCTTGCCCGACGCCGGCCCCTGACGTTTGTCATAATGGTTCGAGGTGATGAGCGCACCCCAGTCGGCCCAGCGGGCAGCATCCTGCCCGAGCACCGGAATGGCCGAATAGGTCATGCTGATCGGGCAGCAGATGCCGCTTTCGCAGCCATACCAGAGATATTGCAGCGCCGCCCTCGCCACCTGCGCGCCGGGGCGCGGCTGGTTCCAGCACAACGCATGCGTCTCCTGCGCGATGGCGAGGCCCATCAATTCGTGCCAGGCCGGATGGAACGCGACCTCGTCGATGCGGTGGCCGAAGCGGTCATGCGTCTTCAACTCGGGTGTGAAGCGGTTGGCCAGCCGCGCCAGTTCCTGCGTCCCGGCCGCGCCGACCATGCGGCCGGCCTCGTGCAGCCGCTCGCACGCCCAGTCCGCGCCAAACGCCGCCATCGCTCCACGCAGCACCGGGTCGGCGGCATAGGCGTCGTAGTCGCAAAGCGGGGGGACCTGATTGGTCACCTCATGGCTGGAGACGGGCTGCGCCATGGCCGCTACCGCCCGATCGGCACTTCGACGAAGTAGACCGGCTTCTTGCCCGAGCCGGCGTGCAGGCAGACGAAAGCCGCGTTGCGCGACCCGCCATCGTCGATGAACTGGGCCCGGCCGAGATATTCGGTCGAAACATGGACGCCGCCGATCTTCCTGTCGAAGCGGTTCTCGATCAGGCTGTCGCCGCGCGCGATCCGGACCGATTTCAGGCTGCCGCCGTCGCGTTTTGACTCCGCGATGGCGAAGACCTCGCAATCGCGCAGGAAATCCTGCGGGGCCTGCGACGAGGCAGGCGCGGCGAAGGCGAGCAAAGCGACGGCAATGAGCAGGCGGGGCATGGCGGCTGGTCCGGTGGCAAGGTGCGCGAGGATCGGTCGCCGTCGCGACGAAGACAAGGGCCAGGCAGCGGCGCTTGCCTCCACTCGCCGTCTTTGCGAGCGCAGCGAAGCAATCCAGCGTCTCGCGCAAACATCTGGATTGCTTCGCTGCGCTCGCAAAGACGATGACTGTGCAGGCGCAATTGCCCGTCCGACGCCCTATATTGCCACGAGAACGAATCACGATCAGGCATCCGCATCTTGTCCGACCACGGCCTCACCTCCGCTCCCCTGCCCCGCCCCGGCGGGCTAGCCGCGCGCGCGCAGGCCGCGCCCTCGGCCGGCTATCTCTCGGGCCTGAACCCGGAGCAGCGCCTTGCCGTCGAGGCGACGGACGGGCCCGTGCTGGTGCTGGCGGGGGCCGGCACCGGCAAGACCCGCGTGCTGACCACCCGCATCGCCCATCTGATCGCCACGAACCGGGCCTACCCGTCGCAGATTCTCTCCGTGACCTTCACCAACAAAGCAGCGCGCGAGATGAAGGAGCGCGTCGCACATCTCGTCGGCCCGGTCGCCGAGGGCATGCCCTGGCTCGGCACCTTCCACTCGATCTCGGCCAAGCTGCTGCGCCGGCATGCCGAACTGCTCGATCTGCGCTCCGACTTCACCATCCTCGACACCGACGACCAGATCCGGCTGATGAAGCAGGTCATCGCGGCCGAGGGCATCGACGAAAAGCGCTGGCCCGGCCGAATGCTGGCGGGCTTCATCGACAGCTGGAAGAACCGTGGACTGGCTCCGAAGGATGTCGCGCCCGGCGAGGCCGCCGTCTTCGCCAACGGCAAGGGCGGCAAGCTCTACGCCGCCTATCAGGACCGGCTGAAGGCGCTGAATGCCGTCGATTTCGGCGACCTCCTGCTGCATTGCCTGACGCTGTTCCGCGAGCACCCGGACGTGCTGCGGAGCTATCACGAGCGCTTCCGCTATATCCTCGTCGATGAGTATCAGGACACCAACACGGCCCAGTATCTCTGGCTCAGGCTGCTGGCGCAGGGCCGCCGCAACATCGCCTGCGTCGGCGACGACGACCAGTCGATCTACGGCTGGCGCGGCGCGGAGGTCGACAACATCCTGCGCTTCGAGCACGATTTTCCGGGCGCGACGGTGGTCCGGCTGGAGCGCAACTACCGCTCGACCGGGCACATCCTCGCAACCGCCTCCAAGCTGATCGCGCGCAACGAGGGTCGGCTCGGCAAAACGCTGCGCACCGAGGACGAGGCTGGCGAAAAGGTCACCATCACCGGGGCCTGGGACAGCCAGGAGGAGGCCCGCCTGATCACCGACGAGATCGAGGCGATGCAGTCGAAGGGCGAGAATCTCGCCGAAATCGCCGTGCTGGTGCGGATTTCAGCCCAGATGCGCGAGCTCGAGGAGCGCTTCGTCCAGACCGGCGTGCCCTACCGCGTCATCGGCGGCCCGCGCTTCTACGAACGCGCCGAAATCCGCGACGCCATGGCCTATCTGCGCTGCGTCGTCAGCCAGAACGACGACCTCGCCTTCGAGCGCATCGTCAACCAGCCCAAGCGCGGCCTGGGCGACGCGACCATCCAGATCCTGCACAACCACGCCCGCGCCAGCCAGCTCTCGCTGCTGCAGGCGGCGCGCGTCGTGGTCGAGAGCGACGAGTTGAAGCCCAAGGCCCGCACCGCGCTGCGGGAACTCGTCGAGGCCTTCGCGCGCTGGAGCGCCCGCTCCGAGCATATGCGCCAGGGCGAACTCGCTGAACTGGTGCTGGAAGAGTCCGGCTACACCGAGATGTGGCAGAAGGACCGCTCGGCCGACGCCGCCGGAAGGCTTGAAAACCTCAAGGAACTGGTGCGCTCGCTCGACGAATTCCCGGACCTGCCCTCCTTCCTTGAACACGTCTCGCTGGTGATGGACGCCGACACCGGTGAGAACGCCGCTCGCGTCTCGATTATGACCCTGCACGGCGCCAAGGGGCTGGAGTTTGACACGGTTTTCCTGCCCGGCTGGGAGGAAGGCCTGTTCCCGAGCCAGCGCGCGCTCGACGAGAGCGGCCGCGCCGGGCTGGAGGAAGAGCGCCGGCTCGCCCATGTCGGCCTGACACGGGCTCGCAAGCGGCTGAAACTCTATTTCGCCTCGAACCGGCGGATTCATGGACTCTGGCAATCGAGCCTGCCGAGCCGCTTCATCGACGAACTGCCGGAGGAGCATGTCGAGGTCGTGCAGGCGGCCTCGAATTATTCGCAAGGAGGCTACGGCGCCTCGCGCTTCGACCGCATGGAAAGCTTTGGCTCGTCCTACAACACGCCGGGCTGGCAGCGCGCGCAGGAGAACAAGGCGAAGGCAGGGAGCGGCGGCGGCTCGGGGTTTTCCGAAGGTGGCCAGAGCGGCTTCGGCTCCGGCAGCGTCGGTTCAGGCCGCCAGCGCGGGCCGCTGCTGATCGAGGGCGAACTCACGGCGAAGTCGAGCGGGAGTTCGGCCTATGACGCCGGCGCGCGCGTCTTCCACGTCAAGTTTGGGCCGGGCTCGGTGGCGAGCGTAGACGGCAACAAGCTGACGGTCGATTTCGACAAGGCCGGGCGGAAGATGGTGCTGGATAGTTTTGTTCAGGGATTGGACTAGATTATGACATGTATAATAATTTAATAGTGAGAGGTACATCGTGATTAAGATATCATTGGGTCGTGTCCCTGATGGTGGTGTAGCTTCGCGGAGCCACCCCGATGCCGGCTTTGGCCGGGCTGGTCAGGCGGCCA
>JAIETL010000015.1 GCA_019745195.1 Beijerinckiaceae bacterium
TGTCGAGCGACTATCCCGAAGCGGTGGCGCTGGTCACGCGACTGTACGACCAGTTCGGCTTCGACACGGCGGACAACAGCCCGCTTAGCGAGTCCTGGCGTAGCGGTCCGGGTCAGCCCGCATGGCACGCGCACGACCATCAAACGCGTCCCGAGCTGGTTGCTAACCTTGCCAAGGCGACACCGCTCCCACCGAGATAGGGCAGGCGGCTTCTGCCCGACCACAGCGCCCTATGCCTACGAGGTCTTCGCCGTTCTCGCCCTCGCCGGGCATCACGTTCATGTCGGCCTGCGCCTGCCGCGGTCAGTATCGCCGAGAGGCCAGCAGCGATCCGCGATCACGCCGACAAGGCCTACGGTGTTCGACTGAAAACCGGGGTCTGTGTGAAGAGCGGAATATCGCCTTTCAACCAAGTCGGTATGACCGCTGCTGGCGCATCTCGCTCGGCCAACGTCCCGCATTTGTGGTGCGTGTTGACGTCGAACACTGGCTATCTGGCGAGAGCCTCCAACGCCTCGGCTACGGCTAAGCTCACAGAGCTGTCCAGCGGCTGGATCGGCAAGGGCGGCTGCCCGGGCCGCAGCCCGAGCTGCTCTGCGATAAGGTACATCACCCGTAGACTGCCGTAAGCCCGAAACAGTGCCCAGAGCGGCCCGAAGGCCGCATCGGCGGCGGTGGTGGTCTCCCGGTCGCCCGACAAGGCGGCGCGTGTCAGGCGCAGCGCCGGCACGGGCAGGAGGCCTGCGACGACGCTGTACCAGGCGTTCGCGCCGGCCAACAGAGCCTGAGCCGCACCCCAGTCGCCGCTGTAGCCGACGATCAGCCCCTCGCGGCAGGACGACCGCAGCCGGCCGATCTCGTCTGCGAAATCGCCATCGGCGGGAAGCAGCATCTTGATCGCCGCGATGCTGGGTAAGCGGGAGAGGCGCGACACCAGTGCCGGCGAGAAGCTGAAATGGGTCGTGCTGGGATTGTTGTAGATGCAGATCGGCAGGCCGGTCGCGGCGGCGGTGGCGTCGAAATGCGCGAAGGCCTCCTCCTGCGTCAGCGGCGCATACGATACGGGCGCGAGCAGCAGCCCATCGGCACCCAGCCGTTCGGCATCGCGCGCCAGCTCATGCACCCACGACGTCCGCAAAGCGCCGATGCCGGCGATCAGCGAAACACGGCCCGCGACCGTCTCGACGGCGGCAGCCAGAGCGCGCGAGCGCTCGCTTCGATCGAGATAGGCATAGGTCCCGGTGCTGCCCAGCACGGCGATCGAATCCACTCCGGCCGCGACGAGCCGGTCGATCATGACGGCGAACGCGTCGGTATTGACCACGCCTTCAGCATCGGCCGGCGTCAGCGGAAAGGCGGAAAGCCCGCGAAAGATCGAAGCGTCGACGGGCATGTCTGGATGTTCCTATCGGTTGGAGGGCAAGAACGCATCGATCAGTTTCCCAGAGTACCGCGCAGCAGGCTCGTCGCCAGCGCCAGCATCAAGACACCGATCGCCAGATCGAGAATGCGCCAGGCAACCGGGCGGGCAAAGAGTGGGGCCAGAAAGCGGGCGCCGAAGCCCCACGAGGCGAACCGAGCGAAACTGGCGCTTGCTGCCCCGATCATTAAGGGCGTTCCGCCTTGAACAAGCTGGGGCCCCCGATGGGCCTCCAATCAATAATCTGCGTGGAGCAGGGCCGGTTACTGTCCCTTCGGATCATATACCCAGAGACAGTAGAGGCGGATTCGACGGGCTTTTAGGGTGAGGTCATCGCGTCGCCCCAAAGGCAAAACCATGTTGAACCCCGACCAAATCTTGTCCCTCGAAGATCTCGATACGGTCAACGTCGCCACCACCCTGCTGCGCTCTGCCCAAATCTTGATCGGCCACGACGACGTCCTGGCCCGCGCCCTCCTAGAACACGCCGCCATCGCCATGGCCAAGGCCACCGGCGCCTTCGCCGCCCCGTCGAGGTCCGCGACTGACCTCACCTTCGTAGCGATTGACGACGGCCGGGCGAATACGCCGCCGCTGCTGTTTTGGAGGTCACCATGAGCCGTTTCGTCGAGCCGGTCTTCGTGGCTGCCGGCCTCAGGACCCCGTTCGGCCGCGGCGGAGGCGCGTTGGCCGCCTACGATGCCATCTCCCTGTCCGTGCCTATCGTGCAGGCGATGGCGGCGCAGGCGGAGCCCGATCTCCTCGTATGGGGTACGGTGATCCCGAATTTGGGCTGGAGCAACATCGCTCGCGAGACTTGGCTCGATGCCAAGCTCAATCCGAACGTTCCGGCATTTTCCGTCGTCTTGGCATGCTCGACCAGCATGATGGCGACCTTCGCCGCGGCAGGGATGCTGGGCGCAGGGACCGACCTCACCATGGTCGGCGGCTCAGAAGTCATGAGCCGGCCATCGGTCGCACTGACAGCGGATGCATCGAAGCGGCTCACCGACCTCTTTGCGCAAGATGCGACCGCCGCGCTTGCGGCTCTTCAGTCCCTGACCGCACGCGACTACGTGCTCCCCACAAAGGGCTGGTCGAACCGGATCACCGGCAGGACCATGGGCCAACATATGGAAGAGACCGCCAAGGCTTGGCGGGTCTCGCGCGAGGCGCAGGACGATTGGGCGCTCAAGAGCCACCAGCGGGCGGTCGCCGGCTGGGAGCGGGGCTTCTTCGACGACCTGGTGGTTTCCCTCCCCGAGCTGTCGCGCGACGCGAACCCGCGCGGCGATACCTCTCTCGACCGCCTCGCGGCTCTAAGGCCCGCCTTCGATCGAGATAGCGGCAAGGGAACCCTGACCGCCGGCAACAGCTCGCCGATCACGGATGGAGCCGCCGGGTGCTGGGTCGCCACCGAAGCGGGTTTGGCGAGACTCTCGGCAGGCACCCCTCACGCTCGGCTCGTCGACTACGAGGTAACGGCCGTCGATTTCCACACCGAGGGTCTCCTGATGGCGCCCTCGTACGGCATTCCGCGCCTGCTGGCCCGGCATCGGCTCGGCTTCACCGACATCGACCTCTGGGAGATCCACGAAGCCTTCGCAGCCCAGGTGCTGGCGAACGTCGCGGCCATCACCGACAGGAATTGGGTGCGGGGAACGGCCGGAGTGGAGGCAGACATGGGCGACTTCGATTGGGACCGCGTCAATCCCAACGGAGGTTCGGTGGCGATCGGTCATCCGTTCGGTGCCACGGGCGCGCGCGACCTCAGCCAAGCGGTGAAGGAACTCTGGGCCATGCCCAGCGGATCACGCGCGATCGTCAGCATCTGCGCCGACGGCGGTCAGGGCACCGTCGCGCTCCTCGAACGCGCCTAGCCGGAGGTCGACAACGTGAGGGATGGCTGCTTCCACGACACCGTCAGCGGAACGCCCATTCGCAACGGTGAAGCCGGCGGGGCCGGGTCGGCGGAGCGAGGTGGGCAGCGCGCCATCATCGCCGCAACAGGCGGGGCGGCTTCCCACCTGACTTGTCGCATCGGGCCCGCGATACCTCGGGGGTGCGCTACTCCCAAAATCGCCGCGAATGATCCTCGGGCGATCGGCAAAGGCGGAGGTGGGAGCCAAACCGTGAATTTGGGTTCTGCCATACCGGATGGAACGGCCCACCTACGCGCCAAGGCGCTCGCAGATCTGATGGTGCTCGACTCGCCGGCAGAACAGGCCTTCGACGACCTCGTTCTCGTTGCTTCCAGGGCCTGCGCCGTCCCCATCGCGCTGATCACTCTGCTCGACACCGATCGCCAGTGGTTCAAGGCCTTGGTCGGGCTCGAGGTCCGTGAAACGGCGATCGAGCACTCGATCTGCCAGATCGACGTCGACCGCGCCGAATTTCTCGAAATCGCCGACTTGGCGATCGATAGGCGCACGGCGGCCAACCCTATGGTCACCGGCGAAAGACATTTCCGGTCATATGCTGGTGCCCCGTTGGTCCTCCGCTCCGGCATCGTTGTCGGACGCCTCTGCGTCGTCGACACCGTCCCCCGTCCCGAAGGGCTGGACGAGGCTGCGAAGTCGATGCTCCTGGCCCTTGCGAGGCTCGCCAGCGAAAACCTCGAGCTCCGTCGCGCCTCACACGCAACCAACCGCATGAAGAGGTTGCAGACCGCACTGATGGAGATCGACCAGTCGCTTCGAGGCAGCCGAGACACGAAGCGGATGGCATTGGCCACCGCCGCCATCGCCGGCCGCGCGTTGTCGGCGGATCGCGCGGGCTTCGGATCGTTCGACGAGGCCGTCCAGACGATCGACGTGGAGACCGAATGGACCGCACCGGGCGTCCCGCGCATCACCGGCCGACACCGGCTCGATGCCGACGGAGACTTGCATGAACCGCTTGCCCACGGTGAGTCTCTCCGCGCGAGGGACGCCCCGAGCGACGAGCGCACTCTCCATTATCGCGAGGGCGCAATGCGCATCGGGGTCCGCTCGCTCGTGGACGTGCCCGTGCGCGAACTAGGGAAGAAGAGCGCCGTGTTCTTCGTCCATTCGGACCGCCCGCGATCGTGGCAGGCGGAAGAGATGGCATTCATCCGCAGCGCCGCCGACCGCCTGGAAGCCGCGGTCGCGCATCATCGCGCCGAGCAGCAGCAGCGCATCGTCAACGGTGAAATACTACATCGGCAGAAGAACATTCTGACGATGGTTCAGGCGATCGCAAATCAGACCTTGAGAACGGTCGCTGATCGTGACGCGGTCTACGCCTTCGAGCGGCGTCTGATCGCGCTCAGTGCCGCGCATGACACGCTGCTCGAGTCGAATTGGACGCAAACCGATCTTCGGACGGTAGCCGACACGGTGATCGAGGCCGTCGGGTTCGCCGATCGTTGCGCCTTGGACGGGCCGACTATCGCGCTCCACCCGAGGGCGGCGCTTTCGTTCTCCTTGATCGTGCATGAGCTGCTGACCAATGCCTGCAAGTATGGAGCCCTATCGAACGACGTCGGCGGGGTATCGCTTACTTGGCTGGTCGAGAACGGAGAGGCTGACGATCACCTTGTGATCCGTTGGCACGAAAGCGGCGGACCGCCCGTGAACGCACCCGCCCGACGCGGCTTCGGATCCAAGCTCATCGGTGTCGGGCTGGTGGGAGCTGGCGGTGTCGACCTCCGCTACGAACCGTCCGGCTTCTCGGCCGACTTCAAAGCCTCGCTGCACAACCTGGCCCACGCTTGAACCAGGATGGCACGCGTCGACTTACGCAAAATTCGTATCCCCGGACCGTCACGCCAATGCCGCCCGGTCCGGAAAGCCCAGTACCGCGCCAGTTACGATACGAGAGGAGAATTCCATTGGTAACAGCAGTTTGGGAAGACACCACCATCGCCTCGAGCGGCGAGACGGTCGTCGTCGAGGGACACCACTACTTCCCGCCTTCGGCAGTCGACCTGAGCCTGCTCGAGATGAGCCCGCACACGTCCGTCTGTCCGATCAAAGGCCTCGCGCGCTACTTCCATGTTCGCGTGGGCGAGGCGCTCAACGAGAATGCGGCCTGGACCTACAATGATCCGAATCCTGTCGCCGAGGGAATCCGGAATCATATCGCATTCTGGAAAGGCGTGGAGGTCGCCTGATTTCGCTTCCTGGATCCACCGGCGATCCGATGACGCACGTCGCAACGGCCTTTTCCCGCATATCGCAAGAGGAGGTCATGGCCGACAGCTTCGCCTGCTATTACCGCGCCATGCGACCGAGCATCTCGCTCGAAGGTATCGAAACTATAGCCTTTCGCCATTGGACTTCGTCTGGTGACGATTTCATTTTCTATACGTCGCCACTCGTGGCGTAAGCGGTGCCGGCTCCGTTCAGCCCGGCCTTGAGAAAGTCTAAGCGATGACGAAAATCGGTGCCGCCACCATTTCTACACCTTCTGATCTCGATGAATCGGCGTCGATGACCGTTTCCGAGGCTCTTAAGATCATCTTGGCGAACAGCTATGCGATCTATCTGAAGACGAAGAATTTTCACTGGCATGTCTCGGGACCCTATTTCAGGGATTATCATCTGCTTCTAGACGAACAGGCCGCGGAGATCCTCGCCGTCACCGATGCGATCGCAGAGCGCGCTCGAAAGACGGGCAACACGACCATTCGATCGATCGGCGATATCGCGCGCCACCAGACGATCGAGGACAACGACGCCGAGTTCGTGACGCCGCAGGACATGCTGCGCGAGCTCCGCACCGACAACCTCCACATGGTCGAGTCGTTTCGCCGAGCCAAGGAAGTCGCCGACAACGCGAAGGACAATGCGACGTCCGGCCTGATCGACGCCTGGACGGACGAAGCGGAGCGCCGCGCGTGGTTCCTCTTCGAAATCAGCCGCTAGCCCTGTCACTTCGCCAACACGGACGCAGCTTCATGGTCCTTTCCAGTGATCTTTCCCGAACGGGGGCCAAGGTCGGCTTTGGAGGTGGCTGTCACTGGTGCACGGAAGGCGTGTTCCAGGCGCTTCGCGGCGTCGATCAGGTCGATCAGGGGTTCGTCCGATCGGATGCGCCGGCGGACAACTGGGCGGAAGGGGTGATCGTCACCTTCGACCCGTCGGTTATTCCGCTGGCAACGCTTTCCGAGGTGCATCTCAGAACGCACTCCGCCACCAGGGCCCGCTCGCCCCGCGGCAAGTACCGCACCGCGATCTACGTCTTCGAAGACAGCCAGCTGCACGAGGCCGAGTCCGCCATAGCGCGCGTCGCCGACGAGACTGGCAAGACTGTGCATACCCTGGTTATCCCTTTCCGAGGTTTCAGGGCGTCGGACGAGCGTTACCAGAACTACTATCGAACCGATCCAAGCAGGCCCTTCTGCCGCCGCTACATCGATCCCAAGCTGGACTTTATCCGCCAGCACTTCTCGGCGGCGGCGCTCCCTGAGGCGGATCTATCGTCGATAGGTGGCCATCGAAGGGGATGATGCACCCTAATTCATCAAACGCCCTGCGATGGATGGCTGCCGTTTTTCAGATTTGGACCCCGGCCCTGTTCAGCAAGTCGCAGCATCGAGACGCTCGGACGCCACCCCTCGCCTCGGCGATTCCAGGGACCGGCTCGGATTGCATCGCCCTTGCGAACCGACCCCCGCCGCAGCCTGACAATGCGTCTCGCAAGGCGCCGGCATTTCAACGTTCGACCGGCGACGGGCAGATGAGGCGGCCAACACGAAGCTCCAACGATGGCGCAGGAATCTACACGCAGCGGATGCGGCGGTGAGCGAAGGGAAATTCAGATGACGTATCAACTCAAGAACATCCTGATCGGGCTGCTTCCGCTCGACGAAGGTTGCAGTTCGAACACCGCTGCAGTGCTGTTCGGAGTGGGCTTGGCGCGCCGCTTCAAGGCGGACGTGACCTTCCAGACCTTCGTTCCGCGTGCTTCCGCGCCCTACAGCGCACTAGGCGGCTTTGCCGCGGGCCTCTCCAATAGAGAGAACAAGCGGCGGCGAGAGCTCGTCGGGGCTGTCGGCACCACCGCTCGCGCTGCGGCCGGGGAAGCCGGCCTCACCTTCGTCGTCGATGAGCCCGATCTCGACCTGGACGAGCTGACAGAGCGGTTCAATCAGCACACACGACTCAACGACATCACGGTTCTCGATGCAGGCGACGATCTCCTCGGCAACAACCGTCACGCAATCGAGGAAGCACTGTTCAACAGTGGGCGCCCCGTGATCGTCGTCCCGAAATCAGGAGGCAACCCCGAGCCTCAGCGGATCGCGATCGCTTGGGACGGAAGCGCCCGCTCCGCTCGTGCGCTTGGCGATGCGCTGCCTCTTTTGCAAAACGCACGACAAGTCACAATCATCATGATAGGCGGCGAAAAGGATCTGAGTCGTATTGCGTCGGCGAATGGCCCGACAACCTATTTAGACCGTCATGGCGTCAAGAGCGAAAAGGTGACTCTGGAGGCGGTCGGTGGCGACGTGGCCGAGACTCTTCGGGAGTATGTCCGCGGCAGCGACGCCGAGCTGATCGTCATGGGCGCATACGTGCATTCGCGTTTCCGCCAGGCGGTCTTGGGTGGCGTCACGCACTCGCTGCTTGAAGACAGTCCTGTGCCACTCTTGCTCGCCCATTAGGATAGGCTGGACGCCCGAACGCCGTTCCGAGGATTACGGCGGTCGCTTCCCAAAACGTGAACGGCAAGGTTTCGCGCAGCGCAGCATTTCGGCGTGCTTCGATCATGATCGACCACCAGTTCGAACATACCATCACCTTGGCTGTCTAATGGTCCACTGACGCGCCCTGCCTTTTAGCGCGGCTGCAAGGTGTTCGGGCCGATCGGGAGGCAGCCTGGCTAGTGGGCGAAGGGCTCCAGGTTCCGAGGCCGCGGAATGACTCGAAGTTCGACAGCTGAGGCCGAGAACTCTATGCGGCCTCGGCGATGGCCGATCGACCTTTCCCGGACCGTTTCGCTGCGTACAGCGCGACATCCGCGGTTGCCTTGACGGCCTCGATATCGACGCGCGTACCGGCGGTCACGACCTGGACGCCTACCGACGTACCGATCCGCGTAGGCGATCCCAGGACGACATAGGGCCTCGCAACGACGGCCACGGCACGGTCGGCGACTTGCTTCGCAGCGGCGGCGTCGCCGCCCGGCAGAACGACCGCGAACTCGTCGCCCCCGAGCCGAGCAAGGGTGTCGCCGTCCCGCACGACCTCCGAGAGCCGCTCTGCGACCTGGCGAAGAAGGTCGTCTCCAGCCGCGTGGCCCAAACGGTCGTTGACGGCTTTGAAGCCGTCCAGATCAAGCATCAAGAGCGCGAACGGCGAGCCGGATGGCAGGCCGGCCAAGGTCTCGTCGAAGGCGCGTCGGTTGGCGATGCCCGTCAAGGCGTCTCGCCGAGCCGCGATGTCGAGTTCGCGCTCAGCGACGAGAACGGACTCGATCTGCCGAACGATATGCGCCGAGGATTCGTAGACACTGTAGAGATATAGGGCGAGCAGCAGGGCCATCGACTGTAGGAGCAGGTCGCCCGTAAGGAGCATGCAGACGACCAGCGTGCCGAGGGCTGCGGTCGACAACACCGCGCATATCCAGAAGCGCATAGTGCGGGCCGACGACCCGGCGGTCAGCGCCATAGTCAGGCCCACCGTCAAAATGTAGCCGTCGACATGGCCAGCATGAAACATGCGGATCGTAAGTGCCGCGATGACCGCGGTGAAAGCGAATGCCGCCCAAGCATAGGCGTCCTCCCACCGGCGCGCTTGCGGCAGCGTCAAGGTCTGCTTGCCCCTTCGGTGGAAGGCAAGGATGCCGACGATGCGAGCGATACTCGTCACCACGGCGGCGACGAGAATCGCCCAGAGTACGGGGTCGCCAGTTCGAGCCGCCATGATCGCCGTCCCTGCGACCAGGCCCGCGGCGATGCAGAGGATCTGAGGTAGGGCACCGTAAAGGCGCGAGACGATCTCGATCTCGATGGGGGCGGGCAGATCAGGCGTGCGGTTGCGTCTCAGCATTGGCCTCTCCGGAGGCTCCGTAGATGCCACAGGGCTGTTACGATCGCGTTCCTATTTGCCTCAAAATCGACGGATCGCCATCGGAAGCCTGCTGCCGGACGCCACGTATCCAGGCAGCGCCGCCGGGCGGTCAAGGTCGGGGCGACACATCCTTTGTGTTTCATTCAGGGTCTCACCTGGGACCGCTGATGGCGTGAGGGCCTCAACGTCGCCGGACCGGTGGCCTTCGACCATGACGCCCTGTCCGAGGAACGATCGGCTGCGGTGTCCGATGTCTAGGCGTTCGACACGTCGACACATCTCGGCCACCCAGAGGTAATTGCCAAGGCCATAACTCAAACCACGCCTCGCCAAGCCGGTCATGCCGCGCGCTCGCGCCATCGCGTCATGTCGGTGAACAGGCCCACGGTGAACGATCCCGCATGGGATCTGCGCAACATGACCGCCGATGTGGAAGAACCGGGCGCTTCGCCTCTGCCTGTCTCGACCGGGACAATTTTCCGGGAATCTGCAATCAGCCTAGCCGAGCCTGCAACTCGCGAAGTAGCCAGGCCCCTGCCCGTCCGAGAGCGCGATTCCGCATGTGGGCGGCGTAGATCATCAGCGGACCGCTCGCGCGGGCCGGGTCGTTTTCGATCGTCAAGGCAACCAGGCGACCATCGGCAAGATGCGGCGCGACGAGATGCTCCGGCATCCGGCACCAACCCAAGCCCGCCAGCAAGAAATCAAGTCGCCTTGCGAGGTCCACGAACCGCCAAGCCCTCGTGCCGATGATGCCGTAGCTCGGGCCATCTGGCGCGGCCGGATCGGAGAGCACGAGCTGGATATGCTCGTCCAGGTCGCCGGCGGTCACCCGGTCTAGCGCGGCGAGGGGATGGGCAGGCGACACCACCGGAACGAGGTCGATGCCGAGCAGCGGCAGCGCCGCCACGTCGTCGGGCACGCCCGGCAACAGGATACAGAACGCCAGTGCCGCGTCCCCGCGTCGCAGTCGTCGTTCGGCTCCGCCTAACCCTTCGGTGGAAAAGCTGACCGGGAGGAATGGGAACGCCGCGCGCAGCGCGTGCAAGCTGTCGATGAAGGCGGCGGTCGGCACCAGCGGATCGATGGCGACGGCCAGCTCGGCCTCGATCCCCTCGCGCGTGCTGGCGGCCATGGCTTCAAACCTGGCGGCGCTCGCGAGGACAGAGCGTGCTTGTGCCACCAGAACCCGGCCGACATCGGTGAGGACCGGCCGGAAGCCCGATCGGTCGAACAGCACCACCCCCTGCACGTCCTCAAGCGTCGCGACGGCCTGACTGATGGCCGATTGCGCGCGCCCGAGCCTTCGCCCTGCGGCGGAGAAGCTGCCTGTATCGGCGATAGTCGTGAGGACCCGGAGTTGGTCCAGCGTGAAGTTGCCGATCATCCATCAGCCCAGCCGATAAAGACGATCACATCTTTATCGCTCCCGCGACGCCTGTCCACGAGCCATATAGTTCTCATGCACCCACATATTTTCATCGAACAACGCGAGTTCCCGCGCCCGGGGCCGTTACGAGATACCTGAATAGCGGCGCTGGCGAAGCAGCGAGGCGCCATCTCGCCCTTTCCGGGCATTGGGGCAATGAGGCTCCTAGCGACGCCAGCGCACTCCGCGCCGCCATGATCGCCGGCGCGACGCCCGATGCTCTGGGCCGCCGGAACGACGCCGCATGCCCCGTCGCGCAGCCTCCATGAGTACCACCTGCCGCGGCGGACGGTCGCGGCAGACGCGGCGTCATTCACTTCCACGGCCATCCACTCGGCAAGCCGATGTCGGTTTCCGGTTCGGCTGGTCGATTTTCCAAGAAGGGATAATCATGACCAAGCTTCTCGTCGTCGAAACCAGCCCCCGCGGCGATCATTCGATCTCGCGCAACATGACGCGTCGGTTCGTCGCCGAATGGCGCGCGGCTCATCCGGATGGCGAGGTCGTCCACCGCGACCTGATGGAGACCCATCTGCAGTTCATCAGCGCGCCATGGCTACAGGCCTATTTCACACCGCCTGAGCAACACTCGCCCGAGATGAAGGCCGAGCTGAGCCTGTCGGACGAACTCGTCGGGGAACTGCTCGCCTGCGACCACCTCGTGATCGCGACCCCGGTCTATAACTACAACGTGCCTGCCGTGCTGAAGGCCTGGATCGACAGCATCGTGCGCAAGGGGCTGACGCTCGGGTTCGACGGCAAGGGGCTCGTCGTCGGCAAGACCGCCACGGTGCTGATGGCGAGCGGCGGCGTCTACACCGAGGGTTCGCCCATTCGCGACCGCGACATCGCCACGCAGTACCTCCGCTTGGTCCTCGGCGTGATCGGCATCACCGACGTCACCGTAGTGGCAGGTGGCGGTGCGAAGGCGGTCGATATGCGCGAGACGACTATGGAGGGCTTCATCGGAACCCTCCAACCCGAAATCGGGTCCGCAGCCGCCTGATAAAGCCGATGGGCTGCGTCACTGATGCAGCCCATCGGCTAAACCACATATCCTTCTTTCGTGGAAAGGCTCGTTCCACGAGACGTCGCAGGCAGCACGTGATCTTATCCGGTAGCTGATATCGCTTTCTCAACCTGGTCCGCCTCATAACCCGAAACGGCCACTCGACGCTTGAGAACCGGCAGACGGCGAGTCGACAGTTCGGATCGGATCCATTGAGCAACGGCGATAGCGGGATCGGGCGCGCCCAAGCATCGAAGGAGTTACCTCGCATCTTCGCCGCTGGAGATCGTCACCGGCGACGGCGACCGCGCTTCGAGGGGCATCGCCCCTCGTTCTGCATCGTCGAAAGGACATGCGGCGCGCCCCCGCCTCCGCAGGTCGGCAGCCTCAGTTCTTGAGGACGTCGTCGACGCGCTCCTCGTAGAACGCCAGATAACCCTTGATAATCTCGACCGATTCGTGCGGGTCCTCGTAGGTCCAGACCGCGTTCTTCGACTTCGTGCCGCCGATCGCGATATCGTAGTAGGACGCGTCGCCCTTATAGGGGCAGTAGGTCGTGCTATCGCTGCGCTGCAGCTGCTCCATGTCCACGTCCTCGCGCGGTATATACAGAACCGGTTCATAGGACGCCTCCTTCAGCAGGAGGGCCTGCTTCGTATCGGCGATCGTCTGCCCCTTGACGCTTACCGTCAGATGGCCGTGCCATGGTTTGATCTCGATCGGATGCTTGGAGCTAGGCTTCAGTTGCTTGCGCTTCGTCATGGGGACCCTCCACGTTATCCGGCGCCTTCTACCTGAACGATGGCGACGAAAGTTCGCGACACTATGAGGAAGCGCCACCGGCTTTCCCAATGTTCTGCAAGTATAATTTCCATAACCTCGTCAGCAGGCGCAACGGTATCAGTCGGGACGGTGGTCGGAGATGATACAACAATCCATGAGGCATACAGCGGTGATCGTCGGTGCTACCGGTGGCTCGGTTCGGCGTTGGCAAACCCCACCCAAAGGCAAAAGACCTTGCGATGATCCTCGATCTTCACTTTGCCGACGAGGTCGAACCTTTCCCTTGCGGAAGCATCGGAAGCCGAATTCGCGGACCCCTGAAAGACTACACGCCAGTCAAGGTGCCCGAGCTGGCGCTCGGGGACGTCGAAGAGGCGATCGTCATCAAACGGGCGACGCGGAACAGCTACGCAACCGATGCGTGGACGTGGCCGACAGCTTGCCGCTAAGCATTCCCCATTCAAAGTCGGTCCACGGCCCGAAGTTCTCGATGCCGACCTCCGCGCGCGCCGGTTCGAGATAGCGTGATCGAAGCAATGGAGCGCCAGCGCGGCAAGTGCGACCCCTCCCCGTGCATCACTGTCCAGGCCGTCTTTGCCCGGCAGAAGCAGACGTTCACCCGGCTCGACGCCGGCGCCGTTGTGAGCCTTGGCCCGGTCGGCTAGTCGCAGCAACATCCGCGGCCTCCCCAGCACCGCCGAACTATACAACGCCCCCTCGCCCGCCGTCGTGGCAAAGCTCATTGCCGAGCGCGGCATCGATGTCGCCTTGGAGCGTTGGAGCGAGTCCCTGACGGCAGATTCCCTGCGCAGGCTGGCGATGCTTGTGAACGGCACCCCGCGCGATGACGCGGATGAGATCATCGAGACGACCCGCCGCCTCGGCGAGGTCAAGCTGGCGGCGAAGGCCATGGCCATCAGTCAGACGGCAATCCGGACGGCCTTCGACCGTGCGGGCGAGAAGCTGCCCCTATCCCCGTGCAAGAGCGCATCCAGCGTGCGGTAGAATCGAAGAAGCGCAACCGCGCGGCCGCGATCGCCGCGAGGCAGCCGGTGAGCATCTACCAGAAACCCGGGCAGCTGATGCTCATAGAGCTCGCGAAGAAGGTTCGCCGCGCTGCGCAGGCTCCGAAATTGCTGTCTCCGCCCGCCCAGCGCGAGGGACCGGTGCAGATGCGGCTGTTTGGCTAACGTATCCCGCGGATCCTCGCGACGATCGGCTTGAACCGTTCCGCGATCTTATCTTCGATCTCATCCCAGCCGACGATGCACTCGGGGATGCCGTAGGCGTATGCGAGGACCTCATACGGCGGGAACGCGAAGGTCAGGGCGTTCCTGTCGAAAGTAAATCGCTCCAGCCGCTGCCACGCCTCCGCCCGCATCTCTTCTCGCGTCGTCAACGTGCCTTCCTCGTCGACCTCATGCACCGCCATAATCCTGTCGTAGCAGAGGTCGACGAGCGCCTTCGCCGCTTCGTCGTCGTAATGCAGCAAGTCCCTGATCGTGACGAGGCCGCCCTCGCCACCGAAGAAATTGATGCTGTCGACGTTGTGGTTCGGGTGCGCGCCGCCGAGATAGTGATGGAAATACACCCGGAACGACAGTATCTCGCCTTCACGGAACGACTCGCTGATCGCCACTTCCTGCCAAAGGTCGATATCGCGGTCGACCGGCGGAATGTCATCGATCACCACGGCGTATTGCGCCTCCCACCCCACGTGGTGCGACAGCGCTCGCGAGGCCAGGGTGGCGTTCACCAGCTTCCAGAACGGCGTCTTGCTGCGATACTTGAGATAGCTCGCGCGAGACGTGAACCCCTCCCGCCCTTCCGAAATCTCGACGGGCTTCGACGTGATGGGTTCGGCTGCTTGCTCTTGCATGGGGTCCTTGATGGGCGGCGGGGCAGCCGCGATATTCCTGAGGGCAAGCTGGCCGACACGCTTCTCGACGGCCCGCAGGAGATCGACCTGCCAGCCGTCTCTGAACTTGTCGACGTAGTGCCAGACGGTCAGCTGCGTCGGCACGCGGTAGTCCTCCAAGCGCATGAACATCGCTAGGTTGCTGCCGAATGGCTCGTCTTCGAGCAGCCGCAGCGTCTCCCGGATCTCCCGCATTGCGACGCTGCGGCGCCGGTCGATCACGGGCGACAGCAGGTGGATGATGAAATCCGCAGCCTTCTGTCCGGCCAGGCGCTCAGCGTCCCAATTGTCGCCGCCGACGAGGAGATCGCCATCGCGCCAGACGTTATAGCCGGCGTCCTTGAGGCAAGCCGCGACCTCTTTTGCGTGCTCGATGTCCTCGCGGGCATATCCCAGAAAAATTTGCATCCGGGATTACCGCTGTCCCGCTAGCGTGATGAAGCGCTTCGTCAGCTGCGTCGTCAGCACGCCGAGCCCCTCCCCGTTCGCCAGATAGCCCAGCTGTCGATGGTGGCGGAGGTCGAAAGGAATGTCGCCATCGCTCTGCGAGATCGGCACGACGTGCTTTCCGAGCGTGTGCGCCACGCCGGCTTCATAGAAGACGTTCGCGTTCCGACCGGTGAAATCGCAGACGACGATGAAGCTGCGGTAGATCAGCGAGAAGATGTCCTGGATGACCGCCGACTGTTCCCAGATGTCGTCGGCCTTCTGGCACCTGTAGCCGGAGGCGGCCGCGGCCGCCTCGATCGCGGTGTAGACCGGCCTCATGCCCGCGCCGAATGGCATCATCACCGCATTGAGCATCGGATCGACCGGCTCATCGGGTATCTCGAAAACCTTGGGCTGGAAGACAATCGTTTTGCCCGCGCGCTTGCCACTAGAGACGTTCTCGCCGGGATCGAAGCGCTTCCGGACGAAATCTTCCATCTTCGTCAGGTTAGCCGGATCGGCTTTGTTGATCGACAGCAGCACCGGCAGCACGTGCTCCTCATAGTCAGGATCTCCGAAACTCAGGCTCCGGAGCAGGCGTGAGTGACCGCTGACGATACGCTCGCATCCCGTGAAAAGACCGAGTTCGTGCCAGTTCCCGCCGGTGAAATTGGCTAGGACGGTGTCGCGTAGGGCGAATAGCCGCTCGCTCTCGGTAGGCTCCGTTGTAGTCGCGGGCCGCACGGGAATCGGAGCGGGAGACTTCGTCGTAACCGCTGCCTTCATAGACTCCGGAATCTCGATATCGAGCTCCTGGGCGACCTTCACGATGATCTCGTTGCTCGCTGGCGCCAAACCGGCTTTCGCATAGATGCGCTTGCTGTTGACCGTAACGTTCTCCGGCTTGGCCAGCCCAAATCCCGCGAGGAAAGCGTCGATGTCGTCGAAGCCGAACCTCTTCTGAAGCTCGACGCCGATTTGCTCTACCATCGTGACCCTGTCGATCGTCCGCACGTCATCGCCTTTGCTGCACGTCAAAGAGCTAGCACGACGCCCGCATCGCCGGCAGATGCCAGGACCGGGTGTCTCCAGCCGTCAACCCTCCCGCCGATTGCGATTTACTGCAGCACTACGGTGTGAGACTCTCCAAGTCATGGATTCTAAATTCGTTTTCCACCTGGACCTGTTTGATGCCTCCGAAGGGCTGTCCGATGCGGCGGCTCTCGCCGGCGATCACGGACCTATGGCCCTAGAGACCGCGATCTGGGCTCCGGAGGTCACCGGCGGGCTCGGCTTCCCCGCGTTCACGGTCCTCGATCTGCGCGGCGCCATCCAGCGTGGCGAGCTTCGACCCGAGCGCCACGGCCATCGAATCTTAGTCACGCGTACACAGCTTAAAGAGTGGAGAGACCGTTGCCGCGTCCAATCGAACCCCCTCGCCTCGACATCGACCCAAAGCGGAAAAAATTCTTCATCCGCGACCGGCACCCAATCACCAGCAAGCCGGTCAAGCAGCGACTCCAGATCAGCGCTGGAGATGATCGAGCGGCTCAAAAGGCGCTAGCTCTCTATATTCTAGAGCGCGAACGGCTCCTGGCCGAGCGCGATTTCGTGCAGCCCGCGGACGACGACCCGACAACGAGCAATCCCAAGCTCGTCTCAATCGAGCGCTGCCTAGTCTTCTATGGGCAGAAGATGATGGGAACGTCGAACCAGCAGATCACGGGCTACCACATGGCTCACCTGCTCCGACACTGGGGCGGGAAAACCCTCGCTCAGATCAAAGGCGCCACGTGCCGGGCTTACTGGCAGGCCCGCCAGCGGGAGGTCTTCATTCCGAAAGGCGCCAAGGCAGGCACACCGACCAGCCTCTCCACGGCGAGGCGGGAACTCGAAACACTTTCAGCAGCGGTTGGCGTCTGGCACAAGGAATTCAATCTGACGTCGAGGCCTATCGTCACGCTGCCGGACAAGTCTGACAGCCACCCGGACTGGATGACCGACGCCGAGTATCAGCGTCTCCTGCGCGTCACCCGAGGCGGCCGCATCATCGGCGGTGACCACAAGCGGGGATTCGAATGGGACGAGAGCGGCACCCCGCAGCCGCACCTTGAGCGCTTCAACGAGCTGGCCTTTGCGTCGGGTTCGCGGGCCGGGGTGACGCTTGCAATGGGATGGGAGCGCGATCCAGAAGGCATCCGGGGATACGTCGATCTGGCGACACTCACGATCTACCGTAAGGGCGCGTCCGCGCCGCGCACACGCAAGCGGGGCGACCCGTGCCGCATCCCAGATAGGCTCGTTCCGATCCTCACGGCATGGAAGGCCGCCGACATGGCCGAGAAGGCCAAGGTCGAGGCAGCGGGCGGCACCTGGGTCGACCGAATCGTGCGCTACAAGAACGGCTCGATCAAGAGGATCGGCCAGGCCTTCGAGACCGCCGTCGACCATGCCCGGCTACAATACCGCGACATCGATGGCGTGGACCGGCTCGCCGACACGACCATGGGCAAGCCTACGCCGCACGTTCTCCGCCACTCCAGAGCGACGCTGCTCCTTCGCGCCGGAGTGCCTCCGATTGAGGTCGCGGAATTTTTGAGCATGTCGCTCAAGATGCTTTTGGACACCTATGGCCACCACCACACGGAGTATCAGAAAGCCGCAGCGGCGGCGGCCTAAGGTGGTCCCAAAATGGTCCTGAAACTAGGGTATTTGGTCCTGTTTGGCTATGAATGGCCATGAACAGTGATGAACAATCCGGCCTCCAAGGGATTGATCCTGCGGGAAAAATACCGGAAGCCATTGGCCTCGTGAAAACTCACGTTCTACGTTGACATCGTAGGGGTCACAGGTTCGATCCCTGTCGCGCCCACCATTTTCGAAGGCCCCGGAGCTCTCATGCATGAGCGGCTCCGGGGCCTTTTCTTTGCGTCTGACCGGGCGCTGAACGGGCGCGACCGGCTTGCCTGATGCGGAAGGGCGTGGTGACATCGCGCATGTCCAGCGGGAAGAATGCCACGGGCCAGATCGTGCTGATCGTCGAGGATGATGCGATCGCGCGCGCCATCCTGGACCAGTATCTGCGGCGCGCCGGCTTCGGCACCGTGCTCGCCGGGAGCGGGGAACAGGCGCTGAACCTGCTGCGCGACCCCTCGCGCGCCATCGACTGGCTTTACACCGACATCAAGCTGCCCGGGCTGGTCGATGGCTGGGTGGTCGGAGCCGAGTTCCATCTCGGCCATCCGCTGCGCCCGATCGTCTACGCCACCGCCGACCAGCGCCACTCCGAGGCCCGGACGGTGCGCAGCCTGTTCATCCAGAAGCCGTTCGACCCTGCCAGGGTCGTCGATTTCTTCCTCGGGCAGATCGCCGCCGCGGGCTGAAGCGGCGCGGGACGCGCGCTCAGGCGGCGCGCAGCCGCGCGATCACCGCAAGCGCATCGCGCCGCGCCGCGCGCACCGCGGCGACAGCCTCCGTCAGCCCCTCGCCGGAATGGCAGGCGGCCTCCAGCTCGGCGCAGCGGCGCGAGAGGGCCATGAAACCAAGCATGCCGGCAGCCGAGACGACGCCATGGGCCTCGCCGGCAAGGCTCTGTGGATCGTCCGGCGCCAGCCGCTCCTCGGCGAAACGCCGGGTCAGAAGATCCGACAGCATCGCCAGCATCTCCCCCATCTGCTCGGGCCCGAGCGTCTCGCGGATGCGTTCATAGGCTTCGCGGTCGAGCGGTGGGGCTTCGGTTTCGGCCGGCCCGTCGCCGGGCCGGACGGCGCGGTCGATCGCCGCCAGAAGATCGGCCCGCTTGAAGGGCTTGCCGATATGATCGTCCATGCCGGCGGCGCTGAAGGCGGCGACCTGCGCCGGCAGCACATTGGCGGTCATGGCGATGATCGGGACCGTCCGGGCCGCGTGCTCCAGCGCGCGGATATGCTGCGTCGCCGTGATCCCGTCCATGCCGGGCATCTGGACGTCCATCAGCACGACGTCGTAGGCGCTTTCCTGCACCGCCATGATCGCATCGGCACCGTCGCCCAGCACGTCGACCTCGTGTCCGGCCGCCTCCAGCACGGCGCAGGCCAGTCTCTGGTTGATCTCCAGATCCTCGACCAGCAGGATTTTGGCCGGTCTGGCTGCGGCCCTGCGCGCCCCGCCCTCGCCGGCGGAGGCGTCTCCGGCGACCGCGCGGGCCAGCGGGACGCGGAACCAGAAGGTCGAGCCCTCGGTCGCGGCGCTTTCGACGCCGATCGCGCCGCCCATCAGTTCCACCAAGCGTTTCGAGATCGCCAGTCCCAGGCCCGTGCCGCCGAATTCGCGGCGGATCGAGCCATCGACCTGGGAGAAGCGCTGGAACAGCCGCGACTGGCGCTCGGGCGGAATGCCGATCCCGGTATCGCTGACCGCGAAGGTCAGTTCCGCCTGCCCATCCGCGCCCTCCTCCGCGCCGATCGTCAGCGCGATATGGCCGTGCGGCGTAAACTTGACGGCGTTGTTCAGCAGATTGAGCAGGATCTGGCGCAGCCGGTCCTGATCGCCGACGAGGTCGCGCGGCACATCGGCGCCCACGTCGACCCGGATCGGCAGGCCCTTGGCCGTGGCAAGGCCCCGGACGATCGAGACGGCATTGTCGACCAGGCTGTCGAGCGAGAAGGGGCGCGGGTCCAGTTCGATGCCACCGGCCTCGATCTGCGAGAAGTCGAGGATATCGTCGACAACCGTCAGGAGCGCGGCGCCCGAACTCTGAATCCGCTGCGCCTGCAGCGCCTGCTCCTCGCCAAGGCCGCCGCTCTCGATCATCAGGTCGGTGTAGCCGATGATGCTGTGAAGCGGCGTCCTGATCTCGTGCGACATCGAAGCGAGGAAATCCGACTTGGCCTGGCTTGCCTGCTCGGCCTGCTGGCGCGCCGTCTCGGCTGCGGCGCTGGCCTGCTCGAGGGCCTGCGCCTGCCTCTGCCGTTCCGCCACATCGCGAAAGGTCGCCACGACGCTGGGTTGGCCAGGCTCGGCATTGGGTATCCGTCGGAAGACGCCTTCGACCGCGACCCATCCTTCGGTCTTGTGGCGCGCGCGATAGACCAGCGAGACCTGATCCTCGCCATGCAGCAGACGCGCCGTCGTCTCCTTGAGGCGCTGCAGATCGTCCGGGTGAACATAATCGCGCAGCCTCATCGCAATCAGCTCGTCCGGCGTGAAGCCGAGCAGGCGCATGGAGGCGGGCGAGACATAGGAGCGCCTGCCGTCGTCATGGCCGAGTATGATCAGTTCGCTGGTGTTTTCCGCCAGCATGCGGTAGCGCGCCTCGCTCTCGCGCATGGCGACCTCGGCGGCGCGCATGGCGGTGACGTCGGTGTAGGTGCGCACCACGCCGGCGCCATCGGGCAGCGGCACGGTGCGGATTTCCAGCATGACGCCGTTGGGCCGCCGCCGCTCATAGATGCCGGTGGTCGGGAGGCTAGCCTGGTTGCGCACATGCGCGTGCAGGGCCGGATCGATGCCGGCGAATTCGCCGGCGGCGTAGAGATGGTCGATCAGTTCGGGAAAGCTCGGCCGTGTCGCCATGAGAGCGGCCGGCAAATCCATCAGTTCGGCGCAGCGCCGGTTGGCGACCTTGATCTCGCCCTGCGGCGTGATCAGCGCCAGACCCTGGTCCATATTGTCGAGCGTGACCTCGAGCAGCGCCGATTTCTCGACCAGCGCCCGCTCGGTCTGCCTGATCTCCGTCACGTCCATGACCGTGCCGAACAGCGCCGTCACCACCCCTTCGGCGTTCTGCTCGCACAGGCCCCGCGAGATCACCTCGCGGCACGAGCCGTCCGGACGCAGGATGCGCAGGGAGAATTCATAGCCGCGCCCGGACGCGATCGCCTCGCTTACGCTGCGCAGGACCTCGGCCCGATCCTCTGGATGGTAGAGATCGATGGCGCTGGCGGCGTCCGGAACGAAGGACTCCGGATCGAGACCATGCATCCGATAGACCTCGCGCGACCAGGTCAGTCGGTTCGTGGCTAGGTCCAGCCGCCAGTGCCCGACATGGGCGATCTGCTCGGCCAGCAGCAGCATGCGGTTGGCCTCGCGCGCCTCGGCCTCGGCGCGTTTCAGATGGGTGATATCGCGCGTCGATACGAAGATGCGGTCGATCGCGCCCGTGGCGTTGCGCAGCGGCACCTGGACGATCTCCCAGGTCCGAACGCCGCGGTCGCGGACAAGGCTTGATTCGAAACGCTCCGGGACGCCGTTGGCCGCGCAGCGCCGCAAATCCGCTTCGACCTTGGCGGCTTCCGCCGCCGGCAGAACGTCTTCGAGGAGGCGACCCTCGGCTTCCTCGACCGGGACATGGATGATGCTTGCTGCGGCCGGGTTATAGGTTTCGATCACAAAGCGGCCACGGGCATCGACGCGATTGATGAAATGCCCGTCCGTCGCATTGTCGAAGACGGCGCGGAACAGGGCCTCGCTGCGGTCGATCTTGCCGAGCGAACGGGCGAGCGCCGCACCCAGCAACCCGACCAGCAACAGGGTGACGGCCGCCCCGGCGGACAGGATACCCATGTTGCGCCGCCAGGGCGCGAGCGCCTCGGCCTTCGACAGACCGACAAGAACCGACAGGCCCGTGCTCTCGTTGCGGCGGTGGGCGACGATGCGCGGCGCCCCGTCATTGGGTGAATCCGCGAGGAACACGCCACTCTGCTTCGTCCTGAGCCGTTCGGCCAGATCGGCCGGCACGGGGATACCCACCGAGGCGTCGAGCCATGGCCGCCGCACCAACCGGAGGCCATTTGCGGAGATCAGCCCGATCGCGCCGTCTTCGCCGATGCTCATGCCCTCGTAGAACTGCCGGAAATACTCCGGCGCCACGGCGGCCACCGCAATGCCTCCGAACGAGCCGTCGGCGCGCGAAATCCGGCGACTGGCGATGATGGTCCACTGCCCGTTGACGCGATTGCGGATCGTCGCGCCGATAAAGAGGCCGGCGTCGGCGCGTTCGCGGTGGACCATGAAATAGTCGCGGTCGCCGGATCCGGGAGCCTCGCGAGGGGTCGGACTCGCCGAATCATGGGCGATCCGCCCGTCCTCGCCCAGAATGACGATGCTACGGATCTGCGGAGAGGCTTCGGCAAGATCGCGGAGCAGGACATGCACCGGCGCAACCTCGCCGACGCCAAGCGCCTCGGCCTCGATCCGGTTCTGGGCGATGCGCAGCGTGAGATCGATCGCCTCGAAGGTGCGCGCGGCATGCTGCTCCAGCGCCAGCGCCAGGTTCTCGGCCGCGGTCTCGGTCTGCCGGATGACGGTCCCGTGGCTCTGCCAGGCGACGATCACGGCCAGCGCCAGCAGCGCCGACGTGACGAACGCCACCAGCGTGCCGAGCCGGGCCATGGCCGAGCGACGCGCCGCCGCAGCGCCCTGGCCGCCTGACACAATTGGCCCGATGCCAGTCATGGACCGCCCCATATCCCAAGGGCCGCGATCCGACCTGATTCGGGCGGCGCCTCAACGCGACAATGCCATGGAGGGCGGTTGTCCGGCCCGGCCCCGCCATTCCGGATAGGCCGAAATGAACAGAAAAATGCGGCCGAAGGACGAGAAATAGGCCGACCTGCAACCTGCACGATGCCAACCCAAGCGGCATGCAACAAAAAACGGGCCGCTCGTGCGAGCGGCCCGGTCGAACCAGAAGCAGTTCTGCGGCCTTGGCCGCTCAGCGCGTGGCGCGGCGCGTCTCGCGCACGACGCCGGGCGCCGTGATCGCGCCTGCCGCTCCGCCGACGACGGCGCCGACTGGCCCCGCGACCACCGCGCCGGTCCCGGCGCCGACGGCCGCGCCGCCGATGCGCTGCTCGGTGGTGTTGCCGCAGGCGCCCAGAGCCAGCGCCGATGCCGCGAGAAGGCCGAATGTGACGAGTTTCATTGTGCTATCCCCAATCGAGTTGATAGCGGCACAACGCCCCGATGCACGCGAGGTTCCCTTCCGACGCCGGCCCGCGCTTCGCCGCATCGGGTGTCGCCTGGCCGCACCGGACATGGCCTTCATCCGCATCGCAGCCCTGCGCATACGCTGCCGAAATCCGGCATCCGCACCTCGCATCGTCAGGCGTTATCAACTCTGGCTCTTGCGATCCGCGCCAAAATCCGTATACAGCCGGCATCGCACCGACCGCACCATTCGCGTGGGCGATGAGGGCTGGTTTCCGGCCCGCATCGCAGCGGACACGTTTTTCGACCGATTCGCGTAAGCGCGGGTCGATGGAGTTGACGACCATGAAGATCCGCAATTCGCTGAAGTCGCTGCGCGCGCGCCATCGCGACAACCAGCTCGTGCGCCGCAAGGGCCGCGTCTACATCATCAACAAGGTCCAGAAGCGCTTCAAGGCGCGCCAGGGCTGAGATGTGTGTGCGATCCGCAGCGGATCGCACAGGATCGGCCGGGTCTTGCCTGCGAGGCGGGGCGCTTTAGGGCGCGCCCGCCCTTTGCGTTGTGCGGCTCGCCTTGCCGTGAATTGACGCCGGCCCGCGCCGCATGACACTCTCGCGTCATGATGATCGCTCGCTTGATTTCCCGACTCGTCGCGCTCGCTCTGGCGGCTGCCGCGATCCACGGTCCGGCGCTCGCGCAGAACGCCGCGCCGCAACGCCCAGGCGCCGTTGCTCCCGCCGACAAGGACGACAATCCCGCAGCCCCGGCCCCGGCCTCGCCGCGCTCGCCTGCCGCCACGCTTGACCGGCTGTTCGAACGCCTTGCCGCCGCCAAGAGCGCCGAAGAAGCGAAGGGCATCGCCAACCTGATCCAGCGCCGCTGGGCCCGCTCCGGCTCCGACACCGCCGATCTGCTGATGACCCGCGCCCAGACGGCGTTGCGCCAGAAGCAGACCGAGATCGCCATCGAACTGCTCGACCGCGTCATCAGCCTCGAGCCCGACTGGGCCGAGGGCTGGAACCAGCGCGCCAGCGCGCTCTTCGTCGCGGGAGACCCGATCCGCTCCATGCTCGATATCGGCGAGGCGCTGAAGCGCGAGCCTCGCCATTACGGCGCGATGATGGGACTGGGCACGATCCTGCGCCAGCAGGGCGACGACAAGCGCGCCATGGTCGCCTATCGCCGCGCGCTCGAGATCTATCCCCAGATGGAAGCGATCAAGAACGCGGTCGATTCCCTCAAGATCGAGGTCGACGGGCGCGACGCCTGAGCGGGTCGCTTGGTCCATGATCTGACCATTGGCGAAACCGATGCCGCCGGGCCTGCGTAGGCAGTCGATGCTGCCTCGCATCCTGCTCGTTCTCGCCCTCCTTGCCGCCACGGGTCTGATCCTCCGCAGCGAATGGATTGCCGCGGAAGTCGCGCGCGCCCATCCGCCCAAGGGAACATTCCTCGATGTGCCCGGAGGCCGGCTGCATTATCGCGAGCGCGCGCCGATCGGCGACAATCGCGGCACCGTCGTGCTGGTCCATGGCGCATCGTCGAACCATGCCGATCTGCTGGCGACGCTGGGCCCCGAACTCTCGCGCTACCGTCTCATCGCGCTCGACCGGCCGGGCCATGGCTGGAGCGACCGGCCAAACGGTTCGGCCATGGCCGATCCCGGCCGGCAGGCGGCAGTGCTGATGCAGGCGCTCGACAGGATTGCGCCCGAAGGCTTCGTGCTGGTGGCGCATTCGCTGGCGGGCGCGCTCGCCACCAGGATCGCGCTCGACCGGCCCGACCGGCTGCGCGGCCTCGTCCTGCTCGGCGGCGTGACCCACCCCTGGCCCGGCGGCATCGCCTGGTACCACCATATCGCCGTGCTTCCGGTAATCGGCCCGCTGTTCACCCGGCTGGTCGCGCTGCCGGTTGCGAATATTCAGCTCGATGCGGGAGCGAAAAGCGTCTTCGCCCCGCGCGATGCGACGCCCGGCTACGTCGAGACGGCTGAGATCAGGCTGCTGTTGCGCCCCGCGACCTTCCGGGCGAACTCGGAGGACATCGCGGCGACGCATGCCTTCGTGACGGCGCAGGCGCCGCGCTATCGCGACCTCAAGGTTCCGGTGATCGCGATCACCGGCGACAGCGACAGCATCGTCTCGCCGACGATCCATTCGGCGACGATCGCCCGGCAGGCGCCGCAGGGCCGCTTCGTGGTCCTGCCCAGCGTCGGGCATATGCCCCATCACGCAGCGCCCGAAATCGTGGTGCAGGCGATCGACGAACTCGCCGCGCCGCGCTCGGGTCTCGCCAGCCTTTAGCCACGGCTCCCCGGCGCACAGAGCCCGACGACGAAAGTCATAAGCCTTTAGTAGCCCTGTTCGGGCCGGCGGGATTCATCCAAGTTGACCTGCTGCTTTAGTCAAGTTGTGACGTAACGACGCCAACCCCCGGCCACGCCGGCGGGGGAACAAGACGTATGCGAACGTCCTCACGGGGGAGACAGGGAATGTCACCAGAAGAGAATATCAAGGCCCATTGGGCCGAAACGACCAGGCTGACCTATATCATGATCGGCATCTGGGCTTTCTTTTCGTTCTTCATCCATATGTTTTCGCCCGCCCTCAACGGCATCAAGATCATGGGCTTTCCGCTCGGGTTCTACATGGCCGCTCAGGGCTCCCTGATCATATTCGTGGCCCAACTGTTCTGGTTCGCCAAGGCGCAGGACAAGGTGGATCGCAAATACGGCATGGCCGAAGAAGATTGAGGGAGAAAACGCTCATGTCCACGGAAGCACAAAAGGGCGATTTTACCTCCAGTCTGGGACGCATCTACGGCGTCTATACTGGCGGCTTCGTCGCATTCGTCGTCTTCATCGGGGTTCTGGAGCGCGCCGGCGTTCCCAACCACATCCTCGGCTATCTCTTCGTCGCCTTCACTATCGGCGTCTATGCCGCCATCGGCATCATGTCGCGCACCATGCAGGTCGACGAGTATTACGTCGCCGGCCGCAAGGTGCCGTCCTTCTACAACGGCATGGCCACGGCGGCGGACTGGATGTCGGCCGCCTCCTTCATCGGCATGGCCGGCACGCTCTACCTGCTGGGCTATGACGGTCTCGCCTTCATCCTGGGCTGGACCGGCGGCTATGTGCTGGTGGCGACGCTGATCGCGCCCTACCTGCGCAAGTTCGGCTGCTACACGGTGCCCGACTTCCTGGCCTTCCGCTTCGGCGGCAATGCGGCCCGCATCGCCGGCATCGTCGTTCTGATGAGCTGCTCCTTCACCTATGTGGTGGCGCAGATCGTCGGCACCGGCCTGATCGGCGCGCGCCTGCTGGGCATGAGCTTCGAGGTCGCGGTCTTCGTCGGCCTCGTCGGCATCCTGGTCTGCTCGATGCTCGGAGGCATGCGCGCCGTCACCTGGACACAGGTCGCGCAGTACATCGTGCTGATCGTCGCCTATCTCGTCCCGGTCGTGATCCTCTCGACCCAGAAGTTCGGCATCCCGATCCCGCAGCTCACCTATGGCTCGGTCCTCTCCGAGATCCAGGTCAAGGAGGCGGCGCTGGGCGTCACAGCGGCCGCCTCGCATGTCGTGCCGTTCGCCCGCTACGACCCCCTTAACTTCTTTGCCCTCGTGCTCTGCCTGATGGTCGGCACGGCCTCGCTGCCCCACGTCCTGATGCGCTACTTCACCACGCCGTCCGTGCGTGAGGCGCGCTCCTCGGTGGCCTGGACGCTGCTGTTCATCTTCATCCTCTACTTCACGGCGCCGGCCTATGCCGCCTTCGCGAAGCTCGAGGTGTTCGAGAACGTCATCGGCAAGCCGCTGGGACAACTGCCGGGCTGGGTCTACAGCTACGGCAAGATCGGCCTCGTCCAGATCTGCGGCGGCAACGCCGTCGATCTCGCGACCATCACCGCCGCCTGCGGCAGGATCGCCGGCCATACCGGCATCCTGCAGCTGTCGAACTTCGCGATCCAGGCCGACGCGATCGTCATCGCGACTCCCGAAATCGCGGGCCTGCCCTATGTCGTCTCCGGCCTCGTCGCCGCCGGCGGCCTGGCGGCCGCGCTCTCGACCGCCGACGGCCTGCTGCTGGCGATCGCCAACGCGCTCTCCCATGACGTCTATGCACGCATGATCAACAAGGACGCGCCGGTGGCGAGGAAACTCATCATCGCCCGCGTGCTGCTGGTCATCGTTGCGGTCATCGCGGCCTGGGTGGCCTCGGGACGTCCCGCCGACATCGTCGCGATGGTGGCCTGGGCCTTCTCGCTGGCGGCGGCGGGTCTGTTCCCGGCGCTGGTCATGGGCATCTGGTCCAAGAAGACCACCGCGGCTGCGGCCGTGGCGGGCATCTGGGCCGGCTTCCTGGCGACGCTGGTCTATCTCGTCGTGACCCGCTACTTCCCGGGCTTCGGCGTGAACGTGCTCGGCATGTATTCGAACGTCCACCCCATCACCGGGGCGGCGCTCGTCGACATCGCCAAGCTTAAGGCCGAGCAGCCGGCGATCTTCCAGCAGGGCTGGGTGCTGATCAGCCACCCGCTGGCTTCGAAGGTCGGCTACTTCAACGTCGCCAACATCTCGGCCGGCCTGTTCGGCATGCCGATCGGCTTCCTGACGATGTTCATCGTCTCGAAGTTCACCACGGCGCCGACGAAGGAGCTGCAGAGCTTCATCGACGACATCCGCCGTCCGAGCGGCAAGGCCGTGATGATCGAGAAGTGAGCCGTATCGGCGGGCGCAATGCCCGCTGATACGACCCTGTTCGAGGGGGCGGACCCTGGTCCGCCCCCTCTTTTGTCTCGACAACCGGCAGCGGCGCTTGCCCGCGCCATGATTGTCGGGCAGATGAACCCGCAGTCCCGACAGCGCAAGGACCCATCCTGAATGGCCGACGTCGACAGCCAGGGCCTGTTCTGGCTCTATCAGGCTCCCAACCTCGCGCTTGCGGCGTTGATGTATACGCTGCTGGGCCGCTTTCTGCTCTCGCTGGTCTTTCCGGACGAAAGCGAGAAGGTGATTTGGCGCACGTTCCGGCAGATTACCCAGCCGGCCATCGAGGCCGTGCGGATCGTCACCCCCGCAGCCGTGCACGAACGCATCCTCACCCTGCTCGCGGTGGTATGGCTGCTTTTCATCCGGATGCTGATGTTCGTCGGCTTCGCGGCGGCGGGCTGGCTGCCGACCATCGTCGGAGCGCCGAAGCCATGACCGACGACCGCGAGGACATTCTCCGCCGCGACGGCATCACCATCGGCATCGCTGGCATGTCGCTGATCAACGGCCTGCATTTCTCGGCCTATTTCGACCCGGTCTACATCCTGATGAAGCAGTTTGGGCCCGGCTTCTTCATCTCCTCGCCGCTGCTGATCTTCTACTTCACCTCGCTCTTCCTGTCGGCGTTGACGCTCGCCATCGGCGGCATCCCGGCCGCAATCTACGAGCGCGGCAAGGGCCTGAAGGAGAGCACCGCGACCTCGATGTGGATCTGGCTCGGCGGCATCATGCTGCTGACGATCCCGACCCTGCTGCAGATGACGGCGCGTCCTGCCTGAGACGTCGCGAAGCGCGCGATTTCGTGATGTTCGCGAGACGCGCGCCGCTCTAGCTTCGGATATGTCCCGGAGAGACGCCGCATGAGCCCATCGCGCGTGAGAGAACTGGCGCTGCTGTCGGTCTCGCGCGGCTGCGGCTTCGCCGGGCTGGCCATCATCTGCTTCATGGTCGGGCTTGCAGGTTATCCGCGCGTCGCGCT
Organism: Beijerinckiaceae bacterium; assembly: GCA_019745195.1. GTDB lineage: Bacteria > Pseudomonadota > Alphaproteobacteria > Rhizobiales > Beijerinckiaceae > Allobosea. Next base: position 28,689 of record JAIETL010000015.1, read on the forward strand.
GGAAAGCGGCGCCATCCTGATGATGGCCACCGCCGCCGTGCTGGTCGTGAAAGCCGACACGTCGGTCCGCCGACCCTACAAGCGCACCGAACTCTGGATCCTCCTGCCGCCGCAAGACCGGCCCCGCGCCGAATTCGCCCAGCAGGTCATCGGCCGCACCCTGCGCGACATCTACCGGCGCTTCGCGCTGTCCTTCGCGGTCGGCGGGGGGCTCTGCTATGCCGCGTCTTTCGTGCTGCCGGGGTGAGCATCACGCCTGCTCGACATGCTCCTTCGCCACGAAGGCGATGCGGACCATGTTGGTTGCGCCCGGCGTTCCGAACGGAACGCCCGCGACGACGATGATGCGGTCTCCCAGCGCCGCAAACCCCTCGCGCACCGCGAATTTGCAGGCACGGGCCGCCATGTCGTCGATGTCGCTCGCATCCTTGGTCACGACCGAATGCACGCCCCAGACCAGCGTGAGCCGGCGCGCCGTGGCGCGGTTGGGCGTCAGCGCGATCACGGTCGAGTTCGGCCGCTCGCGCGCGAGCCGCATTGCCGTCGAGCCCGACGAGGTCCAGGCCGCGATCGATTTCAGGTTTAGCGTATCGGCGATCTCATGGGCCGCCTTGGCGATGGCGTCGGCCCCGGTCGCTTCGGGTTCGGCGCGCTGCGCCTCGAGGATCGAGCGGTAGACCGATTCACCTTCAACCTCCTCGGCGATGCGGTTCATCATCGTCACCGCCTCGACCGGATACTGCCCTGCCGCGCTCTCGGCCGAGAGCATCACGGCGTCTGCCCCCTCGAACACGGCGGTGGCCACGTCCGACACCTCGGCGCGGGTCGGCACCGGGCTGGTGATCATGCTCTCCAGCATCTGCGTCGCGACGACGACCGGCTTGCCCATGCGCCGGCACATCCGCGTGATGCGTTTCTGCGTGCCCGGCACCTTTTCCAGCGGCATCTCGACGCCGAGATCGCCGCGCGCGACCATGATCGCGTCCGAGGCCTCGATGATCTCCTCCAGCCGCGAGAGCGCCTGGGGCTTCTCGATCTTGGCCAGGGCCAGCGCCCGGCCCCGCACGATCTTGCGCAGATCCGCCATGTCCTCGGGCCGCTGCACGAAGGAGAGCGCGATCCAGTCGACGCCGGCTTCGGCCGCGGCCTCGGCGTCGGAGCGGTCCTTGTCGGTCATCGCCGAAACCGGGATCACCGTATCGGGCAGGCTGACGCCCTTGCGCGAGGACAGCCGGCCGGGAATCGTCACCCGCGTGACGGCCTGGGTCGGCGTCGCCTTCTCGACCACGAGCCTGATCTTGCCGTCGTCGAGGATGAGGTTGTGGCCCGCTTCCAGCGCACTCAGGATCTCGGGATGGGGCAGATGCACGCGCTTGACCGTGCCGGGCGCGGGGTCTGAATCGAGTGTGAACTTCGCGCCTGTCTCCAGCATCACGCCGCCATCGCCGCCGAACGCGCCCACGCGCAGCTTGGGCCCCTGCAGATCGGCGAGGATGCCGACCGGACGCTTGAAGCGGCTCTCCAGCGAACGGAGCATGGCGATGCGCTCGGGCAGCGTCTCGCGCTGGGTGTGGCTCATATTGATCCGGAAGACGTCGACGCCGGCCTCGAACAGCTTGGCGCACATCTCGACGGTCGCCGAGGCGGGCCCCAATGTGGCGATGATCTTGATCCGGCGCTCGCGCTTCATCGTCTGTCCTTCATTGTCGTTGCGGCGCGCTGGCGGTTGCGTCGGTGAGCTGGATCGTCCAGCTCTTCTGTTCGCCGGTATCGACCTCGAAATAGCCGGCGCGGTCATAGCCGCGCGCCAGGCAGTCCTCTATGCCGCGAATCGTGAATTCCTTGTTGCGCGTACACATGACGGATTTTCCCGTCCACTCGCCGCCCTTGTCGTAATCGACGGCGTGGACGTAGTAGAACCGCGCCGCCAGCGTGCCGCGCAGCAGCGTCTCGCAGGCGCGCGGGGCGAGGTTCCACCAGCCCTCGGTCACCCAGCCCTGCGCATCGCGATAGCCGATCGAAACGCCGATGCGGCTGCCCGTGGTATTGCACATGCGCAGATCGGCCTGGGCCGGGGCCGCAAAGCCGGCCAGGCCGACGGCCAGCAGGCTCAGGCGCAGCAGATGGGCGAGATTGCGGGTCATCACGGGTCGATCAGGATCACGCGGCAGTCGTTGACATTGGTCAGGGTCGGCCCCGTTTGCAGCAGGTCTCCCAAAGCTGCGAAGAAGCCGGTGGAATCGTTCTCGGCAAGCGATTGGGCGGGAGCAAGGCCAAGCGCCGCCGCGCGCGCCAGCGTGGTCGGATCGACCAACGCGCCGGCCGGGTCGCTCGCCTCCCCGCCGCCGCCATCGGTGCCGTCGGTATCGCCCGAGAGCGCGACGATGCCGGGCTCTCCCTTCAGCGCGAGCGCCAGCGCCAGCCCATATTCCTGGTTCGGCCCGCCCTTGCCCTGCCCGCGCAGGGTCACGGTCAGTTCGCCGCCCGAGAGGATGCAGGCGCGCCGGCCGGCCACTTTAAGCTCCAGCGCCAGCGCGGCATGGGCGGCCGCGACCTCGCGCGCCTCGCCCTCGCAATCGGCCCCGAGATCATGCACGCCATAGCCGGCCGCCTCGGCCGCCGCGCGCGCCGCCGCGATGGCGTCCGCCGGACGGGCGATGATGCGGAACTCGCTCCCGGCGAAGGCGGGGTCGCCGGGCTTGGGCGTCTCGCTCGCATCGTCTTCGAGCAGGGCGCGGGCGGCCTGAGGCAGGTCCAGCCCGTAGCGCGACACGATCTCCCGCGCCTGCGCCATCGTCGTCGGATCCGGCACCGTCGGGCCGGACGCGATCGCGGTCGGCTCGTCGCCGGGCACGTCGGAGATGGCGAGCGTCAGCAGCCTCGCCGGCGCGGCCGCGAGCGCCAAGCGGCCGCCCTTGATGCGCGAGAGCCGCTTGCGGACGATGTTCATCTCGCCGATCGGCGCGCCCGAGCGCAGCAGCGCCTTGTTGACCGCCTGTTTCTCCGCAAGCGCGAGACCGCCCGCCGGCGCGACCCAGTTGGCCGAGCCACCGCCCGAGAGCAGCACCAGCACGAGGTCGTGCTCCGTCGCCCCTCTCGCCAGTTCCAGCGCCCGCTCGGCGCTGTCGATGCTGCCCTGATCGGGCACCGGATGCCCGGCGGCCACCATCGGAATGTGCCGCGTCCTCGTCTCGTAGCCATGCCGGGCGACCGCATGGCCGACCAGACGTTCCGGCGGAATACCGGCATCGAGATAATGCGTTTCGGCCAGCGTCGTCATGCTCCCGGCGGCCTTGCCGGCGGCAAGCAGGATCAGGCGGCCCGTCGCCGGGGCGTCCGGCAGATGCGCCGGCAGGCAGCCGGCCGGATGGGCGCGCGCCACGGCCGCGTCGAAGATGCGGCGCGCGGTCGTCCTTGCCGCTGCAATGGCGTCATCCGATGAGTGCAAGTCTGCCCCGCATTCCGCCCGTGATCAGGTCGATTCCATCGACTTTCGTTGCTGATTCTTTTAAGTGGCGGCTGCCCAGCCGTCATCAGGCATTTGCAGCAATAATCATACTTATCGAAAGCCCGCATGACATTCGACCTTGCCATCACGCCGGTCACGCGCCCGCTTGCGATCGGTGAGGTCGAGATCGTTCCCGGCGATCCGGCGACCGGCCTGCTGCTGCTCTGCGACCACGCCAGCAACGCGATTCCGCCCGAACTCGACGGCCTCGGCCTGGCACCGGCCCAGCTCGAACGTCACATCGCCTATGACATCGGCGCGGCCGACGTGACGCGGGCCGTGGCCGCAGCGCTTGACGCACCGGCCGTCCTCTCGAATTTCTCGCGCCTGCTGATCGACCCCAATCGCGGTCTCGATGACCCCACTCTGGTGATGCGTCTCTCCGATGGTGCAATCGTGCCCGGCAACCGCGACATCGATGCCACCGGCGTCGCCGAGCGCGTGGCGCGCTACTACAGGCCCTATGACGCGGCGATCGACGCGGCCGTCGAGACCGCCCTTGCGGCGGGCCACCCGCCCGCCATCGTCTCGATCCACTCCTTCACGCCATTCTGGAAGCAGGCCGCGCGGCCCTGGCATGTCGGGCTGCTCTGGGATGGCGAGGGCAGCCTCTCCAAGCTGCTCATCGCCGTGCTGCAGGCCGATCCCGAGCTGATCGTCGGCGACAACGAACCCTATTCCGGCGGCCTGCCGGGCGACACGATCGACCGCCACGCCACGCGGCGCGGCTTGCCGGACACGCTCATCGAGGTCCGGCAGGACCTGATCGCCGCACGCGCGGACGCCTTCGCCTGGGGCCGCCGGCTCGCGGCCGTGCTGCCGGGCTGCCTCGCGGCGCTGCGGGCCCGATGACGCGACGTGCCTGTTGAGAGCCGGCGGTTCGCAGCTTGACGCAGGCCGCCGCCCGATGCGAACCCTGCGGCCAAATTCCAAACGCCTAACCTATCGAGGACATCAAATGGACGAACCGGTTCAGGGCGACCAGCTCAAGAGCATCGTGCAGCGCATCGAGCGGCTCGAGGAAGAGAAGAAGACCATCGCCGACGACATCAAGGAGGTCTATGGCGAGGCGAAGGCCAATGGCTACGACGTCAAGGTGCTGCGCAAGGTCATCGCCATCCGCAAGCGCGACGCCAATGAGCGGGCGGAGGAAGAGGCGATTTTGGATCTCTATCTGCAGGCGGTCGGCGAGAGCGCCTGAGCGCTTTCCCACCCTCGTAGCCGTCCCGGGCGAAGCGAAGCGAAGACCCGGGACCCATTCCGGAGCGCTATCTGGAAGGGTTCCGGAATGGGTCCCGGATCGGCGCGGCTGCGCCGCTTGTCCGGGACGACAGCGCTGGCAGCTGGCCGCTCACAACCACCCGTTCTTCCTGAAGCGCCAGTACAGCACCGCGCAGCTCGTCACGATCACCGTCAGCACGGCGTGATAGCCGAACTGCAGCTCAAGCTCCGGCATGTTCTTGAAATTCATGCCGTAGACGCCGGCGATCGCGGTGGGCACTGCCAGGATAGCGGCCCAGGCGGCGAGCTTCTTGAAGATCGCGTTCTCCTGGCTCTGGCCGACCAGCAGGCTCGCCTCGAAGGCGAAGGCCAGCACCTCGCGCAGGCTGTCGATCTTCTCCTGCACGGTCCGAACGTGGTCGGTCACGTCGCGAAACATCGGCGCCAGCGTCGGGCGCACCTGCGGCACGCTGGCATTGGCGAGGCGCTGGCAGACATCGACCAGCGGGCCGACCGCGTTGCGCAGGCGAAGGAGATCGCGCCGCAGCGTGTAGAGCCGCTCGATATCGGCGCGGCCCATCGGCCGCTCCAGCACCTTGTCCTCGAACGCCTCGACCTCCTCGTGGATCGATTCCAGCACCGGCATGTAGTTGTCGACGATGAAATCGAGGATCGCGTAGAGGATGAAATCCTCACCCTTGGCGAGCGAGGTCGGGCAGGTCTCCCAGTGCTGGCGCACCGTCTTGTAGGAGGTCGATGCGCCGTGCCGAACGCTGACGATGTAGCCGTTGCCGACGAAGATATGCGTCTCACCGAAGGCGATGCGCTTGTCGACCATCTGGGCGGTGCGCGCGACGACGAAGAGCGCGTCGCCATATTGCTCCAGCTTGGGGCGCTGATGGGCGTTGGTCGCATCCTCGACCGCCAGCGGATGTAGCGAAAACTGGCGCTGCACGCAGGCGAGCAGGGCTGCATCGGGCTCGAGCAGGCCGATCCAGACGACATGGCCGTCCTTGCGCGCCCATTCGCCGGCCTCCTCGACCGCGATATCGGCGATGCGCACGCCATGGGCATAGACGCTGGAGGCGACGACGCCGGCCTCGTGCAGATGACCGCGCTCAGGCGGTTTCGGCGACGACGCTTCGCGGGTCTCGCCGGGCCGGACGATCCTTTCGACGGCGGACATGGCCTCACCTCCCTGCCATCGGAGTCTTCGTCCGACAGGCTAGCGCTTTCAGAACCGGGGACAAGGACTATCGGATGACCGGCCCGACGCCGAAAAGACCGCGCCATCACCGCGCGTGATGCGTGAAATCACACGAATTCGCGTGGCTTTCCCGGTCCGTCCCGGCACTCTGCCGGCACCGAAAACCGGGAGACCGCCATGCTGCTCGTGGGAATGCTGGACAGCCCCTATGTCCGCCGCGCCGCCGTCACCGGCACGCTGCTCGGGCTTGATGTCGAGCATCGCTCGGTTTCGGTGTTCCGGCACATGGACGCCTTCCGCACCATCAACCCGCTGATCAAGGCGCCGACGCTGGTGACCGGTGGCGGCGTGGTCATCACCGATTCCAACCTGATCATCCAGCATATGGAGGATGTCGCCGGCCGCTCCCTGCGTCCCGCCGACAAGGCGGCGCGCGCCCGCGATCTGAGCCTGACCGGCATCGGCATCGTCGCGGCCGACAAGGCCGTCTCGATCGAGTACGAGCGCAAACGGCCCGAGGCGCAGCGCTACGGACCCTGGCAGGAGCGCATCGTCGCCCAGCTCGATACAGCGCTCGAACTGCTGGAGGATGCCGCAAAGTCCGGAGCGCTCGGCTCGGGCCCCGATTTGCGCCCCGGCGACATCGCCGCGACGATCGCCTGGGGCTTCTGCCGCTTCGTCATCCCGGAGTTCGCTCCGGAGGAACGCTGGCCGGCGCTGGCGGCTCAGGCCAAGGCCTGCGAGGCGCTCGACGTGTTCAAACACTGGCCGATCGACCGCGAGGAACCGTGAGCGCGCGATTGGCTCCGGTGAGTCGGTTGGCGCTGGTTTCGAAAACCGGAGCGGAGCGGACTTAAGTCCGTGAGCACCGGAAGCGCAGAAAGCGGCGTCAGACGGCCGCCGAAGCCAATCGCGCTCAGTTCTGGACGAAGTTGGTCGGCAGGGAGCGTACGGCCGGGCCTGAGAACGAGCCGGTGCGCGCGTCGCTCGGCTCGGCATGGCTGAAGCCGAGCGACGCCGCCGGGCTCGGTCCCTGGATCGGCGCGGTGCTGGCAACTGGCGCGGGCCTGGCGCGGGCGACGGTGACGGAGCGGCCCTCGCTGGGAAGGCTGCGGGAAACGGCGGCAAACAGCGAATCGAGGTTCGAGCGGTCGGCGTCGTATTGCGCGGTGATCGGGCTCGCAGGCGGCCGCGATGCGGGAGGATGCGCGGGCGCTTCGGCGACAGCGGGAACGGGGCCACTGCGCGGACGGCTCGGCGGCAGCCCATGGGTTATGGTAACGAGCTTGCCCTCGACGGGCGGCAGCGGCGCGGCCTCGGCCGATGCGAGGCGGAAGCCGGCGGGGTTGGCGCCCGCGAGTTCGGTCGGGCGCACCGGCGGCAGCGGCGCGGCGACGGGCTTGCCGGAGACGATGCTTTCGACCAGCGCGGTCATCTCACCCGGCCGGCGCGGCGGCAGCGAGGCGAGCACCAGCTTCTGGTCGGCGAGCGGGGTCTGTGGCGCGAAGGCGAGCGCGCCTGCGGCGGTCGGCAGCGCCGCGACCTCGACGGCGGGGCCGGCCTCGGCGGGCGCTTGCGGCAGGGTCAGCCCACGCGGACGCGCCAGCGGCAAAGGCGCATCGATCAGCTTGGGCCGGTTGTCGATGACAGGCGGCGCGGGAGCCGGCGCTGCGGGAGCCTCGGCCTGGGCCGGCGTCGGCGCGGGCTCCGGCTGGGGCTGCGGGCGCGAGGCTCCGCGGATGGAACGAGTCGGGGCCTCCGCCGCCGGGGGCGCATAGGCCACGGCGAAACGGCCGCCATCCGACGAGTTGCTGTCGACGAAGCCGCTGTTGTTGGCATAGGCCATCACGGCCGGCTGCGGCTTCGGCGCGCCGCGCCGGCCACGCGTCGGCCTTGCGTCGGCCTCTTCCTCGTCGCCGCCGAAAAGCGAGGCCCACAGGCTCTTGCGGCCGGACGAGATGATCGCGCCCTCGTCGAGATCGGCCGCCGCATAGCCGGCGACGGACCCGCCGCGCGCGAGCACATCCGCCTTCGCCAACTCGTAGCCGCTGAGCGGCTGGCCATCGGCCGGCAGATGCACGGTCTTCTCGTCCGGGAAGAGCCTGACGAGCTGGTCGCGGGTCATGCGCGGCCAGGAGCGCACGGAGCCGGCGTCCATATGGACGAAGGGCGTGTGCGCGCCTGGATAGAAGCCGACGCCGCCCCGCTGCATGCGCATGCCGGCCTCGCGGATGCGGGCGGTCGGCGTGTCCGGGAGGTAAAAGTCCATTGCCTTGCCGAGCGTGTGCTGGCTGTGCTTGGCGACGCCGCGCGAGCGCCGCCGCAGCATCGAGTTGGTGCCGGGCGAGCGATAGGCCGAGACAACATGGAAGGGCTGGTCGGAGCCGACCTGGCGATGCACCTCCCAGGCGAGGTCGAACAGGCGCGGATCCATCCGGATAGGCTCGTCGAGACGCCAGTCGCGCAAGGCCCAGTTCAGCTTCTCGAGCGCCTCGGAGACATAGCGCCCGTCACGCTTGAAGGTGACGGTCGTCTCCTCCTTGGTGTGCATGTGCTTGATCGTGATGGTGCGGGTGTCGCCATTGGCGACGGCGTCCTGGGTGCCGCGAATGCCCAGCGCCAGCGCTGCCACCGCGACGCCGCAGGTCAGAAGCTGGCGCGACAGCAAAGCGCGCCCGGAGCCTCCTCGCGGGCCAGGTGCGTCGCATCTCGCCTGAATGTCTGAAGACCTGCCCAATATGACTGACCCGTCTCGCTGCGCCGGCAGGCGGCGCGATGAACGTGAACGAACAGTTGCGGAGAAGCGTTAACGGCAGGTTACCAAGCCGGCAACCACGGCGCCACGCAAAACTCCATCGAGGTTCGCTATCCGTCGATCATGGCAAAACCGTGCCGGCATGCATCGGACCAGACAGTGGCAGGTCGTGTCCCTGATGGTGGTGTAGCTTCGCGGAGCCACCCCGATGCCGGCTTTGGCCGG
>JAIETL010000065.1 GCA_019745195.1 Beijerinckiaceae bacterium
CCACCATCCAGCCGGGGCGGCCAGGCGCCGCCAGCGCCTCCTGCGGCGGCGGTTCGGGGCGAGGCTGGCCCGCGGCGGGCAGGGCCGCCAGGCCGCACAGGAAAGCCGCCCCGATGAGTGCCCGCATGGTCATCCCGCCCCTGTCCCGTCCCGTCCCCGCGCGCCGAGCGAAGGCCCGAGCCGCGCCGGCGCGACGACGATGACGGCCCGACGGTGAAGGGGCTGGGCGACCATGTCCCGGCCTTCCTGATGCGCCCCGTCAAGGCCGGCTGATTCGGATACGGACGGTCGTTTCACGGCCTGCCCATTGGGCATGTCAACCTCATCTTAACGCGATCGCGTCTAGCGTCTGTCTCGCGGCATGCCGGTCCTCGATCGGCATGCGGCAGGACGGGCGCATGCCGCCGTTGATACGGACAGGATGTCCCGCTTCGATGTTCAATCGAAGCTGTCATGGTTGAAAGCCATGAACCGGCTTCATGCCCGGGCTGTCGATGGCAATGAGCGAGAACGCGCAGGTCCACCCCCCGTCCCAGGTCAACACCCCGTCGCAGGACATCGCCGACCGCGTCGTCGCCGCCATCCGCCAGCACGGCTCGCCGGGTTATCCGCGCGCCTTCGAGGTCTGGTACGCCCATCTCAGCGGCGAGATGCCGGCCGTCACCATGGCGATGAATGCGATCCTGACCGGCGGCGACGGCACGGTCGGCGCCGCCGACATCGACAATCTCTACGAACGCTTCATCGGCACGGACCGCCTCGCCAAGCAGGCCGAGCGCACCAGCCTGCAGGTCCTGAGCGAAATCGACGGGCTGATGGCGCTGGTCGACAAGACGCTGGATTCCAGCGAGCGCTACCATGGCCGGCTCTGCGCCATGTCGGAAGACGTGCCACCGCCGGCCGACCGCCAGAAGCTGCGCGAATGGGTCGAGGCTCTGGTGCTCTCCACCCGCGAGGAGGTCACACGCAAGACGCAGCTCGAGACGCAGCTCCGGGATTCCTCCAACGAGATCAAGAACCTGCGCGAGGCGCTCGAGACGACCCGCGCCGAGGCGCTGACAGACCCGCTGACGGGCTTGGCCAATCGCCGCCATTTCGAGGAGATGCTGCAGAAGTCGATCGACCAGTCGACGCTGCGGCGCGAGCCCTTCGCGCTGGTGATGGCGGATATCGACTTCTTCAAGAAGTTCAACGACGCCCATGGCCACCTCACCGGCGATCAGGTGCTGCGGCTCGTCGCCCGGACCATGAAGGACAAGTTCAAGGACAAGGCCACGATCACGCGCTTCGGCGGCGAGGAATTCGCGATCATCCTGCCCGAATCCGATATCGTCGCCGGCAAGTTCGGAGCCGAGACCGTGCGTCAGGCGCTGCTGACGCGCGAGCTGGTCAAGCGCTCGACCAACGAAAACCTCGGCCGCATCACCATCTCGCTCGGCGTCGCGGGCTATCGCCGCGGCGACACGGCGAGCTCCATCGTCGAGCGCGCCGATCAGGCCCTGATGCAGGCCAAGCGCGACGGCCGCAACCGCACGGTCACCGAGGAGGTGCTGGATTCCGCGTCGATGCGCGTGGCCTGATCGGTTTTGCGGCGGGTTTGGCCGGCCGGCGCGCGGCCTCGACGGCCAGCCGCGTCCAGTCCCTCAGCGCATCGGCATCGTCGAGCGCCTCGTCCGGCAGCCGCCAATAGCTCATGGCGAAGGGCTTGCCCTGTTTCTGATAGGTGAAGGCCGCGCTGCCGGCCGCCTCGAAGCGCTGGACGCTCTGCGCATCGGCCTTGAGCCAGATCTCGCCGCCAGCCTCCAGCGCGAACATGGTCTCGCCGTCATAGATGCCGTGGCCGCCGAACATCCGGCGGACCCTGACCGGGAGGATGTCGGCGAACAGTTCGCGGATGCCCTCGGCATCCATCGCAGCAGCCTCAGTGCGCAGCGGCGACCGGCTCGGGCCTCGGCCTGATCTCGACCGATTCGCCGCAGCCGCAGGCCGAGACCTGGTTCGGGTTGTTGAAGACGAAGGTCGAGGAGAAGCGGTCGGTCCTGAAATCAAGCTCGGTGCCGAGCAGGAACAGCACCGCCTTGGCGTCGACGATGACGGTCGCGTCCTTCTCGGTCACCACCTCATCGCCCTTGGCGGTCTCGCGGGCGACCTCGAACGTGTATTCCATGCCGGCGCAGCCGCCTTTCTTGACGCCGACGCGCAGGCCGATCGCAGGCCCGGCTTCAGGCGCGCCAGATCTCGCTTCACGCGAACTATCCGCCATGATTTCGCGGATGCGCGCAGCGGCTGCGTCCGTCAGCGAGACGACCTTGAGGCCCGGAATCGAGAACATGCGTTTTGTCCCTCCCCAACGAGGTTCAAATTCTTCCGAGAAGAACCGGCCTCGTGAAGCAAGATGGCTGACGTCAACATAAGGATTGGTGAGCGAAAGGTCGAGATGGCGCGCCATGCAGCCCGGCCCTGCCCTCGCGGCATTGCGCGACGCGGAACGGCATGCACTCTGGCGGCCCCGACATAAGCCGACGATGCGCCATGACCGCCTACCGCACGCACACGCCCGAGTCCCTGCGCGCCCTCGTCCGCGCCATGGTCAGCGCCGCCGGCTGGAGCGAAGCGGAGGCTGCAGAGACCGCCGACCATCTCGTGCTGGCCAATCTCAGCGGCCATGACAGCCATGGCGTCGGCATGCTGCCGCTCTATTTCCAGTCCCTCGCCGACGGCAATCTCAAACCCGACTCGGGCCCCGCCGACCGGCTGAACGCGGCCCCCTTCCTGATCATCGACGCCCAGATCGCGCTCGGCCAGCCGGTGGCGCGCAACGCGGTCGAGCGCGCCATCCCGATGGCGAAGACCGGCGGCGTCGCAATCCTGAACCTGCTCGACGCCCACCATATCGGCCGCATCGGGCACTATGCCGAGATCGCGGCCGATGCCGGGCTGATCTCGCTGTTCTGGGTCAACGTCGCCGGCCGTCCGCCGATCGTCGCGCCTTTCGCCGCCAAGGAGGCGCGCTTCGGCACCAATCCGCACGCGATCGGCATCCCCGTGCCGGGCGGCGAGCCGATCATCCTCGATTTCGCCACCAGCCGCATGGCCCACGGCAAGGCCCGCGTCGCCTTCAACAAGGGGGTGGCGGTTCCTGAGGGGTACATCATCGACGGCGAGGGCAACCCGACGACAGAGCCACGCCATGTCTTTCTGCATGGCGTCGGCCAGAACGAGGCGCTGGGCGCTCTGCTGCCCTTCGGCGACCACAAGGGCGCAGGCCTCGCGCTGATCGCCGAACTGCTCTCGGCCGGGCTGATGGGCGCCGCCCGCATCGACCAGAAGCCGGCCAAGAGCTGGATCATCAACTCGCTCTTCGGCATCCTGATCGACCCGGCCAGGCTGGAGCCCGACGAGGCGCTACGCAAGGAGCGCATCGAGAGCTACCTCGCCTTCGTGCGCGCGGCCAGGCCGCAGGACGAGGCCAACCCCGTGCTCGCGCCCGGCGACAAGGAGCGCGCCATGCGCATCGAACGCGCCCGCGACGGAATCCCCCTCGACGACGAGACGTGGAGCCAGATCGTGGCGGCGGCGAAGCGGTTCGGGGTGGATGCGGAAGCATTCTGACATTTGAGATCAAATACAGCCGTCATCCCGGACAAGCCGCGAAGCGGTGCAGCTCCTGGGTCCATCATCGAGCGCCATCGCGCCTTACGATGGATCCCGGAGCGGCGCGGCTACGCCGCTTGTCCGGGATGACGCAGTGTTTCTTGTGCCAGACCGGCAGTCACAGCAGCGCCTCGCCTCGAAGCACCGGGACGCACGACCCGCCGACGCTGGCGCGCACGCCCTCGGCCGTCCGCCAGGCCTTGAGGTTCAACAGGCTCGGCCGCCCCATCTCGATCCCTTGAGTCAGCGTCCAGGCCCCGCTCTCCTGCCCGCCCAGCGACAGCATCAGCGCAGCCGTGGTCGCGCTGGCGCTGCCGGTCGCCGGGTCCTCCCAGGTGCCGCCGAGCGGCGCAAACATGCGAGCCCGGATGGCCTCGCCGTCGCGGGCATAGAGAAACAGCGAGAAGCGTCCCTCCAGACCCGGCGTGGCGTCGCGCACAGCGCGGAACTGCGCCAGATCGGGCGTCGCTGTGCCGAGCGCTTCCAGCCTGACCTCGGCCAGCACGAAGAACACGCCGACCGACGCCCGTAGCGGCGCGTGGTTCTTCACCAAGATGTCGGCGGGCTCCAGCCCGGAGCAGGCGGCGATCGCCTCGGGCGGCAGTTCGATGCTCGTCGTGAGCGGCTGCGGAGCGGCGATGGTCGCGCCCGTGACCTCGTCGCCATCATGGGCGACCCGAACCTCGACCAGCCCCGCGATCTCCTCGAAACGCAGCAGGCCGTCGGAGTCCCGTCCATGGCGCGCCAGCACGAAGGCCGTGCCGACATTGGGATGGCCGGCGAAGGGCATCTCATGCGTGCGGGTGAAGATGCGCACGCGGGCCGTATTCGCCGGGTCTTCGGGCGGCAGCACGAAGGTCGTCTCGGAATAGTTCATCTCGGCGGCGAGCGCCTGCATCTCGGCGTCCGACAGCCCACGCGCGTCGGTGAAGACAGCGAGCTGGTTGCCGCCGAAGCGGGTTTCCGTAAAGACGTCGACGGTCTCGAAGGCGAATTTGCGCATGGCGGGTTCCGGCGGGCGCGGGAGGCACCCTGTCGGTCCTGATGCCACTCTTCGCACTCGCGGAATAATCAAGGTCGATGATGCGACCGATCACGCGCGGCGAGCGGCCAAACCCTCACAGCAGAAAGTGGAGCCCGAAGCCGAGGATGACGAGCCCTGCCGCCACGACCTGCGCCACGAAAAGCGGCTTCAGCCGTGCCAACTGGCCGGCGCGGAAATCGGCTCTCTCGGCCCGGGACATGCGGTCGCGCGCCTTGAACTGCTCCTCCAGAACGCGCGGATCGCTGCTGGCGGCGTCGCGTTCAAGGTCCATCCGCACGGCGATGAAGCCAATCACGAGACCGAGTATGCCAAGACCAAAGAAGCCGACGAGCCGCAGGGCGCCATAGAACACGCCGATCGCGAGAGCCGCGACCAAGGGAAACGCGATATAGTCCCACTTCGTGAAGCGCATGCGCAATCATGCGAAAGCCGTGCGCTTGCGTCCAGCGCTACCACATATCGAGCGCGACCCTCGCCTCGTCGGACATGCGCGACTGGTCCCAGGGCGGGTCGAAGGTCATGTTGACCGAGACGCCCGAGACGCCCGGCACGGCGGAGACCGCGTTCTCGACCCAGCCCGGCATTTCGCCCGCGACGGGGCAGCCCGGCGCGGTCAGCGTCATGTCGATCGCGACCTGCCGGTCGTCGGCGATGTCGACGCGGTAGATCAGGCCGAGTTCGTAGATGTCGGACGGGATTTCGGGGTCGTAGACCGTCTTCAGCGCCGCGATAATGTCGTCGGTGAGACGGTCGATCTCCTCGGGCGGCAGCGTCGTGCTCGCCCCCATGGTCGGGGCGTTCGGCTTGAGGTCTTCGGCTGTGTCGGTCATCGCGTGCTTCCGTTTCGGTCAGGCAGGCGCGGTTCTAGGAGAACAGCGTCTCGGCCTTCCGCAGGGCTTCGACCAGTCTATCGACTTCCTCGAGCGTATTATAGAGGCCGAAAGAGGCGCGGCAGGTCGATGTCACGCCATATCGGGCGAGCAGCGGCATGGCGCAATGGGTGCCGGCCCGGACGGCGACGCCGGAGCGGTCGATCACGGTCGCAACGTCATGGGCATGCGCCCCCTTCATCTCGAAGGCGACGATCGCGCCCTTGTCCTTCGCCTTGCCGAAAATGCGGATCGAGTTCATCTCGCCGAGCCGCTGCATGGCGTAGTCGCGCAGGGCCGCCTCATGCGCCGCGATGTTTTCGCGGCCCAGCGCCATCATGTAGTCGAGCGCCGCGCCGAGACCGACGGCCTCGACGATCGCCGGCGTGCCGGATTCGAAGCGATGCGGCGCGTCGTTATACGTCACAGTGTCTTCGCTGACGGTGACGATCATTTCGCCGCCGCCCTCATAGGGCGGCAACTTGTCGAGCCATTCCTTCCTGCCCCAGAGGATGCCGGAGCCCGTCGGCCCATAGGTCTTGTGGCCGGTGAAGCAGTAGAAATCGCAGCCCAGCGCCTGCACATCGACCGGGAGGTGGACCGCGCCCTGACTGCCGTCGACGACGAGCGGAATGCCGTACTCCTTCAGCATCGCGGCGATTTCGGCGATCGGCAGGATGGTTCCGATCGCGTTCGACATATGCGTCAGCGCCACGACCTTGGTGCGCGGCGTGATGAGCTTCTCGAACTCCTCGACGAGGAAATTGCCGTCCTCGTCGACCGGAGCCCATTTGATCACCGCGCCATGGCGCTCGCGCCAGTAATGCCAGGGCACGATGTTGGAGTGGTGCTCCAGGATCGAGAGGATGATCTCGTCGCCCTCCTGAATCTGCAGATGGCGGCCGAGCGAGGAGGCGACCGTGTTGAGCGCCCCCGTCGAGGAGCGCGTGAAGATGATCTCCTCAAGATGCGCCGCGTTCAGGAAGCGCCGCGCGCTCTCGCGGGCGGCCTCATAGGCCTCGGTCGAGGCGTTGGCGAGGTAATGCAGGCCGCGATGGACGTTGGCGTAGTCCTCTCGCATCAGCCGGTTCATCGCCTCGATGACGGCTTCCGGCTTCTGCGCCGAGGCCGCATTGTCGAGATAGACCAACGGCTTGCCGTAGACCTCTCGCCCAAGGATGGTGAAGTCCCGGCGGATCGCCTCGACGTCGTAGGGCTTGCTCATCGCGTTCATGCGTCTCAAGCCTTTTCCGGCGAAGGCGGGGAACGGTCGGCGACGAGTTGCCCGCCATGCCCCCAATCCTCGCGCTCGATCTCCTGGATCACGATATGGGTGTTCTGCGGGTTCTTAGCCAGCACGCGCACCAGTGTGGCCGTGAACTCCCTGACGATCTCGGCCTTCTGAGCCCGCGTCGCGCCTTTTGTGATCTGAAGATTGACGTAGGGCATCAGACCGTGCTCGCCAGCGACGAACCGTCGCGTTTGGCCAGCCAGGACTCGATCCGGCCCATCACCATGCCGCGCAGGCTCTCGTCCTGAACGAACTCGACCGCCTCGCCGGCAAAGGCCTGCAGCACCAGCGCTTCGGCCTGCGGGCGCGGCAGGCCGCGCGCCATCAGGTAGAAGAGCTGCTCGCCATCCATCTGCGCCACGGTCGCGCCATGGCCGCAGACCACGTCGTCGGCGAAGATTTCCAGCTCCGGCTTGTTGAACATGGTCGCGCCGTCATTGAGCAGCAGCGTGTTGCTCTTCATCCCGCCATCGGTCTTCTGCGCGTATTTGCGCACGATCACCTTGCCCTGGAAGACGCCTGTCGCCTCGCCGCCAATGATGTTCTTGAACATCTCGCGACTGACGCCATGGGGCACCGCATGGTCCATCACCAGCGTCACGTCGGAATGCTCCTGCCCGCCGAGCAGGTTGACGCCGCGCAGGCCGATTTCGCTGTGCTCGCCGGCATATTCGACGAAGTACTGCTGCCGCAGCGTCGCGGCTTCGCAGACCAGCGCGAAGCTCTCGAATTTTGCGTTCGCGCCGACGGTCGCCATCAGTGTCTGGACCTGCACGGTCTCGGGGACCGCGCGGGAGACGATGCGCAGATGCTGGACATCGCTTTCGTCGCCCGTCTCGAAGACGATCGCGCCGTTGACCTGCGACGCGTGCGGGCCAACGCCCTCGCCGATCTCGACGATCGTCGCCTTGACGCCCTTGCCCGCGACCACGACCGAGCGATGGAAGATCGCGCGCTCGTCCTCGCCCGAGGCGAGCGAGACGATTGCGATCGGCTGGGCGAGTTCGGTCCCCTCGGCGATCTCGATGAAGACGCCGTCGCGCATCAGCGCGGTGTTGAGCATCAGGCCGGTGTCGATCTGCGCGATGCCGGGGCCGGCGAGGATGCGGATCAGGTCCTCGCGCGTCGAAACCAGCGCCTCCGATAGAGGCTGGATCGTGACGCCGGGCGGCACTGCGTCCAGTGTCGAAAGATCCGCCGAGAACGCCCCGTCGATCAGCACAAGTCGCACGCCCTCGAAAGCGAGTTCGGCCAAGCACGCCGTGACTGCCGGCGTGACGCTAGCTTTGTCCGCCAGCGGCTTCGCCTCGCGCAGCAGGCCGCGCAGATCGGTGTAGCGCCAGGATTCGAGCCGGCGATGCGGCAGGCCCTTGGCCTCGAAGCCCGCAAACGCATCCTCGCGCAGCTTGCGCACCGGCAGAGCGCCGGGCAGCTCGGCCTTGGCGGCGGAGAATTGCGCGCTGAGCGCCTGCTCGGCGGCCGTCTTCAGGGGGGTGACGATCGACATCAGGCGGCGTCCGCGTAACCGGCATAGCCGTTCTTCTCGAGCTCGAGCGCGAGCTCCTTGCCGCCGCTCTTCACGATGCGGCCCTTCGACATGACATGGACCGTGTCGGGCACGATATGGTCGAGCAGACGCTGGTAATGGGTGATCACGAGGAAGCCGCGCTTGGGATCGCGCAGGGCGTTGACGCCGTCGGCGACGATGCGCAGTGCGTCGATGTCGAGGCCGGAATCGGTCTCGTCGAGGATGCACATCGAGGGCTGGAGCAGCGCCATCTGCAGGATTTCCATGCGCTTCTTCTCGCCGCCGGAAAAGCCGACATTGAGCGGCCGGCGCAGCATGTCCTTGGCGATGCCGAGCCTGTCGGCCGCGCCGTTGACAGCCTTGATGAAGTCGGGCGTCAGCAGCTCCGCCTCGCCACGCGCGCGGCGCTGTGCGTTCATCGCCGCCTTCAGGAAGGTCATGGTGGCGACGCCGGGGATCTCCAGCGGATACTGGAAGGCGAGGAAGATGCCCGCCGCGGCGCGCGCATCGGCCTCCATCTCCAGCACATTCTGCCCGTCGAGCAGGATCTCGCCGTCGAGGACCTCATAGTCCTCCTTGCCGGCGATGACATAGCTGAGCGTCGACTTGCCGGAGCCGTTGGGGCCCATGATCGCGGCGACCTCGCCGTCGTTGACGGTGAGGGAGAGGCCGTTGAGGATCTGCTTGTCCTCGTCGGCGATTTTCACGACGAGATTGCGAATTTCGAGCATTGGTTTCGGTCCGGATTTCCGCCGCATCATGCTCGGCCCTGTGCCGAGCATCCACGACTTGAACATGAGAAAGAAAGACGTGGATGGTCGGGACAAGCCCGACCATGACGAAGGCTCAGCCGACCGAGCCCTCGAGCGAGATCGTGATCAGCTTCTGCGCTTCCACCGCGAACTCCATCGGGAGCTGCTGCAGCACCTCCTTGACGAAGCCGTTGACGATCAGCGCCACCGCCTCCTCCTCGGAGAGGCCGCGCTGCTGGCAATAGAACAGCTGGTCCTCGCCGATCTTCGAGGTCGTCGCCTCGTGCTCGAAGATCGCGGTCGCGGTCTTGGCCTCGATATAGGGGATGGTGTGCGCGCCGCACTGGTCGCCGATCAGCAGCGAGTCGCAATTGGTGAAGTTGCGCGCGCCCGTCGCCTTGCGATGGGCCGAGACCATGCCGCGATAGGTCGAATCCGATTTGCCGGCCGCGATGCCCTTGGCGATGATCTTCGATGTCGTGTTCTTGCCGAGATGGATCATTTTGGTGCCGGAATCGACCTGCTGCGCGCCGTTCGACACCGCGATCGAGTAGAACTCGCCGCGCGAGCCGTCCCCGCGCAAGATGCAGGAGGGATACTTCCAGGTGATCGCCGAGCCGGTCTCGACCTGCGTCCAGGAAATCTTGGAGTTCCTGCCCCGGCAGTCGCCGCGCTTGGTGACGAAGTTGTAGATGCCGCCCTTGCCCTCGGCATCGCCCGGATACCAGTTCTGCACGGTCGAGTATTTGATCTCGGCGTCGTCGAGCGCGATCAGCTCGACCACGGCGGCATGGAGCTGGTTCTCGTCGCGCTTGGGCGCGGTGCAGCCTTCGAGATAGCTCACATAGGAGCCCTCCTCGGCGATGATCAGCGTGCGCTCAAACTGGCCGGTGTTCTGCTCGTTGATCCGGAAATAGGTCGACAGCTCCATCGGGCAGCGCACGCCCTTGGGGATGTAGACGAAGGAGCCGTCGGTGAAGACGGCGCAGTTCAGCGTCGCGAAATAATTGTCGGTCACCGGGACGACGGTGGCGAGGTACTTCTTGACCAGCTCGGGGCGCTCCTGGATCGCATCCGAGATCGAGCAGAAGATCACGCCGGCCTGCGCCAGCTCCTTCTTGAACGTCGTCACGACCGAGACCGAATCGAACACGGCGTCGACCGCGACGCGGTTCTCCGGCGCGACGCCTGCCAGGATTTCCTGCTCGCGCAGCGGAATGCCGAGCTTCTTGTAGGTCTCCAGGATCGCCGGATCGATCTCGTCCAGCGACTGCGGCGCGGCCCCCTTCGGCGCGGCGTAGTAATAGATGTCCTGGTAGTCGATCGGTGGGTAGTTCACCCGGGCCCAATCGGGCTCCTTCATCGTCTTCCAGCGCCTGAACGCGTCGAGCCGCCATTCCAGCATCCAGGCCGGCTCGTTCTTCCGCGCCGAGATGTAGCGCACCGTGTCCTCGGTCAAACCCTTGGCGGGCTTCTCCATCTCGATGTCGGTGACGAAGCCGTATTTGTACTCCGTCACGTCGATCGACTTGACCTGGTCGATGGTCTCCTGGACCGCTGCCATCACTCTTCTCCTGTCGCGGGTTCAAGGCCCGCCGGTCTGGTCTCGTATCACCGGGTGGCTCAGGCGGCTGCCCGAACTTCACCGAGCTTGGTCGCGGTCAGCGCTTGCGCATAGGCCGCGAGAAACTGGTCGATCTCTGCTGCGGAAGTGGTCCAGCCGAGGCTTGCACGCAAGGCCCCTGCGCTCATGGCAGGGTCGACGCCCATGGCGGCCAGAACATGCGAGCGCCTGACCTTGCCCGACGAACAGGCAGAGCCGGAGGACAACGCGATGCCGGCGAGATCGAGCTTGATCAGCATGGTCTCGGCCGCGACGCCCGGCGTCGAGAACGCGCTTGTGTTGGGCAGGCGCGGCGCAGCCTTTCCGAAGATCGCGGTCTGCGGCGCGAGCGCCAGCAGGCCGGCTTCCAGTCTGTCGCGCAGACCTGCAAGACGAACCGCCTCGCCGGCCAGCGCCGCACCGGCCAGCTCGGCCGCGACGCCAAAACCGACGATGCCCGGCACGTTCTCGGTGCCCGCCCGCCAGCCGCGCTCCTGCCCGCCCCCGCGAAGGGGCTTGTCGGCAAGTTCCAGCGCGCCGGTGCGGAAGACGATCGCCCCATTGCCCTTCGGCCCGCCGAGCTTGTGGCCCGACAGCGTCAGAACATCCACGCCCAAATCATTGATATCGATCGCGATCTTGCCGGCAGCCTGAACCGCGTCGCTGTGAACCAGCGCGCCGAAGCGCTTCGCCCGCGCCGCGACCTCGGCGACGGGCTGGATCACACCCGTCTCATTATTCGCAAGATGCAGCGAGACCAGCGCCCGTGCGCCGGGATGCTCGGACTGCAGCCGAGCAAGCCGCACTTCCAACCAGGCGAGATCGGCGACGCCGTCGCGATCGACCGGAATAGCCTCGACCGCGCCAGCCGGAAAACGGTGCCCGTCGATGACGCAAGGATGCTCGGTCGCGCCATGCAGCAGCAGCGTCGCCGGCGTCCTGACGCAGTCGCGCCCGCCGCTGCAATCCATCAGGCCAGGCGCGAGCACGGTCGCATTCGCCTCGGTGCCGCCGCTGGTGAAGACGACGTTGCTCGCCTTGGCCCCGATAAGCGCCGCGACCTGCTCACGCGCCCGCTCGACGGCGGCGCGAGCTGCCCTGCCCTCGCCATGCACCGAGGATGGATTGCCCGGCAGCAGCAGCGCGCGCGCCATCGCGTCGGCCACTGCCGGCCTGACCGGCGTGGTCGCGTTGTGGTCGAGATAAGCGCGGGCAGACCCGGTCACGCTTGCATCAAACTCCGTTGCGAATGGCGGCATCGCGGCCCGGCAGTACGAAAGGCTTGAATTCGCACCCCCGCGCCGTGCTATAGCCGCGCGTCCTGACCAGCCCGAGGCGGGAGCAACGGACAAGGGCGACGAGCGCCACTCCGCATGTTCCCGTCCTGTTCACGGCTGTTAGAACCATTCTAAGCGCTCTGATGTAGGGCGCGAGCGGTCGGCCCGTCAAGGGCGACGCCGCTTTTTGGCGGCTTAGAACCGCCGAAAAGCAGCGGCGTTTCCGGGCTTGCCCAACAAAAGGCTTGAGACGACCATGCCAGAGGTGATTTTCAACGGCCCCGCAGGCCGGATCGAGGGCCGCTATCAGCCCGCCAAGAAGCGCGGCGCGCCGCTCGCGATCATCCTGCATCCGCACCCGCAATTCGGCGGGACGATGAACAACCAGATCGTCTACAACCTGTTCTACACCTTCGTGAACCGGGGCTTTTCGGCGCTGCGTTTCAACTTTCGCGGCGTCGGCCGCAGCCAGGGCCATTTCGACCATGGCGCCGGCGAGCTCTCTGACGCGGCCGCCGCGCTCGACTGGATGCAGGCGCTCAACCCCGAGGCCAAGAGCTGCTGGATCACCGGCGTCTCCTTCGGGGCCTGGATCGGCATGCAGTTGCTGATGCGCCGCCCCGAGATCGAGGGCTTTCTCTCGATCGCGGCGATGGCCAACCGCTATGATTTCTCCTTCCTCGCGCCCTGCCCGTCGTCGGGGCTGTTCGTGCATGGCTCGGAAGACAGGGTCGCCCCGGTCAAGGAGGTCATGGCCGTGATCGAGAAGGTGAAGACCCAGAAGGGCATCCTGATCGAGCATGCCGTGGTCGAGGGCGCCAACCACTTCTTCGACGGCAAGGTCGACCAGCTCATGGAGCAGGTCGGCGTCTACCTCGACCGCAATGTCGGGCCGGAAATTCCGAAGGCGGAGCGGGATGCCGAGGAGGAGTAAAATTCCCCGCGTGTCCTCGTCGTCATGCTCGGCCTTGTGCCGGGTATCCACGTCTTGGTCGTACCACCACGCGGCAGAAGACGTGGGTGCCGGGACAAGCCCGAACATGACGACCAAGGCATAGCAGCCGCGCTTTATCATTCTCCTTCAAGCCAGCACTGACCACGCCATGAACCCCTTCAAATCCGACTTCCTGCGCGTGCTCGACGAGCGCGGATTCATCCATCAGGTCTCCGACCCGGAAGGCCTCGACGCGGCCTGCGTCAAGGGGCCGGTCACGGCCTATGTCGGCTATGACGCGACCGCGACCAGCCTGCATATCGGCAACCTGATCTCGGCGACGATGCTGCACTGGTTCCAGGAGACCGGGCACCGGCCGATCGCGCTGATGGGCGGCGGCACCTCGATGATCGGCGATCCCTCGTTTCGCGACGAGCAGCGCGGCCTGCTGACGCCAGACGCGATCGCGACCAACATCGAGGGCATCAAGCGCATCTTCGGCCGCATCCTGCGCTTCGGCGACAAGCCCGGCGACGCGGTGATGGTCAACAACGCCGACTGGCTGATGGATCTGAACTATGTCGGCTTCCTGCGCGATGTCGGCCGGCATTTCTCGGTCAACCGCATGCTGGCCTTCGACAGCGTGAAGCTCAGGCTGGACCGGGAGCAGTCGCTGTCGTTCCTCGAATTCAACTACATGATCCTGCAGGCCTACGACTTCGTCGAACTCAACAAGCGGCTCGGCTGCACCCTGCAGATGGGCGGCTCGGACCAGTGGGGCAACATCGTCAGCGGCATCGACCTCGGCCACCGCATGGGTTCGCCGCAGCTCTACGCGCTGACGACGCCGCTGCTGACCACCTCCTCGGGAGCCAAGATGGGCAAGTCGGCCAATGGCGCGGTCTGGCTCAATGGCGATCTCTTCTCGCCCTATGAGTTCTGGCAATACTGGCGCAACACCGAGGACGCCGATATCGGCCGCTTCCTGAAGATTTTTACGCGCCTGCCGCTGGGCGAGATCGCGCGGCTGGCTGCGCTTGGCGGCTCCGAGGTCAACGAGGCCAAGAAGATTCTGGCGACCGAGGCGACCGCGATCGTGCATGGCCGCGAGGCTGCCGAGGCCGCCGCCGAGACGGCGCGCAAGACCTTCGAGGATGGCGGGCTGGCGACCGACCTGCCGAGCATCGCCCTGCCTCGCGCCGAACTCGCGGCCAGGCTCGGCGCGCTGACCGCCTTCGTCAAGGCCGGCCTCGTGCCCTCGACCGGCGAGGCGCGTCGGCAGGTCAAGGCCGGCGGCCTGCGGATCAACGATGTCGCGGTGACGGATGAACGAGCCAGCCTGTCGGAAGCGGACCTCACCAGCGAGGGCGTGATCAAGCTCTCCTTCGGTCGCAAGAAGCATGTGCTGCTGCGGCTCGAATAGACTCAACGCGTCGGCGGAGCGGGCGGCGCGGCCTCGCCAGGCTGGATCGGCCGCTTGTCGGGCGCGCCGCCGAGCGGATCGACGAAGCGGCGCAGGATGCCGGGCGCGAGCGCCGAAAGCGGGTTGATCGTCATGGTCGGCGCGCTCGCCGCCCCCGAAATCCGGAAATTGACCGCGAACAGCCCGCCATACTGACTGCCGCCGCCGAGCAGCGCGCCGACGACCGGCACCTGAGCGAAGGCGTTGTTGAAGGCGTAGCCCGGCACGAAGGTGCCGCCGATATCGACCCGGTCCCGGCCGTAATCGACATTGCCCTGCAGTGTGAAGCCGACCTGCTGGCCCCAGATCACCATGTCGGACACATCGAGCCGGCTCGCAGAGCGCGTGAACTCGGCCCGCAATTTGGTGAAGGCGACCTCGCTGACGTCGAGCCTCGGAACCGCCGCGGCGGCAGTCCCGGCCCGGTCTCCGGCGGGAGCGGCGCCAGCCTGCTCCCCCACGACGCGGCGCAGCGCGGGCTCGTCGCGCACCACGAAATTGCGGAACAGCAACTCGCCGCTCTGACGCGTCTCGCCGGCGCCGAGATTGAGGTCCAACTCGCCGCCATAGGCGCGCCGATAGATGTCGACGAAACGCAGCAGCGCGCCGCCATTGCCGGTCTGGACCGTGATCGGGCTCAGCGTCTCGCCGACGCGGCCCTGCCGCGCCGTCACCTCGGCGCGCCCGAGCGCGCCCTGGAAGGAGAGCGAGCGGAGATCGCCTCCGCGCTTGGAGAGTTTCAGCACGCCATTGGTGATCTGCTCGCTGTTGAAGCCGGTCAGGATCGGCACGGCGAGGTCGATATCGAGATCGCCGCCCTTGTCGCCGGCCTTGGCCGCAGCCCTGTCGCCACGCGTTGCCGGCCCGGAGGCGGTCTGCAGATCGCGGATGAAGGGGCGCGTATCGGCGACGGCGCCGCGGATGACGAGCTTGGTAAGGTTGCCCTCCCGCCTGGCCTGCACCGTCAGATTGTCGCCGGGCGACAGCCTGAACTGGCTTAGCGCCGCGCTCTCGAAGGCGTTCTGCTTGCTGAGTTCGACCTTGCCCCGGATCAGCGCCGGCGGCGCGTCGAGCACGAAATCGTCGAGATCGGGCCCGTCGGGATCGGTGACATAGCTGAAGCTCGCCTTGCCGGGCTTGCCCGCCGCCTTGCTGAGCCCGGGTATGGCGCCGTCGAGCGCGGCCTTGGACAGGTCGAGCTCGACGCGGGGCGGCGCGTCGGCGGCGCGGCCGAGCTGCTTGACGACCCTGACCTGCACTGGCCCGGTGATGCCGGCTTCCGGCCCAAGCCCACGTTTCTGCCGGGCGGCATTGTCGAGCGTCAGCGAGACCGTCGCCTCGCCCTGCCCTTTCGGGTTCTGGCGCAGCTCGACCTGACCCCGGTCGCCGCCGATCCGCGCCTCGCCGCGCATGAGAAGGCCGGCGCGGTCGAACGCCACGGTCAGATTGCCGCCCTCGAGCTTCTCGGTTCCCAGCAGCGTATCGGAGGCGACTCCAGACAGCGCGCCATTGGTCTGGACGACGACCTCGCCCGGTGCCGGATCGTCGGCCATCGGCAGGGTTACGACGCTGCGCAGATCGACGGTCCCGCGCACCGCCGCCGGATCGATCGCTCCGGGCGAGAACTCCTTCAGCGCCGGAAAGGCGAAGAGCGCGGCAAGCGCCTCCATCTGACCTGTCGTCCTGAAGGAGAGGCGCGCCGGCGCACGCTCCATCCAGAGCTCCACCATGCCGAAACTGCCCTCGCTCAGGGCGAGCTGCCGTCCGCCGCCGAGATCGGCCGTCGCCTTGGCGATGGCGAGCTGCACGGTGCGGCCCGTCGCCTTGCCCGAGACGGAGGCATCCACCAGCGGCGGCAGGCCGGGCGCAGGCTCGAAGCGCACCGTATTGGCGTCGACCGTCACGGTCAGCGCGCCATCGGGCATGCCGGCGCCCCGGATCATCCTGGCATGGTCCTCGGCCGACAGATCGAGATCGACCTGCACGGATGCGATCCTGCCGGAGACCAGCTTGCTCGACAGCACGCTGTGCAGTTGCGGCGATGTCCAGCGCGGCCACAGGGCGAGGACTGTCCGGGCGTCAGACTGCGTCGCCCTGATCGAGAAGCGCTGGGTCGGCGATTCGCCAAGGCGCTGGATATAGCCGGTCGCATCGACGCTCGCGGTCGGGCCGCGGGCCGTGACCGCATCGATATGGACCTCGCCGGAGCGCGGATCGATCAGCAGGTTCGATGTCAGGCTGTCGAGCGGCACCGGAGGCTCGCCCGCCTGGCCCGGCAATGCGCCGGCCATGGCGAGGTTAAGCCTCCAGGCGCCGTTCTCCGCGCGCAACGCGCCCGTGCCGCTGAGCTGCGCCGCGCCGGCCTGCAGCGCGCCGCGGCGCAGATGCAGTTCGTTCAGGCTCGCGCCGCTCTCGATCTCGACCGCGCCCGCATCGACGCCGATCGGGTCGATCGGACTGCCCGGAAAGCGGATCGTGCCGGGCAGGATCTCGAATTTGGCGGACATCGCCCGCGTCCCGTCGCGCTTCTGGGTCAGCGAGGCCCGGCCCTTGATCGGCAGGCCGTCGATCTCGACCGCGCTCGCGCCCATGGCCAGCGCCATGACCTCGGCCGGCTCGAAGCGCAGCAATTCGAGGTCGGCGCGCTGCGTGCCGTCGGCCTCGGTCGAGAGGTCGATCGCCAGCTCCTTCCAGCGCGTGCCGGTGCGCCCCTTCAGCGTCAGCCTCGTGCGGCCGGCTTCCGCGCGCGCCAGACCGATATCGACATCCTCGAAGCCGGCCTTCTGTTGCCCTTGCGGGTCGACGAGCACGAGCCGCGCGCCATGGATGCCGACGGTCTCCAGCGCGCCGAGGAGCCCGTCATTCTGGGCGAGCGTCGAGACCGCGCCCATGATGCCGGTGAAGGCGTCCCAGTGGCCGGCATCCGGCAGCGTCACCGGAGCCGGCGTCTCGGCCGCGCCGGCATCGGCGCTCATCACCAGCGCGCCGTCCTGGTTGACACCGAGCCGGATGTTCACGCCGCGCAGATCGACCGAGACCAGCCGGATGTCGCCGCGCAGCAGCGCCAGCGGCTCATAGCCGAGCACAGCCTCGGGCGCGCGGAAACTCGCCCCGCTGCTGTGTCGAAAGGAAACCTGCCGGACCCTGAGCTGCGAGCGTCCGTCGATACGACCGAGTTCGGCGGAGCCCGCCTCGACGGTCCAGTCGCGGCCGAGGCGCTCCTCGATCGCATCCGCGATCCGGCCCTCCAGCCCCGAGAGCGGGATCAGGCCCGTGACCAGCAGCGTCGCGGCGGCCCCGGCGAGCGTGACCGCGGCCACGACGACCGCGACCACGATGGTGACCAGTCCAGCCTTGGCCCGCTGCTTCACGACCTCGGCGACGCAAGCCTCCTCGGCTTGCGCTGCTGCCGGGTTCTGGGGTGGTCTGACGTCCTGCAAAATGGCTTGGTCCCAAATGGACGCACGCGCCCGTGGCGGATTTCATGTCACGCAGCGACGCCATCGTCGCCGTCTCAGGCCGGGCTACGTCCCGAATCGACCAGTGCCGTCGATTCGGCAATCGGACCGGATGGTCTCCCGATGTCGCAGGCCTACCGGCAACGTGGGGCGAGAGCGGTCGGTTCCCGCGAGCCTGACGCAAACCGGGGCTGGTCGCAACGCATCGGCGCGCCATATTGCTGCAATCGCGGCTGGCGGTTGAATGCCGCGTCAAAACGACGAAAGGAAGGCACATCATGGCTCTGCAGGCAGGCGACATGGCCCCCGGCTTCACACTCCCGCGAGATGGCGGTCAGACGCTGTCGCTGGCCGGGCTCAAGGGCCGCAAGGTGGTGCTTTACGCCTACCCCAAGGACGACACGCCAGGCTGCACGCAGGAGGCGATCGCCTTCAACGGCCTGCGCAAGGAGTTCGCGGGCGCCGACACCGAGATCGTCGGGATTTCGCCCGATGCGGTGAAGAGCCATGACAAGTTCAGCAAGAAGCACGGCCTCGATTTCGCGCTCGCCGCAGATGAGACACAGGAGGCGCTCAAGGCCTATGGCATCTGGGTCGAGAAGAGCATGTACGGAAAGACCTATATGGGCGTGGAGCGGACCACCTTCCTGATCGACAGGGACGGCAAGATCGCCCGGATCTGGCCGAAGGTGAAGGTCGCCGGCCATGCCGAGGATGTTCTCGCCGCCGCGCGGGAATTGTGACGGACAAAAGGCCGGATGTTTCCCGGCATTTGCGAAGGGTTAACCCTAACAGTGTCTGATTGCGGGATCGGCAGCGTCACATCCGGTCCCGCGTATGACTCAGATTGCCTCGTCAGGCCCCGCTCTTCCCGTCACGGGGCTCGCTACCCATTCCTGCTACACGATACGCCGCTCGACCATGGTGGCGGGCCTCGCCTGGCTTGCCTTGACCACGGCCTGCAGCGGCGCGGCGGGGTGGTACATCCTCAGCAAGGACGACCTCGCCGCCAGGCTGATCGCCCGCGAAACGGCGCGCCAATACGCCTATGAGGATCGGATCGCGGCGCTGCGCGCCGATGTCGACCGCCTCGCCAGCCGCGCGCTGCTCGATCAGGACGGCGTCGAGGCCCGCGTCGACGAACTCGCCACCCGTCAGGCCGAGCTCGAATCGCGCCAGGCGCTGGTCACAGCCCTGACCGAGACGCTCCAGGCCGGCGGAATCGCGCCCGCCGCGCGGACCATGCTGCGCGCCCGGCCGATCAAGCCGGAGGAGCCGATCCGCGCGTCCGGCGTCACCAGCTTCGCGCCGATCCTGCCGAGCAACCTGTCGCCTGGAAAACCGATGCCTGCGCCCGACACTCCGGCGCTGCGCGGGGCCGATGACAGCAAAACCGCGCCCTGGCAGTCCGGCCAGGCCACCCCGGAGCCGCCGGCCAAGCGCGTCACGGCGGCGCTTTCGCGACTTGACGGCGCTCTTACGGAAACCGCCGGCGCACAGCTCGCCGCGCTGCGCGACATCGACGCCAGCCTCGCGCAATCGCAGAAGTCGCTGCGCGGCGCGCTGTCCGAGATCGGCCTCGACACCGACAGGATGAGTGCCGGCCCGACTGCCGGAGGCGCAACCGGCGGGCCGCTGGTTCCCTTCAAGGTCGACCCGACGATCGGCCCGTTCGAGGCGACGCTGCATGCGCTCCAGCCGCGCATCGCGGCGGTGTTTCGCCTGCGCGGGCTGGTCGAGACCCTGCCGCTGCGCCGCCCGATGGATGGCGAGGCCGATTTCAGCTCCAATTACGGCTATCGCGTCGATCCGTTCACGCGCGGGCCCGCCATGCACACCGGCGTCGATTTCCGCGCCGAGCATGGCTCGCCGATCCGCGCCACCGCGCCGGGCAAGGTGATCACGGCCGAGTATTCAGGCGGCTATGGCAACATGGTCGAGATCGAGCACAGCAACGGCATCACCACGCGCTACGCCCATATGTCGGCGATCCTCGCCTCCGTCGGCCAGAGCGTCGCCACGGGAACCGTGCTCGGCCGCGTCGGTTCGACAGGCCGCTCGACCGGCCCGCATCTGCATTACGAGACGCGGATCAACGACGAGCCCATGGACCCGACGCGGTTCCTCAAGGCCGGCGCGAAGCTGGCGGGAAAGAGCTGAGCCTACCAAAACTCGCTTTCCGAGGAAACACGCCGTCATCCCGGGCGCAGCGAAGCGGAGACCCGGGACCCATTCCAGAACCTGTCCGGCATCGGACCGGAATGGATCCCGGATCAGCGCCGCTGCGCGGCTTGTCCGGGATGAGATGGTTGTTCCAGAGCGCGACGAAAGCGCTCAGTCGATGTCCTCGACTTCCACTTCCGTGCCGTAGACCCGCTGCGCCAGCGACGCCTCCATGAACGGATCGAGCGCCCCGTCCAGCACCTCGCTCGGCGCGGTCGAGCTGACGCCGGTGCGCAGATCCTTCACGAGCTGGTAGGGCTGCAGCACGTAGGAGCGGATCTGGTGGCCCCAGCCGATATCGGTTTTTGAGGCCTGCTCGGCGTTCGCCTTGTCCTCGCGCTTCTTAAGCTCGACCTCGTAGAGCCTTGCGCGCAGCATGTCCCAGGCCTTGGCCCGGTTCTTGTGCTGCGAGCGCTCCTGCTGGCAGGTCACCGCGATCCCGGTCGGGATGTGGGTGATGCGCACGGCCGAATCTGTCGTGTTGATGTGCTGGCCGCCCGCGCCCTGGGCGCGGTAGGTGTCGATCCGGCAATCGGATTCGTTGACCTCGATGACGATGCGGTCGTCGACCACCGGATAGACCCAGACCGAGGCGAAGGAGGTCTGGCGACGGGCGTTCGAATCGAAGGGCGAGATGCGCACCAGCCGGTGGACGCCGCTTTCCGTCTTCAGCCAGCCATAGGCGTTGTGGCCCTTGAACTGCAGCGTCGCCGACTTGATGCCGGCGGTGTCGCCGTCCTGGTAGTCGAGCGTCTCGACCTTGAGCTTGCGGCGCTCGCCCCAGCGCCGGTACATCCGCAGCAGCATCTCGGCCCAGTCCTGGGATTCGGTGCCGCCCGCGCCGGGGTGGATCTCGAGATAGGTGTCGAGCATGTCGGCCTCGCCCGACAGCAGCGTCTCGACCTGCATCCGCGCGGCCTCGGTCTCGACCGCCTTGATGCCGACCTCGCCCTCGGCGATCGAGGCCTGATCGCCCTCCATCTCGCCGAGCTCGATGAAGGTCAGCGCGTCGTCGAGTTCGCGTTCGAGCTTGCCGATGCCCTCGATCTGCGTCTCCAGCCCGGTGCGCTCGCGCATCAGCTTCTGCGCGGCTTCGGCATCGTTCCAGAAATCGGGGCCCTCCGAGAGGGCGTTCAGTTCGGCGAGTCGCCGTTGCGCGGCATCCCAGTCAAAGATGCCTCCTCAGCAGTCCGATCGACTGCTTGGCGTTGTCGAGTTGGGTCTGGATTTCTGGACGCATGATTCTGCCGCAGGCTTTCGGTGACGCGTGAGCGATGAGGGGGATTAAAAGGATTGTCGCGCGCTGTAAATGAGAAGCGCGGGAACCCCCCTCTCCCGGAGGGAGAGGGGCAGGGGTGAGGGGTCGGCCCTTCGACCAGTGAAACGTCAACCCATCCGGCCGGCTGGTTCAGGCCAACGATTCCGGGCCGTCACCTCACCCCTGCCCCTCTCCTTACAGGAGAGGGGGTCTTCCAGTGCCTCAGTACAACCCGCCCGTCCCGGACCCCACGCCGCGCCCGCCGCCGGGCGAGACGCTGATCGGGGTCGAGCCGTCGCCGGCCGCGCCGATGATCGAGTAGGAGTCCGGCGGGGCCGTTCCGGGCTTGAAGGCCTCGAGGATGCCACCCTCGCCGCCCGAGCGCATGCCGGTGCGCGGATCGACGCGGATCAGCTTGATGCCGGCGGGCACGCGGAACGGGGTCGCGGGCTTGTCCTTCAGCGCGGCGGCCATGAAATCGCGGAAGATCGGCGCGGCGTATTGGCCCGCCGTCGCCGAGGTGCCGAGCGATTTCGGCGTATCGAAGCCCATATAGACGCCGACCGCGAGATCGGGCGAGAAGCCGACGAACCAGACGTCCTTGGCGTCGTTGGTCGTGCCGGTCTTGCCGGCGAGCGGCTTGCCGACGCTCTTGACGACGGTGGCGGTGCCGGCCTGCACCACGCTCTCCATGATCGAGACCATCTGGTAGGCGGTCAGCGGGTCGATGACCTGGTCGCGGTTGTCGACGAGGCGCGGCTCGCGCTGGTTGTTCCACTTCTCGGCGTCGCAGCCCTCGCAGACGCGCTGGTCGTGGCGGAAGATCGTCGCGCCCCAGCGGTCCTGGATGCGGTCGATCAGCGTCGGGCGGATGCGCTTGCCGCCATTGACCAGCATGGCGTAGCCGGCGGTCATGCGCATGACGGTGGTCTCGCCCGCGCCGAGCGACATGGAAAGCACCGGCAGCATGTCGTCATAGACGCCGAAACGGCGCGAATACTCCGCGATGAGCGGCATGCCGACATCCTTGGCGAGGCGCACCGTCATCAGGTTCTTGGAGAACTGGATGCCGTAGCGCAGCGTGCGCGGGCCGGTGAACTTGCCGTCATAGTTGCTCGGCGCCCAGACGCCGAGGCCGCCGCCCTGGTCGACCTCGATGGGCGCGTCGAGCACGATCGAGGATGGCGTGTAGCCGTTGTCGAGCGCGGTGGCGTAGACGAAGGGCTTGAAGGAGGAGCCGGGCTGGCGCAGCGCCTGCGTCGCGCGGTTGAACACCGACTGGTCGTGGGAGAAGCCGCCGACCATGGCGAGCACGCGGCCCGAGAATGGGTCCATCACGGTGATCGCGCCGTTGACCTCGGGAAGCTGGCGCAGGCGGACCTGGCCGGGCTTGCCGTCGATCGGCTCGACATAGACCACATCGCCGGCGGAGACCGCCTGCGCGACGCGGGCGCGACGGGTCCATTTCACGCCCTCGGGGCCGAGCGTCACGGTGGTGCGCTCGGCGCGCAGCGCGCCGGAGGTCTCGTTCAGGGGATGCAGGCCGATCCGGGCCGCGTCGCCGGTGACATCGAGCACCACGCCGAGCCGCCAGGGTGCGACGTCGCCGAGCACCTTGAGCTCGCCGATCGCAAGCCCCCAGTCGCGAGCGGACAGTTCGAGCTTCTGGATCGCGCCGCGCCAGCCGCGCGCCTCGTCGAAGCGCACGAGCCCATCGACCAGCGCCTTGCGGGCCTGGAGCTGCATCTTGGGGTCGACCGTCGCGCGCACCGAGAGGCCGCCCTCGAGCAGCTTCTTTTCGCCATAGCGGTCCTGCAACTCGCGCCTGATTTCCTCGGCGAAATAGCCGGCCGCGAAATTGTTCGGCGAGACCGTGCGCGGGTTGACCCCGAGCGGCTGGTTCTTGGCGGCGTCGCCCACGGCGCGGGCGACGTAGCCGTTCTCGACCATGCGGTCGATGACGTAGTTGCGGCGCTCGATCGCGCGCTCGCGGTTGCGGAAGGGGTGCAGGTCGGTGGGAGCCTTGGGCAGGGCGGCGAGATAGGCCGCCTCCTGCAGGTTCAGCTCATGCACCGACTTGCCGAAATAATTCAGCGCGGCCGCCGCGATGCCGTAGCTGCCCTGCCCCGGCGCAGGCGCGCCGAGATAGATCTCGTTCAAATAGAGTTCGAGGATCTTGTCCTTCGAATACGTCGCCTCGATCCGCAGCGCCACCAGCGCCTCGCGGATCTTGCGCTCGATGTTCTGGTCGGAGCCGACGAGGAAGTTCTTGGCGACCTGCTGCGTGATCGTCGAGGCGCCCTGCGGACGCCGGCCGGCGGCGCGGTTGCGGAAATTGGTGATGGCGGCGCGCACCAGACCTTCCGGATCAACGCCGACATGCTTGTAGAAATTCTTGTCCTCGGCCGAGAGCACCGCCTCGATGATCAGCTTGGGCACCGCCTGGATCGGCAGATAGAGCCTGCGCTCGCGGGCGAACTCGGCGATCAGCCCGCCATCGCCGGCATGGACGCGTGTCATCACCGGCGGCTCGTAGTTCCGCAACTGCGCGGAATCCGGCAGGTCCTTCGAGAAGTGCCAGAGGAAGCCGGCCGCGACGACGGCGCCGACGACGAAGACGATCGCGCCGGCGGCGAACAACCATCCGAAGATTCGCAGGATAAACCGCATCGCAGGCCCTGGCCCTAAAGTGTTTTCTGCAGCGCGCCCGATCGCGGCATGCGCCGAAACAAGTCTCTCGACCCAACCACGTCTATAACACGGCAGAGATGGCGGAACCGTGGCCTTGCGACCACAATCGCGGCCAACGCTCGCTCACTCCTTCGGCGCGATGACGGCAGCCGCGGCCTTGCCGGCCGGCGTGCGCTCCCGCTCGAAATAGCCGTCGATGGCCGCCTCGACAGCCGAGACCGCCTGCAGCCGCCAGCTCTCCGAATTGAGCAGTTCCGCGTCCCTGGGGCTCGACATATAGCCCAGTTCGATGAGCACGGAGGGCACGTCGGGCGCGCTCAGCACGCGAAAACCGGCCGAGCGCAGCGGCACCTTGTGCATCTTCACCGAACCGCCGAGCCGCTCGACCAGATTGCGCGCGAACACCGACGAAAAGGTCCGGGTCTCGCGTTTGGCGAGGTCCATCAGGATGCCGGCGATGTCCTGAACGCCCTCTTCGGATTCGAGCCCGGCGACGGCGTCGGCCTGGTTCTCCTTGGCGGCGAGCCTGGCCGATTCGGCGTCGGTCGCGCGCTCGGAGCCGGTGTAGACGGTCGCGCCGCGCACCTCCTGCGCCTGCGTCAGCGAATCGGCGTGGATCGAGATGAAGAGATCGGCGCCGGCCGCACGCGCGATCGCGACGCGCTCCTGCAGCGGCACGAAGCGGTCATCGTCGCGCGTCATCCGCACGACATAGCGGCCGCTTGCCTCCAACTTGCGCTTCAAGGCCGTACCGAAGGCGAGCACGACCGATTTCTCCGAGATCGACGCCACGACCGCGCCGGGGTCGATGCCGCCATGGCCGGGATCGATCACCACGACCTGACGGGTCTCGCCGGGAGCCTTGCCGGCTCCGGGCAGCGCCGGCGCGGATGCCTCGCGCGCTCTTGCGGCCGATTCGGCCGCGGCGGCCTGGAACTCGGCGCGGCCCGCGCGCTTCAGTTCGACGACGAGTTCGCCGAAGCCGCCTCGCATCTCGCGGATCTCGGCTTTGGTGACCAGGGCCGGCTGGGCCAGATCGAGGATGATTCGCGCCTTGTCGGCGGTGAAGAGGCCGAAGCGAAAGGCGCTGACGAAACCGGCGCCGCGCCGCGCATTGGCAGGCTGG
Organism: Beijerinckiaceae bacterium; assembly: GCA_019745195.1. Taxonomy (GTDB): domain Bacteria; phylum Pseudomonadota; class Alphaproteobacteria; order Rhizobiales; family Beijerinckiaceae; genus Allobosea. The sequence goes on from JAIETL010000065.1 coordinate 25,172, forward strand.
ACCTGAAAATTCACCGAAGGCAGGTCGATGACCGCGCGATCGGGCCCAGCGATCACGGTGGCGGTCACCGCCACGGGCCGCGACAGCGCCATGGTCAGGCGAACGGTGTCGCCGACCTGCTCGATCTTCGCATCTGTTGCGACGGGGAAGTCGCTTGGCGGCCTGGGATTGGAGACAGCCGAAACGCCGGCGGCGAGCAGCGCGGCCAGGCCGAAGGCCACAGCGCGCAAGCGGCCAAGCCAGCCCCCCTCGCGCAGCCGGTCTGCGCAATAGCGGCGTGGGCAGGCGCTGCCAGGGCTCGGGCGGTCGATCAGCGGCGTTGTCCCATTGGCGGTCGGGAATGCTTAACCATAGCGGCGCGAAACCCTAACAAGGGGTTACCATGGCGGCCCTCCCCCGAAAACAGCCGCCATGCATCGTCGTCGCATTGCCGGCGCGATGTGACTTGCAGAACACGCCCTTGCAGAACACGACCTTGCAAAACACGCCCTTGCAAAACATGCCCGGCTGTCTGTAATGAGCTTGGTTGCATTGCGAGGCGGCCCATGGTGCGCATCCGGATCCGAGGATCCGTCGGCGTCCGGGGCCAGCCCCAAGGCGATCGGCCCATTCCGGGTTCGGCCGCCGCAAGTCAACCGCAAACGGATCGTCCGCAGACGGCCGAAGCCGGACGCGCCTGTTTATCAGGCGTACGGCCACGTCTCGCGAGCGTGCAATCGCGGTGTGCCCTGCAGTTTGCCAGGACGCGCCGCAGGTCGGGACATAATGTCGGGGCATACGACGCCGCTTTATACAACGGTTGATCGTCTAGACCTGCGGGACCGCGCCGGGCTCCTTGCCTGCGTGGATTTCCCGAGCCGCCATCCTGTCCCGTCCCTTTCGTCCCTCCTGCAACATGCCGGCGCGAGCCGGCCTTCGCGCGGCGCCCCTGCCCGCGGCAGCGGATCGTTGTCCGCAGCCCGGCGGGTTCTGTCGGCGTGCGCGCCCATGGAAGACTCTGATGGCCAACAAGATGCTCATCGACGCCACCCACCCGGAAGAGACCCGGGTCGTGGTGGTCCGCGGCTCCCGCGTCGAGGAATTTGATTTCGAATCCGCCAGCAGGAAGCCCCTGCGCGGCAATATCTATCTGGCGAAGGTGACGCGCGTGGAGCCCTCGCTCCAGGCCGCTTTCGTCGAATATGGCGGCAACCGCCACGGCTTCCTGGCCTTCTCCGAAATCCACCCGGACTACTACCAGATCCCGATGGCCGACCGGCAGGCGCTGCTGGCCGAGGAAGCCCGCGCCGACCGCGAGGACGAGCGCGACGAGGAGAAGCGCGAGAAGCGCGGCGGCGGACGCCGCGACCGCGGCCGCCGGGGCGACCGCGACGGCCGCGCCAAGAAGGCCGCAAGCGACGAGACCGTCTCCGCCGAGGTCGAGGCCGGCGAGGATGTCGCCGCCGATTCCCGGGCCGAGAGCGACGCCCATGTCGAGACCGACGGCAAGGAAGCCGCGATGGTCAACGAGGGCGCACCCGCCAATGGCGAGGAATTCGCTCCGTCGGTCACCGGATCCGCCAGCGAGGACGCGGTCGAGAACGCCGCGCCCCTGACCTTCGAGACGCAGGGCGGCGAAAGCGCCGGTTCGTCCGAGGAGGCCGAGGAGTCCGAGGCCCGCAAGCCCTCCGAGGAGGACGAGGACGGCGACGAGCAGGCCGACGACTCCGAGCACGAGGAGCCGGAGCAGCTCGGCGGCGGTGATGCGCTCGACGACGTCCAGGAGCGTCCGCAGCGCCATTCGCGCCGCCAGTACAAGATCCAGGAGGTGATCAAGCGCCGTCAGATCATCCTCGTGCAGGTCGTCAAGGAGGAGCGCGGCAACAAGGGCGCGGCGCTCACCACCTATCTCTCGCTGGCGGGCCGCTATTCGGTGCTGATGCCCAACACCGGCAAGGGCGGCGGCATCTCGCGCAAGATCACCAACGCCGAGGACCGCAAGCGCCTCAAGGAGATCGCCCAGGAGCTCGAGGTGCCCGACGGCATGGGCCTGATCCTGCGCACGGCGGGCGCCTCGCGCACCAAGGTCGAGATCAAGCGCGACTACGAATATCTGATGCGGATGTGGGAGAGCGTGCGCGAGCTGACGCTGGCCTCGGTCGCGCCTTCGCTGGTCTATGAGGAGGGCAACCTCGTCAAGCGCTCGATCCGCGACCTCTACAACAAGGACATCGACGAGGTTCACGTCGCCGGCGACGAGGCCTATCGCGAGGCCAAGGACTTCATGCGCATGCTCATGCCGAGCCAGGCCAAGAGCGTGAAGGTCTATCGCGACCAGACGCCGCTGTTTGCCTCCTTCGGCGTCGAGAGCCAGCTCGATGCGATGTTCTCCAACACGGTGACGCTGAAGTCCGGCGGCTATATCGTCATCAACCAGACCGAGGCGCTGGTCGCCATCGACATCAACTCCGGGCGCTCGACCCGCGAGCACAACATCGAGGACACCGCCCTCAAGACCAATCTCGAAGCGGCGGAGGAAATCTCCCGCCAGCTCCGCCTGCGCGATCTCGCCGGCCTCATCGTGATCGATTTCATCGACATGGAGGAGAACCGCAACAACCGCGCCGTCGAGAAGAAGCTGAAGGACTGCCTCAAGGACGACCGCGCCCGCATCCAGGTCGGCCGCATCTCCGCCTTCGGCCTGCTGGAGATGTCGCGCCAGCGCATCCGCACCGGCGTGCTCGAAAGCTCGTCGGTGCCCTGCCCGCACTGCGCCGGCGCCGGCATGATGCGGTCCTCCGCTTCGGTCGCGCTGCAGATTCTGCGGGCGCTTGAAGAGAACCTGATCAAGGGCGCGAGCCACAACCTCAATGTCCGCACCCGGCCGGAGGTGGCGCTCTATGTGCTCAACCAGAAGCGCGCGCATCTGAGCGATCTGGAGACGCGCTTCGGCATCGCGATCAGCGTGGCGGTCGACGCGACCCTGCTCGGTACGCGCTATTTCGAGGTCGAGCGCGGCGAGTTCGTCGGCAATGAGGGCCGGATCATTCCGGCCAGCACGATGAAGGCTGAGGCCATCCCCGCCGATCTCGACGACGAGGCGCTCGACGCCGCCGCCGAAGCCGAGGCGCTCGACGCCGAGGTCGATGCGGTCGCCGAGCCCGGCTCGGCCGAGGGCAGAACCGAGCGTTCGGCCGATGGCGAGGCCCGTGGCGAAGGCGGCCGCAAGCGCCGGCGTCGCCGCCGGCGGCGGCGTGGCGGCGAGCGCGACGCCAATGGCGTGCGTCTCGACGGCGGCAGCGATGCCGAGGGCGACGAGGATGGCGAGGGCGACGAGGACGGCGACGACAACGCCACTGACGCGGCCGAAACCGTCGCGGCTGCTCCTGCTGCCGATGAGCCGGCCTTGAACGAAGCCGCCGAGCCGGACGCCAAGCCGCGTCGCGGCCGCCGCGGCGGCCGGGGCAAGAAGGCGGATGCTGCCGAAAGCGAGGCTCCGGCGGAGACACCGGTCGCGGCCGAGGCCGTCGAGGCGTCAGCCGAGCCTGTCGCCGAGGAGACGCCCGCCGCCGAGCCCGAGAAGCCCAAGCGCCGCTCGCGCGCCAAGAAGGCGGTCGCGACGGCCGAGGCGGCAGCGACTCTCGAGTCGGTCGCCGCCGCGCCCGAGACCAAGTCGATGCCGGAGACGGCTTCCGAGACCGAACCCGCCCCTGCACCCCCTCCGCGCGTGGTCGAGGAGCCGGTCGCGGTCGTGCTGACCCCGCCCGACCCGGACCGCCCCAAGCGCGGCGGCTGGTGGAACAAGCTGGCCGGACGAGGCTGATATGAAGGGCCGCTGCGGGAGACCGCGGCGGCCTTTTTCTTGAAAGGTTGGAGCGATGCGGGCGAAGCCTATCGACAAGGCAAGAGCGGAACGTCTCGATGACCGCGCTCTGGCGAAGATCGTCAAGTCACGCGCAACGGAAGTCGGCATCCCTGTCGATCTCGCCGCATTGCCGGGTCGCTTGCCCAACCTTGATGCGGCGCAACGATTTGCTGATCTCCAGAAACGCGATCGTCATCCCGGGCGCAGCGAAGCGGAGACCCGGGATCCATCGTAAGGCTCGACGGCACCTTATGATGGATCCCGGATCTGCGCGGCTTTGCCGTTTGTCCGGGATGACGCGGTGTTTCCTCGCGAGAATCGTCCCGCCTACCCTGCCGCAGGCGCGAGCGGGATCGGCGGCGGGATCGTCGCGATCGCGGCCGCCGCGTCCTTCTGGCCGCCCTCGCCGCCGCGCACCGTCACCGCGTTCGAGGCGAAGGGCACGCCGGCCTCGTTCAGGCCGCGATAGACCCGCTTCAGCGCCTCGCGCTGGAGCATCGAGGCCTGGTTCGGCCTGGCCGTGAATTTCAGCCGGATCACGATCGCCGAATCGGTGATGTCGGCGACGCCCTGCATCTTGAGCTGGGCGATGAAATGCGGCCCGAACTCCGGCTCCTCCAGCAAGGCCAGGCCGATCTTCTTGATCGCCTTGCGCGCCTTCTCGATATCGGCGGAGTGATCGAGCCGGACGTTGAACTTGACCGTCGCCCAGTCGCGGCTGGCGTTGGTCAGCGACTGGATCTGGCCGAAGGGCACTGTGTGAATCTGCCCGCTCTGGTGGCGCAACTGCATCGAGCGCAGCGAGATCTTCTCGACCGTGCCCTTGAGCCGGCCGGTATCGACATACTCGCCGATGCGGAAAGCGTCCTCCAGCATGAAGAAGAAGCCCGAGACGATGTCGCGCACCAGCGCCTGCGAGCCGAAGGAGATGGCGAGCCCCAGTATGCCGAAGCCCGCCAGCAGCGGCCCGATATCGACGCCGAGCCGCGACAACACGACGAGCCCGGTCAGGCCGATGACTGCGCCGAGAACGACACCGCGCATCACCGGCAGCACGGTGGCCAGCCGCGAGGGCACGCTTTCCTCCACGGCCGCGTCCTCGTCGGCCGGGCCGCTCGCGGCGGGTTTTGGCGCATAGGCGTCGAAGAAGGACCGCAGGAAGACGAGCGCGACCCAGCCGGCGAAAGCGAGCACCGCAACGCCGCCGGCCTGACGCATGAAGGCCGCGAACTCGACAGAACTGACGCCGAAGACGAAGCCGGCCCAGAGCCGCGCCATGACATAGAAGCCGCCGGCCCAGACGACGCCGCCGGCAGCAGCCCGCAGCGCATGGCCCAGCGCCAGAGCGAGCGGCGCGGGCGGCGCGATCGCGGCCTTGCGCGCCTGCGCGCAGGCGATCAGTCCGGTAATCCCTACCGCGAGAATGGGCGCGAGCACGACGATGATCTGGGTCAGTCCGGCGGCCTGCGCCCAGCGTCCGCCATCAGCCATCATCGCCGCCGCCCTGCCGACCATCCAGATCGCGACCGCGAAACCGACATGAAGCCACGGGGTCAGCGTGGCGAGCAGGCGCAAGCCCGGTCCCGGCGTCTCGCTATGGCGCAGCACCAGCGCGGTCAGGTCGTGGCGGGCGTCGATGAACCACCAGACCTTGTAGAGCGTGATCGCGAGCCCGGTGAGCGCAAACAGCCCGGCGACCGGCCCCGCTCCGCTGGCGACGCGCTGCGCCAGCATGATGCCTGTGATGATGATGGGTGTGGCGATTGCGTAGAACGTCAGCAGCCGAAAATGCCGCTCTGCGCGCGGCAGCGCCATCAGCCGCCGTTCCGGCGCGCCGGGCGCGAGCAGGAAGCGCCCGGTCGCGATATAGGCCGCGCCGATCGCCGCGCCATTGGCGGCGGTGCGGAAGGCGACCATGGCGAGATCGTCCTCGGGCAGCCAGAGCTGCCGGGCGATCCGGGCGGTGGCGAGCGCCAGCCCGATCGTCGCCAGATCCTGCAGCAGCCCGAAGCCCGAGGCGATCAGGCGCGCCGTGAAAGCCTCCGATTCCAGCTTAAGCCGCCGCGCGAACCAGCCGGCCGTGGCGCGGCGAAACGCATAGGCCATGCCGAGTGCGAGCAGGACCGCTGCGAGGATGCGCAGGCCCGCGCCCGGCCCGCTCGCGCCGTTGCGGTTCTGCGCCCAGGCGGCGGCCCAGTCGCCGGGCAGGCGCGCGACCTGCGGGATCGCGGCATTGCCGGCATCGAAGCCAGCGACAAACGCGTCCCAGATCGCATCGAGCCGGGACACCTCGGCGGGCTCGGGCGGGGCCATGGCGATCGGCGCGGCGCTTGCGGGCGCCGCGGCGGCGTGCGGAGCCGTAGCCTCGCTGGCCACCCGGACCTCCACCCTGCGCCCGCCGGTCGAAAGCGCCTCGACCAGTCTGCGCACGGTCTCGGGCGATTCGTCGCCTTTGAGGGAGAGCGTCACCGGCTGGTCGGCCTGCGCCAGAGCGGGGCTCGCGGCCAACAGGGGCAACCCGGCGAACGCGAGCGCCAGCCAGACGATTTTCAACGCGGACAGGGTATCGGCCAAGCGCATCGCGCGTCTCCGCAGGCGGACGTTCTGGAAGGATGTGGGGCGCGCGTCGCGCTGGCAAGCGCCGGCGGCTCAGCGCCGCTTCATCCAGCCGCCCAGCCGCGTCACCGCCTCCTCGCATTCGGCCAGAGAGCCGGCGAAGGAGAGCCTGACCGTGCGTGCGCCCCGGCCCTCGTCGAAATCCAGCCCCGGCGTGATCGCGACGCCGGCACTGTTGAGAACGTCGCGGCAGAAGGCCATGGAATCATTGGAATAACGGCCGATGTCGCAATATATGTAGAAGGCTCCGTCGACAGGCAGGAAGTCGCCGAGCCCGACCTCGGGCAGCGCCTTCAGAAGATAGGCGCGGTTTTCCGCATAGCCGGCCTTGATCGCCTCGCATTCGGCTGTGGCGTCGAATGCCGCCTCGCCCGCGACCTGGCTGAGATAGGGCACCGAGATCGAGAAATTCTGCTGCAGCCGCTCGATCGTCCGCACCATCCGCTCAGGCACGACGAGCCAGCCGACGCGCCAGCCGGTCATGCAATAGTATTTCGAGAAGGAGTTGACGATGATCGCGTCGGGATCCGCGGCAAGCGCCGTCGTCGCCGGCTGCTCGTAGGTCAGCCCATGATAGATCTCGTCGGAGATGTACCAGAGGCCGAGCCGCCGGCACTCGGCCGCGACTGCCGCGATGGCGTCGGCGCTCATCACCACCCCGGTCGGATTGGCCGGGCTCATCGTCAGCACGCCGGCGAGCGGTTTTTCGGCATGGGCCTTCGCGATCAGCGCCGGCGTGAGGGCGAAACGCGTCTCGGGGCCGACCTCGATCGCGACCGGCTCCAGGCCCAGCGCGATCAGGATGTTGCGATAGGCCGGATAGCCGGGCGCGGTGATCGCGACCCGCGCGCCTGGCTGGAAGCAGGCCAGGAACGCCAGGATGAAGCCGCCCGACGAGCCGGTCGTCACAACGACCCGGCTCGCGGGCACGCTCACGCCATAGGCTTCGCCATAATGCCTCGCGATGCGCGCCCGCAGGCAATCCGTGCCCAGCGCCTGCGTGTAGCCGATCCGGCCATGCTCCAGCGCGCGGCTCGCCGCGGCGCGAATCGAAGCCGGCGTCGGGGCCGATGGCTGGCCGACCTCCATATGGATGACGGACCCGCCGGAGCGCTCGATCGCGGCGGCGTCGTTCATCACATCCATCACGATGAAGGGCGAGACGGCCTGCGCGCGGGCGGCGAGGAGCGGCTTGATGGCCGGGCTGAACACTGGCTTTGTCATGGCGTCGGCACTAGCGGAGCCGGAATGAGCCCGCAACCATGTGAATTGACGTGACCGGCGCAACGGTCGAGAAGCGAACGCGACACGGCTTTTCGCCCGGCACGGGCGGCCCCGAAAGGACAACGACATGACGCTCGCGATCCTGCCGCGCCTGGCGCGCGGCCTCAGCCTTGCCGCCGGCATGGCGCTGATGCTCTCGGGCGCGCCCGCGCAGGCTCAGTCGCTGACGCCGGACCAGAAGAAAGCCGTGACCGACCTGATTCGCGAGACGCTGCTGAAGAACCCGGAGATCATCCAGGAGGCGCTGGTCGAGCTGGAGCGCCGCAACACGGTCGCGCAGGCGCAGGCGCAGCGTTCGGCCGTCACCGCCGAGAAGGCGCGGCTGGTCGATCCCGCCACCTCGGTGATCGTCGGCAACCCGCAGGGCGACGTCACAATCGTCGAGTTCATGGATTACAATTGCGGCTTCTGCAAAAGGGCCGCCGACGACGTCCGTACGCTGGCCAAGGACGATCCGAAGCTGAAAATCGTGATCAAGGATTTTCCGATTCTCGGGCCCGATTCGGTCGAGGCGAGCCGCGTGGCGCTCGCAGTGAAGAGCCAGCTCCAGGGCCAGAAATACTTCGATTTCCATACCAGGCTGATGGCCACCAAGGGCCGCATCAACGCCGCCAAGGCGCTCGAGGTCGCCAAGGAAGCCGGCGTCGATGTCGAGCGTGCGAAGAAGGACATGGAAGGCCCGGCGGTCAGGGCCGCGATCGAGGACACGGTCGCGCTCGGCGACCGGCTCGGCCTGACGGGCACGCCCGCCTTCATCCTCGGCGACGAGGTCGTGTTTGGCGCGGTCGGCCCCGGCCCGCTCAAGGTCAAGATCGAGTCGCTGCGCAAATGCGGCAAGACCGAGTGCAGCGGCTGAGGGCATCGCCGTTGCCGAACGACCGGCGAGAGGCTTCCCCTCGCCCGCCGCAGCGGCTATGAGGGCGGCCTCTGCCGCCCGCGTGCGGCGCTGGAACACCCGCGCGCCATGGTCGCCGTCCACGTTCTCAACGGGCCCAATCTCAACCTGCTCGGCACCCGCGAACCCGCCACCTATGGCGCGGTGACGCTGGCCGGCGTCGAGGAACGGCTGAAGGCGAAGGCCACGGCCGCAGGCGCCGATCTCGTCTTTCGCCAGACCAATTTCGAGGGCGAGCTCGTCACCTTCGTACAGGAGGCGGGGCTGGCCGGTGCGGGCGTGATCATCAACGCCGGGGCCTACACCCACACCTCGGTCGCGCTGCGCGACGCGATCAAGGGAACCGACGCGCTCGCCATCGAGGTGCATGTCTCGAATGTCCATGCGCGCGAGGAGTTCCGGCATCATTCCTATATGGCTCCGGTCTGCGTCGGCGTGATCTGCGGCTTCGGCGTGGCCAGCTACGACCTCGCTTTCGACGCGATCGTGCCGCTTCTGGAGAAGCGCGCGGCGAAACCAACCGGCTGAACGGCCGGTATCCATCACTCAAGGACCGCGCCGCCACGCCGGCGCGCCCGCAAAGACCACGAAGACGGTGACACCGCCATGGCGACCAAGAGCCCGATCGATCCCGAACTGGTGCGCGAACTGGCGCAGCTCCTCAACGAGACCGACCTGACAGAGATCGAGGTCGAGAAGGGCGATCTGCGCGTGCGCGTCGCCCGCACCATCACGGCGACCGTGCAGGTTCCGGCCGCCCATGCCGCCCCCGTCGCGATGGCCGCGCCCGCAGCGGTCGCAGCCCCGATCGAAGGCAAGCCCACCGCCGCCCATCCCGGCGCCGTGACCTCGCCCATGGTCGGCACCGCCTATCGCCGGCCCTCGCCCGACTCAAAGCCCTTCGTCGAGATCGGCTCCGTGGTGAAGGCCGGCGAGCGCGTGCTGCTGGTCGAGGCGATGAAGACCTTCAACGACATCGTCGCCCCGCGCGCCGGCACCGTCACCGCCATCCTCGTCGAAGACGGCCAGCCCGTCGAATACGGCGAGCCGATGCTGGTGATCGAGTGAGCGCGCGCGAAAGCTTCAAGATGTTCGACAAGATCCTGATCGCCAATCGCGGAGAGATCGCGCTGCGGGTGCTGCGCGCCGCCAAGGAGCTCGGCATCGCCACCGTTGCGGTGCATTCCACCGCCGACGCCAACGCCATGCATGTGCGCCTCGCCGACGAGAGCGTCTGCATCGGCCCTCCCAGCGCCCGCGAGAGCTATCTCAACATTCCCGCCCTGATCGCCGCCTGCGAGATCACCGGGGCGGACGCGGTCCATCCCGGCTACGGCTTCCTCTCCGAGAACGCCCGCTTCGCCGAGATTCTGGAGCGGCACAATATCGCCTTCATCGGCCCCAAGGCCGAGCATATCCGCTCGATGGGCGACAAGATCGAGGCCAAACGCACCGCCAAGGCGCTCGGCATCCCCTGCGTCCCGGGCTCGGAAGGCGGCGTCACAGACGACACTGAAGCGCTGCGCATCTGCGCCGAAATCGGCCTGCCGGTCATCATCAAGGCGGCGTCGGGCGGCGGCGGCAAGGGCATGAAGGTCGTCCGTTCCGAGGACGAACTGTCGGTCGCGCTCTCCACCGCGCGCACCGAGGCCAAGGCCAATTTCGGCGACGACGCGGTCTATATCGAGAAGTATCTGGAAAAGCCGCGCCATATCGAGATCCAGATTCTCGGCGACGGCAAGGGCCGCGCGATCCATCTGGGCGAGCGCGACTGCTCGCTGCAGCGCCGCCACCAGAAGGTCTGGGAGGAAGGCCCCTCGCCCGCGCTGAATGCCGGCGAGCGCGACAAGATCGGCACGATCTGCGCGCAGGCGATGGCCAAGCTCGGTTATCTCGGCGCCGGCACGATCGAGTTTCTCTACGAGGATGGCAAGTTCTACTTCATCGAGATGAACACCCGCATCCAGGTCGAGCATCCGGTGACCGAGATGATCACCGGGATCGACCTCGTCAACGAGCAGATCAGGATCGCGGCGGGCGCGGCGCTGTCGATCGAGCAGAAGGACGTGATCATCGAGGGCCACGCCATCGAATGCCGCGTCAACGCCGAGCATCATGCCACCTTCCGCCCTTCGCCGGGCAGGATCGCCTCGTTCCATACGCCCGGCGGCCTCGGCGTCCGCGTCGATTCGGCTGCCTATCAGGGCTATGTCATCCCACCGCATTACGATTCGCTGGTCGGCAAGCTGATCGTGCATGGCCGCAACCGGGCCGAATGCCTGATGCGCCTGCGCCGCTCTCTCGACGAGTTCGTCGTCGACGGCGTCGACACCACGCTGCCGCTGTTCCGGACGCTGGTGCGCAACCAGGACATCCTCAACGGCGACTACAACATCCACTGGCTGGAAAAATTTCTGGCCGCCGGCGGAATGGGCGAGGGCTGAGCGCCGGCCGCTCCCTTCTCCCCTTGCGGGAGAAGGTGGCTCGGCGCAGCCGAGACGGATGAGGGGTCGCGCCGCCCTCACGCGATGACCAATCTCCCAAACGCCGTCGGCTCCTCAACGCATCCTGCCCCCTCATCCGGCGCTTCGCGCCACCTTCTCCCGCAAGGGGAGAAGGGAAAGCCGCGCCGCTCCCGTTTGACTCTCTCCCCCCGCCGCGCTCCCCTGCCCGCATGAAGGCCCGCTCCGTCCCCGTCCGCTCGCCGATGATCACGCCGCAGGTGATGCTGCGGGCCTATGCGGCCGGCATCTTCCCGATGGCCGAGAGCGCCGACGATCCGGGCCTGTTCTGGGTCGAGCCGGAGCTGCGTGGCGTCATCCCGCTGGAGCGGTTCCACCTGCCCTCGCGGCTGGCGCGGACGGTGCGATCAGACCGTTTCGAGATCAGGGTCGACAGCGAATTCGAGCATGTGATCGCGGCCTGCGCCGAGGCCAAGGCCGACCGGCCGGAGACCTGGATCAACGCCCGCATCCGCGAAATCTTCGGCGAGCTGTTCCGGCTCGGCCATGTCCACACCGTCGAGTGCTGGCGCGACCACCGCCTCGTCGGCGGGCTCTACGGACTGGCGCTGGGCGGCGCGTTCTTCGGCGAATCCATGTTCCATCGCGAGACCGACGCCTCGAAGGTCGCGCTGGTCCATCTCGTGGCGCGGCTCAGGCGCGGCGGCTTCTGCCTGCTCGATGCGCAGTTCCAGACCGGCCATCTCGCGCAGTTCGGCACCATGGAGGTGCCGCGTCTGGCGTATCAAACGCTGCTGGAAGCGGCCGTGGCGCGACCGGGCGAGTGGTGGTGCTGGCCGCGCGGAACGATCGCGACCGGCGCGCAGGCGCTCGCCGAACTGACCGTCGGCTAACCGCGTCGCTCAGTTGCCGCCGGTCGGGTCGCGCCCGCCGCCGGGCGGGTTGGTCGGGAAGAAGCGCTGGCTCGGCGCCTGACGGGGCGCGACCGGCACGCCCTGCTGCGGCAGCACGTCGATGCGGCCGCCGGGCGCGAGCGGGGCCG
>JAIETL010000063.1 GCA_019745195.1 Beijerinckiaceae bacterium
GGGGCTTTGCGTCGTGCCATCGGGAACCTCCATCGGGTCCATTATGGCCGCCCGCACACGGAAATCCTGACAGTCCCTCGATTTCCGGATGTCGACGACCTGTGTCTACTCCGACATCGTGTTGCCGACCGCCACCTGGTATGAGAAGAACGACCTAAACACATCTGACATGCACCCATTCATCCACCCGCTGACGGGCGCGGTAGACCCCGCCTGGGAAGCTCGTTCGGACTGGGAAATCTACAAGGGCATCGCCAAGGCTTTCTCGGCAGTCGCGCCAGAGGTGCTGGGTGTCGAGAAGGACGTCGTCCTCAACCCCATCAAGCACGATAGTCCCAACGAAATCGCTCAGGCCTTCGAGCCGAAGGACTGGAAGAAGGGCGAATGTGAACCTATCCCCGGCAAGACCATGCCGGTGGTGGCAGTGGTCGAGCGTGACTATCCAAACACCTATGCCCGCTTCACAGCACTTGGCCCGCTTATGGATTCCATCGGCAATGGCGTCAAAGGCATGGCCTGGAAAACCGGCCATGAGGTCCAGCATCTGAAAGAGCTGAACGGCGTCCATCTTGAAGGCGCCAACAAAGGCATGGCGAAGATCGTCACCGACATCGACGCGGCCGAGATGATCCTGATGTTGGCACCAGAAACCAATGGCGAGGTTGCCGTCAGGGCCTGGGAAGCCCTTGGCAAGACGACCGGGCGCGAACACGCCCATCTCGCCTTGCCCAAGGAAGACGAGAAGATCCGCTTCCGCGATGTGGTGGCGCAACCGCGCAAGATCATCTCGGCCCCAACCTGGTCCGGACTGGAGAGCGAGAAGGTCTGCTACAACGCCGGTTACACCAACGTCCACGAGTTGATCCCCTGGCGTACGCTGACCGGCCGCCAGCAGCTTTATCAGGACCACCTTTGGATGCGGGCATTCGGCGCAAGCCTGTGTGTCTATCGCTCGCCTCTGGACCTCAAGACCACGGCGCCAGTGATCGATCTCAAGCCCAATGGCGAAAAGCAGATCGTTCTGAACTTCATCACACCGCACCAGAAATGGGGCATCCATTCCACCTATACCGACAACCTGATGATGCTGACGCTCTCGCGCGGCGGCCCGATCGTCTGGCTGAGCGAGAACGACGCCAAGCGCGCAGGTATCGTCGACAATGACTGGGTCGAGGCTTTCAACAGTAATGGCGCGCTGGTGGCCCGTGCCGTTGTCTCGCAGCGCATGAAGGACGGCACGCTCTTCATGTACCACGCGCAGGAGAAGATCGTGAATGTGCCGGGCTCGGAGATGACCGGCAATCGCGGCGGCATCCACAACTCGGTCACCCGCATCGTCATAAACCCGACGCACATGATCGGTGGCTACGCCCAACTCGCCTATGACTTCAACTATTATGGCACGATCGGCACCAACCGCGATGAGTTCGTGGTGATCCGCAAGGTCAAGACCGTCGACTGGCTCGAACGGCCTTACGTCGACAAGCACGTCGCCACCATCCCCGCACAAGCAGCCGAGTAAGAAGGATCAATCCGATGAAAATTCGCGCTCAGATTGCGATGGTTCTCAACCTCGACAAATGCATCGGCTGTCATACCTGCTCGGTGACGTGCAAGAACGTCTGGACCAACCGCGAAGGCATGGAATACGCGTGGTTCAACAATGTCGAGACCAAGCCCGGCATCGGTTATCCCAAGGACTGGGAGAACCAGAACAAGTGGAAGGGCGGCTGGAAGCGCAAGGCCAATGGCAAGATCGAGCCGCGCATTGGCGGCAAATGGCGCGTTCTGGCGAACATCTTCGCCAACCCCGACATGCCTGAAATCGATGACTACTACGAGCCGTTCACCTTCGACTATGAGCACCTCCAGAAGGCGCCAGAACTCGAGGCCTTTCCGACCGCCCGCCCACGATCCTTGATCACCGGCGAGCGGATGGAAAAGATCGAGTGGGGGCCAAATTGGGAGGAAATTCTCGGTGGCGAGTTCTCTAAGCGCTCCAAGGATGCCAATTTTGAAGGCGTCCAGAAGGAGATGTACGGCCAGTTCGAAAACACCTTCATGATGTACTTGCCGAGGCTGTGCGAGCACTGCCTTAACCCGACCTGTGCTGCAGCTTGCCCCTCAGGCGCGATTTACAAGCGCGAGGAAGACGGCATCGTCCTGATCGATCAGGACAAGTGCCGGGGATGGCGCATGTGCGTGTCGGGTTGCCCTTACAAGAAGATCTACTTCAACTGGTCATCCGGCAAATCCGAGAAGTGCATTTTCTGCTATCCGCGCATCGAGGCTGGCCAGCCGACGGTGTGCTCGGAAACCTGTGTCGGTCGCATCCGGTATCTCGGTGTGATGCTTTATGATGCTGATCGCATCGAGGAGGCCGCGAGCGTCCCCAACGACAAGGACCTCTACGAGGCCCAGATGAAGATCTTCCTCAATCCGGAAGATCCAGCGGTGATCGCACAAGCCCGCTCCGACGGCATTTCGGACTCCTGGCTCGCAGCTGCACGGCTTTCGCCGATCTACAAAATGGCGATGGAATGGAAGGTCGCGTTCCCGCTGCATCCCGAATACCGCACGCTGCCAATGGTCTGGTACGTGCCGCCGCTCTCGCCGATCACGGCTGCTGCCGAAGCAGGCAAGATGGGCATCGACGGTGGCATGCCGGATGTGAAGTCGCTCCGCATTCCGCTGAAGTATCTCGCCAATCTGCTCACGGCGGGAGACGAGGCTCCTGTTGCCCGGGGACTCGAGCGGATGCTGGCTATGCGCACCTACATGCGTGCCAAGACCGTAGACGGCGTGATCGACGAAGCCGTGGCGAAAAGGGTTGGGCTCACCCCCGCCCAGATCGAGAATATGTACCACATCATGGCGATCGCCAATTACGAGGACCGTTTTGTCATCCCAACAGCGCACCGCGAGGTGACCGAGGACGCCTACGAGTTACGCGGCAATTGCGGCTTCTCCTTCGGCGATGGCTGCATGCCCTCCGACAACAGCGCCAATCTCTTTGGCGGCGTGAAGGTGAAGAACGACAAGCCAAAAGTGGGGACCTACTGACATGAAGACCCTCAAGGTTCTCTCTGCGCTGCTGACCTATCCGACAGCCGATCTACAAGCCGCCCGCGATGAACTCATCGCCGTCATCGAGCATGAGGCGGTTCTGCCTAAAGCGGACCGCAAGGCGCTCATTGCCCTGATCGATGATCTGGCTGATGGTGATCTGATGGACAGGCAGGAGCGCTTCATCTTGCTGTTCGACCGCACCCGTGCGCTCTCATTGCACCTGTTCGAGCATGTCCACGGCGAAAGCCGCGATCGCGGACAGGCGATGGTCGACCTCATCAAGGTCTATGAGGATGGCGGCTACACGCCGACTATTTCCGAGTTGCCGGACTTCCTGCCGCTGTTTCTGGAGTTTGCATCGACGCGCACGCCAGTGGAAGCGGTCGAACTTGTGGGGCAGCCCGCGCATGTGTTTGCTGCACTGCGTGAGCGCCTGCGCAAACGTCAGTCACCCTATGAAGCTGTCTTCGCTGCATTGTCGAGTTTGAGCAAGGCCAAGCCGGATGCCGCCATGATTGCGCGCCTGCTGGCCGAGCCTGACCCGGAGCCCGATGACCTTGAAGCACTCGATGCGGCATGGGCCGAAGAGGAGGTTCTGTTCGGACCCGGCGCGGCCGCTGATGATTGCGGCAAGGACTCGTTGTCTTCGAAGTTGCGCCAGGCACGCCGTCCAGCACCGGGACTTGAACCCATTCCGGGTGCTGGTCCTCGCACAACCTTCACCCATACCGGCAACGCGGCACGCTGAGGAGATTAGCCATGACCGACGTCATCTTCCACATCCTCTTCGTCTGGTACCCGTACGTCTGCCTCTCCGCCTTCATCTTCGGCAGCCTGATCCGCTTTGACCGCGAGCAATACACTTGGCGCGCGAGTTCAAGCCAGCTGCTGCGCAAGAAGCAGCTGAGGTGGGGCTCGAACCTATTCCATTTCGGCATCCTGTTTCTGTTTCTTGGCCATGCCGTTGGCCTGCTAACGCCAAAGTTCATCTACACGCTGGTCATGAGCGTGGAGCAGAAGCAGTTGATCGCGATCACTGCGGGCGGCATCGCCGGATTGATCTGTTTCATCGGGTTGACGCTGCTTCTACATCGCCGTCTGTTTGACGCGCGCATCCGCCAGACATCGACCTACATGGATCTCGGCGTGCTGGGCATTCTCTGGGTGCAGTTGTGTCTTGGCCTGCTGACGCTGCCCTTGTCCCTTCAGCATTCTGATGGATCAGTCATGCTGGTGCTGGCGCACTGGGCGCAGGGCATTGTCACGGTCCAGCCGGTGGATGCCAAAACGCTGCAAGGGCTGAGTTGGCCCTATCTGGTCCATCTCGTTCTGGGCATGACGATTTTCCTGATCTTTCCGTTCTCGCGGCTGGTCCATGTCTGGTCGGCACCGGTCTGGTATCTCGGACGGAAGGGCTATCAGGTCGTCCGAACACGGCGATTGCTCGCGCCTGGTGGAGCGTCCCGCACACCAACCCATCCTGCGGAGTGACCCACAATGGCAACGTCCAATGAAACGACCGCCTGTGCGGTCAAACCCGCCGTCAGTGCCAAGCCAAAGACGGTGAGTGTCAACGGTATCTCGATCGCCCGGGATGCAATTGCGCGGGAGACCCAGAACCACCCCGCCGCCAAACCGATCGATGCATGGCAAGCTGCGGCGCGCGCTCTGGTTATTCGGGAGCTCCTGCTTCAGGAAGCTGCGCGCCTTGGCATTTCGGCTGATCCGGCCAGCGATGCAGACGGGCGGTACGAAACAGAGGAAGAGGCACGCATGCGGGGCCTCATCGAGCGGGAAGTGCTGATCCCAGAGTGTGATGAACCGACCTGCAGACGCTTTTACCAGCAGAATCAGCGCCGCTTCCGCTCGCAGGACTTGTATGAAGTTTCGCACATTCTCTTGCCAATTGCTCAGGGTGAAGGCGTTGCGGCGCAAGTAAAAGAGCTTGCCGTGGTGTTGCTTGGCACCTTGCTTGACGACCCTGAACGCTTCGAGGCGCTGGCCCGGCAGCACTCCGCCTGTCCATCCAAGCAGGTTGGCGGTAGCCTTGGCCAGATCGGGCCGAGCCAGACGGTGCGTGAGTTCGAAAAGGCTCTCGCTACAATGGAAGCCGGCCGCATTCACCCTGAGCCTGTCGAAAGCCGCTACGGAGTTCACATCGTGCGGGTCGATCGCAAGATCGAAGGACGGCAACTGCCCTTCGAGATCGCAAGACCCCTGATTGAGGGCTACCTCACAGAGCGCGTGCAGCGCACGGCGCAGCGCCAGTACATCAGCCTTCTTGCCGGCCGCGCCACAATCGAGGGCATTGCCCTTGAGGCTTCAACTTCTCCCTTAATCCAGTGAGGAGGCCATCATGCTGCTCGGCACGATCATGAACGAATTGCGCGATGAGACCGTCGCTGCATCTGCCTTGATGCAGCTCGGTGACGTCATCCTGGTTGCGGAAGTGGATGCTGCCCGCGCCCCTCATGAGGAGAGCATCGGGGAGTATGTTTCAGGGGCCGCCCAAAGATTTGCGCGCAAGGCCTCTGACGAGGACTGGCTTGCCCTGATGACGGCACTGGAGCGAACAGACAATCCCGCCGCGACGTGCCTGACGACCATGGTCAAGTGGTCGATCGCTTCTGATGCGAAAAGCAATGAACCGGATGCAATCGCCGCCGGTTGCGCTTGCGGAGGGGGCGCGGGAAGCTGTCATGAAAGCCCATGACCGCCCTTCTCCTTCCAGCATCATTCATCAAGGCACAGCGCTGAGTATTGAAAATATTCCGCTCTCTGTGCTCGATGAACCGCTGGACTACATCCACGCTGACCATAGCCGCAAACGCAAGATATGCGCGGCGCTCCTTGAGGTTGCGGGCGCGCGCAGTGTCAGCAGAAGTGTTGCAGACCGGGTAACGGCATTCCTCACGGGTGAGCTCAGACTGCATCACGCCGATGAGGATGAGAGCCTGTTTCCTGCCTTGCGCCGTCGGCTCGTGCCGGAGGATAATCTGGGCGTTGTGCTGGCTCGCCTTGGAGAAGACCATCGGCGAAGCGATGCCATGATTGATGCTGTTGCAACAGCGCTGACGCAAACTCCGGCTTCGGATCCAGTCTGCCTCTCAACCGGCGAATGCGAACTGCTTCAGGTCTATGCAAATGCCGAACAACAGCATCTCGCACTCGAAAACGGCGTGGTGATGGGGATCGCGCGTATCCGACTAACCAAAGGTGATATCAAGACCATCAGTGAAGGCATGAAGGCCCGGCGCGGCGTGGTCCACTGATGTCAAAATCGCTCGATCATCTCTTCGATCAGAACTTGGGCTGGGCCCAGGCCAAAACCCGTGACGATCCGGGCTTTTTCCGCCGTATGGCAGAACAGCAAACGCCCAATTATCTCTGGATCGGATGTTCGGACAGCCGTGTGACCGCCAATGATGTTCTGGGCCTTGATCCGGGCGAAGTCTTTGTCCACCGCAACATCGCCAATATCGTTCATACCAGCGATCTCAACATCTTGTCGGTGCTGGAATACGCGGTTGATCACCTCGAGGTCAGCCATGTCATCGTCTGTGGCCACTATGGCTGCGGTGGCGTGCAGCGGGCCATGGTGAACGAGCGTGGCGCCATGCTCGACCACTGGCTCCAGCCGCTGACCATGCTGTATCGCAAGCATCGTCCGCTCTTCGATGCTCTTCCCGATGAAGGTGCACGTCTTGATCGCCTGTGTGAACTCAATATCGAGATGCAGGTGCGCAGGCTCGCGGCAACGCCTATTGTCGAGAATGCTTGGGCACGCGGCCAGAAGCTCAATCTACACGGCTGGATCTACGCCATTCACGACGGGCTGATCCGGGACCTCGGTCCCCATCTCTCCTCCGCAAGCGAACGCGACGCGCTCCTGTCGATCGATCAGCGCGTGGCTGAGCCCGTCGAGCCGCAAAGCGCGCGGCGACGGCAGGCTGAAGACGCATTTGCCGGACTTGATCTTTCCGACATGGCTTCGCCGCCCTGCTGCATGCTGCCGCTGGCCTATAGCTCCAGCCTTCCGAAGACAGGCGGCAAAGATGAGTGATCTCTTCAAGATCGGCGTGCTCGTCTGCTCCGACCGGGCTTCTCGCGGAATCTACAAAAATCAGGGCGGACCTGCGGTCGAGGCCTATCTGACTGATGTGATCTCGACGCCATGGCAAGCGCATTGCGTGGTGGTCAGCGATGATCAGGCGCGGATTTCCGAATGCTTGCGCCAACTGGCTGACATTGATCGGTGCGGCCTTGTTCTGACAACGGGCGGCACCGGGCCAGCGCCGCGTGATGTCACGCCGGAAGCAACGATGGCGGTTTGCGACCGGCTATTGCCGGGCTTTGGCGAGATCATGCGCATGGCAAGCCTGCGCGAGGTTCCCACCGCAATCCTGTCACGACAACTGGCGGGAACACGGGGCGCTTGCCTGATCATCAACCTGCCGGGCCGTCCATCGTCGATCAAGACCTGCCTCGATGCCGTCTTCCCGGCGGTGCCCTATTGCCTCGACCTGATCGGTGCGGGGCGGATCGAAACTGATCCCGCCAGATGCCCCAGTTTTCGCCCTGCCGTCTGAATTCACTTTTGTAAGGAGTCACCGTCCATGGCGCACCTTAACCCCAGGTCTCCGATCACAGCCATCCTCTACAGCGAGGGGCGCGACGTTGATCCGGTGATGGCGCGGCTCGCAAGCAGGCTTGCAGAAAGCGGTGTCCGAATAGCAGGCTTCGTGCAGTGCAATCTTCCACGCGCGGACCGTCGTCGCTGCGACATGGCACTACAAGAAATTTCCAGTGGCGAAATCATCGGTATCTCGCAGGATCGCGGCCCATTGGCCCGCGGCTGCCACCTCAATGTCAGCGAGTTGCTGCGCGGTATGCAACTGGGCCGAGAAGCGCTGGCTCAGAGGCCAGACCTTTTGCTGATCAACAAGTTCGGCAAAACTGAAGGTGAAGGCGGCGGGTTCAGACCGTTGATTGCTGAAGCCATCGAACTTGGCGTGCCCGTGCTCATTGCCGTGCCCTGGCGCAATATCGACAGCTGGCGCGCATTTTCCGGCGAACTGTCAACTGAAGTTGCAATTGATGACCTTGTAGCCAGCCCTTCGGGGATTGATCCAGCGCAGCGCAGCTTTGAACATGTCAGGCTAGATCCGGCGCATTATGTTGGAACCGCAGGAGCGGAGAGAATGGGCGCCAAAGTGCCGCAACATCAACGATACGCGATGATCGATGATGACATTGACCTTCTCGGACTGATGATCGTTGCCCCTCG
This sequence comes from Beijerinckiaceae bacterium, assembly GCA_019745195.1. Classification (GTDB taxonomy): domain Bacteria; phylum Pseudomonadota; class Alphaproteobacteria; order Rhizobiales; family Beijerinckiaceae; genus Allobosea. Next base: position 8,357 of record JAIETL010000063.1, read on the forward strand.
GTGGCCTGCCCAGGTGGCCGCCTCCGGCCTCGAGATGAGAGAGACTGCGGTCGACAGTCCCGGCAGCGCGAAGCCCATGCGAAGTCGTAACGCATGAAACCCGTTCTGCGTTATGGGCTGGCTGTCGTCGCACTGGGCGCGATCGCAGCCCTTGGCGTCTTTTTCGTTAGCCACAGGCCTGTCAATGTAGAGGTCGCAGCCATCGAAGAGAATGTGCCGATCCGTGTCTTCGGACTCGGCTCGGTCGAGGCGCGTGTTCTCTCCCGTATCGGCTTTGAGGCTGGTGCGACACTGTCGGAGCTGAATGCGGACCATGGCGAGCGCGTCGTAAAGGGGCAGGTGCTGGCCAGGCTCGATCCTGGCGAGCAATCGGCAAAGGTTGCCAAGGCCCGAGCGGCTCTCAGCATCGCCGAAGTGGGGATCGCCCGTTCAGCAGCCAATCAGGAGAAAAGCGTTGCCGTACTTGCTCAGCGCGAACTCGTCGCAACGCGACGGCTAGCCCTGATTGGTCGCGAGGCAGTCACGCAGCAAGCACTTGAGGAAGCGCAACGGGACGCGGCCGTGGCGCGTGCTGACGTCACCATCGCGGGCGTTGAAATCGAGACGGCGAAGGCGCAATTGACCGATGCGCGCGCCCAACTCCAGTTCGAGGAGACGATGCTGCGACATCGAACGCTTGCAGCCCCTTTCGACGCCATCGTGATCGAGCGGCACAAAGAACTTGGCAGCGTGGTCAAGGCCGGTGACCCCATCTTCACACTGGTCGAGGCCGGCTCGTTCTGGGGCCTCGCGTTCGTGGACGAGGCGCGAGCTGGTTACATCGCAGAAGGCCAGATGGTCGAGGCCAGGATGCGCTCGCGTCCGCAGGAGAGCTTCACCGGGCAAGTTGTCCGAATTGGACTGGAAAGCGACCGCACAACCGAAGAACGCAAGGTGTTCATCAAAGGAAATAGTCCGCCCACGCAGGTTTTCCTCGGCGAGCAGGTCGAGTTTCGCATCGCGGTGGCGACCCTGCCGCGCGCGCTGATGGTGCCGGAGATTGCCGTCTCGGGATTTGATGGGCGCGAGGGCACAGTCTGGACCATCGAGGATGGCACGCTTCAGCGTCGTCTGATCCGCACCCGCCATCGCAGCGACGATGCGCGCCTCGAAATCGTCGGTGGATTGCCGGACGGTGCACTGGTGGTGTCACGCATCGATCCTGCCTTGCGCGAAGGCCGCGCGGCTCGCGTTGCAATGCCAGCTTCTGTGGGCAAGAGGCCATGAACCTCGCCTATCGCGACATCCGCCATTCCTTGGGGCGTTTCCTGCTCACTTGTGTGGGTCTGGGGCTTTTGCTCGGCGTGGTGCTGGCGATGATCGGCATCTATCGCGGCTTGGTGGTCGACGCGCTGACTATCGCGCGTGCACCGGCCATTGATCTATGGATTGTTGAGGCCAGCACCCGTGGCCCTTTTGCAGAAGCCTCGCGTATTCCGGGTGATACGCGTGAAGCGATCGCGCGCATCGCCGGTGTTGAGTCCGCTGGCAGCATCACATACCAGACCGCAGAAGCGGAACATCAGGGTCGAAAGCTGAGGCTCTACGTGATCGGCCACGAACCGACGCGACCCGGAGGCCCGCCACCGTTGCTGGATGGCCGCGGAATTGGCCAGAGCCATTTCGAACTGGTCGCCGACCGCGCCAGTGGCCTTGTGCTTGGGGACAGGGTCCCATTCGGGCGCAGCACATTCACGGTCGTCGGTCGCACCATCAACAACGTCAATTCTGGTGGCGATCCGGCGGTCTATATGACGCTGGCGGACGCGCAGAAGCTCCAGTTTGATCTTTCTCCGTCCGCATCGCGTGTGCAGCGTGCACGTGGAGCAACTCCAGCTGGCCGCGACACGGTCAATGCCGTTGTCGCCCGGCTCAAGCCTCATGCCTCACCGGAGGGGGTGGCGGAGACCGTGCGGCGCTGGAAGCATTTGTCGGCCATCACGCAGGAGGCACAGGAGGCCATCCTCAGCCAGTCGCTGGTCGATCGCGCACGGCGCCAGATCGGGCTGTTCACGTCGCTTCTTCTGGTCGTCTCGGCCGTTATCATCGCACTCATCATCTATACGATGACGATGGAAAAACTGAAGCAGATCGCCACACTCAAGCTGATCGGAGCGCCGGATCGCACGATCGTCGCCATGATCGTGCAGCAAGCGATGGCCCTGGGATTCATCGGGTTCTTCACCGGGGCTCTGCTGATCCTGAACATCAAGGATTACTTTCCGCGCCGGGTCATCCTCGAACCGGATAACGTGCTGGCGCTGGGCGCAGTAGTGTTCATCGTCTGCCTCCTGTCGAGCGGGCTCGGTGTCCGCGCGGCCCTCAGGGTCGATCCGGCAACGGCGCTGGGAGGCTAGTTGATGTCTGAGGCGATTGCGCAGCTGGTGCGGGTCGACCGCATCTCCAAGCATTTTGGCGAAGGCGAGACGCGCGTTGATGCGTTACGAGAGGTTTCGCTCGAGGTTCATCCGCGCGAGGTTGTGGCGTTGCTGGGACCGTCCGGCTCCGGCAAGACCACGCTATTGAACGTGATCGGCTGCATTCTCGATGCTTCGTCGGGTTCAATGGATCTCGACGGCGAGCGCGTGATTGAAAACGGAAGCTGGCAGCGCCGCGACCTGCGCAAGCTGAGGCTCGACAAGATCGGTTTCATCTTCCAGTCTCATAACCTGCTGCCGTTTCTCGACGCGACGGACAACATCGCGATCGTGCTGCAGTTGGCCGGAGCGGACAGCAAGGCGGCTCGTAGGCGGGCGCTGGAGTTGCTTGACTATCTCGAGGTCGGCAATCGGGGCACCTCAATGCCAGCCACGCTCTCGGGCGGAGAGGCGCAGCGCGTGGCGATCGCAAGAGCTCTGGCCAACAAGCCGCGCATCATCCTGGCCGATGAGCCCACCGCAGCGCTCGACTCCAAGCGCGCCGGTATCGTCATGGACTTGCTGCGCAAGCTGGCAAACGAGCAGAACGCGTCAATCATCGCGGTCACGCATGACGAGAAGATATTCGACCGTTTCGACCGGATGTTCTATCTGCGCGACGGTAGGCTTGAGAGCTCATGAGGATATGCCCGAGGCGTCAACCTCGAAGTGGGCAGCAGCTTTCGTGTGGTCTCAACCTGCCGCGAGCGGTTCACCGGAAGCCCGCCCGGAAAGGGTCTGAACGGCCTCGAACTGCGAGAGAAACACCCGTCCCTTGAAGTGGTCAAAAAAGTCCGATCGCTTCAGTGCATCCATTACAGGCCCCTTGACCTCGGATAGATGAAAGCCGACCTCTGCCGAGTCGAGCCGATGGGCAATGGCTTCGAGACTTTCCAGCGCGCTGGCGTCGATAGCGTTTACGGCTGGACACATGAGAATGACGTTCGTCACCAATGGTTGACCAGAGATGCGGTCATAAATGGCATCTTCCAAAGCGCGAGCGTTCGCGAAGTACAGGCTTTCGTCAACCCGGATCGACAGAATACTCGGGTCGGTGATGACCTGATGGCGGTCGACATTGCGGAAGTGCTCTGTTCCCGGCACCTGGCCGACAATGGCCATGTGCGGGCGCGATGTGCGCCACAAGAACAGCAGGAGCGACAAGGAAACGCCCGCCGTGATCCCAGCTTCGACCCCAACGAGAAGCACGGTCAGGATCGTGACCGCCATCGCGGCAAAATCGGACTTCGAATAGGCGTAGGTGCGCTTGATCGCAGCAATGTCTACCAGAGAAAGCACGGCTACAATGATGGTTGCGGCCAGCACGGCTTGCGGAAGGAAACGAAACAACGGTGTGAGAAAGACGGTTGCTGCAAGGATGCCGGCTGCCGTATAGGCCCCGGCAAGCGGCGTTTCCGCACCCGCATCGAAGTTCACGACAGAGCGGGCGAAGCCTCCCGTCACAGGATAACCGCCCGAGAGCGCCGCAGCGATGTTGGACGCGCCGAGCGCCGTCAGTTCCTGATTGGGTACGATCCGTTGCCGACGTTTCGCCGCAAGCGTCTGCGCGACGGACACAGATTCGACGAAACCGACAAGGCTGATAAGCACGGCTGGCAGCAGCAATTGTTGCCATAGGCCGAGGTCGAAGGACGGAAGCGCAAAGGGCGGCAGACCGGCGGGAATTTCACCTACGATCTTCACGCCCTTTTCGACGAGGCCGAAGCCCACCACGGCGAGGATCGAAAGGACAATGGCCGCCACCGGCCCGGCCTTGGAAATCATATCCGCCGGACGAGGCTTCAAGCCGCGCGCCAGCAGCAGGGGCTTCAGCCGTTTGCGTGCCCAGAACAGGAAGGCCGTCGCAGAAACCCCGATGACCACGGTGTAAGGGTTTATGCCACCGATGCCTTGATAGATACCGGTCACCAGATGCGGCAGCGTATCGCCCTCCGCCTTGATCCCCAGAATGTGCTTGAGCTGGCTCGTCGCAATCAGGATGCCCGAGGCGGTGATGAATCCTGAAATCACCGGATGGCTGAGGAAATTCGCCAGGAAGCCCAGCCGCAACACTGACATTGCAATCAGCACGATGCCCGAAAGAAAAGCCGAGGTGATTGCTGCCGTCAGATATTCCGGGGTCCCCGAAGCCGCAATCTGGCCCACTGAAGCTGCGGTCATCAACGACACCACGGCGACCGGCCCCACCGCCAGCGCTCGGCTCGTACCGAACAGCGCGTAGGCGATGAGCGGCAGGATCGAGGCATAGAGTCCGACCTGCGGCGGCAAGCCTGCCAGCATCGCATAGGCCAAGCTCTGGGGCACAAGCATGATCGTCACGATCACGGCAGCGACCAGATCGCTTTGCGCTTCTGTGCGGGTGTATTTCGGCGCCCAGCCCAGGATCGGCAAGAACGAGACCAGGCGTTTCAAGGGATCAGCCATCTTGATCAGGCAGAGGTGACAGGTTCGCTTGGGCGATCCGCTGGACGACGTCGGTCATGTCATATCCGGCGGCTTTCGTGGTCGCGAGAATATCCGGCAGAGGCCGACCGCGCGCGGCTTCTGAAAGAGACCACAGCGTCGTGGAGCGCGTGCCGGTTTTGCAATAGGCGAAGACCGGCTTCGGCAAGGCGTCCATCAGACTGCCGAAAGCCAGGGAGTCCTCGTCGCTCACCTTGCCGGAAACGACGGGCTGGTAGGCTGCGCTTAACCCGGCGGCCTTCGCCGCCGTTTCGATCTTGGCAAAGGCTGGTTGATCAACGGCCTCTCCATCGGGGCGGTTGCAGATGATGGATTTGAACCCGGAGCTAACGATCGCAGCGATGTCTTCAGGTTTGATTTGTTCCGATACCGACAAGGTCGGATCAATGATCTTTGGTGTCATGCGCCACGCTCCCTGCAGTTGCCATCTCTTATGGTGGAGGCTTCCGGTCCGACCGGAGTGAGCGGACCGGATCGGTGTCAGGCGACCTTGCGGGTACTGAAGTACCAATCTGTCGTTTCGAACCCTTGATCAGATCTTTTGCGTGCTTCCTCGGCCGTCTTTGGCGGCGGCACGATCACGCTCTCGCCAGCGGTCCAGCCCTCGGGCGTGGCCACCTTATGCGCATCGCTCGTCTGGAGGGCGCCGACGAGGCGGAGGATCTCGGCGACCGAACGTCCATTGCTCATCGGATAGTAGAGCATGGCCCGCAGAATGCCCTCGGGGTCGATGACGAAGGTGGCGCGCACAGCTGAGGTATCGCTCGCGCCTGGCTGCACCATTCCATAGGCATGGGCTACCTTCATCGAGAGGTCTTCGATAATCGGAAAGCGAACCTCGACACCGAAGTTTTCCTCAATGTTCCGCAGCCAGGCGATGTGCGCGTAGATGCTGTCAATCGACAGGCCGAGCAACTCGCAGCCAATCGCCTTGAACGCGGCGTGGTGCTTTGCAAAAGCGACGAACTCCGTCGTGCAGACCGGCGTGAAATCCGCCGGGTGGGAGAACAGCACAAGCCACTTGCCCTTGTAGTCGGCGAGGCTGCGCGGCCCGTCGGTGGTTTGTGCGGTAAAGTCCGGTGCCGGGCGGTTGATGCCGGGCAAGCCGATGGAGGGGGTCATTTCAGTCATGGTCATCGCATCCTTCTGGTTGATGGTCACAGCGTGTTCACCGGCACCTTGAGGAAGACCTTGCCGTTGTCGTCGGGCGGTGGCAGCGCACCGGCGCGCATGTTCACCTGAAGCGAGGGAATGATGAGCCGCGGCATGCCAAGCGTCTTGTCGCGGGCTTCGCGGGTGGCGACGAACTCGTCTTCGCTGATGCCATCCTTCACATGGATGTTGTGGGCGCGTTGCTCGGCGACCGTGGTTTCCCAGCGGATGTCGCGCCCGTTCGGCCCGTAGTCGTGGCACATGAACAGGCGCATCGCCGATGGCAGCGACAGGACCCGCTGGATGGAGCGATACAACGTGCGGGCGTCACCTCCTGGGAAGTCAGCGCGGGCGGAGCCGCCATCCGGCATGAACAGGGTATCGCCAACAAAGGCTGCGTTGCCGATGACATGCGTCATGCAGGCCGGAGTGTGGCCGGGCGTATGCATGGCAAAGGCTGTCATCGAGCCGATCTTGTATTCGTCTCCGTCCTTGAAGAGCTGGTCGAACTGGCTGCCGTCGCGCTGGAATTCATTGCCTTCGTTGAAGACCTTTCCGAAGGTGTCCTGAACGATGGTGATCTTCTCGCCGATGCCGATCTTGCCGCCCAGCTTTCCCTGCAGATAGGGCGCGCCAGAGAGGTGATCGGCATGGACATGCGTCTCGATCAGCCACTCGACCTTGAGGCCATGCTTCTGAACGAAAGCGATGATCTGATCGGCCGATTCATAGGCGATCCGGCCCGCCGCATAGTCGATATCCATAACGGAATCGATGATCGCGCAGGAAGATGAGCCCGGGTCCTTGACCACGTAGGTGACGGTATTGGTTGGCGCATCGAAGAAAGCCGTGACCTCGGGTTTCACCGATAGTTCCACGGGATGCGGAATGGGGGCAAAGGTGGTCATGTTTTCCTCCTCTTCATGGGGTCATGCGGTTTGGCGACGGGGGATGCCCTGGAGCCAGCGGGCAAACAGGATTCCTCCACCCATCGCGATCAGGAACAGGGCGGTCGGCCACGGCGCGAAGCCAAGCGCCGGGACGGCACCGCCGGGGCAGAAGCCTGCAATGCCCCAGCCAATGCCGAACAACGCGGACCCGCCGACCAGCTTGGCGTCGATGGTCCGCGCCGTCGGCAGATGGAACTTTGTGTCGAAGAGCGGGGTCTGACGACGACCGAACAAGAGCCGGTAGCCAAGGGCTGCGGTTAGCAGGGCTCCGCCCATGACAAACGCCAGACTGGGGTCCCAGGTGCCGAATGGATCAAAGAAGTTCAGAACCTTGGCGGGGTTGCCCATGCCGGAGATGGCGATGCCGGTGCCGAAGATCATGCCGGCAGCGAGGGCGGACAGGATGCGCTTCATCTCGCTCAGCCTCCAAAGCCATGGCGGATGATCGTCACGGTGGCGAATGTGGTCGCCATGAAAGTCGCGGTGGCAACGATGGATCTGGGTGAGAGGCGGGCAATGCCGCAGACCCCATGCCCCGAGGTGCAGCCTGAGGCGTAGGTCACGCCAACCCCGACGATCACGCCACCCAGGGCAAGGACAGCGCCGGTGGTCGGCGACGCGAAGCTGAACTCCGCCCCGAGCAAGGTCGCAACAAACGGCGCAGCAATGGCTCCCGCCAAGAACGCGATGCGCCAGGGGGCATCAGGGTGCTGCGGCTCCAACAGTCCGCCAAGCATCGCCGTCATGCCAGCGATGCGACCGTTGAAGGCCATCAAGATGACGGCTGCGAGGCCGATCAGGACACCGCCGAACAGGGATGCGTAAGGAGTGAAGGTTGTCATTGTGGGTCAATCGGCTCCTGCAATTCAAAGTAACGCGACATCACTGTCGATAGTTCCGGAGTCAGCCCCGGTTGGCGCAGCGCCGAAACGCGGGAAGATGGTTTTCTTCCGATGCGTCGCGCAAACGCTCCATGACCAGGGTGATGTCGGGGTAGCCTTTGACTGCGGGAAGCAAAGTGCGGTCATAAAGATCGCGGTTGGCGATTTCGGCCTCAACACCGATCTTGCAGGCCTCGGCGAGAGTTTCGGGAACAGTCGGCACCGGTAGTGCACCCGTGGCATAGCGATTTTCAGGAGCGGAGACGCCATAGGCTTTATACATATCGAATAGCATGGCTTGATGCCGTTGCTCTGCGACGATGATGTTCGAAAAGGGCCTTACATCTCCGAACTTGCGGAGAACAGCGCCGTATACCGCTTCCGCATGACGTTCATCTTGTAGGGCAGAATCGAGTGCAGACCGAGCCTCTGCAGTCAGAGACTTGGACCATGCTGGAGCGGCGGCCAGCAGTCCGACAAGAGCAACTGCGATAGGAAATTTCGACATTTCAAAACTCCTTGTGAGCGTGATTGAAACCGACCGGACTTATCCGGGCAGCACCTGTGCTGCTGCTCGTCAGGCCACAGTCAAATTTCCGTACGTCCCGTCCAGATCAGGACTTGCCGATCGAGCAGGTGCGAATACCGAAGAGCGTATAGGCAGGGCAGAAACGGAAGATCGCGGTGCCGAGCATCACGACGCCGGCTCCGGCGATCGCATACTTCCAGACGCCGAAGTCTGCGAAATAGCCCGCCAGCGGCGGCAGAAAAGGCGCGGCAAGCAGCACGGCGCCCAGCACAAAGCGAAGAGCGCGATCGATCGATCCGACATTGACCATGGTGGCCTCCTGTGAAAATTGATTGCTTAATATCTTCGAAGATGCTTAAATGTCAATCATGAAAATAGACATTCGGAATGTTTCTTTAAGTGCCCTCGAAGCGCGAGCTGAGGAGGCTTCGATCGTCCTTGGCGCCATGGCCAACGCCAAGCGGCTGATGGTCATGTGCAACCTACTTGAGGGAGAGAAATCCGTCGGCCAGCTCGCAGAGATCGTCGGGCTCAGCCCGGCCGCCCTGTCGCAGCACCTGGGCAAGATGCGGGCTCTGCGTCTCGTCGAGACGCGCCGGGACGGGCAGATCATCTACTACCGGCTGGCAAGTGAAGAGGTGCGGGAAATTCTCGAAACGCTCTACAGGCTCTATTGCGCGCCCGAATGCTGAAGCGTTTCAGCCTTCGTTTCCTCGGTGCTGGTCTCCAGAAGGCCGAGCAGGGTTCCGCGGTTCATGGTGATGTCTGCGATCGTCAAATCATCGAGAACGGACAGAAAAGCCCGCAAAGCGCGCTGAATTCCACGGGAAAGATGGCAGTGTCCCTGCAGCGGGCATGTGTTTGTGTCGGGATTGAAGCACTCCACGAGTTCAAGCGGTGCTTCCGTCCAGCGAATGATCTCGCCGACGGTGATGTCTTCGGCCTTCCGCGCCAGACGCATGCCGCCGTTGCGGCCACGCAGGGTTTCGATATAGCCGCGCTGGCTCAGATCGTAGGCGACCTTAACGAGATGCGCCCTCGAAATCTTATGCGCCCGGGCAACATCGTCCACTGTCACGATTTCAGGCGCGCGCAGAGCCAGAAACTGGAGAGTGCGAAGGGCGAAGTTCGAATACTGGGTCAGCCGCAAGGCATGTCTCCTGTGACGAAAAGTGACATCACTCATATTGCTTTTATGCGCGCTCTGCAATAAGTGGTATCAAAAATAGTGATTATATGAGGCCTGCCATGGACCTGTTTGACCCGCTTGTGCTCGCGCGCATACAGTTCGCGTTCACCGTCAGCTTTCATATCATTTTCCCCGCCTTCTCGATTGGGCTGGCGAGCTATCTCGCGGTGCTGAACGGTCTCGGGCTCTGGACGGGTCGTTCGGTGTTCGTCGATCTGTTCAACTACTGGAAAAAGATTTTCGCCGTTGCCTTCGGCATGGGCGTCGTGTCAGGCATCGTGATGAGCTATCAGTTCGGCACGAACTGGAGCGTCTTCTCGGATAAGGTTGGCCCGGTGCTCGGCCCGCTTATGGGCTACGAGGTTCTCTCCGCCTTCTTCCTTGAGGCAGGCTTTCTTGGCGTGATGCTGTTTGGCCGCGAACGCGTCGGGCCGAAGCTGCATTTCCTCGCAACGCTGATGGTTGCCTTCGGGACCTTCTTCTCGGCCTTCTGGATTTTGTCCGTCAACAGCTGGATGCAGACGCCTGCCGGCTATGCAATCAACGCCAACGGGCAGTTCATTGCAACCGACTGGTGGGCTGTCGTCTTTAACCCGTCCTTCCCATACCGCTTGGTCCACATGGTGCTTGCCGCTTACCTTACGACAGCCTTTGTCGTGGGGGCGGTGGGCGCGCTGCACCTGTTGCGCGATCGCAGCAATCAGGCCGCGCGCATCATGTTCTCCATGGCGATGTGGATGGCCGCGATTGTTGCGCCAATCCAGATCGTGGCGGGCGACTTTCATGGCCTCAATACGCTAGAGCATCAACCCGCGAAGGTGATGGCAATGGAGGGCCACTACGACAGCCACCCCGATGGCGCGCCGTTGATCCTGTTCGGTATTCCAAATTCCGCCGAAAAGCGGATCGATTACGCGATCCAGATCCCTAAGCTGTCATCGCTCATCCTCAAGCATGATCTCAATGCGCCGCTGGCCGGGCTCGATACGATCCCCGTCGACAAGCAGCCGCCGGTAGCGATCGTGTTCTGGAGTTTCCGCATCATGATCGCCATCGGGTTTGCCATGCTCGGCCTTGGCATCTGGAGCCTCTGGCTGCGCTATCGGGGCCGACTTTACGATACGCCGTGGATGCACCGGGCGGCGATCCTGCTTGGCCCCTCCGGCTTCATCGCCGTGCTGGCGGGTTGGATCACGACCGAAGTCGGCCGCCAGCCCTATACGGTCTACGGATTGCTGACGACTGCGCAGTCCGCTTCGCCCATCGCCGCAGCGGCTGTCGGGGCCTCGCTCATCGCGTTCATCGTCGTCTACTTCGCGCTCTTTGGGGCCGGGACGTTCTATATCCTTCGCCTGATGAACAAGCCGCCGCACCCGCATGAACCGGGCCTCGATCCGGACGAGCCGATCCGTGCCGGGGGCATCATGCCTGCTCCCGCGATGGATGCCGCCGGCGCACTGCAACCGGCGGAATGAGGAGATAGCCATGACACTCGATCTGCCATTCATCTGGGCTGGCCTCATTGCCTTCGCCGTTCTCGCCTATGTCATCCTCGACGGTTTCGATCTCGGCGTCGGCATTCTTTTTCCCTTCGTCAAGGGAGAGCGAAACCGGGATGAAATGATGAACTCCGTTGCGCCTGTCTGGGATGGCAATGAAACATGGCTTGTGCTCGGCGGCGGCGGTCTCTTTGCCGTGTTCCCGCTCGCCTACGCGATCATCATGCCTGCGCTCTATGCCCCGATCACGATCATGCTTCTGGGCCTGATCTTCCGGGGTGTCGCCTTTGAATTCCGCTGGAAGACCAAGCGTGGCCAATTCCTATGGGATTGGGCCTTTGCCGGCGGCTCGACCATTGCTGCCTTTGCCCAGGGTGTAGCGTTGGGCGCACTAGTTCAGGGCATTCCCGTGGTCGGCAGGGCCTATTCCGGCGGCTGGTGGGACTGGCTGACCCCGTTCAGCCTGCTGACCGGCCTCGCCCTCGTGATCGGCTATGCGCTCCTGGGGGCAACCTGGCTGATCTGGAAAACCGAGAACCATGTCCAGCGCCGCGCCTATGACATCGCCTTCTGGGTGGCACCCGCGACCCTTGTTCTAATTGGTCTCGTCAGCGCGTGGACACCATTTTTGAATGCGGTCTACATGCACAAGTGGTTTTCATGGCCGCATGTGCTCCTTGCGGTCCCGATCCCGGCACTCGTTCTCGTAGCCGCCTTTGTATTGCTCAAGGGACTTACCGAACGGCGCGAAGTCAGCCCGTTTCTCGCGTCCCTGTCGTTGTTTGTGCTCTGCTTTATCGGGCTTGGGATCAGCTTCTATCCGCACATCGTTCCAAATAGCGTGACGATCTGGGATGCTGCAGCACCGGACAACAGCCTCGCTTTCCTGTTGGTTGGCGCTGTCGTGTTGGTGCCCATCATTCTGGCCTATACGGCGTATTCGTACTGGGTATTCAGAGGCAAGGTGAACGCCGTCGGGGGATACCACTGATGGAACAGTCAAGCCCGGCGAAAGTGCCTACCCCGGAGGCGGGCACCGGCATCTGGAAGAAACTTGGCTGGTTTGTTGGAATCTGGATCGCCAGCATTCTGGCCTTGGCTGTTGTCGCCTATGGCATCAAACTCTTTCTGAAATAGCGTGACGTGCTCCCCTGAATTCCCGCCATCGATAAGTTGGGTCCATCGCCAAGGTGACGTGCTTGAGATCTTGCACATCGTCGATCTCCCCCGTCTTCATGACGAAGTGACGAGCCGGTCGTATCCTGGGAAATAAGAGAGAGTTTTCGGGCCTCCACGGTGCCACAGCCAGCATCCCGCGCGACGGTTCCATGCCGTCAAGCGGGAGAAGGCGCGGCGGACACACACGGCGAAAGGCCGGGCGCGAAACCCTCAGGTTCCGGCCCGGACTTCCTGTGCTCCTGATCAGACGCTCACTCGGCGGCGATCAGCGCCTCAGCACTGCCAGTCTGGCCACCTCCATCATCGGGAGCCTGCGGAGGGTCGGTATCGCCGATATCTGCACCGTCGCCAGCAATCTCACCACCTTCTGACGTCACTTCTGCCGCCGCCGCTTCGCTGGTCGTGGCAAGGATGGCAGTCTGCATGCGCAGCGCCGGGGGCAGCCAGCCCTTGCCCTGCAAGGCTTCCTGCGCCGTCTGGACCGCCTCGGCCTTGGGGAGGCCAAGGATCGCGGAAGCAACCTCCGGTGCGCATCCGGCCTCGGTGACGGCGCTCGCCATCATCTTTTTGGTAATGCGTTTCAGGAAGGTTTCGCTGGGGGTGAACCATGCCGCCATGTCGAGCGATACGGCCTCCGCGATCCGGTCGGCGGCGTAGTGGGGCTTGCTGTCGAAGCGCACGGCGTCCAGCTGATCGGCCACGCAAGTTGCCAGCACGTCCAGCAAGGTCTTGCGTGAGGCCGCGAGACACCATGCCAGAAGCTCCGTGCGATCCGCTGGCAGCTTGGCCTGCACCTTCTCCTGCGCTTCCGACAGCGCCGTGAAGGCGGCGGCGTTGTCCGGATCGATCTTGGCGCTGGAACTCCCCTGTTTGGTTCCGCTGATGCGGATCAGGCTGTCGGCGTCGTGATGGCCGAAGCGGTTGGCATAGAGGCAGCGGCCCGCCAGCGCATGGACGATCAATGCCAAGGCCACGTCGGGGCGCTGGCTGACCTCATAGGCGAGCGCCGCAGTCCGCAGATGGGTCAGGTCCAAGGAGAGTGCTTGGCTGTAGCCCTCCGCAGGCTCAGGCTCCTCCCATGGCGGCAGCGGATCATTGTTCGCCTCCGGCGGCATGTAGGCCTCGCCCCGCGCTTCCGCCTCGGCTTCACGCTCGGCCCGTTCCCGTTCGCGGCGACGTTGCGCCAGTTCATGCTGCTCGGCGGGTTTGAGAAGACCGCTGCGAACGCCAAGCTGGCCGTCATGATCGATATGGAGCCGGATTCCCGCCAGCGCCTTCTCTTGCGTGTCGTAGCCCATGCACTCGGTGTCGATCGCGTCCAGTCGCGCCAGCTTCGCCTCATACTCGGCGGCTTCTTCCTCGGTCATCTGCCCGGCATCATAGGCTCCTTCGTTCTCCTCGAAGTAGGCCGACAGGGCTGCAACCTCGGCGCTCTCCTCGTCCGTGTGCTCGCGCTTGTGCGAGGCGATCACGGGAAGGCGTTCGCGGGCGTCGCTTTCGCTGAGATAGAACTCGGCCCATTTCCAGCCTTCCGCCGTCTGGATCGCCTGCGCCTCTTCCTCCAGCCGTGTCATGGCAAGCGTCATCACCAAAGGCTTGTCGTCGAGGTAAAGATCGCTGTCCTCACTGAACAGGTCGCGGGTAATCGCGCCTCCAGCATCGACATAGGCCTCGACGCCGACGAAGCGGACCAAGCGATTGTCGGCCCTGATCTTCTCCTGCGTGAGACGCGCCCGGATATGCCGTTCGTCGCGGTTCCAGTCGGGCAATTCGAAGAAAGCGCTTTCCTGCTCGCCGTGATCGTCAGCGATGGCCAGCGCCTCCATCTGGCCCAAGGTCACTTGGCCCACCCGGAACTCGTCCATGATGCGCGGGCTGACCTTGGCGAGCTTGATGCGGCGGCGCACGGTCATGGTGCTGATGCCGAACCGGTCGGCCACCTGCTCGGGCGTCATGGCGTCATCCTCGATCAGCTTGCGGAAGGCCTCGACCTGATCGGCGACATGCATGTTCTGCCGCACGGTGTTTTCCGCCAGCGAGATTTCCGTATCGTTATGCTGGTCGAGGATAAGGACCGGGATGGGGGACTTCTTGGTCCAGCCGCTCCCCTTCTCGTTGGCGAGGGTGCGGAGCGCCGCCAAACGCCTCGCGCCCGCCACGACCTCGTACTTGCCCTTGTCGTTCGGGCGCACAGTGAGGTTCTGCAACAGGCCATGGGCGCGGATCGAGGCGACAAGCTCGGTCAGGCCCGCCTCGCTCTCGACACGGCGGACATTGTCCTTGCTGGCGGTCAGCTTCGACAGTGCGACCGTCTGGTTACGAGATTGGTCGGTTGTCTGATTGTTGATGGTGGTCATCTTTCTCTCCATGGCTTGCGAGGGCTGTCCACCCCAATGACCCGCAGGGGTCAGGGGCCGCCCTGATCCCTGCCAGGTGGCGAACCGGGGAGGGGGATGGGGCAAGCGCGGCGAAGGGGAGGGGGATCACCCACCGGAGGCGCTGGCGATCCCGGCAAGCTTCGCGCGCGGGATCGGCGGCGGTCTGCACGGCGCGTCAGCGGCGGAAGACTGGGGACACCCCTCGCCACGCTTGCGGGAAGGGGGAGGGGAACACCTCCCTCTTCCTTCCGCGCCAGTCCTGGCGCGCATGATGAAACCAGACCAGAAATATGAAACCCCTGGCCCGCCGGCGTGGCCGGCGGCAGCAGTTCATGTTGTCTTGGGCGATCAGCCAGACGGGGAAATACGGCGCCCGTGAGGTGAGCCAAGCAGAGCGGCGCCGCAGGCGTGGCCGGAACCGAGCGTCGCCCCGGAAGGCTGGCCGAATCGGATCAGCGCGTCAGCGATTGGGCCGCGACGCTGACATCCTCGTCGGGCCGGAATGGTTGAAAGAAGTAGGCAGCAGGGACGTCAAGACGCGCGGCCGCACGCTCGAGCGCCACGGCATCGAGACGTGTCGTGCCCTCTTCGATCAACGCCAGCTCGTCCGGCGTCAGCGCCAGATCCGCGGCCAGTCTGGCGAGTGACAGTCCAAGTTCGGATCGCCGCTGCCGAAAACGATCGCCAATGTGTCGATCAATGGGGTCCGGTCCCGGAATTGCGACGGCTGCCATGGAATGACGCACACCATTGTGCGGAGTCAGGATCATCCTGTCGAGAATGCGCGAGATGGTGGCGGCCTCGTCATTGATCGCATCAAGAATGCGGCGGCAGAGAACCGCCACAACGTCTTGAGGTCCGACATCATCTCGAGCGCGGTGTGCCAGGAGATCGTCAAACATCGCGAGCGTACCCTCATAGCCGTGAGACAGCACGTATGAGTAGGCGAGGTCGTCGATGTCATCTTGGCAATACGTAGTCTTGTTGCTTGAACCTTCATCGGACACCATCGGCTCCGGGGTACATGCGGTCGAACATACGACAGGACCAAGACGTTGCTGAAACATGGCAGTATTAGGACGCGCACCGCAGGACAACGCTATTTTCGCCTCTCGATATGACGATTCCCTACTATCGTAGGTCGATCAATGGCCGGTTTGGGCTGTCTGTCAGGGCATGGGGCTCAAACAGACAGTCGCGAGGAATGTCAGGACGTTGCGGCTTGCACGCGGCTACAGCCAGGAAGAACTGTCAGCACTTGCCGGCATCAATCGCAACTATACTGGCATGATCGAGCGCCAACAGCGCTCACCCACGATCGATACGATCGAGAAACTCGCCAAAGCCCTCAAGGTGGATGCCGACGCCCTTTTGTCGACAGACAGGGCGAAAGCCCAGACCGCGTCACTGGACGACCATGGCGCGTAATGGCGCGACACGGTATGGCGCGGCCTCGGTGAGCGATCCAAACCTCAGCGGACATTGAACCAGACGCGGGTTTGGTTTCCTGCCGCATTGCGCACATCAAAGAAATACGGTCGCTCGTTGCGGGGCCTTGGCCTGTACTCGATGCATCCCTGGCTTGAGCCCATGATGCTGCCATTGTCACCGTCAGTCCCCGGACACTTTATCTGTCCACCCGGCACGCTGGCGTTGAGCGAATGCGCGGCGGATTGGGGCGGCAGGCGCCGGGCGCACAGATCGTTGCCGCCATGCTGGAGGGACGTGCTCGTACCCGCGTCACCGCCGCCAACCTGGCTGCTGGTCTGTTGCCAACCGTCAGGGCAGGGCTGATAGGGTTCAAAGCCTGGCGCGCCGGTGCCTGCAGCTGTGCAGACCGGCCAGCGGAAGCGCAGGCTCCGCATCATGGCATGGAGTTGGTTCATCACGGGGACACAATAGGGGATGGACGGCCAGGACGGGTTGTTGGCGGCCGCGCAGAGCAGCACCTTGCAGCCGAACTCCGCGTCCTGGGCTTTTGCAGAAGCTCCCGCGCTGACAGCGAGGATGGCGCTGAAGGTCAGAGAACGGATGAACCTGCGCATGCTCACCTCCACCACAACCGCCTGCCTGGACCTCATACGAGGCATTACATCGGTCATTATAATGACTGGAATCATCAATGGTCAATGTGCCGTTGAACAGCCACAGAGTTGAGCGATACCGCCTGCGTTGTGGGAACTGGCACAAACGCAGAGGTCGACATGTTGTTTTTCAATCACTTAGCGACAGCACTCAACGATGCCGCCCTCTCGAATTCCATCGACACATGGGAAGATTTGGGACAATATGAAGATGGGGAAACGCGCGATTTGGGCTCAAAAACATGAACATGACGGAACTCCTCGGCCGGGACGGGGAGCGCTTTGTGCATCTGTGGATCATGATCCGGCTGCATCAGATCTCGAAACGCCACGACACCTTTGAGGCCTTCCTGCAAAGCTCGGGGATCTCGAAGGGCACGCTGTGGAAGCTGATGCGCGGGGAGGGCAACCCGACGATCAGCCTGCTGCAGCGCATCGCCGACAGCCAGAAGATGAGCTTCATCGAATTGCTCGGGCTCGATCCGGAGAGCGTGCAGAAGGACCTGGAGAAGGTCGGGATCGACGCCGAGCAGCTGGCGTCCTTCTCCAAAGGCGAGAAGCGCACCCGGAAGACTTTGGCGAAGATGCTGGAGAAAAGCGGCGCCTGAGCGGGTCGGGCCAAGCCGCGCGTGCCGCCATCGATCCACCGGCTACTGTCGGCTCCACAGGCTGACCATCCCCTGCCGTTCCAGATCACGCGCACGGCTGTCGCGGTCATCCTGATCGTGCATCTCCGTGACGGCCTTGCCTTGCCGGTCAGCCCTGTCGCGGGCCTCTTCGTCGGCAAACATCTGATGGGCCAATTCAAGGGCTGAGGGCGGACCGGCTCTGGCGAAAGACACAGGGCGGAGGCCTGTGACTTGACGCCAGACCCACGCGGCCGCCAATAATGGCACATACAGGATCGCCAGCAGGCCGATGAGCACAGCCGTGAACCTCAGCTGCAGCTCCGGCAGGAAGGCAAAGCCGACCAGAACAATCGCCGGGACGATGACGATCAGCCAGCGAAGCAGCGCGAGCCAAGTGATGGCCACGGCCGCAACGAGCGCGACGCCGGCAACCACCGTCCCGATCCACGGCCAAACATCTCCCGCCGTCATCATGATTCAGGGCCTTTCTTCACGCCGCGTTCGCTCATCCGGTCGCTTCGCCTTCCACGTCCTCAGACTTGGCCGACACCCACCATGACATCCGTAGACGCGGGGGCAGGGGGCGTGGCGGCCACCGGCGTGCGCCCACCCGGAAAATCCCCCGGTCCCATGATGCACTGGGCCTGTCCGTCGCAGCCGGTCGGAGCTGCCTGACCGGCCTGATTGAGGGAAGCCAGACGACGCGTGACGTCGTTGGTCCAGTTCTGACGCTGAATCTCGGTGCTGCCATTGTAGCGATCGGCAAGACACCGGATGTTCTGGTCGTCGCCGCAACTCCGGATAGCGTCGCGCAAGGTCAGCATCCCGCCATTGATGTTGTCGGGGAGGACACCCCGGTCCATGCCGTAGCCGCGCCCCGTCGCTTGCGTCAGCTGCATCGGGCCTTGAACTCCCGTGGGGGACCCGGCGCAGGCTGACATCGCGCCTTCATGGGCCGAAACCGCAAGCGCCAAGCGTGGATCGACGCCGTAGCGGTTGGCAGAATCGACGATCATACCGGCGATGTTGGGATTGCGCGCCATGATATCCTGGGTTGAGCCGTAAGTCGGCAGCCCGAAACTATTTGGGCAGAGATCGGTCAGACGCGTGCGCTGGTTGAGGTCACAGGATTGCGCATCTCGCGTGTAACCATTGGCGCTTGCCGGAGCCGCCGCGAAACAGCCCATCGCCGCAACGGTGAATACTACGACACGGCGTCTCATCGCTGCACCGGGCAGAAGCGGAAGACCGCGCCATTGACGGAGAAGGAGCGCCGGTCGATCCGCCGATAAGTCCATCTTTGGGTTTCGCGGGTGCTGGCGTCGCCTCCCTCCATACAGGTGACGGCATAGCTGTCTCCGGCTCGGCCAGCGTCCTGAAGCGTGCACTGCACCCCCTTGTTGCCGAACTGGCGACCGTCGAAGCTGAGGATCGCGGGCGAAGGCGCTTCGGTGCAGGGATACTCCTTCACCACATAGTCGCCGCGCTCGAGATCGAGCGCCTGGGCAGCGGCCGGAGGCGGCATGGCGGCGAGCAGGGCGCAGGTGGCGAGGGTGGTGAGGCACATGGCGGTTCTCCTTCCGTTGAGGGGCCGGGCAGCGTCCGCCGCGGGAAGGCGGATCTCGGTCAAGGCCGCGCCGTGAGGCGCGCCGGAAGGGCAGCCTTGATCCGGCGGCCGGCTCCTGCGGCATGCTGCCAGCCCAACGGAAGAGGGCTGCCATAAGGGCTGAGATGAGCGATCGGTTGAATGCCAGGTCATGAGTTCTCCCAACATGGTCTTGCTTCCCGGAAGGGTCTTGGTGCGTCAGCTGCCGCGCGGAATCGGAATGACGAGATCGCAACCGGCCACGGCCTGGCCGCCGATCACGAGGCCGGTTCGGATGGTGCGGGTGGCGAGGTCGTAGGCGGCGTAGGAGCCGGCCTCCCGGTCCGAGGTGAAGGCGCGGCGCGGGTCCCCAAATTCCAGGAAGCAGCCCTTACCGGCATCAAGCACGCTACCAGCCCCGCCGCCTTGGCTTTGATCGTAGATCGCCAGACGCATCGGGCAGCGTTTCACAGTGACCTTGTGACGTTCATCATGCCGGACGGTCTTGCAGGCGCTGACGGCATTGAAGACCGAGAGGACAACGATCCTGGTCGGCGAACGGACCACGAAGGCGGAGGCGACCGCTGGCGCATTGCCTGCGGCGAACCGTGTGTCGCCGGATCGCGCATAGTGCGCATTGTTCTCGTTGAGCCTGTCGGCCCAGATCTCGGCATAAGACCGCGCGGCTTCGTTCGGCAGCCGGAGGTCCGCATAAGTGATGTCGCGCCAGTCGAACTGGGCCGCGGTTTGCGCGAACGTCTCCCCCGGTGCTCCGCAAGCGAGCCCGGCGAGCATCACGGAAAGGGTCGAACAACGGCCTGACATGTGTTCAGCAGTATATTATAATGACCTTACGATGTCGAGCGATCAATCACCATCAGGAGGGCAGGGTGCCGATGCCCGTCTCGCCAATCTCGACTTTCTGCGCGGTGTTGCCGCGCTGATGGTCTGCCTGTCCCATGCGCCGTTCTTCCTTGGCCAGGCAGGGGAGGTTCCATCCTGGCTGGCGATTCCGGCGCTCGGCGTCGGGGTCGATCTGTTCTTCGCGATCTCGGGCTTTGTCGTCGCTCTGTCCCTGCAGAACCTGCATCAGCGATCAGGCGCGTTCGGAAGCACGGCGAGCGCCTTCTACATCCGTAGGCTCGCTCGGATCATACCGCTGTGCTGGACCATGCTGATCGTGATGGGCGTCATAGCCATTGCACTACCGCAGTTTACTCTCCCTTGGGCCGATCTCGCGAGCGCCTTCACCTTCACCGCGAACGGGCATTTCGGGCGGTGCTTCTTAGGTGTGACTGGGTGCGGCAGCGGCAATTTCCTGCAGCACACTTGGTCGCTCGCACTCGAGCTGCAGTTCTATCTGGTCGCGCCAGCACTGTTCCTGATCCCTGTGCCGGTCCTGCGAGGCCTGACACTCGCGGTCCTCTTCATCGGCGTGTTCTTCCTGCGACCATGGCAGACGAGCCTCGCCTGGGCGTTCCGGATCGAGCCGCTGATGCTCGGCTTCTGGATCGGCCGGGAATGGGTCGGGCGCACCGACTGGCGCTGGCCGCGCCATGTCCCCGCCCTGACGTGGACAGAACTGATCGGCCTCATCACGGTGATGGCGCTGCTGCCGCGCGTCATGATCGGCCCCTTGAGCGGCGTGGGGATCGTCAGCGTCGCCGCCATCGCGGGCTGGATCGTCGTGCGCAGCGCCTTGTCGACCGCGCTGCTCACGAACGACATCGCTGTCCGGATCGGCTCGAGCCTCGGGGCCTGGTCCTATGCCATCTATCTGATCCATCCGCCGATCATGATCGCGATCGGCTGGAGCGGCTTGGCCAGCGTGATCGGGTTCGGCGGAATCTTGGCGTTGTCGATGGCGATCGTGATCGCCGTGGCATGGTGGCTGACGCGTGCCATCGGAGATCCGGCCTATCGCGCGGCCAAGGTGTTTACCGAGCGCCATGTGCAGAAGGAGCGTCTCGCATGACCGATGAGAGTACGCGGGAGAAGCAGACGTTCACGATCATCCTGCCCGAGGGCATGGACTGCAACGACGCGACAAAGGCGCTCGGCGAGCGTTATCTCGGCGCGGCTGACGGTGATCCCGTGCTCGCAGTGCTGCTGGCCTGCCGGGATGTGATCTGGCTCCGCGACTGCGCCAGCCACGGCCTGACGCGCGGGCGCAAGCTGACGATCGATGACATCTAGGTCCGGTCACCGAAGGGATTCCAGGACCGCACTGGAGACGGTTCGGGATGAAGCCAAGGCGGCGGAGCACTGGATGGATCGGGATCGTGCATGCGCCAGGCTTTTTGGTGGAAGTAAAAGTTGATCGGGGCGCGCCACAGGCGCTGGCCGGCGTCGTCGAGGAATTCGGTGGAACATAGAACGACGGGACCGCGATATCGCACCATCCGCCCGGTCTGGCCGTCGAGCGCGCCGGGCCTGCAGGCGAAAAGCCGCACGCTCGCGGCTGGATAACTCGGTCCGGCGAACGTGATGGGCTGAACGGGACCTTTTGTGACCCCCGAGAAACGGACAGCACTCCATTGCGAGCGCAGGAAGGCGTTCTGCGCCTGCGGCTGCGTCGGATAGGCGACCCGTTCCGTCAGGACTGGCGCAAAGGTCGAGCGGTCCGGCGCATATTCCAGACGACCCGCGCGGACCTGATCCGGCGTGTGGAGCGCATCGCGGGCAGGGGCGGCGATGGGCGTCGCCAGCGACATTTGCGCCTCGTGCTGCACAGCGCAGCCCGCGAGCAGGGCACTGCCGAACATCGTCAAAGTGAGTTCACGAACGGTCAACATAATAAATAGATAGACGATTCCAGCGTGAAGCGAAAGTCCCGTTCTGTGGTCATTGCGGCTGCGATGGCGGCTGCGTGGCCTGGCGCTGCCGGAAGGCCCAGGGCATCTCGAAGGTCGAGCCCCACAACCCGCGGGCACTGCGCTTCGCCTCTGCCTCGGCGTTTCTGTAGAGATCGATCAGGGGGCCGCTCTCCGCCACATCGACCACGGCTGCGCCAATCCGCAGCAATTCGAGCCCCATATCGGGGAAGTCGTTGCTGGCGCAGCGCGCATGGCGGATGCCGTCCTTCTCCACCAAGACATTGCAGGCGACCCATTTGTTGAGCGTCGCCGAAACCAGCCAGGCCACCGGCACGACATGGCAGGGCCAAAGCTGCGGCCCGAGCTCGGCGACTTGTCCGGGCTCGCAGGTCTCGATCCCGTAAAGCCGGTAGCTCGCGCCGGTGCCCACGTCGCGAAAGCTGCGGCCGTCCAGAACCGAAACGCGCATCGGCGTACGCTGGACGGTCTCGCGCGGGGTGTAGATGGTCGGCGGCGCAGACGTTGGTGGCGGCACGGAGGGTGGAGACATCTGCGCGTGGCAAGGCTTGGTCGCTGCCAAGGCCGCGCAGAGCGCGACTGCCGTCACAGCCCGCATCATGGCGCCGTCCCACCCGGCACGCCTGCTTCTGTTGGGCTGGTTCGCGACCGCCGCGGCGGCAAGGTTGGCCGTCCCTCCGCGATATCGCAGCGCCAAACCGGGATGCCCTTGTCTTCGATCGCCTTGATCGCCTGCACCTGCGCATCCGTCGGCTGCTCGTCGATCAGGAACACGGCCGTGCCGGAATCGCCTGTATCCGTCAGCAGGAGCGCGGCGATGGCGTTGTCCTGCCCATAGTCCAGGCTCTTGAAATACCCCCTGCCTTGATCATCGCTCGCGACAAGCAGGCGATACTCCGCCATCGACCCGAACGGGATCCAGTGCGGGGTTGCGGCCGTCATCGCGATGTCGATGATGGATAGGGTGTCGCCCTCTCCGACGATCACGACGGCGCAAGCGATGACATGGCCAGCGCCGCGCGGGCCGGTCATCAGCCCCGTGATCCGCTCCAGTGCGTCGAGGAAGGGCTTCTGAATGTCAGGTTTCAGCGTGAAGCGGCGCTGCGGCAAGTGCTTGAAGGTGATTTGACCCGCATCGATGTCCTTCAGCTCGGCGAACAGAAGGATCGAGCGCTTTTCTGCCCCAGCCTTGCGTTCGATGACACGCCAGTCGCGGAACAGCTCATCCTTGTGTTCCGGGCTGAAGATGCGCGGCGCGAAGCTGAACGCAGCAAGATTGCGGTAGCGCGATGTCGCCTGCGCGCTCATCGTCTCCAGGATGCGGCCGCGCATCACGTTCCAGCTGCGCTTGCCGTGCAGGCCCTTGTGCATCTTGTGGAGTTCCGCCGTCTCAAGCACATGGTGCAGGAAGCCGAGCAGCGACAGGCGCGCAAAGCGTTTGCGGAGTTTTGATGCATCGCCCAGCGTCATCGCCCCGTCCGACGCGGCTGCCTTATCCTTGTGCGACAGCGGAAAGGCGAGGCGCAGGATATGGTGGGCGCCGTCATCGTCGGTGCGGATCGCGCCGCCCAGATGATCGGCGCGGCCGGTCAGGCCCTCGGGCGCCTCGTAGTGCCTGCAGGCCGGGTTGTGCTCATGCCCCTGGCCGGGCATCCGGCGCAGGATGTAGAGATCATGACCGGGTGTGTTTTGGCCGATGACGGCTTGGCCCAGGGCGCTCCGGCGCTCGATAACCATGGGCAGTTTGGCGCTGAAAGGACGGCAGAGGCACAGCGGCCGCGAGCCGCCGCCATGCGCGCGTTTGAGCGCTGCCGGCAGTTCGGCGTCATCCTCGTCATAGGCGCGGTTGTCGATCTCGTAAGCGGTCATGGCGCACCATCATCGGCACGTCAGTCTACCGCAATCGGTCATTATAGTGAACTGGAAAACGAACACGGGGTGGAGCGGATGGCAGGCAATGACAGGAGGCCGCTGGAGGCGGCCTCCGAACTCGGGCGTCACGGTCGCCCGGCAATCAGGTCCGCCGCCTTGGAGGCCGCAGCAGCAGCCGCAAAGATCGCCTTGTCCGAGGATTTGAGGAGCTTGAGGTAGCCTTCGATGTATTGGACGTGGTCGGGCCGGACATCGTTGGTGAGCCCGGTCTCGGCGCAGAGAAAGGCGGCGGTCAGCTCGGCGACCAGCTCCTCGAAATGGTAGTCATGCTGACCCCAGCGTCCGAAGCTACGGTTGAGGCGGCTTTCGTGTCCGCTCCAATGCCCGAGCTCATGAAAAACCGTGGAATAGTAGGCCTCACGGGGCGTGCTCGTCGATGTCCCGACGAACCTCGCCCGATCCGGCATATGGATTTCGTCCTTCGAGGGGAAGTAACAGGCATGCTCGCCACCATGGAGTATCGTTGCGCCGGTGTCGGTCACAAGCCGATCAATGGCCTCGTCGGTCTCGAAGAGCGGCGTATCGGAAGCCGTGATGTTTGCGCCATCGACCTGGGTTGCATTGAAGACGTGGCTCGCCCGGGCGTAGAGCACCCTGCGGTCCGTCTCGTCTTCGTCGTCCTTGAGATCGAGCTGCTTGTAGAAGACGATCAGCGTGCCCTTCTCGCCCTTGCGGACGCTGGCGCCAGCCTTCTTCCATTGCTCGAAGGTCGCCCAGAGGTCGGTGGTGTAGCCGCCCGCCATGGCGGCGATCCAGAGCGACAGCACATTGATGCCGCGATAGGTCTTCTGGGTGGTGGCATTGCGCGGCACGCCCTTGGTCTGAACCCAGGGCATCCTGAAACTGCCCGCGCCTTGCTCGATCGCCGTGATGATCTTGTCGGTGATCGCCTGGTGAATGTTGAAGCTGGTCATCGTTCTCTCTCCAGCGGGGACCATCCCCGCGGGAGCGGATCAGCGGGCGCGGTGCGGGCGCACCCGAAGGGCGGCGTCAGCCGAGGGCTTGCCCCTTGCGCCGGGAAGCGCCGCGCCAGCTCAAGACGCGGACAAACCGGGGAGGGATCCGGCATGGAGAGAGCGCGCCGTGATGCATGAACCGGGCTATCCGACGAAGGGGCTTGGCAGCGGGGCTGCTGCTGGTCGGGATCGGAGGGCCAGCCTGTGGCGACGCTGGCAGGAGCTGAACCCGCAGGAGACCTGAGGCGCGATCCTGTCGATTGGCGGCGCCGTCATCCTGCTGGCTGCACTGATTAGTGCGTTCGTCCGGCCAGCCATGCAAAGGCAGCGTTGTTGCGAGTAAGGGGAGGGTCGGTTCAACCGCGCACTGGCCAGGACCGGTCATTGACGGGTAGGTGCTACCGCCGGAGCCGGAGGAAAAGAGGGGTTCGTAGATGGAGCTGCAGGCGTAGCTGGCGCTTGTGATCTGAGCGCCCGCAGCAGGATCACGTTGGGATCGGGCACATCCGTGAAGGCATGGAAGCCGCGTCTCGCTTGCTGAGCCGCGACCTGCGCCACGAAATATGGCTCATGCACCGGACGGCCGTCGGGATTGAAGGCGGCAAAGCTGTAGCCCGCCGTGATGAGTGCGGTGGCGAGATCGAGCCGCGTCGCTCGGCCTTGCACCGAAACGTTGGCGACGCAGACGACATAAGCGAGGTCGCCGCTGCGGGCCGAGACATTGCAGAGGGGCTTCAGGTCCTTGACCATGGCGGCGAGCATCGCGACGCCCGCCTCGCCGCAATCAACCCGCTGCCCTTTGACGTTCGTGAAAAAGGTCGCGCGCAGGCAGCTCTGGACACCATAGAGTCGGAAGCGCTGCCCGTTCGCCACCCAGGTGTCGCCGGTTTCGAAGATGGCGTTGGCCGGGAAGGGAAGCCATTGATCTTGCGCACGGCCGGTCATTTGCGGCAGCAGCATGCTTGCCGACAAAGCTGCAACGAGTGGAAAGCAGAAACGACGCATGGCGGTTGGCAGGCCTCAAGGACGCAGTTCTATAACCCATCCACACGCATCGGTCACTATAGTGAACTGATGCACAAAGACCTCGCCGTTGGATCGCCGGCGAGCTACTACGCCATCCGCCATTTGGATGGGCGAATTTTCTCAGAAATGGTGGTGTTCCTGAGCGGGCAATGTCTGGGTCTGATCCCGGTTTTCGCGCCCCGAATGTCCGATGCTGCGGTGCAGCGAAGGCGAACTGTTGAGCCATTTAAGACGTCTAGCCCGCCTCTATGATAGTCAGAACCGGACCGTCGCGAACGGGCCATACTCAGAAGCCCTCATCAGCGGATTGGCGGTGCATACATTGCTCCACCTTCGCTCCAAAGCTTGTTGAGCCCGCGGTCAAGACCAAGGCGCGTTTTAGGCCCAAGGTGCCTGTCGAAGCTCTCGCCATAATTGCCGACAGCCCTGACAATACGCACAACCCAGTCATTCGAAACGCCAAACTGTTCTCCAAATTTGGCCTCAGTGCCGAGCAGTCGTTTGATTTCAGGATTTCCACTGGTTTTGGTAAGCTCCTCGACATTGGCCTGCGTCACACCCAGTTCCTCGGCGTTTATCATCACGAAAAGTGTCCATCTGACGAGGTCAAACCACTGATCGTCGCCCTGCCGCACCCAGGCCCCGAGA
Source organism: Beijerinckiaceae bacterium (assembly GCA_019745195.1). Classification (GTDB taxonomy): domain Bacteria; phylum Pseudomonadota; class Alphaproteobacteria; order Rhizobiales; family Beijerinckiaceae; genus Allobosea. The sequence continues at coordinate 34,748 of JAIETL010000063.1, forward strand.
GGCTCTTTGGAAATGACCTCCGGGAGTACGACGAAATCGTCGCTTTTTACGAATTTCAGCCGGTTGGCGGACAAAGCTGAAATGTCGGTCGTCCAGGCATCGCATCGACCGGCTTCCAGCGATTTCGCCGCTTCCACGGTGGTGGAAAAGGCTATCACTTCAATTTTGATTTTGTTGGTCCGGGCAAAATCAGCAAGATTCAATTCGCCTGTCGTTCCCTGCTGCACGCAGATCGACGCACCATTCAGGTCCTTGGCGCTTTTTATGTTCAGTGACTTGCGCGCCAGAAACCCCTGTCCGTCGTAATAATTGACGGCCGTGAAATTCAACCCGAAGGCTGCATCACGTGACGATGTCCAGGTTGTTGTCCGCGCTAGAACATCGATTTCACCGGATTGAAGCGCAATCAGGCGGTCCTTGGCTGACAGTGGCTTGAGACTGATTGCGTTCGGATCATTGAAGATGGCCGCCGCGAGTGCTCGGCACCAATCGATATCGAAACCGTTCCAGTTGCCCCTGTCGTCCGGGAGTGAAAAGCCTGGAACACCTTCACTCGTGCCGCAATTGACTTTGCCGCGTTGTTTGGTTCGCTCCAACGTGCTCGTAGTTTGCGCCTGCGAAGGAAGGGCACAGACCAGAGTCGATGCCGTGAAAGCAACAGCGAGGAGAAGATTGCGCATGATGTGGGGTCCTTAAGCTGCGGGTCTGGAAAGCGGGCTGGTTGCATGGCGGGCGTGTTCAGAAATGCTGTCGGCTCTCGCCTTCGGCAGATGGTCTAGCGCCTGGTCAAGATCAGCCATCAGGTCCTGAACCGACTCCAGCCCAATGCTCAGGCGAATGATCTTGCCACGGGTCCAGCGCGTTGCCGTGCGGCCGTTCGTCGGATCCTGTGGTGCGACCACGCTGCGGGCAGAGCCCCAACTCGCGCCAATGGCAAAAAGCTTAAGGGCGTCGATGACCTCGTTTTCGCGGCCTTTGTATTGGGGTTTGAGCAGGACGGAGAAAACTCCGCTGGCACCCGTAAAATCGCGCTTCCAAATATCATGGCCCGGAAAGTCCGGCATTGCAGGGTGGAGTACAGCCTCAATTTTTGGTCGCGCTCTCATATGGTGCGCGATAGTCAAAGCCGATTGTGATGATCGCTCAACCCGAAGCGGCATGGTCTGGAGCCCACGCAGCACAAGGCTGCAATCATCGGGCGAGACGCCGAGGCCCAAGAGCCGGGTCATGTCTTTCAGACGGCGATAGAGATCATCGCTTCGCGTGGTGATAGCCCCCATCAGGACATCACCATGTCCACTTGCATATTTCGACAGGGCATCGACGACGAGATCGACGCCCAGCTCCAATGCGTCGCAATGCAACGGCGTGGCCCAGGTCATATCGCCCAGCACGAGCGCACCGTTGGCGTGCGCCACTTCCGTGATGGCCGGCAAATCCTGGATTTCCATCGTGTTCGAGCCAGGCGATTCCACCAGCACCAGTTTGGTGACCGATGTCATGAGGTCGCCGATGCTTGCGCTGATCAGCGGATCATAGAATGTGACCGACACCCCCCACGATGCGAGCCATCCTGTGGCGAAGGCGCGGATCGGGCCGTAGCAGCTGTCGGTGATGAGGACGTGATCGCCCGGTTTCAGAAATGTCATGAGCACAAGACTAAGTGCGGCCTGTCCGGACGGCACCAGCAAGGAATGTGATGCGCCGCTCATGGCGCAAAGCTGGTCTTCCAGTGCGCGGGATGTCGGAGTGCCGAACAGGCCGTAGGTGTAGCCATCATAGAAGCTGGCGTAACGGGCATCAAAACTAGCGGCATCCGGGAACACCACGGTTGACGCGCGCACTGTGGGCGTCGCAAGGCCGTTGAACAAAGGCTGCGGTTTTCCCGCAGGGGGGTGCAAGGCGCGCGTGGCAGGTGCGAGGAATTTTTGTGCTCTTGTCATTCTTGCAAACTTCCCATTTCAAATGCATGACTACAAATGCCGATTATGACGGTAATCATGCGTTTAGGTTATGCATATCCATGAAACTCAATGAGGTCGAAGCCTTTGACGCCGTGATGCGTACCGGTTCAACCATGCGCGCAGCAGAACTGCTTGGGATCTCCCAGCCCGCGATCAGCCGCGCTTTGGCCCGGCTTGCGACATCGACCAGGCTCACATTGTTCAAAACAGTCCGAGGACGGTTAATTCCCACCCCTGAAGCTGAACTGTTCCAGACCGAGGTTCGGACGGCTTTTGCGGGAATTGATCGCCTCAAGTCGAAAGCGGCCAGCATCCGTGAATTCGGGACAGGGACGCTCCGCATCGCGTGTTTCCCTGCTCTTGGACTGTCCTTCGTGCCGAAGGCCATCAGGCTGTTCCGTGACATCGAAGGTCGTGTCCCATAGCGTGGTGTAGCTGAGGGGTGGTCATCGGCGATTGCCGGTTAGGTTTGGGTTGCGAACGC
>JAIETL010000103.1 GCA_019745195.1 Beijerinckiaceae bacterium
CGCCAGCATCCGCATGCTCACGCGCCGCATCGCAAGATACTGCCAACACACATGAACTTCTGAATCGGGCTCTAAGGCGACGCCTTCTATCTCAAGGTGATCTTCGACACGCTGAAGCTTGGCGTCTTCGCTGTGCTGGCGACGACGCTGGTGGCCTATCCGCTGGCACTGGTCTTCCGGGCGGCGGGCCCGCGCGCGCAAAAGGTCCTGATCTTCATCATCCTGATGCCGCTCTTGACCTCGGTCGTGATCCGCACCTTCGCCTGGATCGTCATCCTGGCGCGCGAGGGCGTCATCAACCAGACGCTGCTGGCACTCGGCCTGACCGCGACGCCGCTGAACCTGCTCCAGACCGAACTCGGCCTCGTGCTGGCGCTGACGCAGATCGAGATGCCGCTGATGCTGCTGCCGCTATTGACCATCATGACGAGGCTCGACCAGAACCTGATCGACGCCTCGCGCGCGCTCGGCGCATCGAAATGGCGGACCTTCTTCCGCGTCGTGCTGCCGCTGACCCTGCCCGGCTGGATCGCGGGCGCGACGCTCGTCTTCGCCTCGGCCACGACCGCCTTCATCTCGCAATCGGTGATCGGGGGCGCGCGGCTCGTCTACCTGCCGGCGCTGATCTACCAGCAGGTCACGGTCGTCTATAACTGGCCCTTCGCTGCGGTGGCCTCGCTGACGCTGCTCTTCACTGTGCTGGCGGGCATCAGCGCGCTCGGCTGGCTCGGCCGGTTCGCGAAGACGAGGTGACGCCATGCAGCGATCGACCTTCTCCGACGTGACCTACAACTGGGTGATCGGCCTGCTCGCAGGCCTTGCCATCCTGATCCTGGTCGCGCCGGTCGTGATCGTGATCGCGACCTCCTTCACCACCTCGCAGACGCTGCGTTTCCCGCCGCCCGATCTCTCGCTGCGCTGGTATCGCGAACTGTTCGACACCACCCGCTCGGCGCAAATTCATGTCGCCGCCGGCAACAGCCTCTGGGTCGCTGCCATTGCCACGCTGGTCGGCATGGTGCTCTCGGTGCTGGCGGCGCTCGCCATCACCCGCGTCAGCCGGCCGTCCGCAAAGCTGCTGGAGGCGAGCTTTCTCTCGCCGCTGGTGCTGCCGACGCTGTCCTATGGGCTGGCGGCGCTGATGTTCTTCTCGGTGCTGGGCATCAGGCCCTCGCTCAACCTGCTGATCGCCGGCCATCTCGTGGTGATCGCGCCGTTCATCTTCCGCACCACGCTGGCGAGCCTGACCCAGCTCGATCCGGCGCTGCTGGAAGCCTCTGCCAATCTCGGCGCAAGCAAATTCTACGGCTTTCGCCGCGTCACGCTGCCGCTGATCGCGCCGGGCATCGCGGCGGGCTGCTTCCTCGCCTTCATCTCGTCGATGGACAATGTCCCGGTCTCGCTTTTCCTCTCCAACGCCCGCACCGGCATGCTGCCGATCCGGATGTGGGGCATGATGGAATCGACCTTGGACGTGCGCATCGCCGCCATCGCCGGCGTGATGATCGTCTTCACGGTCACGCTGATGCTGATGATGGAACGCGTCGCGGGGTTCTCGCGCCGGATGCGCTGAACTCCGAGCTCGTTCTCACGCCCCGCGCCAGATCGAAAACCCCCATGGCGTGATCTTCAGCGGCAGATGCAGATGCTGCTGCGGATCTGCGATGCTGAACCGGAACGGCACCTCGCCGAGGAAGGGCGGGTCCGCCTGCGCGACGCCGGCCGCGGCAAAGAAAGCGCCCGCCTGGAAAACGACCTCGTAGACGCCGACCGGCAGCGTCTCGTTCGTGATCGCATGGTCGAGCACGCCCGACGCGGACAGCACGCCCTCCGCCAGCAGCCGGCGCTCGGGCAGGAGGCGATGAACGGCGATCGCCATGCCCTGCGCCGGCAGGCCGCGCGTTACATCCACCACATGCACCGACAATCCCGGCATCGCGCTCGTTCCACCCTTGCGTGACCAGCCTTCTTGCACAGCCACGCGAGCAAGAAGCCTGCCGGAAAGCGGGGCGAGCGGCCAGGACATCGGAGCGCTCTGAAAGGCCGCACGATCGCATCGGCCGTGGCCGAGGCGATCGCATTTTTTGCAGAGCGCTGTCGAAACGACCCTGCGTCGAACGTCATCGGCATGGAAATGAGCGCACGCCCGCGCCCGCATGACCCGGTGCCCACCGGCCAACAGGAGTTACGACCATGTCTCTCGCCATCGCAGAAAAGAAGCCGCCTCTCTGGTTCTGGGTCGCCGCCGGCCTCGGCCTAGCCTGGAATGTTTTCGGCATTTACCAGTTTGTCGGCTCGGTCTTCGGTTCGCAGGCCGATCTGATGGCCCGAGGGATGACCGCGACGCAGGCCGAGGCCTATGCCGCGATCCCGCTCTGGATGAACCTCGCATTCGCCATCGGCGTCTTTGGCGGCCTGCTCGGCTCCGTCCTGCTGATGCTGCGCAACCGTGTTGCGACGCCGGTCTTCGCAGCTTCGCTCGCCGGCTACGTCGTGCTGTATATCGGCGACATCACGGAAGGCATCTTTGCGGCGATGGGGCCGCCCCAGGTCATCGTGCTGACAGCCGTGGTCCTGATCGCGGCCGCACTGCTGTGGAGCTCGCGCCGGTTCGAGCGGAGCGGCATGCTCGGCTAGGAGAGCACGCCACGCATGGGCTGCGAGCGCCATGGATCGCGCCGCTGCCCCCGATCGCTATCGGCCGGTTGACCGCCTAGCTCGGGAAGCTGCCGATCCTGAACAGGGCGATCGGGTTGGCGGCGCTCATCATGCGAAGTTCGCCCTCGCTGAAGCCCTCAGATTCCAGCAGCAGCAGAAATTCGCGAAAGGCTTCGACCGGCGGCGGCAGCAGATAGATGCCGGCGTCGCCCGAGACGATCGCGCGGTCGCCGGCGGCGCTGATGCGGGGCGTCAGGTCCTGCACCGTCTTGCCCGGCGCGCGGTGCTTCTCCTGATCGACATGGGTCAGGCCGACCTGCGTGGCATGCGTCAGGACGAAAAAGGAGAATTCGCAATACGCGCCGAGCGAAACCAGCTCGCGGATCGTTTCGGGCTCGTATCCGCCGGCATGGGTGCGCACGCGCGTCGCGCCGCGCCGTTTGGCTTCCTGCGCCAGCGCGACCGCCTCCCAGCCCTCGACATGGCCGCAATCGAAGACGATATCGCGCTGCGCGCACAGCTCCATGATCGCCGGCACGGGATCAGGCACTTTTCCGCTTTCGGGCACGCCGAAGGCGGCTTCGAGATAGAGGCCCGTCCGGCCTTCCCGGCGCGCGACTGATTTCGTGTGATGCGTCGGCAGCGAGATGAAGCGCGCACCCGTGCCGGGGCCGTAGCCGTAATCGACCGCGTTGCGCGCCGCCTCATAGGTCACGCCTCCGGCGGTCGGCTGCATGATCAGCCCACCGAAGATCTCGATGCCGAGATGGCCGAGTTCGGCGGCGGCCAGCGCCGCATAGCCCGAGGAATTCTGGAAGTTGTCCATCAGGCCGATGGCGCGCATCCCGGCGGCGGCCGCCTGCCGGACAGACTCGAAGATGTTGGCGCTGCGGCCGTTGAGATGCGGGCAGCTATGGACATGGCAGTCCACCGCGCCTTTCAGATAGTGCATGCCGTATGTCATCGGGCGGTCCCTGGTCGGAAGGTTGCCTTCAATGCCGCAGGATGCGGCGGACGAAATCGGCGCAGCGCTCGGTCTGCGGCGCGTCGAAAATCTGCGATGGCGGCCCGACCTCGACGACGCGGCCATCGGCCATGAACACGACCTTGCTGGAGATCTCGCGAACGAAGCCCATTTCGTGGCTGACGATCAGCATGGTCATGCCTTCGGACGCGAGCACCCGAATGGTGTCGAGCACCTCGGCCACGAGTTCGGGATCGAGCGCGGACGTCACTTCGTCGAGCAGCAGGATTTCGGGCTTGAGCGCCAGCGCGCGCGCGATCGCGACGCGCTGCTGCTGGCCGCCCGACAACTCGTCGGGATAGGCGTCGATGCGGTGCGACAGGCCGACCTTCTCCAGCAGCGCCCGCGCCTCGCTCTCGACTTGCTCGGCTGCGCGCTTCTTCACGATGGTCGGCGCGATGGTGACGTTGCGCAGCGCGGTCATGTTCTGGAACAGGTTGTATTGCTGGAAAACCACGGCGAAACGGTCGCGCACCTTCTTCAGCGCTGCCGCGCTGTCGTAGTTCACCTGTTCGTCGGCGACGCGGACGAGGCCGGCTCGCGGCCGCAGCAGCCCGGTCAGCACGCGCAGCAGTGTGCTTTTGCCCGAGCCGGACGGGCCGATGATCGAGACGATCTCGCCGCGTTCGACCGACAGCGAGACCTCCTGCAATACCGGCGTCGCGCCGTAATCGGCCGACAGCCTATCGATGACGAGATGGGGCAAGCCGGCGCTCCAGATGCGATGCGAACAGGTTCAGCGGGTAGCAGAGCAGGAAGTAGAGGATCAGGATCGAGCCAAAGCAGATCGCAGCCGAGAAACCCTTCTGGTTGAGGATTTTGGCAGCGTAGGTCAGCTCCAGAACGCCGATCTGCGAGGCGATCGAGGTGCTCTTCACCAGCCCGACCGAATAGGTCATCGAGGGCGGGATGATGATCGCCCAGGACTGCGGCAGGATGACCCGACGCAGCGCCGTCAGGCCGCCCATGTTCATCGTCTCGGCGGCGTCCCACTGGTTCCTGTGGACGGCCTCGAGTCCCGCCCGGATGTTCTCGGCGGAAAAGGCGGAGGCCGAGAGCGCGACCGTGGTGGCGGCGACCGCGAACATGCTCGCATCGAGCCCTGCGAGCTAGAAGGCGAAGAACACCACCATCAGCTTCACCAGAAAGGGAATGCGCCGGAAAATCTCGACATAGGCGGTCGCAAACCAGCGCAGCGGTGCGAAGCCGACGATGCGCTCGTTGCGCAGCACGGCCAGCGCAAAGCCGATCAGGAAGCCGAGCCCGCAACCGACCAGCGACAAAAGTGCGGTGTAGGCGAAGGCCTGTCCGAGGAAGATCATATTGTAGTAGCTGAAGAAGCGCGGGGCTTCCTCCAGGAGCGCCGCCATCAGAACAGCCTCCTCACAAGAAAAGGCTGCATCAGAACACCTTGCCCTTGATGCGGAAGAAATAGCGCCCGACCGCGTAGAGCGCCGCGCTCGCGACCAGCGTCAACGCAATGTAGTAGAGCGCCGCGATCGAGAAGATTTCGAAGGAGCGGAAGGTCTGGGCGTTGATGTTGTAGGTCCGGCCCGTGAGTTCCTCGACGCCGAAGATCGCCGCGATCGAGGTCGTCATCGTCAGGATGATGTACTGGTTCGACAAGGGCGGAAACAGCACCTTGCAAATATGCGGCAGGATCACGTAGCGGATCGTCTGCACGCGCGAGAAACCCAGCGTCGTCGCCGCCTCGACCTCGGCCACGCGAATCGAGCGGAAGCCGGCGCGCTGGATCTCGGTGAGATAGGCTCCGGCGTTCAGCGCCATGCCGAGCAGCACGGCCTCATAGGAGCCGAGCAGGATGCCCCAGTCGGGCAGCGCAAAATACAGGAAGAAGATCTGCACCAGCAGCGGCGTGTTCAGGAAGAACACGACGTAAGATCGGACCAGCCAGCGCGCGGGCCTCGGGCCGTATTCCAGCACGGAGGCGCAGACGAGCCCGATCGCCCAGCCGACGACGAAGGCGATCGCGGCGATCTGGAGCGCCAGCCACGCCCCGCCGGCGAGATAGCCGAGATAAGGCGTCACCTGCCCATATTGGAGGGTGTAGGACATCAGGGCGCGCGCCTTACCAGCAGGCTCGACCACCCACCACCCTCATCCTGAGGAGCCGCGAAGCGGCGTCTCGAAGGATCGTCCAGAAGGCGCTGGCTGTAGCATCCTTCGAGACGCGCTCCTGCGGAGCGCTCCTCAGGATGAGGGCATAGAGGATGGACATGGACGCCATCAGAAATACGGAGTGACGGGCACTTTCGTGTCCATCGGCTTGAGGAACCACTTCTCCCAGATCGCCTCCACCGTACCGGCCGTATGAAGCTCGTAGAGCGCGATGTTGAGCCAGTCGCGCAAACCGTAATTGCCCTTTGCGACGCCGAAGCTCGAATAGGTCACGCCGTACTCGGGCGTCGCGATGATCTTCCACTTGATCGCCGGGAAGATCTTCAGCCGGTAGGCGACGGCATCGATGCCGTCGAAGGAGGCGTCGCCGCGCCCCTGCGCCAGCGCGCGGTCGCGGTCGTTGTAGTTGTCGAGCAGGACCAGCTTGGCCTTGGGCAGGTTTTTCTGGATATAGGGGATCGCCGTCGTGCCGCGCACCTGGATCAGCGTCACGCTCTCGCTGTTCAGATCGGCGAGCTTGGCGAAGGGTTTGGCGTCGGTGGTGACGATGCCGTAATTCTCGGAATGGATCGGCGCGGTGAAGTCGATCACTTTCGCCCGCTCGGAGGTCCGGCTCATCGCGCCCATCACGACATCGACCTTGTCGGCGGCCACGAAGGGAATGCGATCGGGCGAGCCGACCTGGACCAGCGTCAGTTTCACGCCGAGCTTGTCCGCCACCGCCTTGGCCAGTTCCGGCTCGAAGCCGTCGATCTCGTTCTTGTCGTTGAACAGCGCGCGTGGCGGCAGCGTCGGGTTGACGCCGACGCGCAGCTCGCCCGCCTTCAGAATGTCGTCGAGCGAGCGCGCCTGCGCCGGCATCGCGACCAGGGGAGCCAGACAGGCAGCGAGCAGGCAGGCGAAACGCGAAACCGGCATCAGGGCCCCCTCGGATCAGGAAACGAGTTTATTGTATACGATCGGCATGCAATCAGGCCATCGGATCGCGCGGTTGTCAACGCCCGTCGCCTGCCGCCGCGACATGCGTCAGCGCCCGTTCGAGCCGGCGATACTCCTCTGGCGGCAGGGGAGCGAAGGGCGGGCGCACCGCGTCGCAGTCCAGCCGCCCGAGAATCTTGAGGCAGGCCTTCAGCCGGGCCGTCGCCCGGCCTCCGGGCGGCTCGCGATAGACGGCACAGGCGAGCGGATGGATGACCTCGTGCCAGTGCCTCGCCTCGTCCCAGCGCCCGGCCTGCGCCGCGCGCCAGAGCGCCACCAGCGGAGCGGGCGTGACAGCGGCCAAGCTGACCTGGCTGCCCTCGGAGCCGATCAGATAGCTCGTCAGCAGATGCTCGTCACCTGAGCCGAGCACGGCGATATCGGGACGCAAGCGCCTGGCGAGGCGGCGGTTCTCGTCATAAGTGGCGACCTCCCAGCTCCCTTCCTTGATGCCGGCGACGCGCGGGAGCGCAACGAGCCCCGCCAGCGTCGCTGCGTCATAGGGCATCGCGCCGGCGCCGACCGGCGCCTGGTAGAGCAGGAACGGCAAGGAGCAGCCGGCCATGGCGTGGCGGTGGTGCAGCAGCGCCGACGTGCCGTCCCGGAACAGGCCCCAGGCATTGGGCGGAAACAGAAGGATGGCGTCCGCGCCTGCCTCCTCCGCATCGCGCGCATGCAGCGCCGCCTCGAGGCTCGATTCGGCGTTGACGCCGCTGGTCAGGAACACATCCGGCCCGAGCGTCTCCCGACAGATCGCGACGACGCGGCGCTTGTCCTCCCGGCTCAGCAGGAAATTCTCGCCGGCATGGCCGTTGATCAGCAGGCCCTCGATACCGTCATGCCCGGCGACCGCGGCGACATGAGCCGCGAGCGCCGTCTCATCCAGGCTGAAATCGGGCTTCAGCGGGCAGACCGTCGCGGCATGGATGCCGGTCAGGCGGGCGATCGCCGCCGCGACCCTGGGCTCGGGGGCGGGCGGCTCAGACATGGTGTGGCTGTTCATCGGCGGCTCTGCCTGCGGCGGACGGGACGGGAGTCGGCGGCGCGGCGGGAGCCAGCAACCGGTCGATCGGAAACAGTGGATCGGCCGGCTCGGTCCCGAGCATGCGCTGCGCCAGCAGCCGCGCGAGATAGGGTCCGCTGGTGTAGCCGGAATGGACGCTGCCGCAGATATAGGCCTCGGGAATGCCCGGCAGCGGACCAACGGCCGGCAGCGCATCGCGCGTCTCGGCCTCCAGCCCGGCCCAGGCGCGCGCAAGCCGTGCGTTCTTGAGCGCGGGAATAGCGTGGCAGGCGAGGCGCATATTGCCGATCAGGCTCTCGGGCACGATCTCCGCGCCGCCCCGCTCCCGGTCGCCCTTGCCCTGCCAGCCGCCGCCGATCACGACCGTGCCGTGCGGATACTGCTTGAGCGAGAGCAAGCCGCTCGCGATGCCGACGACGGTGCGCATTACCGGCTCGACGCGCTCGGTGACGGCAAGTTGGTTGACCAGCACCTTGATGGGAAGGTCGATGCCGAGCCATGCCGCCATCTCCTCCAGCCAGACGCCGCCGGCGAGCACGAGGCGCCTCGCCCTGACCGGCCCGGCTGCGGTCTGCACGGCAAACCCCGCCTCCTCCCGCGCCACGCCCGACACGGGCGTCCGCTCGCGCAGACTCACTCCGGCCTCGATCAACGCCGCGCGATAGGCCTGTCCGGTGAGATAGGCGTTGGCGTAGCCGTCGACCTTGCAGTGCCCGGCCAGCAACACACCGGGCCCAAGGCCGGGCTCGACCTCCTGCGCGCGCGCCGGCGAAACCAGATCGATCGGCGCGCCGGCCTCGCGGCGTTTGCCGGCGCGAAAGGTCAGAAGCTCCGCCTCGCGCTCGGTGAACGCCAGCGAAAGCCCGTCGCAGACGACGACGCCGACATCATGGCCGAGCCAGTCGCGCGCCGACGCCCACATCGCATGGGCCTTCAGCGCGTAAGGGATCAGCGCCACCCGGGTCATCTGCATCGTCAGCGTGCCCGCGTTGACGCCGGACGCTTCACGACAGAGGCTGCCGCGCTCGAAAAGCACGGTGTTCATCCCGGCGCGCGCGCAGAACAGCGCAACCGTCGCGCCATGGACGCCGCCGCCAACCACGGCGAGATCATGAGCGCCGCTCATAGCGGAGCCGGCGTCGGCACGGGGATGTCGCCATAGTCGAAGCGGCCGAGCAGATCCGCCAGCGGGACAGGCCGCAATGGCGGCCGCCCGGTCCAGTATCCGACCTCTTCGCGCGAGCCGACCTGCAGGGCCAGCAATCCGGCAGCCGTCTCGCCGCACATCCGGCCCTGGCACGGCCCCATGCCGCAGCGGGTGAAGTGCTTGAGCTGGTTGATGTCGCGCGCGCCCTCGGCGATCGCGGTCTCGATCTCCGAGCGGGTCACGTCCTCGCAGCGGCAGATCACCGTCTCCGGCGCGATCGCCTCGACCATGGCCGGGCGCGGGCGCATCAGCCGCCCGACAGCGCCTGCGAAGGCTGACATGCGGGCGAGCCCGGCGCGGACCGATGCGGCCTCGCGCTCGAAGGCTTCAAGCGGAATCCGTCCGGCGTCATGGGCCGCGGCCAGTCCCGCGAGCTGCCCCGACAGTCGCGCCGGCTCCGCGCCCGCCACGGCCGCTCCGTCGCCGACGGCATAAAGCCCCGCCACCGAACAGCGGCCGAATGCGTCGCGCACCGGCGTCCAGCCGCCGGCAGCCGGATCGAAATGGTGGCGCGCACGCAAAAGTTTCGTGATCTCCGCGCCCGGCACAAGACCGTGCCCGATCGCGAGCGCATCGGCCTCGAAGCCGCGCAATGACCCGCCCCTCGGCCTGCCTTCGGTGTCGACTGGCGCTGCGACGACGCGCTCGCAGGCCTCCGCGCCTTCGACGGCGACGACACCATGGCGAAACAGCACCGGCACGCGCGCCGCGCCGAGTTTGAGCGCCCAGCCCAGCCCCTGACGCAGTAGATCCGGCCTGCGCGCCAGGCCCGGAAGCGCGCGCAGCCAGTCGCCCGGCCCCGACAGATCGACGACGGCCGCCACGGCGCCGCCGGCAACAACGATCTTGGCCGCGACGGCAGCCAGTAGCGGTCCGCAGCCGGCGACAACGGAGCGGCGGCCGGGGATCATGCCCTGCGATTTCAGCAGGATCGTCGCGGCCGCGAGCCCGATCACCCCCGGCTTGGTCCAGCCCGGGAACGGCACCAGCCGCTCATGCGCGCCCGTCGCGGCCACGAGGCGCGGCGCAAAGAAGCTCTCATTGCCGGACGGCGTCACCGCATCGACCCGAAATGCGCCCGAGACCGACCAGACGCGCGCCGAGCCGCGCCAGACGACCGACGACGCGGCGATCCCGGCCCGGAGTGCGTCGCCCGCATCGTCGTCCGGGCCGCGCTTGCCGGGCGATACGGAGAGGCCGGCCGGCGGAGCGCGATAGACCTGCCCGCCGGGCGAAGCGGCCTCGTCCAGCAGAACGACCGACAGCCCGGCGCGGCTCGCCGCGAGCGCGGCGGCAGCCCCGGCCGGGCCTGCCCCGATGACGACGAGATCGGCCTCATGCGGTTTGGGCAAAGCCACGTCAGACCGCGCCTCTCAGCTCGACCGAGAGGCCGTCCACGACCGCGACCTGACAGGACTGGCGCAAAGCCCCGTCGACCCGCACGACGCATTCCTGGCAGACGCCCATGAAGCAGTAGGCTCCGCGCGGCGCACCGTCTCGCGGACTGCGCCGCAACGCGACCACCCCCGCCGCCAACAGCGCCGCCGCCAGCGTCTCGCCGCTATGGGCGCGGACGGCCGCACCATCGACATGGAAAGTCACGGTCGCCCCGCGCTCAAAGCCGCCGGCGAAGCGCAGCGCCGTCATGTGCAACTCCGCAGGCAGGTCAACATTCCTCGCCGTCCGCCGCTTTACATCAGATCGAGATTGTATACGTTCCATAGACAATCGGTGCAACATGTCCAGTGTCGAGAGCGGGGCGTGACAGCGGCCGATGCGTTCAACCTGACACGTCCGAGGGGATCCATGATCAACAAACTCGCGCTCGGCCTCGCCGCGCTGCTCGGCCTCGCCACCGCCGCCCTGCCGCTGACGGCAGACGCCCGCCCGCTCGACGACATCCTGAAGTCGGGCACGCTCAGGGTCGGCGTCAACCCGACGCTGCCGCCGCTGGCCAAGTTCGACGACAAGAACCAGATCGTCGGCTTCGACGTCGATTTCGCCACCGAGATCGCCAAGATGCTCGGCGTCAAGCTCGAGGTCGTGCAGGTCGGCTCGCCCGACCGCATCCCCTTCGTCGCCTCGGGCAAGATCGACCTCGTGATGGGCGCGATGACGCGCAATCCCGAGCGCGCCAAGGTGATCGACTTCACCGTGCCGGTCCATACCGAGATTTTCGGCGTGCTGACGACCGAGGCCAAGCCCTATAAGGACTGGAAGGAGCTCGACAGCCCGAACGTGACCCTGATCCAGGTGCGCGGCACCACGCCGGTCAAGTTCATCGAGGACAATCTCAAGCAGGCCAAGGTGACGCTGCTCGACAATTATCCCGATGCGGTGCGCGCGATCGCGCAGGGGCGCGGCGATGCGATGATCGACGTGATCGACTTCGTCGGCGAGCAGATGAACCGCTTCAAGGACGTGAAGTGGAAGGTCGTCGAGACCCCGGTCGACATCTATTATTGCAGCTTCGGGCTGGCCAAAAATTCCACCGGGCTGAAGGACTGGCTCAATGTCGCGATCTTCGAGATGCACCGTCGCGGCAAGACCGACGAAATGTGGCTGAAATGGTTCGGCATCAAGATGCTGCACCCCACCGGCGTCACGCCGTATTTCTGAGCCCGCCACCCCCTGCCGCCCTCGGGCGGAGGGGCCTCCGGGACGAGCCCATGCCGAACCAGCGCCCCGCCGCGCGCGGCGAGATCCAGACCGTCCGTGGGCCGCTCTCGCCGGAACGGCTCGGGCCGACCCTGATGCACGAGCACCTGCTCTGCGACGTGACGCCGCCCGAGCTTGCGGCGCAGGGCCTCCCTGAGGTCGAGATCACGCCCGAGAACGCCTTCGCGATCCGCTATCACTGGTGCCGCGATTACGGGAACCACATCCTCTCCGACATCGCGGAGATGACTCGGGAGGCGGCGTTCTTCGCTCAGGCCGGCGGCAGCGCCATCGTCGAGCTGACGATCGAAGGCATCAGGCCCGATCCACTCGGCCTGCGCGCGATCTCGGAAGGCAGCGGCGTCCATGTCGTCGCCGGCTGCGGCGTCTACATCGAGAGTTTCGCCGGCGCAGCGCTGGCGCGCTCGGTCGATGAGCTGGCCGCCATGATGATCGCGGGCGTCCGCCATGGCATCGGCGGCACCGATGTCCGCGCCGGCATCATCGGAGAGATCGGCATCAGCGACCCGGCGACACCCGGCGAGCTGCGCGCACTGACGGCGGCCGCAATTGCGCAAAGAGAGACCGGCGCGAGCATCAACGTCCATCCCGGCCGCGACCCGGCTTCGCCGCTTCAGGTCGTCGCGCATGTCGCGGCCGCCGGCGGCGATGTCACGCGGCTGATCATCAGCCATCTCGACCGGACCTTCTCCTCGCTCGACCAGACGCTGGCGCTGGTCGAAACCGGGGCCGTGGCCGAATGGGATTTTTTCGGCATCGAAAGCTCCCATTATCCGTTCGCGCCGATAGACCTGCCCAATGACGGCATGCGCCTCAACCTGATCGCGGGCCTGATCGAACGCGGCCATGGCGCGCAGGTCGCGATCTCGCAAGACATCTGCACGAAGACGCGGCTCAGGCGGCATGGCGGCCATGGCTATGGCCATCTCATCGAGAACGTGGTCCCGATGATGCGCCGCAAGGGTTTCGACGATTCGATGATCGACCAGCTCCTGATCAAGACGCCGCGCCGGCTGCTGACGCTTGTCTGACCTGCGCGGTCCTGTCCACGGACAGCGCGACATCGCCATCGGCGCGCTGCTGATGGTCGTCGCGACCTTCTGCTTTGTCAGCCTCGATTCGATTCTGAAGCTGCTCGCCGCGCGGCACGACGTGCTGTTCCTCGCCTGGGGACGCAACCTCTTCCAGGTGCTCTATCTCGCCGCCCTGATGCCGTTTCTAGGCGCGCGGCGCATGCTGGCGACGCGGCATCCGTTCATTCAGGCGGCGCGCGGCGCGATGCTGGTGGGCACCACCGTCTTCGTCGTGCTCGCGCTGAAGGCGATGCCGCTGGCGCAGACCTATGCGATCACCTTCTCGGCGCCGCTGATCGCGACGATCCTCGCCATGATCTTTCTCGGCGAGCGACCCTCCCGGATGCGCTGGGTCTGGATCGTGACCGGCTTTGCCGGCGTCATGGTGGCTTTGCAGCCGACAGCTCCCGACGCTGGCGCCTATCTCGCCTTCCCGCTCGCCATGGCGCTGGCCAATGCCTGCTATCACGTTCTGACAAGGGCGATCGCGGGCGACGAGGAGCCGCTGGCGATGCTGTTCCATGTCGGTTTCTTCGCGCTGCTGATCACCTCGCTGGCGCTGCCCTGGTCGTGGTCGGGTATGGCGGCGTGGGAATGGGGCCTGCTCGCGATCGGCGGCGGCTTCGGCACGCTGGCGCATCTGCTGCTGGTGGCAGCCTTCCGCAGGGCCCCGACGGCGGTCGTTTCGCCGATGATCTATACCCAGATCGTCGCCGCCTGCCTGCTGGGCTACGTCGTCTTCGGCGAGGTTCCGACGCTGGCGACGCTGCTGGGGGCGGCGATCGTGGTGGCGAGCGGCATCGGGCTGATCCGGTCGAAGGGATAGGCGTCAGGAGATATTGTCGAGCGAGAAGCGCGACAGGCTCCGGATATGCGCCTGCGCCGCCTTGCGGGCGCGCTTGGGATCCTCCGCCTGCAGCGCGACGACGATCTCCATGTGCTCGACCGCATCCTGCCCGACACGGTCGGCCAGCCGCGCGATCTCGAACAGCCGCGTGGTGACGCGCAGAGAGCGGATCATCTGCCCCATCACGGCGTTGCCGCAACCCTCGATGTAGAGCCCGTGGACATTGTCGTCCGAGCGCCAATGAGCGTCTGTGTGATAGCTGGTCGCCGCCAGCAGTTCCTCGATCTCGCGCTGGACCATGCCGAGCCTGGCCTGCGACAACCGCCCGGCCGCGAGCGAGGCCGCCTCGCCCTCGAGCAGTTCGCGGACCTTCAGGCTTTGCAGATACTCGCCGAGATCGACATTGCGGACCATGAAGGAGCGGTTCGCGGCCTTGACCACGAGGCCCTCGCCTTCCAGCCGCTGCAGCGCCTCGCGCAGGGGCGTCCGCGAAATGCCCAGGATGTCGGCGAGCTTGGCCTCGACGATCAGCTCGCCGCCCTTCAGCCGGCGGCCGCGGATCATCTCCGACACCGCCTTGTAGGCGAGGTTGGAGAGGTTGTAGCCGCCTGTCTGCTCGGGAGCGTCGCTCGGCTCGATCAGGGTCATGCTGTCGTCTTCGTGCTGTGGTTGCAGGACCGTCTTTGGACCGGGCGGCGCATGTCATCAAGCCCCGCCGCGCGGGTTCGCCATCAGCGATACCGCCCCGCGGGCTCGAACGGCGTCGGAAGCTGGCCCGCCGGCGCGGCCAAAGCCGAGCGCTCGCGGGCGATGTACAGGCCCTGCATCGGCGCGCCGGCCGCTTGCCCATCCCGCACGACGATCCGCCCGCGCAGGATCGTCGTCGCCGGCCAGCCCTTCACCTTGATGCCCTCATAGGGCGTGTAGTCGGCACCATGATGCATGAGCGACTGGCTGATCGTCACCTCGCGCTGCGGATCCCAGATCGCGATGTCGGCATCCATGCCGATCGCGATCGAGCCCTTCCTGGTCAGGCCGTAAGTCTTGGCGTGGTTGGTCGAGGACAGCGCCACGAACTGGTTGAGCGTGATGCGGCCTTTGCCGACGCCCTCCGAGAACAGGATCGGCAGCCTTGTCTCGACGCCGGGGATGCCGTTGGGCACCCAGCGGAACGAGGTTTTCCCCTTCGGCGTCAGCTTGCCGGCGGGGTCGTCATAGCGGAACGGGCAATGGTCGGAGGAGAAGACGCTGAAGATGCCGTTCTCCAGCCCCTCCCAGCAGGCCTGCTGGCTGGCATAGTCGCGCGGCGGCGGCGAGCAGACATATTTCGCCCCCTCCATATTGAGGCCGTCCATGTCGGCCTCGGTCAGCACGAGATATTGCGGGCAGGTCTCGCCATAGACCTTCAGGCCGCGCGAGCGGGCCCGCGCGATCTCCTCCATCGCCTCGCGGTTGGAGACATGGACGATCATCACCGGCACGTCGACGAGTTCGGCGAGCGAGATGGCGCGATGCGTCGCCTCGCGCTCGACGGGGATGGGCCGCGACGTGCCGTGGAACTTCGGCGCGATCTGCCCGCCGCGCTCCAGACGGTCGGTCAGAAAGCGGATCGCGTCGTAGTTCTCGGCATGGACCATGACGAGCGCGCCGGTCTCGCGCGCGACCGACATCACCTCGAGCATCTGCCGGTCGTTCAGCGCCAGCCCGTCATAGGTCATGAACACCTTGAACGAGGTGTAGCCGTCCTCGATCAGCGCCGGCAGGTCCTGCCCCAGCACCTGCTCGGTCGGGTCGGAGATCACGAGGTGGAAGGCGACGTCGACATGGCACCGGCCGTCCGCCAGCCCGTGATAGGCCTTCACCGTCTCGCGCAGGCTGACCCCCTTCTCCTGCACGCAGAACGGCATCACCGTGGTGTTGCCGCCGAAGGCCGCCGACAGCGTCCCAGACGCGAAATCATCGGCCATGACGATGCCCTCGCCGCTCGGCTGGGCGATGTGGACATGGCTGTCGATGCCGCCGGGGAGCACGAGCTTGCCAGCGGCGTCGATCGTCTCCGACGCGGCGCCAAGATCGTGCCCGAGCGCCACGATGACGCCGTCGCGGATGCCGATATCGCAGGAGAAAATGTCCGATGCGGTCGCGATGGTGCCGCCTGCGATGATCAGGTCGTAAGCCATGTCAAATCTCCGCCGGGCAGAGGAGCCGCCTTGGCACTCGAGCCCAGGATACAGTTTGTATGCAGAGCGCATTCTTAGCGTCGTCCTGCTTCGCTGCAAGCGCGAAGGCTGCGCCTTGCCCGCTGGACGTCAGGGGTCCGACCGGATCGGTCCCGGCGGGCGAGTCGGCGCGGCTTGACTGGAACGCGCCAGCAGCGGACCTGAATGGTTGGCTTGCGCCCTGGTGTTGAAAATCCGCCAGATCGCTTTCTTGACCGGCCTCCTAAAATCGAAAACCTAATGGAAATCCCGCGATTTCGGTAGGATGCGGACATTGCGCGGGTGGCGTCCGCGCGGGATTTGTGGGTGCAGGATTTCGTCGGCCCGCGTCAGGACGATCTCGGCGCGATGGGTGTCCGACAGGCTCAGGAGATCGGCGGTCCGGTCGAAGACGCGCTGCGCCATCAGATGCGTAACCCCTTCGGGGCTTTTCTGGACACGGCCTTCGACCAGCAGCAGGCGAGCGCCCATGACCTCGCGGCGATAGCGCTCGAACAGCCGCGCCCAGAGCACGACATTGGTGACGCCCGTCTCGTCCTCCAGCGTGATGAAGATCGCCTTGCCGTTGCCGGGGCGCTGGCGCACCAGCACGATGCCGGCGGTGCGCACGAAGGCGGCGTCGGGCCTGGCGTCGGTCTCCGCGCTGCTCGAAATCCTCTGCGAGCGGAACAGGGGCCGCAACAGCCCCATCGGATGGCCTTTGAGCGAGAGCCGCGCCGTCTGGTAGTCGGCGACGACATGCTCCTGCAGGGCCATGACGGGCAGGGACGCATCCGGCTCGGTCCCGAGTTCCTGCGCACCGGCCGTGGCAAAAAGCGGCAGGGCCTCGTCATCGGGCAGTCGGCGCACGGCCCAGAGCGCCTCGCGGCGGTCCAGCCCGATCGAACGGAAGGCGTCGGCATCGGCCAGCAGACGCATGGCGCAGGCGGGAAGGTTCGCACGGCGCATCAGCTCTTCGACGCCGCAAAAGCCCGCACCGCGCGCGGCCTCGATCGCCAGGCCCCATTCCTCGCGAAAGCCGTCGATCTGGCGCAAGCCGAGGCGAAGGGCGTGGGGAAGGGCAGTGGGCAGTCGGCAGTCGGCAGTCGGGCGGGCACAGGAATGTCTTTCTTCCGACTGCCGACTGCCTATTGCCGACTGCCGCTCCAGTCCGTTGTCCCATCCGCTCGCATTCACATCGATTGGACGAAGCTCGACCCCGCCGTTCTCATGCGCCTCGCGCACGATCTGGGCCGGGGCGTAAAACCCCATCGGCTGAGAATTCAGCAGCGCGCAGGCGAAGGCGGCCGGATGGTGCTTCTTTAGCCAGGACGAGACATAGACCAGCTTGGCGAAGGAGGCGGCGTGGCTTTCGGGAAAGCCGTAGCTGCCGAACCCCTTGATCTGGTCGAAGCAGCGCTGGGCGAAGACGCGCTCATAGCCGCGCGCGACCATGCGCTCGACCATCAGCTCTTCGTAATTGCCGATGGTGCCGTCATTGCGGAAGGTCGCCATCGCCTTGCGCAGGCCATTGGCCTCGATGTCGGAAAACTTCGCCGCGACCATGGCGAGACGCATCGCCTGTTCCTGGAAAAGCGGCACGCCCTTGGTTTTTTCGAGAACCTTTTCCAGTTCGTCGTGCGGGCCATGCTCGGGCGCAGGAGCAGGATAACTGACGTCTTCCAGCTTGGCCCTGCGACGCAAATAGGGGTGCACCATGTCGCCCTGGATCGGACCCGGCCGGACGATCGCGACCTGGATGACGAGATCGTAGAACACGCGCGGCTTCAGGCGCGGCAGCATGTTCATTTGCGCCCGGCTCTCGACCTGGAAGACGCCGAGCGACTTGCCCTCGCAGAGCATGTCGTAGGTCCCCTCGTCTCCGACAGGGACATCGGCGAGCCCGAGATCCGCGCCCTCATGCGCGCGCAGCAGATCGAAGGCCTTGCGGATGCAGGTCAGCATGCCGAGCGCCAGCACGTCGACCTTCATCAGCTTGAGCGCGTCGATGTCGTCCTTGTCCCATTCGATGAAGGTGCGGTCCGCCATGGCGGCCTTGCCGACCGGGACCATCTCGTCGAGCCGATGGCGGGCCAGCACGAAGCCGCCGACATGCTGCGAGAGATGGCGCGGAAACAGCAGCAGGCGTTGTGCGAAGCCGACGGCGCGCGCGATCGTCGGGTTCGTCGGATCGAGCCCGGCCTGGCGGATGTGGGAGGCGGCGATTTCGCTGCCCCACGAGCCCCATTGCGTGCCAGCGAGCCTGGCCGTGACGTCCTCGGTCAGTCCCAGCGCCTTGCCGATGTCGCGGATGGCGCTGCGCGGCCTGTAGCGGATCACGGTCGCGGCGATGCCGGCGCGGTGGCGACCATAGGTTTCGTAGATCCACTGGATCACCTCCTCGCGCCGCTCATGCTCGAAATCGACGTCGATGTCGGGCGGCTCCCTGCGCTGCGTCGAGATGAAGCGCTCGAACAGCACGTCGCTTTCGGCCGGGTCGACGGCCGTGATGCCGAGCACGTAGCAGACGGCGGAGTTGGCGGCCGAGCCGCGGCCCTGGCAGAGAATGCCCCGGTTCTCGGCGAAATCGACGATCTGGCGGATGGTCAGGAAATAGCGCGCATAATCGAGCTGCGCGATCAGGGCCAGTTCCTTGTCGAGCAGCGCCTGCACCTTGGCGGGCGTCCCGTGCGGATAGCGGATCTGCGATCGCCGGCGCACCAGCTCTTCCAGCCAGCCCTGCGGCTTCCAGCCGGGCGGCACGGGCTCGTCGGGATATTCGTATTGGAGTTGGCCGAGATCGAACGCGATGCGGCCGAGCAGATGGCCGATCTCTTCGATCGCCTCGGGCGCATCGCGGAAGAGCCGCGTCATCTCCTGCCCCGACTTGAGATGGCGCTCGGCATTGGCTTCCAGCAGCCGCCCGGCCCGGTCGATGCTGACGCCCTCGCGGATGCAGGTCAGCAGGTCCTGCAGGTCGCGCTGTTCGGGAGCGTCGTAGAGCACGTCGTTGGTGGCCAGCAGCGGCGTTCGGGTGGCGGCTGCGATCGCCTTCAGGCGCGCGAGGCGGCGCCGGTCGTCGCCCTTGCGGTGCATGCTGGCGCCGATCCAGACCGCGCCGGGGGCGGCCTCGTCCAGCCGCGCAAGCAGCGCCGGCAGGCCGTCGAAACTGCGGCCCGGCATCAGGATCAGCAGCAGATCGCGCGTATCCGTCAGCAGATCGTCGAGAAGGAGGACGCAGTCGCCCTTTCTCACGCCCTCCTTCAGATTGCCCTGGCTCAGAAGCCGGCAGAGCCGGCCCCAGCCGGCGCGGTTGGCAGGGTAGACGACGATGTCGGGCGTGCCGTCGGCGAAGACGAGCCGGCTGCCGACGACGAGCCTGAATGACGCCACCATCGTCCGGATTTGCCCGGGCGTGAGGTTGAGCCCTGCGAAAACCGGGTTTTCCATCCAGACATGCTCGCCGGGGCTGTCGCCCTCCTTCAGTTTCTCGACCGGTTTGAGCCCCTCGCGCAGATCGTTCAGCGCGCTCCAGACCCGCACCACGCCGGCGACCGTGTTGCGGTCGGCGATGCCGATGCCGGCATGCCCCAGCAAGAGGGCGGACAGCAGCATGGTGGGGCCAGGCGATGCGCCCCGCAGGAAGGAGAAATTCGTCGCGGCGACGAGCTCGGCATAGGCGCTCATGACGTGAATCTCATGCGAACAGCCCATGCAGGAACCAGCGCGGCGGTCCCTCCTCGCGCTCGTAGAGACCGGCGCGAAACAGCCAGAAGCGGCGGCCCTGCGCGTCCTCGACGCGGTAATAGTCGCGCGTCGGCTCGGAGGGGCCGTCGCGCCACCATTCCGGCGCGATCCGCTCCGGGCCTTCGGCACGGGCGATCTCGTGCAGGACGCGCCGCCAGCGGAAGCGCAGCGGCGGGCCGTCTGGCACCTGCGCCAGGGTTTCGATCGGCTGCGGCGGCTCGAAGAGCTGGATAGGGCGAGATGGCGGCCCGTTCGGCTCCGGCGCGGGCCAGGCGACCCTGGCGGCGATCGGCGCCACGGCTGGAACCGCTTTCGCCTCACGGCGCGGATCATGGCTGTCCTGCGCGACGAAGCGCAGCACGCGGTCGCGGCCGAACCGGGTGACCAGCCGGTCGACGAGATCGGCGACGGCCTCGTCCTCGACGGCGCGGCCGTCGAGGCTCGGCTGATGGACGTTGAGGGGCTCGCAGACGGGCACGGCGAGGCGGACGGCGTCGAAGCCGAAGCCGGGATCGAGCGGGTCTGCCAGCGCCTCGATGCGTTCGCGATAGAGCCGCAGGATCGCTTTGACGTCCCGCGAGGGCCGGCCGGTCTCGATCAGGAGCCGCCTAACCGCGCCGTCGCTGCGAAAGAAGCTGATCTCGAAAGCCCGGCCGCCCTCGCCGCGCTGCTCCAGCACGCGGCCTGCGTCCGTGATCAGCCGCACCACGACCTCTTCCAGCCCCGCCATGTCCAGCAGGGGTTCGGCGAAATGCCGCTCGACCATGCAGGCCGGTGGCGGACGCAACGGCGTGATGCGCGCGTCCTCCCGGCCCAGAGTTCGTCTCAGTCGGACAGCCAGCCCCTCGCCGAAACGGGCCGACAGGGCGCTCGAGGGACGGTCAGCCAGATCGCCCACCGTCTTCAGCCCGGCGCGGGACAAGGCGAGCACGGCCTCGGCGCCTATCTCCAGCGCGGCGACCGGCAGCGGCGCGATCGCGGACTCGTCGTCGCCCACCGGGACGATGCCGCCCGCCCCGAAACGCGACAGCGCATGGGCGGCCTCCGGCGTGCCCATGATGGCGGCGCGATGGGCGAGGCCGCCACGGTGCAGATACCCGGCGATCAATGCCAGAAGCGCCGCCTCGCCGCCGAAGAGATGGGCGCAGCCGGTGATGTCGAGCAGCAGGCCGTGAGGCGGATCGAGCGTGACCAGCGGCGTGAAGCGGTCGCAGAAAGCGGCGAGCCGATCGATCAGCCGCTCATCGGCGTGGCTGTCCGCCTCGACCGCGACGAGATCAGGGATGCGGGCGCGCGCATCGGCGAGCGTCAATCCGCGCGTCAGGCCCAGCCGCGCGGCGTTGGCGTCGCAGCCGACGAGGCGCAAGGCGTTGCCTTGCGTCTCGACCACGACCAGCGGCGGCTCATCCGGCCTGCCGGAGCCCGGAATCCTGCGCTCCCGCCGCAGCCGGTCTGTCGGCAGGAAAGGAAACCACAGAGCGAGATAGCGGCGCTGCATCGGGGAAGGTCTCGGTGGATGCGGCTCTGGCGGGAAAGACGGACTGCTCCTGAAAAGCAGATGGTTCCTGGAAGGATTGTCGGTCACGGTCCCACTCCACACGCCACTCACGCTCAGCCAGGCCGCCGCGGTGGCGCAGCAGCCTGAGACTGAAAGCCGGATTGCCCGGTGCATTGGACTCAAGCGCCTGTGACGGCAGGGCGGAGACCCGCCAGCGGGTGCGGGCGGCGCTGGCGTCCCGCCTGCTTGAGGCGCGCAGCAGCACCGTCATCACGCCCGACGCCTCCGCCGCCAGCGCCAGCCTCCGGCTCGCGGTCAGGTCGAGTTGGCGCGGCTCGCCCCAGGGCTCGATCAGAACCGCGCCCAGCGCCGCGCAACGCGCCGCCTCCGCCCCGGCGCGCAGCACGCCCTGCGCATCGCGCGCCCGCACCAGCAGGATGCGCGAGGGATCGAAACCAAGCTCGACAAGGCCAGGGGGATGCAGCCGCCCGGTCTCGGCATCGATGAAATCCTGCCGGACCCACAGGATCGGCCGGGTCTGCGCCGCGCGGATCGCCAGCCCGACGGAAAACCCGGTCGCCGCGGCAAGATCGACCGTTCCCGCCGCATAGACCTCGTGAAGGGCGGCGCGCGTGATGCCGCCGCCGAGCGGCTCGTCGAGAGCAGGCAGCCCGAACGTCACCTGGCCGATGGCGCTGCGCCCAGAGCGCTGCCGGGCCTCGGCAAGGCTGCAGCGCAGATCGGCCAGAAGTTGGCTATGTGCAGGCATGCGGACAACCAGATGTTCCCTATATGTTCTATCCTTATATCTCCTCCTTCCAGAAGGCGAGTCCGCTTTGAGGCAGTTGCAGAGGAGCTGGGTCTGCCCGACAGGACCGAAAGGCCGAGAGCGCTCAAAGCCGGTATCGTGGTCTCGACAGGATCGAGCAGCCACTCTGTCCGTGATTCCAAGGGGCTCTCACGCCATCAGGAGCGACCGGCAGGGCTCCCAGGCTCCGGAACCGCCAAAGGCTTGCCGAGGTCGTGGCATACTGCCGACACAGGTGAAACCACCCTAGGGACGCTCGATGAGGAACGGACTTCCATGGCCGTTCAAGCGGCCCGTCGACGCTTCTCTCCAAACGCGATTCCAGCCAGCCATCGTCGAAGGCGCCGGCAAACGCGGATAAAGCGTGAAAAATAAACGGAGTCCGCGCGATGGCGCGCCCACGGGGAATCGAACCCCGGTTTTCGCCGTGAGAGGGCGACGTCCTGACCGCTAGACGATGGGCGCAGCGCGGCAACGGAGGTCTGTTTAGTCAGCCCGCCGCCGCTCTGCAACTGTTTTTGCGCGGCGCAGATGCGAAACCGGGCCGGGCGGCGTGAAAGCCGTCCGGCCCGGCGGGATATCCGCGGCTGGAGCCGTCAGGCTCAGGCCGCCTTGTCGCTCAGCGCCGGATAGTCGGTGTAGCCCTTGGCGTCGCCGCCATAGAAGGTCTCGACCACCGGCGTGTTCAGCGGGGCGTTCGCCTTCAGCCGTTCGACGAGATCGGGATTGGCGATGAAGAGCCGGCCGAAGGCGATGGCGTCCGCAGCCCCGGTCTCGACAGCCTCGATCGCGAGATCGCGCGTGTAGAGGTTGTTCCCGATATACGCGCCCTTGAAGGCTTTTCGCAGCGCGGCGTAGTCGAAGGGCAGGTAGTTGCGGTCATCGCGCGTCGCGCCCTCGACGACATGGATGAAGGCGATGCCGGCGTCCGAGAGTTTTTCGACGAGATGCTCGAACAGCGCCTGCGGGTTTGAGTCGCGGGCGTCGTTGGCCGGGCTCACCGGCGAGATGCGGATGCCGACGCGGCCCTTGCCGAAGACCTTCGACACCGCCTCGACCACCTCGAGCGCAAAGCGCACGCGGTTCTCGATCGAGCCGCCATAGGCATCGGTGCGTTTGTTTGAACCGTCGCGCAGGAACTGGTCGATCAGGTAGCCATGGGCCCCGTGCAGTTCGACGCCGTCGAAGCCCGCGGCCTTCGCGTTCTCGGCCGCCGCGACGAATTCGCCGATGATGGCGGGGATTTCGTCGAGCGCGAGCTCGCGCGGCGTCGAGACCTCGGCGAAGCCGCTTTCGATATAGGTTTTTGTGTTGGCCTGCAGCGGCGACGGCGCGACCGGAGCCCCATTGCCCGGCTGCAGCGAGACATGGCTGACGCGGCCGACATGCCAGAGCTGCGCCGCGATCTTGCCGCCTTCGGCATGAACCGCATCGGTGATGGCCTTCCAGCCGGCGATCTGCGCGTCGGAATACATGCCCGGCGTCCAGACATAGCCCTGACCCTGCTGCGACACTTGCGTGCCTTCGGTGATGATCAGGCCCGCGCCGGCGCGCTGGCGGTAATACTCGACGTTGAGATCGTTGGGCGCGTCGCTGCCGCGCGAGGCGCGGTTGCGCGTCAGCGGCGCCATGACGACGCGGTTCTTCAGCTCGATCTCGCCGATGCGGACCGGAGTTAACAAGGCAGGAAGCGCGCTGCTATGAGTGCTCATGAAGATATCCTTCGGGGAACCGGACAGGCCGGGCATTGAAACCGTGGTCGAGGCGGGTCGCCATTCGACAAGGCTCAGATAGGCATGGCAGTCTCGATTGGCAGGGCGGGTTTCGGCCGGGCCGGCAGGCGTGGAAGGAATGCCTCCTCACAACCGGGACAGGCGATGAACGATCCTGCCGACAGGGCCCTGCGCAGAACGACGGTCCTTGGCGATCTTCTGGCGCGTGGCCGCCATGCGGCGCGCGCCGGCTGGAGCGCGGCGGTCGGCATCGTCTATCCGCCGTCCTGCATCGCCTGCCAGGCCGCGACCGCGCAGGCGCAGGCGCTCTGCCCGCGCTGTTGGTCGGGCATAGCCTTCATCGAACGGCCCTATTGCGAGCGGCTGGGCACGCCGTTCCCGGTCGATCTCGGCCCCGGCCTGCTCTCGCCGGCCGCCATCGCCGATCCGCCGGTGTTCGAGCGCGCCCGCGCGGTCTGCCGTTTCGATGGCGCGGCGCGCGAGCTCGTCCACAAGCTGAAATATGGCGACCGTACCGAGCTTGCCCTGACCATGGGCGCGATGATGGCGCAGGCCGGCCGCGACCTGCTGGCGGACGCCGATCTGATCGTGCCCGTACCGCTGCACCGGGTCAGGCTCTGGACCCGGCGCTTCAATCAGGCAGCCGCGCTGGCGGCGGTCCTCTCCCGGCAGGGCCATGCTCCGCTCGCCCATGACGCCCTCGTCCGGGTCAAGCGCACGCGCCAGCAGGTCGGCCTGACGCGGGCGCAGCGCGCCGACAATCTGCAGGGCGCTTTCAGGGTTCCGCCATCGGCAAAGCCCCGGCTGGAGGGCCGACGGATTCTGCTGATCGACGACGTTCTGACCACAGGGGCGACCGCCAATGCGGCGGCCCGCGCTTTGCTGCGCGGCGGCGCGGCCCACGTCGATATCCTGACCTTCGCCCGGGTCGTGACGGAAGCGTGAGCGCACACTATATGCGTGACAGCCCCCCTCGGCAGAGCGCGCGAAAACACGGAACCACCATGCCTCCGGTCACGATCTACACCACGCCCTGGTGCCCCTATTGCAAAGCGGCCAAGTCACTGCTCGACCGCAAATCCGTCGCCTATGAGGAGATCGACGTCGATGGAAAGCCGGAGCTGCGCCAGGCGATGACCGCGCGCGCCGGCGGCCGCACCTCGGTGCCGCAGATCTTCATCGGCGAGAAGCATGTCGGTGGCTCCGACGACATCCACGCGCTCGATGCGCGCGGCGAGCTCGACAGACTGCTGGCGGCATGACACATCTTTCCGCGAGAGCCGGCGCGCGATGATCCGCTACGCCCTGATCTGCGACAAAGCGCACGAGTTCGAGAGCTGGTTTCCGTCCTCAGCCGGCTTCGAGCAGCAGGCGAAGCGCGGCTTCGTGACCTGCCCGGCCTGCGGCAGCGCGAAGGTCGAGCGCGCGATCATGGCTCCCAACGTGGCCCGCAGCGACCGGGGGGCGCGGATGATCGAGGCCGTGGCCGAGCCGGCCTCGGAGGGAACGACGGCCCCAAGCGCGCCCGCCCCTGCCGAAGTTGCCGCTCCGCTGGCGCTGATGGGAGAAAAGGAGATCGCCTTTCGCCAGATGCTCAGCGCCCTGCACGCCCATGTCGCCGAACACGCCGAAAATGTCGGCAAGGGGTTTGCGGAAGAGGCGCTGAAGATCCATCACGGCGAAAGCGACGACCGCCCGATCTATGGCGAGGCGACACCGGAGGATGCCGAAATGCTGCAGGAGGAGGGCGTGGCCTTCATGCCCCTGCCGAGGCTGCCGGGCGCGCGGAACTGAGCTAAAGCGCCACCATCGCCGGCACGCCGAAGGTCTCGACCGTGCTCGCGCCGCCCGCCAGCACCTTCTCCCAGCCGGCCTCCGCCCTGACGCGCGCCAGACACGGCTCCAGTTTCGCTTCCGCCAGCCCATGCGGCACGAAGACCAGCCCGTCATCGTCGCCGACGACGAGGTCGTGCGGGGACACGGCGACGCCTCCGAACACGATTGCGCCGTTGACGACGCCGCGCTCCATCGTGGACGGGCCGCGCGGCATGACCCAGCGCGAGAACATCATGAAATCGGGCCATTGCGCGACGACGCCGACATCACGCACCGCGCCATCGACGACGACGCCGGCAATGCCCTTCAGCCGCGCGGCCCCGCTCAAGAGATCGCCGATCATCGCCGCGTCGCGCCGGCCGCCGGCCGCCACCGCGATCACGTCGCCCGCCTGCGCCACCGCGATCGCGTGATGCACCGGGCCGTAATCGGCCGGTTCGCACCACGCTGTCACCACCGAGCCGACGAGGCGCTGGCCCGGCGCGAAGGGGCGGATCGGCCGGATGCGCGGATCGGCATGGCCCGTGCCGCCGAGCTGGTCGGCGACGACCGAGCTCGGCACCGCCTTCCACGCCTCGATCAGCGCGTGCGGCAGGCGGGGATGGGCTGGCGTGGCGAGACGGGTCGGCATGGCGGGTTCCTCGGTTCTTGTGTCAGGCGGCGCGGCCGGGCCGGGCCGCGAGATAGCGCCGCACCGCGCGTTCCAGCCGGCGCACCCCCTCGACCAGACGCTCGGGCGATGAGCGGGTGAAGTTCAGCCGTATCGCATTGGTCAGCACGCCGTCAGGATCGAAGACGCTGCTCGGCACGAAAGCGACCTGCTCGGCGAGCGCATGGGCGTAAAGCGCATTGGTGTCGAACCCCGGATCACGCGCCGTCGCCCAGACGAACATGCCGCCGGGCGGAACCTCCCAGGTGAACCAGTCCGAGAGATGGCTCGACATGGCGGCGCAGAGCGCATCGCGGCGCTCGCGATAGGCGGCGAGCATGGGCGGGACGTGGCGCGCCTCGAAGCCGCTCTCGATCAGGTCGAGCGCGATGGCCTGCGTCAGCATGCTGGAGCTGAGATCGGTCGATTGCTTGGCGAGCGCCAGCGTCGCGATCATGCCGGCTTCCGCCACCACCCAGCCGACGCGCAGCCCCGGCACGAGGCTCTTCGACAGCGTGCCGAGATAGATCACCGGCCCATCGTACGGACCATCGGGATGGCGCGCGGCATGGCTCGCCAGAATGCTCGGCGGGGCCGGGCCGTCGAGTTGCAGCGGCAGATAGGGATCGTCCTCGACGAGCCATGTCCCCGCCGCCAGAACCGTGTCGAGCAGCGCTTCTCGCTGGCCCTGCGGCACCAGCACCCCGGTCGGGTTGGAGTAGTTCGGCACGGCATAGGCGAATTTCGCCTGCCGGAGCGTGGCTTCGAATGTGGGCTCCGCAAACGTCCAGTCCAGCCTGGCATAGCGCGGCTGGCGCGGCCGCCAGGCGTCGAGCGCGCCGAGATAGGTCGGGAACTGCGCGACGATCAGGTCGCCTTCGTCGATCAGCGCCTTGCCGAGCAGATCGAGCCCCTGCATCGCTCCGGTGGTCAGCAGCACGTTCTCGGAGCCGAATGGCCGCCCCGCTGCCGCCGAGACCCGCCCGGCGATTGCCGCCCGCAGCGCCGGCAGGCCCTCGACCGGGCCGTATTCCAGCGCGACCGCGCCCCAGCGCGCGAGAGCCCGCGTGCTCGCGGCCGCGATCTCCGCGACGGGATAAAGTTCCGCCGCCGGCAGTCCGCCGGCAAGGCTGACGATGTCTGGCCGCCCGCCGAGGCTGAGGAACTGCTGCGTGATACTGTTGCCGGATGAGAGCCAGCGCGCGGGTCTCGGCCGGTTGCTCGCATGTGGTGGGGAAGCTGGCATTCACTCGAGGCTCTGTGCTGGCGGTTATCCGCAGGCTAGC
This sequence comes from Beijerinckiaceae bacterium, assembly GCA_019745195.1. GTDB lineage: Bacteria > Pseudomonadota > Alphaproteobacteria > Rhizobiales > Beijerinckiaceae > Allobosea. The sequence continues at coordinate 27,385 of JAIETL010000103.1, forward strand.
GCGCCGGGTCGGCTGGCGGAACCCGCGCCGACAACATGGGCAACGCGGGCAAGCGCCTGCGCCTAACGTCTCAAGCGACTTTCCCCTGCCTCTGGCGTTATTCTTCGCCGCAGTGCAACATCGAGATTGCTCCAAAAAGAGGGTGGCACGCCATGAACGCGATGGGCTCCGTCAGTGACAAGCCGGCTGCGCGCGACAAGCCCACCCCGCGCGACAAGCCCTGGATCTTCCGGACCTATGCCGGTCATTCGGACGCGGCGGAGTCCAACAGGCTCTACCGCAACAACCTCGCCAAGGGGCAGACCGGCCTCTCGGTCGCCTTCGACCTGCCGACGCAGACCGGCTACGACCCGGACCATGTCCTGTCGCGCGGCGAGGTCGGCAAGGTCGGCGTGCCGATCAGCCATCTTGGCGACATGCGCGCGCTCTTCGCCGACATCCCGCTGGCGCAGATGAACACCTCGATGACGATCAACGCGACGGCGGCCTGGCTGCTCTCGCTCTACATCGCGGTCGCCGACGAGCAGGGCTGCGACCGCCGCGCGCTGCAAGGGACGACCCAGAACGACCTCGTCAAGGAATACCTCTCGCGCGGGACTTACGTCTTCCCGCCGCGCCCGTCCATGGCGCTGACCACCGACATCGTCGTGTTCACGGCCCGCGAACTGCCGAAATGGAACCCGACCAATGTCTGCTCCTACCATCTGCAGGAGGCCGGGGCCTCGCCGGTGCAGGAGCTTTCGTTTGCGCTCGCGACCGCGATTGCGCTGCTCGACTCGATCCGCGCCCGGCCGGAGGTCAGCGCGGAGGAATTCCCTGACGTCGTCGGGCGCATCTCCTTCTTCGTCAACGCCGGCATGCGCTTTGTCACCGAACTCTGCAAGATGCGCGCTTTCGTCGATCTCTGGGACGAGATCACACTCGGCCGCTACGGCGTGGCGGACGAGGCGATGCGGCGCTTCCGCTATGGCGTGCAGGTCAATTCGCTCGGCCTCACCGAACCGCAGCCGGAGAACAACGTCTACCGCATCCTGATCGAGATGCTGGCCGTCACTCTCTCGAAGAAAGCCCGAGCTCGTGCGGTGCAGCTTCCGGCCTGGAACGAGGCGCTCGGCCTGCCGCGCCCTTTTGACCAGCAATGGTCGCTGCGCATGCAGCAGGTGCTGGCCTATGAGACGGACCTGCTCGAATTCGGCGACATTTTCGATGGCTCGACCGCGATCGACGCCAAGGTCGCCGAGCTTAAGGCCGCGGCGCTGGAGGAACTGGCGAAGATCGACGACATGGGTGGCGCGCTGGCCGCGATCGAGACCGGCTACATGAAGCAGGCGCTGGTCGAGAACGGCGCGCGCCGGATCGAGGCGATCGAGCGCGGCGAGCAGATCGTCATCGGCGTCAACAGGTTCACCAACAGCGAGCCCTCCCCGCTCTCGGCCGGCGAAGGCAATGTCGTGACCGTGCCGGATTCGGTAGAGCTGGAAGCGATCGGCCGGCTGAAAGCCTGGCGCTCGGCGCGCGACGCGAAGGCGGCGGACGCGGCGCTGGCGGAACTGGCGTCCTGCGCGAAGGAAGCGCGCAACGTCATGCCGGCCTCGATCGCCTGCGCCAAGGCCGGCGTCACCACCGGCGAATGGGCGCAGACTTTGCGCGAAATCTTCGGCGAGTACCGCGCCCCGACCGGCGTCGACACCAACAAGCTCGGCGACAATTCCGACCTCGCCACCGTGAAGGCCGCCGTGGCGAAGGCGACCGAGACCCTGGGCCGCCCGCCGCGCTTCCTCGTTGGCAAGCCGGGGCTCGACGGCCATTCCAACGGCGCCGAGCAGATCGCGGTGCGCGCCCGCGACGCCGGCATGAGCGTGACCTACGGCGGCATCCGCCAGACGCCCGACGAGATCGTGACGCAGGCGAAGGAAACGCAAGCCGACATCATCGGCCTGTCGATCCTGTCCGGCTCGCATCTGCCGCTGGTGCGCGACGTCACGGCGCGGCTGCGCGTCGCGGGGATGGACGTGCCGGTCGTGGTCGGCGGCATCATCCCGCCCGACGACGAGAACGCGCTGAAAAACATGGGCGTGGCGCGGGTCTACACGCCGAAGGATTTCGCGCTGGACGGGATCATCGCGGACGTGGCCGGGCTCGCGGCGAAGCGGTGGTGAGTACCTGGCTTATTTACATCCGCAGCGCTGATACAGTCAGATTCCGAGAAGTCGAGGAGATCCCAAAAATATCATCCATCCTCCGATGAACAACACCAAATCGAACCAGAATGGAACGCGCCGTTTTCTTGCCATCATGTCAGAAATAAATTTGGGCTGAGCAGCGTCAAAAAACTCTGGCTCCTTTTGATACAAGCGAACGCTCAAGCCCCATCCGCCTATAATATAGAATATTGAACCTAATCCCATCAAGAAGAATACCATATAAGCAACCCGCCCTATATGGGATCATACCATGCCGGTCGTCTTCAGCGTCTGATACGCCTTCAAAATCTCCTGCAGCGTGCCCTCCCGCGAGCGGTCGCCGCCATTGGCGTCCGGATGGAACCGCTTCACCAGTTCCTTGTAGCGCGCCTTGATCGCAACGGAATCGGCACTGTCGTCGAGGCCGAGCGTCTCCAGCGCCTTGCGCGCAACGACGCCGACGCGCGACTCAGGCTGCGCGGCGCTCTGCGCCCGGCGCGCGCCAAAAATATCGAACGCGTCCGCAACCTCGGGCCCGCCCTGCCCGCTGGCGACGCGGCCGCGCTGGGCCATCCGTGCCGCGCGCGAATTGACGCCGAGCTTCCAGGTCGGCCTGTGGCCGATCTCTTCCTGCTTGGCGTAGGCCGCCAGCGCCTCGTCGTTCATGCCCTGGAAGTAGTTGTAGGTCGCGTTATAGGCCTTCACATGCTCCATGCAGAACAGGAAGAACTGCCCCTCCCGTCCCCGCCCCTTGGGCGCGCGGAACTCGCCCGCGCGGCGGCAGCCGGCATGGTCGCAAGGCGTGGCGACGGGCTCATCGACCGCCTCCGCCTCGGAGGGGCCGATCCTGATGCTGTCGAACAGGCGCGAGTTGAAGTTCATGGTCGAACGGTTATGAGACTCATGGGACGGCGGGGCAAGTGCGGCGCAGCATGCGGCGGCCCACCCCGGCACTGGCGATCAGGATGATGTCGCGATCATGACCGGAATGGCTGAACGGATCACCACCAAGCTGCAGGACGCTCTCGCGCCGCAGCGCCTGAAGGTGATCGACGAATCGCACCAGCATCAGGGCCATGGCGGCTGGCGCGAGGGCGGCGAGACCCATTTCAGGGTCGATATCGTGTCGCAGGCCTTCGCCGGCAAGAGCCGGCTGGAGCGCCACCGGCTGGTCAACGCGGCGCTGGCGCAGGAACTGGCCGATGGGGTTCACGCGCTGGCGATCGTCGCGCGCGGGCCGGGGGAGGGGTGAACGGCGTCAGGGCGCGATCAGGATGATGTTCGGAAAATAGGTCCGGTAGCGTCGCGGATCGCGGGTGAGGAGCGGGATACCGGCGACGGTCGCGTGGGCTCCGATGAAGAAATCCGACAGGACGCCGGTTCTGGTTCCGCCGGCGGCGCGATAGAGACTGTGAGCCTTGGCTGCCAGAAACAGCGCGCTGCGCGGCATCGCACCGTGGGCGAGGCCAGAGCCGCTCACAAAGTCATCGACAGCCTCGATCCTGACGAAGCGAGCCGACAGCTCTGCGTAGATAACGTCATTGATTATCAGGGAGCCGAGCCATCCGAGACGCTCAAGCTGCAAGGCGGACCACTGCGACCATTCCGGGTCGTCAGTGATAAGATCGAACAGGACGTTGGTATCGACCAGCGTCAATCAATCCTCGCCGCGCAGCATGGCCATAAGTTCGTCGGTGCTTGGCCCAGGGCCAGCAATGCCGCGAAATTTCTCGAACCGGCTCTGCGGGCGCGTGCCGTCGCTGCGCTCGACGACGACCTGGCCCCTCTGATCGATCCGAAAGGCCACCGCGCTACCGGGCCTAATCCCCAGCAAATCCCTGATTGCCTTTGGGATCGTGACCTGCCCCTTGCTCGTCACGTTCGTCGCCATCGCAGTCTCCGTATTACCTATGCCGCTTAAGGTAATACCGACTGCGTCGTGCGGCAACCTCAGCCCGTCGCCTTCTCCGGCGTCAGCGCATAGACCGCCGCCGACACCAGCAGCAGCGCCGCGAAGACCCAGTGCAGCGTGGCGAAAGTCGCGGCTGCTCCGAGCCCCGCCTCCCGCTGCGCCGCGATCAGCCAGCCGGACCCGGACTGCATCAGCGCCGCCCCTGCGATGAAGAGGAAGTTCACCGCCGTCATGCCGCGCCCGATTAGATGGGCCGGGAAGAAGATGCGCGCATGCGCCATCAGCACGGCATAGGTGAAGCCGATCGCGCCGATGGCGGAAAACAGGACAACCGCAGCGAGCCAAGACGAGCCGCCCGCCAAAGCCAGCAGGGAAAACAGCGCCGAGGTGGCGACCGTGCCCCAAAGAGCCAACGGCTTGACCCGACCGATGCGCTTCTCAAGCGCGCCGTAGAAGAACGCCCCGCCGACCATGGCGAGCGCCATCGCTGTCGCGGCATGGCCGGCCATGACGGCGTCGAAGCCGTGGACGTCGCGCATGAAAGGCGCGATCCAAAGCCCCCGCGCTGTGGCGACGATGGCATAACCGGTCAGCGTGAGCAGCGCGAGATAGCGCAGGGCCCTGATCTTCAGAATGCTGGCAAGCCCCTCGATCAGGCCTTCCGCCTTGCCGGAAGCCTGTTCGGCGCGTGGCGGATCCTTGATCAGCAGCGCCGCCAGCAGCGCCGCGATGCCGAAGGCGCCGGCCATCGCCAGCATGGAGGGCCGCCAGCCGAAACGCTCGGCCGCGAGCGCCAGCGGCCCGGCGCCGACGAGATTGCCGAGCGAGCCGATGCCGATGAACACGGACGTCAGGGAGGCGAAGCGCGCCGGCTCCGTGGTGCGCGCAAACAGGAACAGCGCCGCCATGAAGATCGGCGCGCAGCCGATGCCGATCAGCGCCATGGCCAGCGTCCCCGTGAGCGCGCTGCCGGCGGATGCGAACAGGAAGGCCCCGGCCGTACCCAGCGCCATCGTCGCCGCCACTGTCCGGCGCGGACCGAGCCGATCGAGCGCCCAGCCGACCGGGAACTGCGCGCAGGCGAAGGCGACGAACCAGGCCGCGCCGAGAAAGCCGAACTCGCGCGGGCCGATGGCGAGATCTGCCATCACCGGCTGCGCGATCACGCTCAGGAAGGAGCGGTAGAAGATCGACAGGAAATAGGCCGGCAGCAGCGCCAGGAAGATGATCACGTCACGCCGCCCGACCGCAGACCCGATGGATCACTTGATCCGCTCGAGCACCGAGACGTAGTTGGCGACCGCCGCCCCGCCCATGTTGAAGATGCCGCCGAGCCGCGCATCCGCGACTTGCATGCCCTCCGGCGCCTCGCCGACGAGCTGCATGGCGCTGAGCACATGCATGGAGACGCCGGTCGCCCCGATCGGATGACCCTTCGCCTTCAGCCCGCCGGAGACGTTGACCGGCAGCTTGCCGTCCTTCGTCGTCCAGCCTTCCCTGATGGCGCGCGCGCCGTCGCCTTCCTTGGTCAGCCCCATCGCCTCGTATTCGATCAGTTCGGCGATGGTGAAGCAGTCATGCGTCTCGACGAAGGAGAGATCGTCGAGCGCGACGCCCGCCTGCGCCAGGGCCTGCTTCCAGGCCAGCGCGCAGCCGTCGAACTTGAGGATGTCGCGCCGCGACAGCGGCAGGAAATCCTGGACATGGGCCATGCCGCGGAAGCCGACGGCCCGGCGCATGCCCAGCGCGGTCTCCTCGTCGGCGAGCACCAGCGCCGCCGCCCCGTCCGAGACCAGCGAGCAGTCGGTGCGCTTGAGAGGCCCGGCGACGAAGGGGTTCTTCTCGCTCTCGTTGCGGCAGAACTCGAAGCCGAGGTCCTTGCGCATCTGGGCATAGGGGTTCTCGACGCCGTTCTTGTGGTTCTTGGCGGCGATCATGGCGAGTGCGTCCGACTGGTCGCCATGGCGCTGGAAATAGGAGGCGGCGATCTGGCCGAACACACCGGCGAAGCCGCCGGTCGTCTCGCCCTCTTCGGCGAGATAGGAGGCCTTCAGCAGAAACTTGCCGATCTCGGCCGAGGGGGTCTTCGTCATCTGCTCGACGCCGACGACGAGCACGATTTTCGCAGCTCCCGCCTTGATCGCGCGCGCGCCCTGATGGACGGCGGCCGAGCCGGTGGCGCAGGCGTTCTCGACACGGGTCGTCGGCTTGAAGCGCAGCGCCGGGTCGGCCTGGAGCACCAGCGAGGCGGTGAAATCCTGGGCGGAGAAGCCGGCGTTGTAGTGCCCGAGCACAATCTCGTCGACCTGGTCGGCGGTGATCCCGGCATCGACCAGCGCATCGGTCGCGACCCGCACGATCAGGCTTTCGATGGTCTCGGCGTCCTGCTTGCCGAACGGCGTATGGGCCCAGCCGACGATTGCAGCGCACATGGCGTTTCTCTCCCGATGATCCGCTTTTGACTCTCAAATGCGCTGCGCAAGGCCTGCCCGCAAGCCGGCACAAGCGCATTTCCGGCGTGCGTGGAAAGAGGGACCACGATGCGGAACGGCTTACGGCGGGCCCGAGCCTCTGATAGCGTCGATTGGCGGCGTTTATGTCTTGTCGCCCGATGGTCCGGAAACAGTGGTGATGATCATATCCAGAATGCAGGCGCTGCTGTTGATGATGGCGCTGGCCAGCATTTGGCTGGCAATTTGGACAGCTATCAGTGTCCACGACATCAGCGCGGATTTTTTAAGTGAACTTCAGGCAAATCTCGGGGCCGAGCATCCTAGCGTGGTAAATTTAGCGTCAGAGAGTTCGAAGAATATTTTCGCTGTTTGCGTCATCAGTGCAGCAGGCGCTGCGAGTATGTCCGCTGGAGCGATTATGATGTTTCTGACACGGCGCTAAACCCGGAGCGTTCTCCGGCATTGGCCAAGCGTCTGTTTAGATCGACAGCAGCAGAACCAGCCCGACCCCGACCACGATCATCGCCATCCCCGCAAGCTCGCGCGCGCTCGTCCCCTCGGCGAAGACCCGCCGCGAGGCGATCTGCGCCAGCGGGACTTCCAACAGGCCGAGCGTGCGGACATTGGCGGCGCTGGTCAGCGAGAAGCCGATGAACCAGAACTGCGAGGCCGCCGCGCCCAGAAACCCCGCCATCAGCGAGCGCCGCCAGATTCGCAGCGAGGCGAACAGCGCGCCGCGATCCGCAATCAGCATATAGGCGACCAGCACCGCTGTGCTGAAGGCGAGCCCCCAGGCCAGGGTCGTGGTGGCGCGCAGCACAAAGTTCCCGTCCGGCAGCGCCAGGATCGCGGCGCGAAAACCCAGCGCCGAGAGCGCGAAGCTCGCGCCGGCCGCGATGCCGAGCACGGCCGGCCGCAGACCCGCAGCGCTCAGCTTCTCGCCCGGCTTCCACGACATCGTCACGACGCCGGCTGTCGCGAGCACGATCGCCGCGAATTTCCAGATCGTCAGCGCATCGCCCAGCAAAAGTGCGCCGAAGATCGCGACCTGCACCGGCTCGGTCTTGGTGTAGGCGGTGGTGACGGCAAACGAGCGCTCGCGCATCGCCGCCAGCATCAGCCCCGTTGCCGCGATCTGCGTCAGCGACCCCCAGAGCGCTGAGAGCAGGAAGCGCGCATCGGCTGCCGGCGGCATCCGCCCGCTGACGAGGCAGACTCCCGCGAGGAAGACGAGCGCGAAGGGAAGTCCGTAGAGGAAGCGCACCTGCGTCGCGCCGACGACGCCGATCGCATCGGTCAGCGAGCGCTGCGTCAGGTTGCGCGCCGTCTGCAGCAGCGAGGCCGCGATCGTCGCCGGAATCCAGAGGAGGGTGAGGCTCACGGGAGGTCTTGCTGGCTGGCGGGTCCGGGTCGGCCGATACGCCGGTTGACGACGCCTTGTGAACCGGCCCCGACGGCTAGGCAAATCACTCGGCTGAGGGTAGGTATGCGTTCATGGTCGGGCACGCACTGCCGGCCGTCTCGAAAATGCCGCACGCGTCGCGTTGAAGCCTCCGCTTCGACCCCGCCCAGACAGGTTCAAGACCAGCCGATGATCGCTTTCCGCCTCGCCGCCGCCGTCTCGCTCGGTCTTGTATTCTCCTTGCCGGCCAGCGCCGGCACCAGCCTTGTGATCGACGCATCGAGCGGCGAGGTTCTCTCCAGCGAAAACCCGAGCCAGGCCTGGCACCCGGCCTCGACCACGAAGATGATGACCGCCTATCTGGCGCTGAAGGCGGTGCGCGAGCGCCGCATCGGGCTGGAGACAGCGATCCCGGCCTCGAAGCTCGCCGCCGGCCAGCCGCGCGTGAAGGTCTACATCAAGGCCGGCCAGGAGGTGACGCTCGACAACGCGCTGCGCATCATGATGGTCAAATCGGCCAACGACATCGCCTATGTCATCGCCGAGGGCGTCGGCGGCGACGTTCCGACCTTCGTTTCGATGATGAACGCGGAAGCCGCGCGGCTCGGCATGCGCGATACTAATTTCGTCAATCCAAATGGCTGGCACCATCCCGACCAGCAGACGAGCGCGCGAGACCTGGCCATCCTCGCCATGGCGCTGATGCGGGAATTCCCCGACTATGCCGATTACTGGAACACGGCGGCCGTCCAACTCGGCAAGCAGACGCTCAACAACACCAACGGCCTGGTCGGCCGCTATTACGGCGTCGGCGGGATGAAGACGGGCTTCGTCTGCGCCTCGGGCTTCAATGTCGTCGCGACCGCGACGCGGGGCGGCCGCACCCTGATCGCGGTCGTGCTCGGCGCGCTGTCTGGCTCGGAGCGCACCGTCAAGGCGGCACAGCTTCTGGATGACGGCTTCGGCAAATGGGGTGGCTTCGGCTACACCGTCGCGACCCTGCCCTCGGGCAATGGCGGCCGGGCCCAGAGCATCTGCGCCGATGTCCGCAGGGGCGGCGGCGCGCTCGGCGACGATGTCGATGTCGCCGGGCCGATCAGCGCGTCGGCGATCCCGGGCGGGGTCGGCGGCAATGCCGAGGGCACCTCGGACCGCTTCCCGATCTTTTCGCCGCAGCCGGCGGCCGCCAGCGCGGTTCTGACGCGCGCGCCCTCTGGCCGCGTCGTGCTGGGTCCGCGCGCCCAGGCGATCCCGGTCGAGGTCGCCTTCGGCCGCACGCCGGGCTCGGCGACCGCGCCGCTGGCGGCCAATGTCGCCGGCCGCCCCGACAGCCTGATTGCGCGCGGC
>JAIETL010000030.1 GCA_019745195.1 Beijerinckiaceae bacterium
CTGGCGGCCGAGCGCGATGCCGAAATCTCGCTTGCTGAAAACACCCAGCGCCAGGCCATGCATGTCGTGGACGAGGTGTTGGCCTATCAGCGCCTTGTCGCGGACGGGCTTCCGGCTGACGCGATCGCAAGCCGGTTCGGCCAGTCCGTCGTCACGGTGCGTCAGCGCTTGAAGTTGGCGGCTTTGTCGCCGAAGATTCTGGAGGCGATGCGCGCCGACGAGATCACGATCGAGCAGGCTCGCGCGCTGGCGATCAGTGACGACCATGGCGCGCAAGAGGCGGCATGGTTCGGCCGCGATGGCTGGAGCCGCAGCCCTGGCAACCTGCGCGCGACACTGACGAACGAGAATCTGCGCAGCACCGATCGGCTTGTGCGCTTCATCGGAGTAGACGCCTATGAGGCCGCCGGTGGCGCAGTCCTGCGTGACCTGTTTTTCGAGAACGAGGCGACGTTCCTGACCGACCGACCCTTGGCTATGCGGTTGGCGACCGAGAGGCTGCAAGCGGTGGCTGATGCGGTCCGGCTGGAGGGGTGGAACTGGACGGAAGTTTGCATCGAGGCCGACAGCATCCATCATGCCGGATATGGGCGCATCCATCCGCAGCGTCGCGATCACACCGAAGCCGAGCAGGCCGAGCTTGCAACCCTTGGCGAGAGCTACGACGCCCTGGCCGAGCGCATCGAGGCCTATGCCGATGGCGATGACCAGATCGCAGCCGACGAGGCTCGCCTTGCCGAGATCGAGCAGCGCATCGATGCGATCAGGAGCGCGACCGAAAGCTACGTCGCTGCCGAGCAGGCCTTGGCCGGCTGTATCATCGCCATTGGCTATGACGGATCGCTGCAGGTGACGCGAAGTCTCATCAGAGCGGAGGACCGTGCCGCTCTGGACCGGCTGCGTCGTGGCGATGACGCTCATGATGATGGCGACGAGGCCCCTGCCCTCCCCTCCCCGCTCGAAACCGAGCCGAGCGGATATTCCGCGACGGTGATCGAGGAACTGACGGCAATCCGGACAGCAGCGCTGCGCGTCGAGCTGGCGCAGCGGCCGGACATCGCGATGGCGGCGATGCTGCATCCGCTTGTGCTGGCCTGCTTCTATGATCGCCATCGCGGACTGCACATGCATTCGGCGGTCGAGATCAGAGGCGAGCGCAAGGCTCTGGACCTCAGCATCAAACAGCCGGAGGCCTGCCGCGCACTCAGCGGCTGGACCGAGATCGTCGATGCATGGGGCTATCGGCTTCCCGGCGAGCAGGCCGACCTCTGGCCATGGCTGATCGACCAGCCCATCGAGACGCTGACGGACCTGTTGGCGGTGGTGGCGGCGGCGAACCTCAACGCCGTCACCGCGCGCCATGAGATCAGCCGTGGCCGGATCGCTCAGGCGAACCAGATCGCGCAGGCCGTCACTCTCGATATGCGCTCATGGTGGAGCCCGGAGCAGGAGTTCCTGTCGCGCCTGTCGAAATCCACCATCGCCAGCATCCTGCGTGAAGCCGGGTGCTCCGAGGATGCCGCCAAGGGCATCGAGCGCAGCCCAAAGGCAGAGGCCGTCGCTCGGGCCGAGCGCGAACTGGACGGCAAGGGCTGGCTCCCCTCTCCGCTTTTGACACCAGTTGTGGATCAGGCAGACGAAAAGGATGGTCACGACGATGACGCCGACGACGGCGAGGTCATGCGAATGGCGGCTGAGTAACGCCGCCGCCTGCGCAAGCCGAAGATCATCGACGGATTAGCTGCCCGGGCCTCGCGCTCGGGCGGTATTCACGCGCGGGGACTGCCCCTGCGCGGGATCGACCCGCCCAGGACCAGATCAGGGGCGCCCCAAAGCCCCGCCCCTCATGCTCGCCTGCCCTCCTCTCACTGGGATAGCTGGCCAAGCTATGGTAGCTTTGATATGGTAGCTACCGCAGCTACTACATAGTAGCTTTACTTTGTATTAGTAGCTTCGTGTTTCCAGTCGCTCTTTCGTTGGAGGAACCCATGCCCGTGATCGTTGTCGCAAATCCGAAGGGCGGCGCAGGAAAAAGCACGATGTCCCTAGTTCTCGGAACCACCTTGGCATCCCAAGGAGCTACAGTTGCGATGATTGATTGCGACCCTAATCGCCCGATCGTTGATTGGAAAGCTGGTCCATCAAAAACGACTGTCCATGTAATAGGAGATGTCACGGAAAGCTCTGTGATATCGGTGATTCATGAGCACTCCAAGATCTGTCAATTTGTGATAGTCGATTTGGAAGGAACTGCCAGTCGACTTGTATCTAGGGCGATCGCAAGGGCATCTCTAGTGTTGATACCATTACAGGGGAGCGCGGTGGACGCTCGGCAGGCGGGCAGGGCTGTTGGTCTAATTCGTGAAGAAGAAGAACTTATTGAACGAAAGATACCGTTCCGCCTTGTTTTTACGAGAACAAGCGCAGCAATTGCGACAAAAATCGACCGAAAAATTGTCTCCTCACTTGAAGAGGCGGGGATACCGTCATTGAAGACACATCTTCATGAGCGGTCCGCTTACAAAGCTATGTTCGTTGATAAGCTCAGCCTCGACGAGCTCGACCCCGCCAATGTGAACGGGCTAGAGGCCGCGAAGGAAAATGCGCTGAAGCTTACCTTCGAACTCATTTCAATCGTGACCAGTGCCAAGGAAGCGGCGTGATGAACAAAGATCCTTTTGGGTTTTCCGCAGCCAACCGGATTGCTGCGAAAATAGCAGAGGTGAAGCCAGATGCGGACCTGCTGATGGCTTCGTCGCTTTCTGCGATTGATCGCGTTGGAGAGGCGCACGGTTTCCACAGCCGAGAATCAGGACACGAGAAGATCATCAGGCGTCGGCGCGAGGTCGGGCCGAGTGCGCAGCTCAACGTGAAGTGCCCGGTGCCGGTCTATAATCGTTTCGTTCGGTTCTGCGATCTGGAGCGGCTCTCGTACTGGGAGGGCATCGAGCGACTGCTGGATCGAGCTGACGACGGTGGTCAGGACCGGCGGTCAACCTGACGCTTTTAACAGGTTGCCAGAATCACGCGACTCACGCACCACTTCACTAGTGGAGTGAGGTGATTTGGTGTTGGCTGCATTTCGTAAGGCATCCACCGTCAGCATGGCTGTCGTGAGAAAGCGACAGCGTGAAGCGGGATTCTACGAGACGACGGTCTTCGTTCACGAGCGCGTCCGTGACGCGATCGACAAGGCGATTTCCGATGGTCGCTTCAAATCGCGTCGCGCCGCGATGGAATACGCGATCGAGTGCGCGTTTCTATCTCAGGACAGCAATCCAATGCCGCGCTGACCCCTGAAAAGCGAAAAGGCCCCAGCTTTGGCGAGCTGAAGGCCTTTTGTGACGACTGTGGGAGACGCCGATAGGACGGCTTTGAAACTCCCACAGCCGGATCATTCTGTCAACGCAAACCATTCGGTTTGCGAACGGATTTCTATGCCCTTTGCGCAGGCGAGGGGGATGGGGTCCGATCGCGGACTTGTGCCTGCGCGGGATGAGCTTGGAGGGAGGTTCGACGCGGCCCAGCCTTGAAGGATCGGGCCATGTTCGCAGTCGAGATGTTGAGGGTGATCAGGGAGGTGCGAACGTTGTCGCGCCTGGACGAGATCGCCCGGGATCTGTGGAGCGCCTATGGGGCGGACGCGCTGACGGAGGACCAGGCGCAATCGCTCAGCGAAGCGATCGAGACGCGCAAGCGTGAGGTGAGGGGGCAGGACCGTGTCGTGGTGCGCGCACCCACGGCAGCGCTCGAGCGCGCCCTAGACGGGCGCAACAGCATCTTCCCGCCAAAGCGCCGGCCGAAGTCGCCCGACCGCCAGCGCTCGATCGCGCGCCGGCGACGGCTTGCGGCGTCAGGACCGCTGCCGCCGCAGATCGCGGCAAAGTTCACCACCGGCCAGCTCGCGGTGATGCGGATTATCGCCGACGAGGTCGAGGGCCGACGCGGGACCTGCGCGCTGACGATCGGCGAGATCGCCGCGCGCGCCGGCGTCTGCATCGCGCTGGCGCGCAACGCGATCCGGATCGCCGAGCGGCTGTTTCTGATCAGCACGCAGTTCCGGAAGAGGGAAGGGCGCCCGCATCTGCCCTCGATCATCCGGATCATCAGCCAAGCCTGGAACGCCTGGCTCATCATCGGCGGCAAGGTGCGCCGCCACGCCATCAACGCCGAGCGCGAAGACGGCACATTGCCGTTTCGAGCCCAGACGACGGTCAGCAAATTCTCGCGAAAGATAGGGTCTAGAAAATTAGGCCCCACGGGCACCGATCTATCCAGATCGGCTTGTTCTCTAAGCGGACGACCGCAAACGGAGGCCGCGCAAAGACCCTACGGGCGGCCTGCGGCCGTCGCCTGACGGCGATCAGCGCGGCCTCACGGCCGACTTCAGGCTCTATTCTGCTCAAACTGAGCAAACGGCACGGTCGCAATTGGCTTTTCGAAAAAGCCAGGGGATTTCGGTCGCGTTCTTCCGATTTCCAGGTGGCGGGCCATGCGCGTCGTGCATGCGTTCGTTTGATATGACGATCGCGATTGGGGTTCGCTGCCGCTTGGCAAAGTGGAGGCCGTGGCGCATATTCTAGTCACGGTGACCATTGGAGCGGCGATGATGAAATCCGAGCGGCGCGAGAAAGACAAACTGGTCGGCGTCGGCGAGCGCTGGCGGCTTCAGGACGCCAAAGCGCGCTTCAGCGAGGTCGTGAGGCGCGCGCGCGAGCACGGTCCGCAGCGCGTGACGCTGCACGGCAAGGATGCGGTCGTGATCGTCTCGGCCGAATCCTATGACCGTGGGCGGGAGCGCCACACCGGGCGTCGCCTGGTCGAAGCGCTGGCCGCGTCACCCTTGGCCAACATCATGCTGGAGCGGCCCTTCGTCACCGGCCCGGTTCGGGACGTCGAGGTGTGAACGGCTTTCTCCTGGACACCAATGTCCTGTCCGAACTTCGCAAGCCGCGCTCCGATCCATCGGTCGCAGCGTTCGTGTCGGCGCAGCCGGAAGAGGTGTTGTTCGTCTCGGACGTCACCTTCGCCGAGATCCGCTTTGGCATCGAGCAGGCGCCCGATGCCGAACGCCGGGCTGTCGTTTCGGATTGGCTTGCGCATACGCTTCGGCCGCTGTTCGCAGGCCGGGTGCTGCCCCTTACCGAAGACGTCATCCTGCGCTGGCGTATGATGCTGGAGGCCGGTCGACGGCGCGGGCACAACTTCGGGCAGCTCGATCTGTTCATCGCGGCCACGGCGGCCGTGGCCAACCTGATCATCGTCAGTCGCGACGAGACGCATTTCGTGGCCGCCGGCGTGCCGATTCTCGATCCCTGGACCGGACAATACATCGCTGGATCAGGTCAGGAGAAACCAGCCGGCGACTTGACGGTACCCGATCTTTTGGCGCGGCTCGTGACGATAGGTCGGCGATGAGACCTTTGTCGAAAGCCCGTTATCGGCGGCCTGACCGCCGGCCAATGCAGGTTCTCAGGGCCATCACAGCCAAAGTGGCAAGCTGCCGCATTGTCGTCTCCCAATTGATGTTCTAATGTGTCAACATTAGTCTGGAGGAGTTCGCCATGTCGATCACGACGGTTTCGAGCCGGGCGTTCCAGCAGAACGCAAGCGAGGCCCAGAAGGCGGCGCGGACGGGGCCGGTCGTCATCACGAACCGGGGCCGTCCCACTCAGGTGCTGCTGAGCTACGAGGCCTATCAGCGGCTAGCAGGCGCGCGGCGCAGTATCGTCGAGGCGCTGGCCATGCCGGGGCTGGCGGATATCGACGTGGAGATCCCGGCGATGCGGAATCTGCCGCGACCGGCCGACTTCTCCTGATGTTTCTGCTCGACACCAATGTGATTTCCGAGCTGCGCAAGGCGGGCGACGGCAAGGCCGATTCTCGGGTCGTGGCCTGGTTATCGGCGGTCGATGCCGCGACCTTCTATGTCTCGGCTGTCACGCTGATGGAGCTGGAGCTCGGAATTCTGTTGATCGAGCGCCGCGACGTTGCCCAGGGGGCGCGGCTGCGCACTTGGATGGACGGCAACGTTTTGCCTGAATTCGCGGAGCGCACCGTTATGATCGACCGGGCCGTGGCGCTCGCCTGCGCGCGGCTTCACGCGCCCGATCCGCGGCCTGAGCGCGACGCCTTCATTGGCGCCTGCGCGATCGTGCATGGTATGACGCTTGTCACGCGCAACGTGGCGGATTTTGCTCCGATGGGGCTGACCGTCATCAATCCCTGGAACCATGAACGGTAAACCCGCATGCCTGAGCAGAATGAAGAGCTGATCGCGCTGACGGCGTCGATCGTGTCGGCTTATGTGATGTGCAACAACGTGCCGACGACCGATTTGCCGCGCCTGATTGCGACCACCCATGTGGCGCTCGCGGGCTTGGCTGGCCCTCCTGCGCCCGTCGCAGCCGAGCCGCTGGTCCCCGCCGTGCCGATCCGGCGATCGGTGACGCCCGATGCGATCATCTGCCTGGAGGACGGCAGGGCATTCAAGACGCTGAAACGCCATCTGAGTTCGACCTATGGCCTGACGCCCGAGCAATATCGTGCGAAGTGGAATCTGCCTGCCGATTATCCGATGGTGGCGCCGAACTACGCTGAGGCGCGCTCGGCGATGGCGAAGTCGATCGGTTTGGGCCGCAAGACCGGGACTTCAGGCCGTCGTGCAAAGACGAAAGCCTGAGACGACCTTTCGCATTGCTTTATGCTGCCTTCGAGAACCAATTTAGGCAGTGGTTCAATTGGTTTATCAAAGAATTGCCTCACGATATCAGATTGATATCGGCTTGTCTGGGATCCAGCTGGAGCCGCAACAGATGACGAAGGTTCCGCACCCCACCGATCAGCATGTCGGCGCGCGGGTACGTTTTCGGCGCATCTCTGCGGGGATCAGCCAGCAGCGCCTCGGCGAAGCTCTGGGGGTGACGTTTCAGCAGATCCAGAAATACGAGAAAGGGGCCAACCGTATCTGCGCGAGCCGGCTTCAGCAGATCGCGAATCTGTTTGGCGTCCCTGTCGCGGACTTCTTCGACGGCGCGCCCGCGATCGCTCCGCAGCGTCTGGTCGATCCGGCCAACGATATGACGGCGGAGATGACGGTGTTTCTGGCCACCCCCGAGGGAGCGCGCCTATCCCGCGCGTTCAGCAAAATCGGCCACGGGTTCGTCCGTCGGAGCATCATTGACTTGGTCGAAGCGGTGGGACGCGACGATCGGGCATGAATGCAATGGCATCGTATGATTTGGCCCCGGTTTCACGGCGCTCTATCTCATAGCGGATGGGAGATTGCGTTGATGGAACTGAAGACATTCGTTGTCGAACTTGAGATCACGCGCGTGGTCACGGTAGTGATCGAGGCCGATGACGCGCTGGCGGCCCGTGAGAAAGCCAGCAATCTGGAATGCAAGCATGAGGTCGAGGGCGAGATCACGCATTGGGTCGTCAAGACCGTGACGCTTCAGGCGGCTGATCGATGAAAATCCTGCCGCACACGGGGGGCGTGCGGCAGGATCGCCGGAAGCTCGCGCGCGCGACATGCACGATCTGCCGGCAAACCAGACCTATCGCGCCGGCCTTGGTCCGTCACGTCGGTTGCGGCTTTGGGTCTCAACGCTTGGGCGTACTGTTCATGCCGAAGGATTTGGCGCGGCAGGTGTTGAGCGCGGCCTGCATCGACGTTTCGCAGGACGAGGCCGCCGTGATCAGAGCGTAAGTTGTCGCTGAGAATGTCCGGACGGCTTCGGCATAGCAGAGGCAGGTTGCGGCCCTGAGTGCTGGTAGCGTCGAGGCTTCGCGTTCCATGCACGGGCGGACCGCCTCGTTGAAGTCCGGGATGTTGGCGTTGATCCAGATGCCTGCCCCCGCAAAGCCGGAGCCCACTACGACGGCAAACACGGCGAGGGACCGTTTTCAGCATGCGCTGCCTTACGTGCGATCGCAAAAAGCGCATGTGTCGCCTTGCTAGGGGGGCACCTCAAGGTTTGTTCGCTAAACCGCGTTAAGTTGGACGGATCGGGAACGCGGCGATCTGGATTTGCGGCCGAGCAGCTTTTCTCCATCTGGCCTGAGGTCTCCCGTGGGCGCGACGTGGCGGTAGAGCGTCTGGCGAGTGACGCCGAGCTCGGCGCAGAGCTCAGCGATTTTCGTCTCTGGTTTTCCCATGGCCGCCTGCGCCAGCCGCAGTTTCGCCGACGTCATCTTGAACGGTCTGCCGCCGTTGCGTCCGCGGGCTCGCGCGGCGGCGAGGCCGGCATTGGTGCGCTCGACGATCAGCTCCCGCTCGAACTCCGCCAGCGCCGCGAAGAAGTTGAACATCAGCCGGCCGTTAGCCGTGGTCGTGTCGATCGCGGCGCCCTGGCCGGTGAGCACCTTCAGCCCGACACCGCGTCCATTGAGAGCCTGCACGACATCGACGAGGTGCTTGAGGTTGCGGCCCAGCCGATCGAGCTTCCAGACCATCAGCGTGTCGCCGTCGCGTAGCGATCGCAGGCAGGCCTCCAGTCCCGGCCGGTCGTCGCGCTTGCCCGACGCACGATCGGTGTAGAGCTGGTCGACGGCGACGCCGGCGGCCACGAGCGCGTCCGATTGCAGATCGACGACCTGACTGCCGTCCGTCTTGCTCACCCGCATATAGCCGATCAACACGCGCATTTTCCTGATCTGGCGCCATCACGCAAACGGCCGATTATCCGAGCGCTGCTCCGATGGCTTGCTGATCAGAGAATCGTGTCACTAATCCCGTCATTCTGTCAAAGGTCTGCAAACGCATTGAGCTGTTGATTATGAGACAATGCAAGTCGATCGGACTCGGCGAGGTTCGCGGGGTGGGTAAGGGTCGGCTCGAAAGCCATGCACTTCATCGTGCAATCGGTCGATATGATCGGACGCGTCCCTTGAATCATCACACTCAGCGTGATACCTAGAAAGGGTAAGTGGAGGCGGTGTCGTGAGGGTTTTCAGGAGCGCCTGGTTCATGAAGTTTGCTCGCAAGGAGAAGATTGGCGACCAAGCGCTTTGTGACGCCGTCGCGCGAGCCGAGAAGGGATTGGTCGACGCAGACCTTGGCGGCGGTCTGTTGAAGCAGCGTGTGGCGCGGCCCGGCGCCGGGAAATCCGGCGGGTATCGGACGTTGATCTTCTTTCGCGCAGGAACCCGCGCGGTTTTTGCGTACGGCTTCGCCAAGAGCGACAAGGCGAACCTCGATGGCGATGAAGAGGCGGTGTTCACGAAGGCGGCGAAGCTGGTGCTGGCGTTTTCAGACGAGCAGATCGGCGCAGAGATCGAGAACGGGCGTCTGACGGAGGTGAACTGCGATGGTCAAGACCTATAAAAGCGAGGCGATGGCGGCCGTGCATGGGATGATAGAAGGTTTCCATCAAAGCGGCGCGATCGACAAGCAGACCATGCGGGAGTTCAACGAGGCCTGCCTGACGGCGGCCAGCCCGCTTGCGCCGGCAGAGATTCGCGCGATCCGCGAGCGCGAGCAGCTTTCCCAGCCCGTATTCGCCCGCTACCTCAATGTCAGCAAGAACCTGATCTCCGATTGGGAGCGCGGCGTGAAAAAGCCGGGAGGACCGGCGTTGCGGCTCCTGACCGTGGTGCAGCGAAAGGGGCTGCAGGCGATCGCCTGACGGGCCAAGACAACGTCAGGTTCGCTTGGTCGTCGCGAGATGAGCCGTTGCAGTCCATGATGATAGGCGTTTTCGTGGCTTCGCCGCGCCGGCCCGTAGGCGAACGCGCTTTGCCGTAGCGCCGTAGAGAGCCGGAGGGCCGCGTGCAGGAGCTTTCGGCGCGTCGCGCCGGACCGCTTTCTTCAACCCTTCCAGCGCCGACAGGATCGCGAGTCAGGCACGTTAGAACAGCCCGGCAAACTCGTGATCGGCGAAGTATCTCAGCTTCCCGGCGATGATCGGCCTCTGGCCGGCGATGAACAGCATCTGGGCTTCGGCTGGCATGTTGCGCACTTCGTCGGGGGTCATGAGGGGACGGGCGACGTGCTGCTGGCCGTAGGAGATCCCGGATTTTTCGGAATCGAGCGCGCGGCTCATGGTTTTGAAGACGACGGTTTCCTGGCCGGTGAGGTCGGAGACGAGGCGGGCGCTGTCATGGTCGTTGACGCCAAAGACCTGGAGGACGCCGGCGTTGGAGAGGAAGGTGCCGGCGCGTCGGCCGTAGGTGGCGCGGAGCTGATGGACGTCCTGGAGGATGGGCCAGAGCTGGACGCCGTAGCCTGCCATGAGACCCATGGCGCGCTCGACCGGCGCGAGATTGCCCAGCGCGGCGAACTCGTCGAGCAGATACAGGACCGGCTCCGCCGCGGCATCTGACGCGGCCGGCGCGCCTGCCGGGGCAGGGGAGGGCGCTCTTGCCATATCCGACAGGCTGCGGGTGACCATGAGGCGCAGCCATCGCGAATAGGTCGCGAGCCGATCGGGCGGCAGAACCAGAAACACCGTCGCCGTCCTGCGCTTGAGGTCGGCGAAGGAAAAGTCGCTCCGATCGAGCACGGCCGTCATGCGCGGCGAATCCAGAAAATGGGTATGGCGTTGGGCTGCCGAGAGCACGCCGGCGGCCTCGCGATCGGATTTGCCGAGATGGCGGTTGGCGGCGCGCGCGACCAGCCCGCCGGCCGCCGATGAGGCCTGCATGCGCTTGAGCAGTGCGGTGAAGGCCTCTGGCGCCAGCGTGAGGCATTCGCGTAGCGTCGCGAGGTTGCGCCGCTCGCGCGGCTCGTCGGCGGCGATCGTCAGGATGATCCCGCCGATCAGAGCTTTCGCTTCTTCGTTCCAATGCGCTTCGCCAGCTTCGCCCGGCGCATCGAACACGAGCGCGTCGGCAAGGGTCGCTGCTTCCTCCGCCACATCGATGTCGTCGGGATCGAGATGCTGTAGCGGATTGAAGGCGGAGGAGGCGATGCCGGTGACGCCGAAGGGATCCAGCACGTGGACCTTGCCGAAGCGGTCCCGGGCGCGCGCCGTGACCTTTGCGTTCTCGCCCTTGGGATCGACGCAGATGATCGAGCGATCGAGCGTCAGGAGGTTGGGGATGATGGTGCCGACGCCCTTTCCGGTGCGGGTCGGCGCCATGGTGAGGAGATGGGCCGGCCCATCATAGCGCAGCAGCTTTTTGGTGATGGGATCGCGACCGATCAGCAGCCCGCTTTGCGTCCGCGTCAGCGAGGACACCTCGTTGTCGTTGGCGAAGCGCGCCGAGCCATGGGTCTCGTCATCGTCGACCATCCCAAAATGCTCGACCATGGGCTTGGTCACGAAGCGCGCCAGCGTCATCAGCCCGAGCAGACAGGCGAGCAGGTTGCCGGCGAGATGGAGCCAGGTGTGCGCCATGCCGATCGCGTCCATGGCGAGATGGACGGTGAACACGAGGACGAGCGTGACGATGCCGGCGATCGCGCCAGTCTTGGCGACATAGTGGATCGCCGAGAGCGGCCCGAACACGGCACAGCCCAGCGCCCAGAGCGGATCGCGCCAGGCGGCGCGCAGCATGTTCACAAAGGCGATGCGCGCCACCATCAGGCACGCTCACCCGTGGCGGCCTGATCGCCAGAGGCCTGAGCCGCAGCAGCGGCCTGCTCAGCCGCCGACCGGTCGATCAGCTCGGGGAACAGCATCCTGTCGCCTTCGCGGGTGAGAAACCCTGGCAGCTCGCGCTTGAGCCAGGCCCGCAGCCGATCGACGAACTCGGCGTCCTTGCTGGTCTCCAGCCGCTGCAGGACCAGCGCCCCAAGCAGCACCTTGCGCCGCGTATCGGCAGCGCGCTCCTGCTTACCGAGCCTCGCCTGCAGGGTTTTGCGCTGGGCGTCGAGCTGGGCCAGCCGCTCCTCGATCGATCGTCTCGCCATGGGGCGTCTCCATCAGAGTGAGCGCCCGATTCTAACGACGCAGGTCTGGCTAGCCAACCCTAAGCGCGAAGATTGAACGATGCGATCCAGCGCAGCACGGCCCGACATGCCAATCTCATCGCCGACCGCCTTAGCACAAACTGTGCCGCGATCGGACCACGAGAAGCGGCAGAAGCGGAGCGGATGATGCTTTAAATGCGCACTTACGAGTTGTTGCACAACTCAGCGTTTGATATCGTGATCGCGAAGGGGACGGCGCGAATTGGCGATCTACCATCTCAGCATGAAGCCGATCAGCCGTGGTTCGGGCCGCAGCGCGGTCGCGGCTGCGGCCTATCGCGCCGGGAAACGTCTGACCAACGAGCGCGATGGCGTCACGCATGATTTTACCCGGCGTGGCGGGGTGGAGCATTCCGAGATCGTGCTGCCGCGCGGGTCGGATGCGGAATGGGCGAGAGATCGGGCGACATTGTGGAATGCCGCCGAGGCGGCCGAGACCCGCAAGGACGCCCGGGTGGCGCGGGAGTTCGAGATTGCCTTGCCGCATGAACTGAATGCCGAGGAGCGGCTGGAGGCTACGAGGGCGTTCGCGCAAGGATTGGCTGATCGCTATGGGACGGCGGTCGACTTTGCGATCCACTCGCCGCATGGCGAGACGGATGTGCGCAATCACCACGCTCATCTTCTGATGACGGTGCGGGCTGTCGGGTCGGAGGGGTTCTTGGACAAGACCTCGATCGAGCGGGAGAACAAGTGGCTTTTGTCGCAGGGGCTGCCGACCTCGTCGATGCAGATGCGCGAGATCCGTCAGTCCTGGGAGCAGGTCGCCAATGAGCGGCTTGCGGCCGCGGGGTTGGACGTGCGGATCGATCATCGCTCGCATCAGGAGCGCGGGCTGGAGATCGAGCCGACCGAACATATGGGGGTGTTCGCCACCCAGATGGAGCGGCGCGGGGTCGAGGTGTCGCGGACCCGGCTCGACGGGGATGCGGCGCGGCGCAATGCCGAGCTGATCGCCGAGAAGCCGGAACAGGTGCTGGCGCTGATCACGGCTGAGAAGAGCGTGTTCGATCGGCACGATGTCGCGAGAGCGCTGCATCGGTCGATCGACGGGGCGGACGCGTTCCAGGCGGCGTTCGCCAAGGTGATGGCGTCAGACGCTCTGGTCGAGCTTCAGGCGGAGCGGGTCGATCAGAACGGCGAGATTACCCTGGCGAAATACTCGACGAAGGAGATGGTGGCGCTCGAGCGCGCCATGGCGGATGGGGCGATGCGGATGAGCGAGGCGCGCTCGCATGAGGTCGATGGCGCGCATGTCGATGCGGCGATCGCCGTGCAGGATGGCGCGATCCGGCGAGGGGTCGCGGCGGATACGGCGGGCCAGGTGGCTCGGGGGGCTTTGTCGGAATCCGATCGGGATGTTGCGATCGACCGGGCTGGTCTGAGCGACGAGCAGCGCCGGGCGGTGGAGCATGTCACCGGCGGGGAGCAGATCGCGGCTGTGGTCGGGTTGGCCGGCGCCGGCAAGAGCACGATGCTGGCGGCGGCGCGCGATGCCTGGGAGCGCCAGGGTTATGCAGTCCATGGCGCGGCGTTGTCGGGGAAGGCTGCCGAGGGGCTGGAGGAGGCGTCCGGAATATCGTCGCGGACGCTGGCGTCATGGGAGCATGGCTGGAAGGCAGGTCGCGGCGAGCTTGGTCAGAAAGACGTCATGGTGATCGACGAGGCCGGCATGGTCGGATCGCGTCAGCTTGCGCGCTTCGTCGCCGAGGCGGAGCGCACGGGTGCGAAGCTGGTCATGGTCGGGGATCAGGAGCAGTTGCAGGCGATCGGGGCCGGTGCGCCGTTCCGCGCGATCGCGGAGCGGGTCGGGTTCGCCGAGCTGCAGGACATCCGCCGCCAGCGCGAGGACTGGCAGCGTGAGGCGTCCGGAGATCTTGCCCGCCACAGGACGGGCGAGGGGCTCTCCGCTTATGCCGAGCGCGGCGGCGTTCGGTTCAGTGACACCCGGGACGAAGCGCGGGCGGCGATCGTCGCCGACTACATGGCGGACGCTGCCGAGCGGCCCGAGGGCTCGCGCGTCGCAATGGCGCATCGGCGGGTGGATGTCCGGGCGCTCAATGCCGATATCCGGTCAGCGCGGCAGGAGGCCGGCGAGCTGGCGCGTGGGGAGGGCGAGCAGGGTGGCCTTGGACGTGAGCGTGTGTTCGAGACCAATGACGGCAAGCGGTCGTTCGCTCCCGGCGATCGGATCGTGTTCCTGGAGAACAATCGCGAGCTCGGCGTCAAGAACGGCATGCTCGGAACGATTCAGTCCGTCGAGCCGGACGTCATCACGGCCCGGCTCGACGGACCCGCGCGCGCCAGGGGAGAACAGCGCACGGTGTCGTTTACGACAAGCGACTATGCGGCGATCGATCATGGCTACGCAACCACGATCCACAAGACGCAAGGTGCGACCGTCGATCGGTCCTTCGTCATGGCGTCGGGGACGATGGACCGGCATCTGACCTATGTCTCGATGACGCGCCATCGTGACCAGGCGACGCTTTATGCCGGCAAGGACGAGTTCAAGGGCGGGATGGAATCGCTCGCGACCCGGCTCGGCCGGGACGGGTCGAAAGAAACCACGCTGGACTATGCGCAGGGGTTTGCCGAGCGGCGCGGGATCGCCGAGCGGTTCGGGGTGAAGAGCGAGATCGCGGTTGAGCGCGCCGGCGAGGGGCAGGCGCGTCAGGGTGAGGGTGGCGAAACACGGCGCGGAGATCTTGGGCGAGATTCGGGGGTGAAGGATCCCGCTGCCGATCAGCGGGGTGAGCGCGATCAGGTGCGGGGCCGCGCTGCCGGCGGGGAGGGGGTTCAGCGGGCTGGTCCGGACACGGAGACGCCGGCCGCGAAGCGCAGCATGTTCGCCGGGCTAAAACTTGGGGCAGGGCGTGGCGAAGCGCAGGAGGGTCGTCGCGCGGCTTCGGAGCGTACGGGCGGCGCGAGCCCGGGCGAGCCGTCGTCGGGCTCCGCTGAGGCCCGCGTACAGCTTCTGGCCGCCGTCGAGAATTATGCAAAGGCCTATGAGGACGCCGCGCGTATGCGCGCCGCAGACCTGCCGGTTCTCGAGCATCAGAAGCTGGCGCTGCGGACCGCCGGTGCTGCCATGGACAAGGCTCGGCCGGGATCGACGCAGGAGTTCGTCGCCGTGCTCAAACATGAGAGCCTGAGTCAGCGCGCCATGGCTGCTCTGACCGGACCCGAACGCGCGGCTCAGCTGGTGGCCGGGATGGATCGCGAGCGGCAGCGGCAGGTTCAGCGCGAAGTTGCCGAGCGCGGTGTGGAGGCGGGTGTCGCTAAAGCGGATCGCGGTGATGCGGCGCGGCAGGCCGATGCCGAGAAGCACGTCCCCGAACGCGACAAGGGCATGGAGCGGTGAGCGTGACGAAAGACGATCAGAACGAGGTCGGCGAGGATGATGCGGTCCGCGCGTTCGATGCTCTGCAGGCGGAGGTCGCGACCCTGCGCCAGGCAGTCGAGGCGCTGCCGGCGATCGTTGAAGGTGCGACGCGGGCAACGGACTACACGCCGACGCTGGGCGCCGTCGTGAAAGTGCTGACCCAGGTCGAGGCGCGGATCGTCGCCATCCAGGACCATCCGGCGTTGAAAATGACGGCTGAGCAGCATGGGCGGGCGATCGGGCGCGCCGGGGCCGAGGCGTTCACTGAGGCCGCGCGGGTGATGCGCGACGAGGCCGATGCGCTGAAACGCGAGCGGTCGCATCTGGCAGGGTTCGTGAGGCAGGCGCGCACGCAGGCTGAGCAGCGAAGGTGGATGGTTTGGGCTGGCGGGATTGGAATCGCAATCGGGTCGATGGTTCCGCCGTTCCTGTCGCTTTTGGCTAGGGGTTGAAAGTTGCGATTAGGCTGACGGCTGTCATGCCACGCTTGCCCAATTCGACCCAATCGTCATCGGTTACGGATGCGGATGGAGTTCGTTATGAAAAACGAAAACGTTACACGACGCAGCACCTCTCTGTGGAGTTAACCCGCTTCTGAACCGCGCCGGGTTTCCCGGAGGCCATTTCGTTTGAGTCACGCCGCCACGGCTGGCTCGTCCAGCATGGCGTAGTAGCGCTCCTCGGCCTCGGCCGGCGGGATGTTGCCGATAGGCTCCAGCAGCCGGCGATTGTTGAACCAGTCGACCCAGGCAAGCGTGGCAAACTCGACTGCCTCGAAGCTCCGCCAGGGTCCGCGGCGGTGGATCAGCTCCGCCTTGTAAAGGCCGTTGATCGTCTCGGCGAGAGCATTGTCATAGCTGTCGCCGACGCTGCCGACGGAGGGCTCGATACCCGCCTCGGCGAGACGCTCGGTGTAGCGAATGCTGACGTATTGGGCGGATTCAACCGGTCGTCGCAACACCAAGATATTGCCAAGGGAACAGCGATCCGTGCGATTGCACGTAAGCTTGCGCGCTCGCCGAGCACGATCTCACGCGAAGTGCGCCGGGGACTGTCAGGATTTCCGTGTGAGGGCGGCCATACTGGACCCGATGGAGGTTCCCGATGGCACGACGCAAAGCCCCCCGCATCCCTGACGCGCTTCTGGACCAGCTTTTGTCCGGCGCCGATCCGAAGACGGCCTTCGACCCCAATGGGCTGCTCGACGATCTGAAGAAGGCCTTCGCCGAGCGGGCCCTGAACGCGGAGATGGATCATCATCTGGCGGGCGACGAGAGCGGCAACAGCCGCAATGGCTATGGCCGCAAGACGGTGACGACCGAGACCGGCCGGATCGAGCTGCAGATTCCGCGCGATCGGCAGGCGACATTCGATCCGCAGCTGATCGCCAAGTATCAGCGCCGCTTTCCCGGCTTCGACGACAAGATCGTCTCGATGTATGCCCGGGGCATGAGCGCCCGAGAGATCGTCGGGCATCTGCGCGAGCTTTACGGCATCGAGGTCTCGCCCGATCTCATCAGCGCCGTCACCGACGCGGTGCTTGACGAGATCGCCGCCTGGCAGGCAAGGCCGCTGGAGCCGGTCTATCCGCTGGTCTTCTTCGATGCGCTACGGGTCAAGATCCGTGACGAGGGCGTCGTCCGCAACAAGGCGGTCCATATCGCGCTCGGCGTCCGCGCCGACGGCGCCAAGGAGATTCTGGGCCTCTGGCTGGAACAGAACGAGGGCGCGAAGTTCTGGCTGCGCGTCATGAACGAACTCCGAAATCGCGGCGTCGAGGACCTGCTGCTGGCCGTCGTCGATGGCCTGAAGGGCTTCCCCGACGCGATCCGGGCCGTCTTTCCCGAGGCCATGGTTCAGACCTGCATCGTCCACCTGCTGCGTCACAGCCTGGACTTCGTCTCCTACAAGGACCGCAAGCTCGTCGCAGCAGCGCTGAAGGGCATCTACCGCGCCATCGATGCCGCCGCCGGCGAGGCGGCGCTCGGCGCCTTCGAGGAGGGGCACTGGGGCCGCCGCTATCCGGCGATCGCCCAGAGCTGGCGGCGGGCATGGAGCGAGGTCGTGCCGTTCTACGCCTTCCCGGCGGACGTTCGCCGCATCCTCTACACCACCAACGCGATCGAGGCGCTGAACGCCAAGCTGCGTCGCGCCGTGCGCGCCCGCGGCCACTTCCCGACCGACGAGGCTGCCATGAAGCTCCTCTTCCTCGTCTTGAACCGCTCCGAAAAGGAGTGGAACCGAAGGTCCGCGCCAGCGAATATGGCTCCTCGTGAATGGGTCATGGCCAAAGCCCAGTTCGCCGTCATCTTCGGCGAGCGCTTCACCAAGGCCATGGCGGCCTGATATTCAACCCGCCGCCCTCACACGGAAATCCTGACAGTCCCAGTGCGCCGCAACGCCGCCACGCGCGGTGGCAACCTCGACTATCGCGCCATCGCGGCGCAATGGCATGCCGATCGCGCGGCACGACGACCACGCCCGGGCAAGCTGGCCAGCAACCCTGCTCTACGCGCCTATGTCGAGCGGCGTCTCTCGGGTCAGGTCACGAACGTCGATGGCGCCAGCTTCGCGGGTCCCAAGGTAATATGGAAGAAGCGTCGCGCTGTGCTTCGGCAGAGCCGGCGCTGGTCAACCGCGTGGAGTCCCGAGCAGATCGCCCATCGACTTCGGATCGATTACCCGGAGGATCCCACCATGCGCATCAGCCACGAGGCGATCTACCAGTCCTTGTACATCCAGGGGCGCGGGGCGTTGCGTCGGGAGCTGACGGTTTGCTTGCGCTCAGGCCGAGCTCTGCGTGTTCCGCGTGAGCGAACCCGCGGCCGTGGAAAGGCCTTCCTGGGCGATGCCATCATGATCAGTGAACGGCCACCGGCGGTCGAAGACCGGGCGATCCCGGGGCATTGGGAAGGTGATCTCATCCTTGGCCTGCACAGCTCGGCGATCGGCACTCTCGTCGAACGCAGGTCGCGCTTCACGATGCTGCTGCACCTGCCGCGCCAAGAGGGATATCAGCGGGGGCAGCGGGTCAAGAACGGCCCGCCACTTGCCGGCCACGGCGCTGAAGCCGTTCGCACAGCCATCGTTCACTCTATGAACGAGCTGCCGGGGACGCTTCGCCAATCGCTGACTTGGGATCAGGGAGCCGAGATGGCTCAGCACGCACGGCTCCGCATCGAGAGCGGGCTGGAAATCTACTTTTGCGATCCGCAAAGCCCATGGCAGCGCGGCTCGAATGAAAACACAAACGGCCTCCTGCGCCAGTACTTCCCGAAAGGCACCGATCTCAGCCGGCACTCGACCGGGGAGCTGGCCGCCGTCGCTCACGCGATGAACACGCGGCCTCGCAAAACGCTGGGATGGAAAACACCGATCGAGGTACTCGATCAGTTCCTCGCTCAGCAGTATGATGATCGTGTTGCGACGACCGGTTGAATCCGCCTTGCGAGCCCTGATCGCTATGGTGGATGACGTTCTTGGGCTTGCGTGCGGCGAGCGCCATGTCGAGCGCGTCGAGCACGACACGGGTCTTGAGATCGGCGGAGAAAGCCCAGCCGACGATGCGCCTGGACCATGCGTCCAGCACGACCGCCAGGAACAGGAGGCCGGCGAGCGTGGGCACGAAGGTGATGTCGACGACCCATAGCTCGTTGGGCTTCTCGACGAAGAAGTTCCTCCGGACCAAATCGTTCGCCGGCCGATGATCGGGATCGCGCTTCGTCGTCGTGACCCTCCTGCGCCCATCAGGCGAGCCACGCGCTTCTTGCCGATCGCCACGCCTCGGCCTTGAGCTCGGCGTGAATGCGCGGCGCGCCATAGGTCTTGTGCGAGGCGCCATGGATCGTGCGGATCTTCCGGGTGAGATCGATGTCCCGCGCCGCCCGCAGCGATGCAGGCCTGCCGCGCCAAGCATAATAGCCTGACGCGGAGACCTTGAAGACACGGGCCATAGTCTTGATCGGAAAGACGGCCTGGTGCGCGCTCATGAACCGGAAAACCCGTTCGGGTTCGCCTTGCTCTCCCGCGCGAACCAGGCCGCCGCCTTTGACAGGATATCGCGCTCCTGGCGCAGCCGGTGGTTCTCACGACGAAGGCGGATCAGTTCTTCGCGCTCGGCGCTAGTCGGACCATCGCTGCGCTTGCCGGCGTCGCGCTCGGCCTGACGAACCCAGTTCGCGATGAACTGCGCGGTCGGCTCGAACTCTCGCGATAGATCTTCAGGCGTTCGCCCCGATCGGACCAGCTCGACCATCTGTCGCCGGAACTCCGGCGGATAGGCGCTTCGAAAACGCGGCATCGGACACTCCAGAACATGACTTCAAGGGTGTCCAGTAAGCGTCGTCCTCAGGCCACATCCCTGAGAGCGGCCTGAGCCGGATATTCCCAGGGCAGCAGTTCGTCGATGCGGCTATTGGGATGGCCGTTGACGATCCTGGTCATGATGTCGGCGAGATAGGCGTGCGGCTCGATGCTGTTGAGTTTCGCGGTTTCGACGAGCGAGGCGATGACGGCCCAATGCTCCGCGCCGCCATCGGAGCCGGCGAAGAGCGCATTCTTCCTGGTCAGGGCGAGCGGTCGGATCGAGCGCTCGACGGTGTTGGAGTCGATTTCGACGCGGCCGTCATCGAGGAAGAGGCTCAAGCCCTCCCAGCGCGAGAGCGCATAGCGGATCGCCTCGGCAAGTTTCGTCTTCTGGCTGATCAAGCTGAGCTTCTCCCTCAGCCATGGCTCCATGACCTCGAGGATCGGCCTGCTTTTCTCCTGGCGCGCCGCACGGCGTTCATCGGCATCGTGGCCACGGATCGCTGCCTCGATGCGATAGAGCTCGGCGATGCGCTGGAGGGCTTCGCTGGCGATTGGCGCGGGACCGGCCTGAGCGAGCTCGTAGAAGCGGCGCCGCACATGGGACCAACATAGGGCCAGGCGAACCTCTCCGCGTTCGGCCAGCACCTTGTAGCCGCCGTAGCCGTCGACCTGGAGGATGCCCCTGAAGCCGGCGAGATGCGCGATCGGCCGTTCCGCCTTGCGGTCGGGAGCATAGACATAGACGACGCCGGGTGGATCGGCGCCGCCCCAAGGCCGGTCATCGCGGACATAAGCCCAGAGCTGCCCCGTCTTCGTCCGGCCTCTGCCGGGATCGAGCACGGGCGCCGTGGTCTCGTCGGCGAACAGCTTGGGCGAGCTCTTCAGCGCCGCCAGCATCCGGTCATGCACGGGCCGCAGGAGGAAGGCCGCGCGCCCGACCCACTCGGCCAGCGTCGAGCGATCGAGCGCGACGCCCTGGCGCGCATAGATCTGTGTCTGGCGATACAGCGGCAGATGATCGGCGTATTTCGAGACCAGCACCTGGGCCACCGTCGCCTCGGTCGGGATGCCGCCCTCGATCAGCCGGGCCGGTGCCGGAGCCTGCACCACGACGTCCTCGCAGGACCGGCAGGCATACTTCGGCCGGCGCAGCACGAGCACGCGGAACTGGGCCGGCACGATGTCGAGCCGCTCGGCCACATCCTCTCCGATGCGATGGAGCTTGCCGGAACAGCAGGGGCAGAGATCGCTCTCGATATCGACCACCGTCTCGATCCGCGGCAGATGCGCCGGCAACGCGCCACGGTTCGCGCGGCGCCGGCGAGCCCGGTCGGCCTTCTCAGTCGGCGCTGTCTCCTCGGACGCTGCGAACCCGGCGGCTTCGACCTGCTCGGCCTCTTCCAGCCCCAGCAAAAGCTGCTCCTCCGGCAAGGTCTCTGCCCGGCGGCCGAAGCGGTGTCGCTGCAACTCCTTGATGATCTGGCGCAGGCGCTCGATCTCCGCTTCCCGCGCGATCAGCATCGCCTGAAGCGTTTCGGGATCACGGGGAAGCTCTGGAGGGAGCGAGGCCATGACACCGATTCAATCATATTCGCCAGATGCTTGCGAGTGCTTTCAGCTCGCGGAGACCGGTGTCGCCGTCCGTTGCGGTTCATGGACCCGGCGCCAGTCCAATCCTTCAAACAAGGCCTGAAGCTGGGCCGCCGTCAGCCTCAGCGCCCCGTCCTCGATCTTGGGCCAGCGGAACTCGCCATCCTCCAGACGCTTCGAGACCAGCACCACGCCGGTGCCGTCCCAGAACACCAGCTTCACCCGGTCGGGACGTTTGGCGCGGAACACGTAGACCGTGCCGGAGAACGGATCGGCGCCCATCGTCTCGCGCACCAGCGCGGCCAGCCCCTCCGCGCCTTTGCGGAAGTCGACCGGCTTCGTCGCAACCATGACGCGGACCGCGCCGGTCGGGCCTATCACGACCCTGCCTTCAACGCGCCGAGCACCGCCGCGATCGTGGCCGGCGAGGCACCGTTCTCGATCGTTACCCTGACGCCGGCGACGTCGATCTCGATGGCGGCCGCGCGGCGCTGCCGAGCGCGCCGCTTCTGGCGTGGCGTTCGCGCCATCCGCTCCAATGCCGATGAAGGTTCCGGCGCGACCACCGCCTGCACGAAGGCTGGAACCGCATCCGCGGTCTTGCGGAGCTCGCGACGCCAAGTGAACAACTGCTGTGGTGACAAGGCATGACGGCGCGCGACGGCGCTCACCGTCGTGCCAGGCTCGAAGCTCTCCGCCACGATCCGCGCCTTATCATCGGCAGACCAGTCCCGACGGCGCCCCGAGCCCGTGAAAACCTCAAAACGCCGAACCGGCTCGTCGATCTCGACGCTCGATTTAAGCGTAAGCTCTGAAATCGTCATATGTCCAAGCCCCTCTCGGCTCGGAACATCAACGTTCCAGTCCCCGCGCGAAAGGTGAGGCCGGGACGACGCTTACGGTGTCCACAAAACCGGGTCAACTCCACTGAGCATCCTCGCCGGGCTCTTTGGCATCGGGGTCACAGGAGTTGCAATGGCCCAATCATTGGATCTTGGTCCAAACGGGTTCGGCATACGTCCACCAGAGACCGTTCCGGACGAAACGCTTCCTCTGCCACGCTGATATGGGCCAGACGCTGAGGATGAAATCTCGGAAAACGATGCCGTTTCGATCGCGCGCGAAGAGGGCGCGCGCCGGATCGATCGCGTGCGCGAAGATCGTCGCGGTTGGGTCATTGTCGGCATCGATCGTAACGGCGACAACATCCGCATTCTGATCAATCGCCGAGGCGATGTCGTCTTCGTCGAACGCGAATAGCGCCGCCGCGCGAAAATCTATCAGCTTCTGGATCTGGCTCGCCTGTGTTGTAGGTTCGCTTGCGACTATCATCGTCGCGCTGATCGTCACTGGATAAATCTAGGCATTTTCGGCTTAATTCATGTCAAGCTTTGCCGCTGCAAAGAAGTTTGCCGCAGTCATTTTGGGTAACGAGTTCAATCAGGCTTCCAATTCTGACGCTGGCTTCCCCAAGATCGGGGCGCCGCTACTTGCCGAGCGCCGCCCCGTGCTACGGCGCCATGCAGCGGCGCAATAAACCGCAGCCGAAACGACAATACGGAAATTTTTCGGTAGGTAATTTATTTTGGCATACGTGATCGTAATTCTTTGAACAGCGCAAATGAGGCATCGCTAAAATCGGATCCACGAGATGATCTGCACCAATTTTTTAAAAACGACATTTGTTCAAGAACTGAAAAATTATCCGGAATCAAGTTTAGATTGTCATCTACACCTGTCGGCGCCCTGACTAATGCGCCATTCATAAAGCCTTGCGCCCAAGCGAAATACATTTTCTCAACAGTTTCATTCGAATCGATATCAGCGAGGTATTTTATACATGTAGATGCGCCAAGACCAGTAATTTTTACATTTTGGGCCGCTGCCTTATATGGCAATATAACAACAGCTATCGCAATGAAAATTGCAGATATTCTCATTAAAAAAGCCTCCGTTATTTGCTGATATTGGTGGTTTTGCATTGCAAATTAAAAAATTTTTGGTTCCAGCGAAAGGTGCAGGACTGCACCATAACTCGGTCGCCTATCTCGCGACAGCGAAATTGGCGCTCCGACACCTAGAACGATCTGTGCGCTGGGCAGGTTGACGGCGTAGCGAACTCCGGGCGAAACTGTTAGCGCATATTCGCGATCAATTCCCCGGGTTGCATTCACCGTTTCGATTCGCTCAGCCACAGTTTCAAAAAGTACGTTGAAGTCGCGCGTGACCGCGTAGATAGCGCTTCCTCCAATATTAAAACTGGTCGGGCTGCGGCCCATAACGTCAAATAGCGTGGTCGCCCCGGCATTGGCATGAAGTGTAACGCGATCGGCGACAACCTTACTAAAAGGTAGGTTGATCTGAAAACCTAGCGATTCACTGCCATTCTTCTTTATAAAATTTCCCGTTGGTAAAATTAGGCTGAAGCGAGGTGCAAAAGCTGGTGTTGCCATATCCTCAAATAATGCTTGATACCGATAATTTATTAAGATATCGCCAATTCCGCGAGCTTTCTGACCTTCGCTCTTCAGGATCGAATACGGCAATATGTAAGAGATCTGGTGAGTCTGGCTCCCAAGGGGAAATTCGTTCGTAAAGGCGAGATACCGATCACGCCCTTGTCTTCGTAACGTTGCAATACCCTGAATTACCCCAGCCTCCTGATTATAGGCCTCTTCGATCAGGAAAGAGTTATCTTGGATACCTTTTGCCAGCCGGGTATCGATTTCATCGATGCGGCCCGGCGACGTGGTGCGATCTATCTGGCTCTGAGGTTGAGCTAAAGCAGCAGTTATACCAATACTGTATGCCGTGACGACTAACAGTAGCTTCATGACGTCCTGGCCTCTAGCGACGAGAAGCGATCCTACGCATATGAGAATGAGTTGCAAGAGCGTTCACGTCCTCTGCTCTGGCTGGGACCCCCGCCGTTGGTGGTCGAAAAAAGCGCTTGACCCTCTAGTGGCATCAGCTTGTAAGCCTGAATTCGCGATGCGCCCGTGCTTTTATAGCTCGCGTCCATCTGCTATCTATCGTGTGTGTTCGCTGGGCACGAACTGGGCTGATACGTCAGCAGAAGGCGGGGTTGTGATGCGGAACGGGAGCGAGAAAGGGGAGCGCTTGATGGCGTTCATTGCCCGCGGGTTTTTGGCTTCCTCAATTGCGCTGATGTTAAGCGCAGGGGGGAGCATGGCTCAGAGCGGGCACTCTCACGCTGCCTCGAACGGGGGGCAGATCCAGCAAATCGGCGCCTACGAAGCTGAACTGGTAGTGAGAGGCGCAGATTTGATGCTCTATATCGTTGATAAGCAGGAGAAGAAGGTTGACTCGGCTAAATTCTCAGCCACTGCTGTCGTCCTTGCTGCAGATAATCAACAGAAAACAGTCGAGATGAGCCCATCAGGCGAGAACCGCCTTGCAGGCAAAATCGACTTTCCTGTTACAGGCAAAGTCCGGGCGACAGTGACGTTGAAGACTGGCACGGGCGAGGCCGGCAAGGGGCGTTACAGCCTTGATGCACGCTAAAATGAGCTGCTAGGCGTTGTCCATGTCCCTGTTGACAAGCAAAGAGATAATGCGGCGCTGCTTTAGGCAGATAGCAGTTGTTCGTGTGCTTTTTCTTGTCGTTTCAATGATTTTTGTTGTTCCTGACCCCAGTATTTCCACTGGGTTTGATGCTGATATTTCTGGCGCTACTATTATGCGCTTAAGTGATAGTGGTTCGCACAGTGCAACAAGTGGTACGCTTGACGATGAGCTTGTCCAGCATGCCCATTGCATGCATTCGGTCGCTCGTACGAGCTTTAAGACCTTGCCTGTTCGTCAACTTAAACTGGATGATCCGCTTCTTCCCGAGGCCGATTTGCGGCCCAGTTGCGCCCTGTCCTCTCTACCCTTCAAGCCACCTCGTAGCGCCTAACCGAGTGCGGGACGTCTAGGCCCGTTAGCTCATCGCTCTTCCTCGAGAGCGCTTTGGTGCGTTGAACGCTTCGCTGCTCACCTGCGCGAAGTCGTGAATGGGCAAGCTTCGTGCGCCCGTGATTGAGGGTCTTGCTATGGTCAAGCGTCTTATCGTCATCCTTTTTGTCGGCGTGGTTGGGATTGCAGTCGGCAGTCTCGTCCCTGCCGTTTCGCAAGCGGTCCGTGCTGCATTGAATGCCGTCCCGCTCCCGCCGATGGTTATACAGGCCGCCTATGCTGTGATGCAGGCCGGTGGGGGCGCACGTGAAGGCGAAAAAGATAGCCATGCACCAGGCGCCAAGGCAGCCGACGCGCACGGCCATGGAGCGAGCGAGAAAGAAGGGCCGGAAGGCGTGGTCGTGATATCGCCGGATCGGATCGCGGCCGCCGGGATCACGGTTGAGCCCGCGGCAGGCGGACCTCTGGTCCGCAAGCTGACAGTGCCGGGGGTCATTATGATGGACGCCGATCGGGTCGGGCACGTTCCTGCTCGGGTCATAGGCACCGTCGTCGAGCTCAATAAGCGGTTAGGGGATCAAGTCGCTAAAGGTGAAACGGTTGCAGTGCTTGATAGCCGTGAGGTGGCTGAGGCCAAGAGCGAGTTACTCGCTTCGCTGGTCAATCAGGAGCTGCAGAGTACGCTTTTCGAGCGCGAGCAATCCCTTTGGGACAAGAAGATTTCGGCCGAGCAGCAATACCTCAAAGCCCGTACGACTTTTTCCGAAGCGGCGCTTAGGGTCGATCTTGCTCGCCAGAAGCTGACTGCTCTCGGCGTGAGCGATCGCGAAGTCGCCGGTGTGAGGCGCGATGCAAAGCCCTTGCGGCAGGTCGCTTCCACCGAAAGCGACCTGCCGAAGTCGCTCGGACTTCAACGCTACGAATTGCACGCGCCGATCACGGGCCGCGTAGTCGAGCGCAGGGTTAATCTCGGCGCCCCGGTTGGTGGCGAAGGTCAGGAGAAGGAGATCTACGTCATCGCTGACCTATCCAGCGTTTGGGTCGAACTTGCAGTCTCGACCGCCGATCTCGCCCAAGTGCGCGAGGGCCAGCAAGTTTTAATAAGTGCTGGCGCTGAGGGTCTGAAGGCCGAGGCTCGTATCACTTTCATCAGCCCGATACTCAATCAGGACACACGCTCGGCGCGCGTGATCGCCACCATGGACAATAAGGGCATGCTGTGGCGACCAGGTTCGTTCGCCACAGCGCAGGTGGTCGTCGAAGAAACATCAGTAAACCTCCGGTTGCCACGCACAGCCCTCCAGACCCTCAAAGGCGAGCAGGTCGTATTTGTGCGCACCGAGCAGGGCTTTGAGAAGCGCGATGTGGTGCTGGGCAAACAAGACGATACGGCTGTCGAGGTCGTGTTCGGGCTTGATCCCGGCGAAGAGGTAGCGATAGCGAACTCTTTTGTCCTCAAAGCGGAACTCGGTAAGGCCGAGGCCGAGCACGCGCACTGAGGACCCGACCAATGATCAATGCCGTCCTTGCCTTTTCCGTGCGCCAGCGCTGGCTGGTGCTTTTGCTCTCGCTGCTTGCCGCAGCGCTCGGTGTGTTCGCGCTCACTCGGCTCCCCATCGACGCAGTCCCGGACATCACAAACAATCAAGTCCAAGTGAATGCAGTCGTCCCATCGCTCTCGCCATTCGACATTGAGAAGCAGGTGACCTACCCGGTCGAGACCGCACTTGCCGGTATTCCTGGCCTCGAATATACACGTTCTCTCTCGCGCAATGGCTTTGCCCAGGTAACGGCTGTCTTCAGTGAGAAGACGGACCTTTACTTTGCTCGTCAGCAGGTTAACGAGCGTCTTGGTGAGGCAAAGGCGAGCCTGCCGCCAGGGGCCGAAATCCACATGGGCCCGATCTCGACCGGGCTCGGTGAGATCTTCATGTGGACCGTTAACTACAAAAAGCCGGGCGATGGCGCGCCCGTGCGTGACGGCCAGCCGGGCTGGCAGTCGGACGGTAGTTACCTGACCCCAGAGAAGCAGCGGCTCAAGAACGAATTCGAGCGCGCGGCATATCTTCGAACGGTCCAAGACTGGATCATAGGTCCACAGATCAAGACTGTGCCTGGTGTCGCTGGCGTCGACGTAATCGGCGGCTACAAGAAGCAGTACCAAGTCCAGCCCGACCCTGCGAAGCTCATTGGCTACGGCCTATCCTTTAAAGATGTGGCCGAAGCTATCGAGGGCAACAACCAGAACCGCGGCGCCGGTTATCTGGAGCGCAACGGCGAAGGCTATGTTGTCCGCTCGGCCGGACGCATCGAGAATATGGAGGAGATTGGCAACGTCGTGGTCGCTACCCGCGGGGGCACCCCAGTGCGGGTGAAGGATATCGCGAATGTTGGCATTGGGCGCGAATTGCGCACCGGCTCGGCGTCGATGAATGGTGAGGAGGCGGTGGTTGGTACCGCCCTGATGCTGATTGGCGGCAACAGTCGCACCGTCTCGGCGGCTGTCGATTCCCGGATGAAAGAGATTACGCGCTCACTGCCGCCGTCCGTCGAGACGAGAACTGTCCTCAATCGTACGCTGCTTGTTGACGCTACAGTGAAGACGGTGGCGAAGAACCTGACGGAAGGTGCTCTGCTCGTTATTGGGGTACTCTTCCTGCTACTGGGTAATATACGTGCTGCTATCATCACTGCAATGGTGATACCAGTGGCGATGCTGATCACGATGACCGGCATGGTTCAGGGTAAAATCAGCGCCAATCTAATGAGCCTCGGCGCGCTTGATTTTGGCCTGATCGTTGATGGTGCTGTCATTATTGCCGAAAATTCGCTCCGACATCTAGCCGAGCGCCAGCACACGCTAGGCCGGAAACTTACGCCAGAGGAGCGCCTCGATACAGTGAGACTGTCGGCTGAAGAAATGATCAAGCCTTCAGTCTACGGACAAGCTATCATTATATTGGTCTATGTCCCTCTTCTCACTTTCACTGGGGTTGAGGGCAAGATGTTCGCGCCTATGGCACTGACCGTCATAATCGCACTGGTCGCAGCTTTTGTCTTGTCGCTCACTTTCGTACCGGCGCTGATAGCCATCGTCATCACCGGCAAGGTCACGGAAAAAGATGTGTTCTTGGTGCGCTGGCTAAAGGCGCTATACCGACCAGTGCTTGCCAGCGCGATCCGGCGACCAGGCGCTTTCATCGGCGCGGCAGTTCTTATCTTTGTCGTTGCAATTGGTTTGTTCGGGCGGCTTGGTCAGGAGTTTATCCCCCAGCTCGACGAGAAAAACATCGCAATGCATGCGATGCGCATCCCATCGACGTCGCTTACGCAATCTCAGGACATGCAGATCAAGGTCGAGAAAGCAGTGACGCGTTTTCCTCAGGTGGCGCTCGTGTTCTCCAAGACCGGCACCGCCGAGGTCGCGGCGGATCCGATGCCTGTTAATGTCTCCGACAATTTTATTATCCTCAAACCCGAGTCGGAGTGGCCCGATCCCAAGCTGCCAAAGGACAAGCTGATCGCCGACATCCAAGCTGCAG
This sequence comes from Beijerinckiaceae bacterium, assembly GCA_019745195.1. GTDB lineage: Bacteria > Pseudomonadota > Alphaproteobacteria > Rhizobiales > Beijerinckiaceae > Allobosea. Next base: position 28,661 of record JAIETL010000030.1, read on the forward strand.
TGAATGAGGTGGCCGGCAATAACTACGAATTTACGCAGCCGATCCAGATGCGGTTTAACGAGCTTCTTGCTGGTACCCGAGGCGACCTTGCCGTCAAGGTGTTCGGTGAGGAATTCGACACCATGCTGCCGGCGGCGAACCAGGTCGCAACGGCTTTGCGCAGCGTCCAAGGGGCGCAGGATGTGAAAGTGGAACAGGTGACTGGCTTACCGTTCCTGGAGATCCGCATCGATAAGGCCGAAATCGCCCGATTGGGTCTGTCGCACTTTGCGGTGCAAGACGTGATCGGTGCTGCCATAGGGGGGCGGGATGCTGGCGTGCTGTTCGAGGGCGATCGACGTTTTGAAATTGTCGTGCGCCTACCCGACCGCATTCGAGACGATTTTGAGGCGTTGAAGAACCTGCCTGTGCCGCTGCCTGGTGCGGGCGCCTCGGGACGGATGGCGTCAGTGCCCCTGAATCAGGTCGCGAAATTCTCCATGGCCGAGGGGCCAAATCAGATTAGTCGGGAGAACGGTAAGCGTCGCATTGTGGTGACGGCAAATGTTCGTGGCCGCGACATCGCTTCGGTGGTCGCGGAGGCACAGACCAAGGTCACTTCGGGTGTGACGCTGCCGGCGGGGTCTTGGATCACCTGGGGCGGTCAATTCGAGAATCTGGAGGCTGCGCGCCAGCGCCTGATGGTAGTTGTACCGGGTTGCTTCTTCCTGATTTTTCTTCTGCTTTACTCGGCTCTCGGCTCACCGCGGGACGCGCTCCTCGTGTTCAGCGCGGTGCCTTTGGCGCTGACCGGGGGGATCGCCGCTCTGTTCCTTCGCGGCATGCCGTTTTCGGTTCCCGCAGCGGTTGGTTTTATCGCGCTGTCGGGTGTAGCGGTGCTCAACGGCTTGGTTATGCTGACTTTCATTAAACAGTTGGTGGAGGAAGGGCGACCACTTAAGGAGGCTATCACTGAGGGGGCGCTTACGCGCCTGCGGCCAGTCGTCATGACCGCGCTAGTCGCCTCGCTTGGATTCGTGCCAATGGCGCTTGCGACAGGCACCGGCGCAGAGGTGCAAAAGCCGCTCGCCACTGTGGTGATTGGTGGGCTGATCAGCGCGACACTGCTGACGCTGATCGTCCTGCCCGCTCTCTATGCGCGGTTTGCAAGGCGCGCACCTACCGGGGATGTGTTGGAGAGCCGGCCGGTCGCGATTGGTAGTCCAGCTACTCATTCTGCTTCCGTGCTTCGGGAAGCCGCGGAATGACAGACCCATCACCGTGGTGTCGAATTCGGCGACATGCACCGCCTTCACCCAACGCCGCGTGGCTAATGAACCTGCGTATGACTGGGCCGCTTTTTCCGTTTGGGTTGGCTGCTCTGGTCATGTTTTCAAACGTGGCGCAGGGCTCGGCAGAGACTTTGTCTGGGGCGCTGGCCCGGGCCTACGGAGCCAATCCGCAATTGAATGCACAACGCGCCCAGGTTCGGGCGGTCGATGAGACTGTGCCTCAGGCCCTTTCAGGGTACCGCCCGCGTGCGCAACTGCAGACTGATGCCGGTGTTCAGTTTCAGCGGGAACGCAGTCCTGAGGAACGAACCATCGGGGATGGCGAGGACGAACCTACGGCTCAGACTAGGCGAATTCAGCGGCGGACTACGTTGCCGCGGGGTGCTGAAATTTCCGTCGAACAGAACCTCTTTGATGGTGGACGCACCAAAAACTCGGTTCGACAAGCCGAATCACAGGTTCTCGCCGCCCGCGAAACTCTGCGCAATTCCGAGCAGAATGTGCTGCTCGACGCCGCAACGGCCTATATGGACGTTTTGCGTGATCAAGCTGTGCTCGATCTGCAACGGGCCAGTGTCAAGCTTCTGGAGGAAACCCTCAGCCAGGCGCGCGAACGCTACACGGCCGGGCAGGTTACACGAACTGACATCGCTCAGGCCGAGGCGCGCCTTGCGAGGGGCCGCGCGCAGGTAAACTTGGCAGAAGCTAACTTCAATACGAGTCGAGCGCGCTACCGGCAAATTATTGGGGCCGAGCCGAGATCGCTGGCACAAGGTGCGCCGGTATCGGACAAACTTCTCCCGCGCAACGCAGTTGATGGGGTTCGAATTGCCCTTGCTGAACACCCAGCCATTCGGGCAGCTCTGTATGGAGTTGACGCAGCCGACCTCGAGGTGAGGGTCGTCAAAAGCGCTCTATATCCGACCGTTAGCCTGGCCGTAGGGTTGGTGCAGCGTTACGACAGCGAAGTACGTAACGACCGCCTTAGAGGCGCCTCTTCGACCCTCCAGCTCACGGTCCCGATCTATGAACGCGGAGAGGTTTATGCCCGCACACGCCAAGCTAAGGAAAGCACCAGCCAGCGACGGGCCGAAGCCGAAATCGTCCGCGATGAGGTTCGCGCAGCACTGTCGACCGCTTTGAGTGTGCTGGAAGCCGCGAAAGCTCAAATCGAGTCTTCTCAGACGCAGATTCAAGCCAACGAAATTGTCTTGAAAGGAGTCCGGGAGGAGGCTCAGGCCGGCCAACGCACCACGCTGGAGGTCCTAAATGCTCAGCAGGAGCTGTTAATTGCCCGTGTTAGTCTAACCACGGCCCATCGCGATCAGGTAGTGGCATCATATGCTCTCCTTTCGGCCACTGGCAGGCTCTCAGCCCGCGCGCTTGGTCTTGGAGCGAAGGTATACGAGCCAAAGCAGCATTTCGACCAGGTCAAGGATCGCTGGGGCGGGTTAACGACGCCTACTGGACGCTGATCTGGAAGACCCAGTTCCATTGCGAAATCGTACCCATCCGGCGAGGCTTTCAATTACCCACATCGCCTACGCGCGATTTGCACCCATTGAATCGTCCGTGATTCTGTCTGTGACGCCGATTCGCGGAGGCGTCACAGATGAGCGGGAACACGGGAGCCGGCGCCGCAGGCTGGCATGACGATGAAGTCGTTTCGGCGGGGCTGCCGGACAAACGACTGGCGCGTCGGTTGCGCCGTCTTCTTGATCAGATGTCGGCGGCACCTGGCCAACCGGTCCCGGCCGCGTGCGGCGACTGGGCGGCGACAAAGGCGGCCTATCGCTTTTTCGACAACCCGCGCATCACCGAGCATGGGGTACTGGCCGGCCATTTCGCCGCGACCGCCGTGCGCTGCGCGGCGAGCGAGGGACCGATCCTCATCCTGCAGGATACCACCGAGTTCATCTACAGCCGCGCGCAGCCAGGCAAGATCGGCTTCACCAAGACCATCAACGCCGGGCGTTATAAGGCGGGTCAGCCCAGCGTGGTGACCTTGTGCGGGGTGCTGATGCATTCGAGCCTGGCTGTGACCCTCAGCGGCACGCCGCTCGGGCTGACGGCAGCGAAGTTCTGGACACGCACGAAGTTCAAGGAGACCTGGACGCTCAAGCGGCATGTGAACCCCACGCGCGTGCCGATCGAGACGAAGGAAAGCTATCGCTGGCTGGAGAACCGTACCCCTACGAGGGCGGCCGTCTTGAGGATTGATGCTTGGGGGTGAGAATGTGTCTGTATGGACGTCTATACAGGCACGCCGATCAGTCGGCTTGAGATCGTTGAACGGGGCGGTCGGCGGCGCTTTAGCGATGAAGCGAAGCTGCGGATCGTTGAGGAGAGCTATTCGGGTCGGCGACTGGGCTCGGCAACGGCGCGCAAGTACGCGATCACGCGCTCTCAGTTGAACGATTGGCGCGATGCCGCACGTGCCGGGCGGCTTGGTCCCGCTTCGAGCGCTGGCTTCATTCCGGCTGTGATCGTGCCGGAGGTGACGGCGACGACGAGCCCGCCGCCGGTGGATGGCAGCCGGATCGAGATCGTGACGTCGAACGGGCGGCGTATCGTCGTCGACGGACGCGTTGATGTCGATGCGCTGCTTCGGATTGTCCGCGGCCTGGAGACGCTACGATGATCCCGGTTCCGCCTGGGGTGCGGGTCTGGCTGGCGACGGGCTACACCGACATGCGCCGGGGCTTTCCGGGCCTGTCGCTGCAGGTTCAGGAAGTGCTTCGCCGTGATCCGCTGAGCGGGCATCTGTTCTGTTTCCGAGGGCGCCGCGGCGATCTTTTGAAGGTGATCTGGCATGACGGCCAAGGGGCCTGCCTGTTCACAAAACGGCTGGAGCGGGGGCGGTTTTTGTGGCCGAGCCCGGCGGATGGGGCAGTGACGATCTCGACGGCGCAGCTTGGCTATCTTTTGTCGGGAATCGACTGGCGCGCACCCCGGGAAACCTGGCGTCCGATGCGGGTCGGCTAGCATTTAGCTTTTGAAATCGCAGGAAAAATCTGATTCACTGGCTTCGTGATGATGAAGCCGGACGATCTTCCTTGCGATCTCGCGAGTGCCCTTGCGGCGCTACGGTCCGAACGCGAGGCGCGGTTGCAGGCCGAAGCCGTGGCCGCCAGCGCGCAGGCAAAACTCTCGGACACCGAGGCGTTGATCGCGCATCTGCAGCTGATGATCGAGAAGCTGAAGCGCGAGAAATACGGCCAGCGTTCCGAACGCACGGCGCGGCTGATCGAGCAGATGGAACTTCAGCTCGACGAACTCGTGACCGCGGCGAGCGAGGACGAGCTTGCCGCCGCCGCCGCGGCGACGAAGAGCGGGACGGTGCGCGCCTTCACGCGCAAGCGGCCGGTGCGCAAGCCCTGGCCGGAGGACATCGAGCGCGAGCGGATCATCATCGATCCACCCTCTGCCTGCGCGTGCTGCGGGGGATCGCGGCTGTCGAAGCTGGGCGAGGACGTGACGCAGACGCTGGAGGAAATCCCGCGCCGCTTCAAACTGATCGAAACGGTGCGCGAGAAGTTCAGCTGCCGGGATTGCGGGAAGGTCAGCCAGCCACCGGCGCCGTTCCATGCGACACCGCGCGGCTTCATCGGCCCGCAATTGCTGGCGACGATCCTCTTCGACAAGTTCGGCATGCACGCTCCGCTCAACCGTCAGAGCGCGCGCTTCAAGGCCGAGGGGATCGATCTGCCGCTATCGACGCTGGCCGACCAGGTCGGCCACGGCAGCTTCGCCCTGAGGCCAGTCTTCGATCTGATCGAGGCCCATGTGCTGGCGGCCGAGCGCCTGCATGGCGACGACACGACGGTCCCGATCCTGGCGAAGGGCAAATGCGCGACCGGGCGGATCTGGACGTATGTTCGCGATGATGGCCCCTTCGCCGGACCTGCGCCGCCGGCGGTGGTCTATTACGCCTCGGGCGACCGACGCGGCGAGCACCCTCAAAAGCATCTGGCCGGGTTCGCCGGCATCCTTCAGTGCGACTGTTACAATGGCTTCGAGCCGCTGTTCGACCCGCAGCGGAAGGAACAGCCGATCACGCCGGCCTTTTGCTTCGCCCATGCCCGGCGCGGCTTCTTCGAGCTGGCCGACATCGCGAAGAAGGCCCGCGACGGCGTGAGGGGAAAGCCAGTCTCCCCGGTTGCCCTGGCGGCGGTGAAACGCCTCGACGCGCTGTTCGAGATCGAGCGCGCGATCAACGGGCGCAGTGCCGAGGAGCGGCGGGCAGTGCGGCAGGAGAAGAGCAGGCCGCTTCTCGAGGACATGCATGACTGGTTGCTGCGCGAGCGCGAAACCCTCTCGCGCTCCGCCGAGGTCCTGAAGCCGATCAACTACATGCTCAGGCGCTGGGCCGACTTCGCCCGCTTCCTCGACGACGGCAGGATCTGCCTCAGCAACAACGCGGCCGAAAGAGCGCTACGGGGCATCGCTCTGGGGCGGCGCAACTGGACCTTCGCCGGCAGCCAGCGCGGCGCCGACCGCGCCGCCGTCATCCTCACCCTCATCGCCACGGCTCGCCTCAACGATGTCGATCCAAAAGCCTGGCTCGCCGACGTCCTGGCCCGGATCGCCGATCTGCCCGTCTCGCGTCTCCACGAGCTGCTGCCGTGGCAGTGGCGGCTCCTGCGCGCAGCCGAAAAGCCCGCAGATCAGAAGGCCGCCTGACCTTCACGCGCCCCATCATCGCGCCAGCGGCCCTCGCGCGAAGGCTTCAGTCATGCGGCCCTCCTCGTGTGCGTACGCTGCATCTGGAATATCCCTTCGCTGGCAGCCGCATGTTGCAGGGGCTTCTCGGGGCCGATGGCCATAGGGCCGGGCGTCTTCACGTCGCCACGCTGATGAAGCGCATGGGGATCGAGGCGCTCTATCGCCGACCGAACACCTCGAAGCCGACGCCGGGGCACAAGAACTTCCCCTATCTCTTGCGCAAGCTGCCGGTGACGCGTCCCAACCAGGTCTGGGCGATGGACATAACCTACATCCCCATGGCGCGGGGCTTCGTCTATCTGACGGCCGTCGTCGACTGGTTCAGCCGCAAGGTTCTGGCCTGGCGGCTCTCGATCACCATGGACGTCGCCTTCTGCGTCGAGGCCGTCGAGGAGGCGATGGCGCGCTTCGGCAAGCCGGATATCTTCAATACGGATAGTAAATAGATCGAAGCCAGTTCCCGGGCGGCCTGTCTCAAACACAGATCGACCGTTTGGTAGGCTGGCGCCGTGAGGCGCCCGGTGCGGTCTGACCCGCACTCCGATCGACCCGCCAGTGTCTTTCCCCGGACCTGTCGGCCGCCCGGGAACGCCTTGCGGAGAGGGTTCGCCTCGCCGTTGCCTGTGACCCGAGAAGGGCCTGACCATCCGGTCACGTTACTGTCCTGTCCGTGCAGCTGTCCCGGCGAGCCGTTTGGTGATCGAGCCGGGAGAGCAGCATGGCCATAAAGGATGATGCGAACGTCTGTGCCATCGTTGGAGGCGTGGATACACGGGACTGTCAGGATTTCCGTGTGCGGGCGGCGGGTTGAACATCAGGCCGCCATGGCCCTTGTGAAGCGCTCGCCGAA
>JAIETL010000086.1 GCA_019745195.1 Beijerinckiaceae bacterium
CACCTGATCATAAAGACGGGAGCACCCGCATGTCCGCCACGTTCGAGACGGTCGCCGGAATCATTTCGGAGACCTGCGATATTCCGCGCGAGAAGATCACGCCCCAGAGCCACGCCATCGACGATCTCGGCATCGACTCGCTCGCCTTCCTCGACATCGCCTTCGCCATCGACAAGGCTTTCGGCATCAAGCTGCCGCTCGAGCAGTGGACCCAGGAAGTGAACGAGGGCAAGGCCCCGGCCGAGCAGTATTTCGTGCTCGACAACCTGTGCAAGCGCATCGACGAGCTGGTCGCCGCCAAAAAGGCGTGAGACCGCTCCGCTCAGGCACAGCCCCCATGCCGGTTTGCCCGGTCTGGGGGCTGTCGTCGTTTTGGCTGCCGCGACTTGAGCCGCGCCGCCTCAGCCGCTAGAGCATAGCCGGCGTTTCGGCGGCCATCGGCAGACGGCCCGCCCCACCGACGATCGGACCCGCATGCGCCTCGAATATTTCGACATGATCGACACTGTGGTCGCGTTCGAGCCGGCGGAAAAACGCATCGCGACGCGCTCCACCGTGCCGGCCGCCGATGCGAGCCCGGTCTTCGAAGGCCATTTCCCCGGTCATCCGCTGGTGCCGGGCGTGCTTCTGACCGAGACGATGGCGCAGGCCTCGGGCTATCTGCTGCTGGCGCTGAACGGCATGAGCCAGATGCCCTTCCTGATGACGGTCGACAAGGCGCGCTTCCGCACCTTCGTCGAGCCCGACGCAGTGCTCGACATCGCGGCCGAGCTGGTGATCGAGGGCTCCGGCTACGCCGCGACCAGGGCCAGGATCGCGATCGCCGGCAAGCCGATCTGCGATGCCGAGCTGCGCTTCCGGCTGATGCCCTTTCCGGCCGACATGCGCAGCTTGATGGAGGCTCGCCTCGGGACGATCGGCCTCGTTCCCTTGCAGGTTCCGGCATGAAGCGCGACGTCGTCATCACCGGCATCGGCATCGTCTCCAGCCTGGGCGAGGGCATCGGGATACACGCACAGGCGCTTGCGGCCGGCGGCCCGCCGGTCGTCGATGCGGCTGCGTTCGCGCCCTATCCGGTCCATCCGCTCAAGGCGCTGGAACTCGACCTGCAGATTCCGAAGAAATCCGACCAGCGTCAGATGGAGCCTTGGCAGCGGCTTGGCGTCTACGCGGCGGGCGTAGCGCTCGACGATGCCGGCCTGAAGCAGGACGCCGACGCGAAGGCGATGCTGCAGGTCATCGTCGCGGCCGGCGGCGGCGAGCGCGACCACGGCGTCGACGCCGCCATCCTGACCGACCTGCGCGGAGCCAATGCGGCGGGCTCCCTGTTGAACGAGCGGCTGATGGGCGATCTGCGCCCGACGCTCTTCCTCGCCCAGCTCTCGAATCTTCTCGCCGGCAACATCGCCATCGTGCATGGCGTCACGGGGGCCTCGCGCACCTTCATGGGTGAGGAGCAGGCCGGCGTCGATGCGATCCGCACGGCGCACGCCCGCATTGCCGCAGGCCAGGCCGAAGTGATGCTGGTCGGCGGCGCCTACAATGCCGAACGCCGGGACATGCTGCTGCTGTTCGAACTCGGCGGCTACCTTCGCAAGGGCGATTTCGCCCCGGTTTTCGCGCGCGAGGATGCCCCGGGGATCATCACGGGAAGCGCCGCGGCCTTCCTCGTGATCGAATCCGCCGAGCGCGCCGCCGCGCGCGGCGCGAAAACGCATGCGAGGCTCGAGCATGTCGCGGCGACGCGCAGCAGGCGCGCGCCCGGCTCGGTCGAGGCCGCGCTGCGGGCGCTCATCGCCGGCTTCGGCACGGCCCCACCCGAAGCGCTGGCGATCTCGGCTGCGACCGGTACGGCGGGAATCACGGCGGAAGAGGCCGCCGCCATCGCGACCCTGCCTCAAGCGAAGCGGATCGCGACCGGCGATCTCGTCGGCCATACGCTCGAAGCCGCATTTCCGGTCTCGATCGCGCTTGCCGCCGCGGCCCTCTCGACCGGACAGGCGGGTGAAGCCCTCGTCACCGGCGCGGGCCACTGGCGCGGCGAGGGCGCGGCAAGACTGGTCAGGGCGTGAGGGACGGAAACGATGAGCACGCAGCATCGCGACGCCAAGGGCCGCCCGATCGTGGCGGTGACGGGTCTGGGCATCGTCACCTCGCTCGGTCAGGGCAAGCAGGCGAACTGGGACGCGCTGACGGCCGGAAAGTCCGGCATCCATCGCATCGAGCGCTTCCCGACCGAGGGCCTGCGCACCACGATGGGCGGCACGGTCGATTTCCTCTTCGACGACGCGTTCACCGCGCCCGAGCTTTCTGAAAAACTCGCCACGCTCGCAGCCGACGAGGCCGTGGCCCAGAGCCGTCTCGGCCAGCCCGGCGATTTTCCCGGCGAACTCTTCATGGCGGTGCCGCCCGTCGAGATGGAATGGCCGCAGAAGCAGGAACTGGCGCAACCCATCGATGGCCCTGTCGATTATGACGGCCTGCTGCGCGAGGCCGCGACGCTGAAGCATAAACCCATGCACGAGATGTTCCTGTTCGGGACGGTCGCCGACCACATCGCCGACCGCTTCGGCACCAAAGGATCGCCGATCTCGCTCTCGACCGCCTGCTCCTCGGGCGCGACCGCGATCCAGATGGGTGTCGAGGCGATCAGGCGCGGCGACACGCAAAGCGCGCTCTGCATCGGCACCGACGGCTCGGTCCATGCCGAGGCGCTGATCCGTTTTTCGCTGCTCTCGGCGCTCTCGACCCGCAACGACGTGCCGGAGGCCGCCGCAAAGCCGTTCTCGAAGGATCGCGACGGCTTTGTCATGGGCGAGGGCGCGGGCGCGCTGGTGCTCGAGGATTACGACCACGCGCTGGCGCGCGGCGCGACCATTCTGGGCATCGTCGCCGGTTGCGGCGAGCGTGGCGACGGCTTTCACCGCACCCGCTCCAGCCCGGACGGCAAGCCGGCGATCCTGGCCATGCAGGACGCGCTCGACGACGCCGGCGTGACGCCCGACGATGTCGACTACATCAACGCCCATGGCACCTCGACGCCCGAGAACGACAAGATGGAGGCGATGAGCTGCGCCGCCGTCTTCGGCGAGCGCATGGCGCGCCTGCCGATCTCCTCCAACAAGTCGATGATCGGCCATACGCTGACGGCGGCCGGCGCGGTCGAGGCGGTGATCTCCTTCATGACGATCGCCAATGGCCGCATCCCGCCGACGATCAACTACACCAACCCCGACCCCGCGATCGCGCTCGACGTCGTGCCCAACGTGGCGCGCGATGCGAAAGTGAGCACCGTGATCTCGAACTCCTTCGGCTTCGGCGGGCAGAATACAAGCCTTGTGCTGATGGCGGGGCCTTCGACGTGATGGATAGGACGACGATGGGTATGGAGACTCTCTCCCCCCTCGTGGGGGAGAGATGGAGAGGGGGGGCGGACGACTGGGCTCCCCGCTCGCCCGGTCGCTCGCCCCCCACCCCTAACCCCTCCCCACGAGGGGGAGGGGGACTGACACGGCTGACCTCGAAAAGGGCAGCGCAATGACCCGCATCCTCGTCACAGGCGGCGCAAAAGGGGTCGGCGCGGCGATCGTGCGGGCGCTCGCCGCCGCCGGCCACGATGTCGATTTCACTTTTCGCTCTTCCGCCGAGCAGGCGCTGGCGCTGGCGGCCGAGATCGCCACGGCCCATCCCGGTCGCAGCGTGACCGCCCTGCCGCTCGACCTCTCCGACAAGGCCGCGCTCGACGCCTTCTGCGAGGAGCGCGAGGCTGAGACCTATTTCGGCTTCATCCACAATGCCGGCCAGCCTTATGATTCGCTCGCCGCCATGATGGCGCAGGACAAGGCCGAGGCTGCGATGCAGGTCAATTTCTGGGCCTTCACCCGCCTGGCCAAGAGCCTGATGCGCGCCATGATCCGCGCCCGTGCGGGCCGCATCGTCGCAATCGGCTCGGTCGCGGCGCTGCGCGGCAACCCCGGCAACGCGGCTTACGCCGCCTCCAAGGGCGCGCTGATCTCCTATGCCAAGACGCTGGCGATCGAGACCGGCAAGCGCGGCGTCACCGTCAACGTAATCGCCCCGGGTTTCGTCGACACCGACATGATGGCGCCATATGCCGCCTATCGCGACAAGATGCAGGCGCAGATCCCGGCCGGTCGTTTCGCGAAGCCCGCGGAGGTCGCAGGGCTCGCCGCCTTCCTGATGAGCGAACCGGCCGCCTATATCAGCGGCACGGTGCTGCCGATCGACGGCGGCGTATCGGCGCAGCTCGGCGTGCATCGCTGAGATCGACGGTTCACGGCGGTTCTGCTAGGTTCACTCCGAACCGGAGCGAAGCCCATGACAGCCGCCTTCACCATCCGCCTCGACGACGAGATGCTGGCCAGGCTCGACGCGTTGGCCGCCGACACCGACCGCTCGCGAAGCTGGATCGCGGCTCGCGCGATCGAAGACTATGTCGCGCTGAATGCGTGGCAGATCGCGAGAATCAAGGGAGGCATCGCAGAAGCGGATCGCGGTGAATTCGCAACGGATGAAGACGTCCAGGCTGTGTTCGACAGGTATCGGACAAGAGCGTGAAACTGCGCTGGACGCCGAGGGCGCTGGCCGAGATCGACGCGATCTTTGCTTACGTCGCGGCGAACGATCGCAATGTCGCGGAACGCTTGACCTTCGAGATCGAAGTCCGCGTCGCCAGGCTCGCGGATTTTCCGGACATGGGTCGCCCGGGCCGCGTCGAAGGGACCCGGGAATTCGTGGTGACCGGCACGCCCTACCTCATTCCCTACCGCGTCCGTGACGGCCACGTCGAAATTCTGGCGGCACTGCACGCATCCCGCGAGTGGCCAGAATCCTTCTGATTCTCGCTTGAGCCCAGCCTGCCCCCACGTCAAAACTATGTCGCGACGACCTTGGGGACCGCATCGATGAGATCGCTGCTAATCGCGGCCGCCTGCGCCGCCGGATTGCTCGTTACGCCCGCTTTGGCCCAGCCGCGCGCCGCCGACGCCATCCTGATCCTCGACGCCTCGGGCTCGATGTGGGGGCAGGTCGAGGGGCAGACCAAGATCGTCGCCGCGCGCAAGGCCGTCGATACGATCCTTGCCCGCTGGAAGCCGGGCGATCGGCTCGGCCTGATGGCCTATGGCCACCGCAGCAAGGGCGAGTGCCGCGACATCGAACTCATCGTCCCGGTCGGGCCGGTCGACGCCGTCGCGATCAAGGGGGCCTTGCAGCGCCTCAATCCGCGCGGCAAGACGCCGATCGCCGCCTCCCTGCGCGAGGCCGCCGGCATCCTCAAACACACGGAAAACCAGGCGACGGTCATTCTCGTCTCCGACGGCGTCGAGACCTGCGACCCGAACCCCTGCGCCATCGCGGCCGACCTCAAGAAGGCCAGCATCGGCTTCACCGCCCATGTCGTGGGCTTCGACGTCACCGACCCTGTCGCGAAGGCGCAGTTGCAATGCATCGCCCGGGCGACCGGCGGCGTCTATCTCGACGCCGGCAACGCAGCCGGGCTCGACAGCGCCATGACCCGCGTCGCCCAGGCCGCGCAGGGCCAGAAAATCGCCAGCGAAGCCCCGGCCGCCGCGCCGCGCGCGCGGGATCCGTTCGAGGGCCGGAACCTGCGCGCCACAGCCCGCCTCGCCGAAGGTTCGGACCCGCTGACCGACCGGCGCATCTCCTGGCAACTGCGCGAAATCAACGCCGAGAAGGCGCCAGGAGACATCGTCATCGTCGAGTATGGCGCGCGCCTTGCGGTCAAAGCCCCGACCGGCGCCTTTTTTATCACGGTCGGGCTCGGCGAAACGAGCCGCTCGGTCCCGGTGACGATCGAGCCCGGCAAGACGCTCACACTCGATCTCGTCCTTGATGCCGCCGTCGTCACCTCGACCGGCGCGGTCGAAGGGTCTGGCGCAAGGGCCGAGGGCGTGACCTGGGCAGTCGAACGCAAGGACGGCGAGACCGTCACCACCGTCTACGACGCTGTGCCGGGCTTTGTGCTGCCGGCGGGCGACTACGTCCTCAAGCTGAGCAAGGGTTCGGCGGCCGCGACCAAGGCTTTCCGCGTCGAGGCCGGCGACAGTATCGACCTCGCCATGTCGCTCGCGGTCGGGCGGCTCGCCGTCGATGCGCTCTATGCCGCCGCCGGCCCCAAGGTCGAAGAGGGCTTGTCGGTCGAGTTCCGCCATCCGCCCAAGGCGGTCGGAGAGGATGGCGAATGGGTGATGACGCTCTACGATCCGCTCTCGATCGCCAATCTCGCAGCCGGCCCCTACGACATGATCATCGGCACGGGCGATGCGAAGAAGACGATCAGGATCGAGATTGCGTCCGGGCAGGACAGGCGGCTGACGGTCGATCTGAATGCCGGCGTCGTTGCGCTGACCGCGACCTCGGGCCAACGCATCGAGATCGGCGAGACCCGCAAGTCGATCACCGGGACGCGAAAAATCCTCGTCACCAACGATGACGGCGCGTTCCAGACGGCGCTGCCGGCGGGCGACTATCTCGCCATCCTGTCGCAGGACGGCAAGATCGTGAGCGAAACGCCGCTCAGGGTCGCAGCCGGAGAGCGGGTGGAACTGACGCTGAAATAGCGCGCCGCTTGTCTTGCGCGCCCCATCTCGCTAGTCACGGCCCGCCCCGCGACGACGCGTCGGCCGATGTTCGACGCCGGAGAGACGATGCGCGCCCTGATGCTCCATGCCGACCGCGATCTCCGTCTCGAGGAGATCGAACCGCCGCCGCCGCCGGCCGCTGGCGAGGTGCAGATTCGCATCCGCGCGGTCGCGCTGAACTATCTCGACCTCTGGGGCTTTCGCGGCATGGCCTTCGCCAAGCGCAAGATGCCGCAGGCCGCCGGCGTCGAGGCGTCCGGAGAGATCGTCTGCGTGGGCGAAGGCGTCACCAACCTGCAAGTCGGCGACACCGTCACGGCCTATGGCGCCGAGACCTGCGGGCATTGCAAGGCCTGCCTCAACGGCCGCGACAATCTCTGCGAGAACGTCGCCGGCATCATGGGCTTTCATATCGACGGGTTCGCCCGCGAGCTGATCAACAAATCGGCCCGCCTCGTGATCAAGGCCCCGGCCGGCGTCTCCTACGAGCACGCCGCCTGCGCGCCGATCGGTTTTGGGACCGTGCAGCACATGCTGTTCGACAATGCGAAGCTGGAGCCCGGCGAATCGATCCTGATCCACGCCGGCGGGTCAGGCATCGGCACGGCGGCGATCCTGATGGCCAAGGCGATCGGCTGCACCGTCTACACCACCGTCGGCGACGACGAGAAGGGTCGGAAGGCCAAGGAACTGGGCGCGGATTTCGTCGTCAACTACAAGACCGAGCGCTTCGAGGGCGAAATCCGCCAGATGACGAAGCGCAAGGGCGTCGATGTCGTCTTCGAGCATGTCGGGGCCGACACCTGGAACGGCTCGCTGCTCTGCCTCAAGCGCGGCGGCCGGCTCGTCACCTGCGGCGCGACCTCGGGCGCATCGACCACGATGAACCTGATGCAGCTCTTCCAGCAGCAATACCGCATCACCGGCTCCTTCGGCTGCCGGCTTGAGAACATCGCGCAATCGCTGGAGAAGATGGCCGGCGGCATGACGCCCGTGATCGATTCGGTGTTTCCGCTGGAGGATTTCGAGAAGGGCCTTGCCCGCCTCGAAGGCCGGCAGGTCTTCGGCAAGGTCATCGTCGCCTTCTGAGACACCCGGAAAGGCTTGACGGGAGGGCTTTCCTGCCGCAAGTCGCCGCTTCCGCCCGACAATGCTTCAAGGCACGGGCGCGATGGGGCCGGGCAGACCTTGAGACGATTGACGACATTCGCCGCGCGCGCCGGCGCGGCGGTGATGATCGGCCTGATCCGCGCGCTGTTCGCCTTTCTGCGGCTGCTGGGGGCGGAACGCTCCAGCGATCTCGGCGGCTGGCTTCTGCGCACCGTGAGCCCGCTGATCCCGGTCAATCGCGTCGCGCTCGCCAATATCCGCGCCGCCTTCCCCGAGAAGGACGAGACCGAGGTGAGGCGCATCGCGCGCGGCGCCTGGGAGAATCTCGGCCGCACGGCCGCCGAATACGCCCATCTCAGGACCCTGTTCGACTACGACTACCTCAACCCGGACGCGCCCTCGCGCGTCGAGGTCTCCGGCATCGAGCACTTCATCGCGCTCAAGGACGACGACAGACCGGGCCTGATCTTTTCCGCCCATCTGGCGAACTGGGAGCTGCCGGCGATCTGCGCGGCCGCCTATGATCTGGAGACGACCGCCGTCTTCCGCGCGCCCAACGACCCCGCCATCGCGGCGATCATCCACGAAATCCGCTCCGGCGCGATGGATGGGCTTGCGGCCGCCAAACAGGGCGCGGCCTTCGCCATGCAGGGCGTGCTGGAGCGCGGCGGCCATCTCGGCATGCTGATCGACCAGCATTTTACCCGCGGCGTCGTGGTGCCGTTCATGGGCCGGCCGGCGCTGACCAATCCGATCCTCGGCAAATTCGCGCGCCGTTTCGAATGCCCGGTGCATGGGGTCCGCGTCATCCGGCTGCCCAACCAGCGCTTCCGGCTGGAGCTGACGCCGCCGCTCGACCTGCCGCGCGACGATGCCGGCGAGATCGACGTGGAGGGCGCGATGGCGATGATGACGGCCGTGGTCGAAGGCTGGGTTCGCGAGCACCCGGAGCAATGGCTCTGGATGCACCGGCGCTGGCGGCCCAACATGATCGCCGCCCGAGGCATGGCCGATATCGCGCAAATGCCGGCTCCCAAGCCTGTTTTCAAGGCAACGTGATTTCCAAGTGAGTTTCCTTGGGCGCTTTGGTAACGCCCTGCATGCTCTAAGACTGTTAGAGTGCCAAACATGACCCAGCGCCCGCGCCTTCTCCTCGCCTCGCTCGCCGCCCTCGTTCTGGGCGGTGCGAGTGCGCATGCGCAGACGCCCGCGCTCCAGCCACGCGCCGTGGTCGAACTGTTCACCAGCCAGGGCTGCTCCTCCTGTCCGCCGGCCGACGCGCTCTTCGTCGAACTGGCGAAGGACCCCGCCGTGATCGCGCTGACGATGCCGGTGACCTACTGGGACTACCTCGGCTGGAAGGACACGCTCGGACACGACGCTTTCACAAAACGCCAGAAGCTTTACGCCAAGGCGCGCGGCGATGGACAGGTCTACACACCCCAGGCCGTGATCAATGGCGGGGCGCACCTTGTCGGCTCCGACAAGGCCGGGATCGAAAAATCCCTGCGCAAGCAGGGCGCTTTTTCCGCCCGCGTCTCGCTCAGCGAAGGGGGCGGCATGGTCAGGGTCGCGCTTTCTCCGGTCGATCCCGCCGGCAGCGGCGCGGGCAGCGTCTGGCTTTTGCCGACCACGCGCATGATCACGGTGCCGATCGGCCGGGGCGAGAACCAGGGCAAGACCATCTCCTACGCCAATGTTGTTCGCTGCATGGTCAAGGTCGGCGACTGGGACGGCAAGGCAGCGACGCTGACGACGCCGCTCGCCAGCGCCAAAGCCGTCGATTCCGACGGCTATGTCGTGCTGGTGCAGTCCGAGCAGCCGGGCCGGTACGGCATGATGCCCGGGGCCGTCATCGGCGCGGCCAGGTCCGGCCCGTAGCCGCGAAGACGGGGGACAGTCCGCGCAGGCGGGTTCCCGGAGACGCGTCCGCGACGTAGCGTCTCGCCAGAGTCACAATAACTTGGCACTGATTCGCATATGCCGAGGCTGTTCACCGCGCTTGAGATTCCTGCCGAGGTCGCCTCGGTGCTGACCCTGCATCGGGGCGGGCTCGTCGGTGCGCGCTGGATCGAACCGGCTGATTACCACATCACACTGCGCTTTCTCGGCGATGTCGATCGCCGCATGGCCCATGACGTCCACGAGTTCCTCGGCGACCTGCGCAACTACCCCTTCGAAGTCACGCTCGATGCGCTCGGCAGTTTCGGCGGCGACAAGCCGCGCGCCGTCTTCGCCCGCGTCCAGCCGAATCAAAAGCTCACGGAGCTGCAAGCCGACATCGAGCGGCTGATGCGTCGGCTCGGCTTGCCCCCGGAAGCCCGCAAATTCGCCCCCCATGTCACGCTGGCGCGGCTGCGCGACGTCTCGCCGGTCGATGTCGCGCAGTATCTGGGGCAGCACCCGATCGTCCGGCCGATCAGCTTCACGGCGCGGCGGATCGCCCTGATGTCCTCGCGCGATTCGATCGGCGGCGGCCCCTATGTGCTGGAGGCGGCCTATCCTCTCGGGCCTTCCTACCCCAACCGGATGGCGCGGGCCGACGTGCAGCGGAGATGACCATGCCCAAGCGCCTGAGCCTCGACGCCCGCAACGAGGCGCTGCTGACGCTGACCGGCTGGAAGCTGGCCGAGGGACGCGAGGCCATCGCCAAGCGCTTCGTCTTCCGCGATTTCAGCGAGGCCTTTGGCTGGATGACGCGCGTCGCCCTGCTGGCCGAGACGATGGACCACCATCCCGAATGGTCGAACGTCTACAAGACCGTCGAGGTGACGCTCGCGACCCACGACGCCGGCGGGCTGACCGAACTCGATGTGAAGCTTGCCCGCGCCATGGATGCGCTGGCCGGCTGACTCAAGCCTTGCAGCTGTTCGACCATGCCGCGAGCCGGCGCGTCAGCGGCGGCGGCAGCCGGCGCAGCGCCCGCTTCAGCAGCGGCCGCCAGTGCGTGAAGCCGGATTCGACGACGAGCCGCCCCTTCCAGGATAGCGGCAGCACGCTATCGGTCACGACCGTCAGCCCGTCGGCATGCTCGTGCTTGTAGGGGTCGGCCGGCGCCAGCATGTCGAAGACCGCATTGCCGCGCGCTTTGGCGCAGGCGAAGCTGTGATGCAGCAGAAGCCCGCCCACGCCGCCGCGCTCATGCTCGGGATGGGTCGCGATGACATGGCCGAAGCTCGCGCCCTTGCAGTCGAGCGCAAGGTCCAGCCCGATCGGAGCGCCGTCGCAGGAGATCGCCGCGATCCGCAGCGGCGAGCCGCCCGCCGCATCGCCCGCCAGATCGCGGAAGAAAGCTGAGAAACGCGGATCGGAGATCGTCGGCGCGAGCACGCCATGGCGCAGCAGCGCCGCCTGCTTCATCGCGATGGCGGCGACGGCGAGATCAGCGGCCTCGGGCCGCGGCTCGACCATCGACAGGCCGATCGTGCCGCGCTCGGAAAGCCGCCGCAGCCGCCGACGGTGATTGGACCGCTCGCGCGGCGCGTAGGCATGGCTCGGGCCATCCGGGCCGACCCGCGAGCCGAGATCGGCGAAGGGCGCGTCAAGCCGCTCCCGCAGCACGGCGCGCGACACGAGGCCCGAAAGCGCCAGCACCGAATCGCCACGCAGCCTGCGCAGCTCGAACAGATCCGCGCCGAGCTTTGCGACCACGTCCCAGCCGGCCTTCAGCAGCGCGGTCTCGTCACCCGTCCGCTCGACCAGCACATCGCCATACTGCGCCACCGGCACGCCCATGAAGCGCAGGCCGACGAGCCCGAACCGGCGTTGCCTGACCAGCGGCCAGATCATCACGAGCCGCCCGCCGCGGCGGGCCGTCACGATGCTGAGTCGCATCCGCGCATCGAGATAATGGGTCGCCCAGTGCCGCAGCACGGCATGGGACTGGAAGACCTGATGCGGCAGCCCGGCGCGGTCGAACAGCGCGTCCCACTCCGTCCGCAGGGCGAGGAAGGCCTCATGCGTATCGACGATCGCGAGCGCGACCTCGCCGGCGCGCGCTGACGCCTGCGACTGGCCGCCCGGCCTCGCCTCGACGAGCGCGCCGCGAAAGGAGGCGATCAGCGCCACGGCTCAGGCGCCTGCCCGGACATGGGCAAGGAGCCGCTTCGCGCCCGACAGCGGAAACCGCGCCAGATAAGGCAGCAGCAGCAGCGGGTGGCGCGCCGCGAAGGGTGCGTCATGCTCGACCATATGGCGGATCGCCAGCACCGGCAGCGGCGCGCGCAAGGGTCGGAACCCCGGATTCCACAGCCCCGGCGCGTCCGAATCGGCATGCATCAGGCCGATCATTCGGTTGCGCGAGAGCGAATGGAATTTGTGCCGGTCCTGCACCCGCTTCAGCATGGCGATGCCGTCCGCGCCTGAGCAGGCCGGGAAGCCGATGATCACCGTGCGGAAATGCGCCATGGCCGGCTTGGCCGGAATCGCCTCCAGCGCCTGAAAGCTGCTGCGGATCAGCGAGAACGCCGCCGCCTCGTCGGCCGGCCCGGCATCGCTGATGCCGAGCCTGACGGTGTCGAGCTTGGCGGCCTGACGCGTGAAGGGGCAGACCGCGCCGGTGCGTCCGAGATCGGCATGGCTCGCCATCAGATAGCCCTCGACCCAGCCGAGCAGACTGGACAGGGCCGCCGGCTCCGGCGGCTCCGCGATGCGCGCCTTGGCATCGGCAAAGCTCGACAATGTCCCGGCCCGCTCCAGTCCGGCCAGGATTTCGGTTCCGCTCATCGCTCGCCTCGCCATCTCGAAGCCCAAGCGATAGCAGCGCAAGATTAGGGAAGGGTTTCGTCGCCGGGTTCAGGCGCGCCGGATGCGTTAGGGGTCTGCTAAGCCTTGAGACCAGCCGCAAAGCCGCAGGCCCGCCAGCATATGCGCCGGCGGCGGCGCGACGACCTCGACCGGCGGGCGCTTGCGATAGAGCGGGATCGCGATCCTGCGCGCATGCAGTTGCAGTCCGGGGCCGCCCTCGCGCGGAGCGGCGCCGTAGATCTCGTCCCCCAGCATCGGCCAGCCGGAGGCTGCGCAATGCACCCGCAACTGATGCGTCCGCCCGGTCAGCGGCGAGAGAGCGAGCCAGGCGAGCGGCCCGCTGTCACTGACGCCGCGTCCGAGCACGCGAAATCGCGTCTGCGACGGCAGCCCGTCGGGATCGACCTTCATCCACCAGCCGCGATCGGGCGCGCGCTTGCCGAGGGGGAGGTCGATCAGCCCCTCGTCCTCGGCAGGATGTCCCTCGACGACAGCCCAGTAGCTCTTGTCGATCAGCCCGTCGCGAAACAGCCGGTTGAGATCGGCCATGGCGCGCGGATGGCGGCCGAGCACGAGGCAGCCCGACGTGTCCTTGTCGAGCCGGTGCGCGGCTTCCGGTCGGCGCGGCAGGCCAAAGCGCAGCGCGTCGAGATAGTCGGTCAGCACGGGGATGATCTTCCGCTTCGCCTGCGGCCCGCGATGCGAGGGCAGACCCGCGGGCTTGTCGATCACCAGCATCATCGCGTCGCGATAGAGCAGCGGAAACGGCGGCTCCGCTTCGGCTCTGTCATGCGAAATCTCTGGTCGGTCCGACGCGCTCATGCCATTGCGCTAGCGAAGACGGCTTGGCGACGCAATATGAGAGCGGCCGGGCTCGAAGACGGGACGCATGATGAGCGAGCAAGACCCGAAGAAGCGCGGCTTCTTCTCCAGACTTTTCGGCCTCGAGGATGAGCCGGCCAGACCGGCCGCGCCCGAGACGCCCGCACTTGCAGAACCTCCCGCCGCGCCGCCGCCGGAGCCCGAAGCCGAGGCGCTGATCGGCGAGGCCGCGCCGCTGCCCATCGCCAGTCCTTTTCCAGTTACAATGCCCGAGCCGGCCCCGATCCAGGCTCCGCCGGCGCTGTCGCCCACCGCCCTCATCACGCCCGAACCGAAACGGAGCTGGTGGCGCAGGCTGACCGAGGGATTGTCACGGACCTCGTCGGCGCTGACCACCGGCATCACGGACATCTTCACCAAGCGCAGGCTCGACGCCGGCACGCTGGAGGATCTCGAGGACATCCTGATCCAGGCCGATCTCGGGCTGCCGACCGCCGCGCGCGTCGCGAAAGCCGTCGGCGAAGGGCGCTACGACCGCCAGATCGAGCCGGCCGAGGTCAAAGCGATTTTGGCCCGCGAGGTCGAGGCGATCCTGACGCCAGTCGCTGCGCCGTTGGTGATAGACGCCACGAAAAAGCCGTTCGTGATCCTGATGGTCGGCGTCAATGGCTCGGGCAAGACCACCACGATCGGCAAGCTGGCGCAGAAGTTCCGCAATGAGGGCAGAAGCGTGATGCTCGCCGCCGGCGACACCTTTCGCGCCGCCGCGATCGAGCAGCTCAAGGTCTGGGGCGAGCGCACCGGGGCCGAGGTCGTCGCGGGCCAGCAGGGCGCGGACGCCTCGGGGCTCGCCTTCGAGGCGCTGCAGAAGGCCAGGGTGGCGGGTACGGACGTGCTGCTGATCGACACCGCCGGCCGCCTGCAAAACAAGACCGGGCTGATGGACGAACTCGCCAAGGTCGTCCGCGTCATCCGCAAGCTCGATCCGGAAGCTCCCCATTGCGCGCTGCTGGTGCTGGACGCCACCGTGGGCCAGAACGCGCTCAGCCAGGTCGAGGCCTTCCAGCACACCGCCGGCATTACCGGGCTGGTCATGACCAAGCTCGACGGCACGGCGCGCGGCGGCATCCTCGTGGCGCTGGCGGCGAAATTTGGCCTGCCCGTGCATTTCATCGGTGTCGGCGAGGGCGTCGAGGATCTGGAGCCGTTCTCGGCCCAGGATTTCGCACGGGCGGTTGCAGGACTGGGAGAAGCGGCGTGAGCCAGGATACCGTCGAAACGCAAAAGCCCGGGGTCAATCCCCTGCTCAAGCTCGCGCTCGAATTCGGGCCGCTGGCGCTGTTCTTCTTCGCCAATTCCTATGGCGACCGGCTGTTCGGCGTGGCGCAGGACCGACGCATCTTCGTGGCGACCGGCATCTTCATGGTCGCCTCGCTGGTCGCTCTCGCCCTGTCGCGCGTTCTGATGGGCTATCTGCCGCGCATGGCGATCGTCAACGCGGTGGTGGTCAGCGTCTTCGGCGGGCTGACCATCGCGCTCGACGACGCCTTCTTCATCAAGGTCAAGCCGACGATCGTGAACACGCTGTTCGGCTGCGTGCTACTGGGCGGCCTGTATTTCGGCCGCTCCCTGCTGGCGCTGGTGCTGGAGAGCGTGCTGCAGCTCGACGAGGCGGGCTGGCGCAAGCTGACCCTGCGCTGGGGCCTGTTCTTCTTCGTACTGGCGGGCCTCAACGAGATCGTCTGGCGCACCCAGACGCAGGATTTCTGGGTCGCTTTCAAGGTCTGGGGCGTGATGCCGCTGACCATGGCCTTCGCGCTCGCCCAGACCCCGCTGATTTTGAAGCACGAGATCAAGCCGAAGGCGGCGGAGTAGAGGCGAAACCTACTTCGCCGCCAGCCGGATCGCTCCGTCGAGCCGGATCGATGTCCCGTTCAGCATGTCGTTCTCGACGATGCTGCGCACCAACGCCGCATATTCGGTCGCCTTGCCCAACCGCGACGGGAACGGGATCGAAGCGCCGAGCGAGGCGCGCGACTCCTCCGGCAAGCCGTCGAACATCGGCGTCTCGAACAGGCCGGGGAGGATCGTCATCACCCGGATGCCGAAGGCTGCGAGTTCGCGCGCGATCGGCAGCGTCATGCCGACAACGCCGGCTTTCGAGGCCGAATAGGAGGCCTGCCCGACCTGCCCGTCCTCCGCCGCCACGGACGCCGTGTTGACGATGACGCCGCGCCCGCCATCGGGCGTGACCGGCTCCAGCGCCGCCAGCGCGACCGCCGATTTGGCGATGATGCGAAACGTGCCGGTGAGGTTGATCGCGACGCCCTTCTCGAAGGTCGCCATGTCATGGGCGATCAGCGCGCCGGTCTCGCGGTTCTTGCCGACGACGCGGCGTCCTGGCGCGATGCCGGCACAGTTGACGACGATGCGCGCCACGCCCTGGGCGGAGCGGGCCTTGGCCAGCGCCTCATCGACCGAGGCGTCGCTGGTGACGTCGCAGGCACAGAAGACCCCGCCGATCTCGGCCGCCACCGCCTCGCCGCGCGCGGCGTTGAGATCGAGCAGCGCGACCCTGACGCCATGGGAAGCGAGCATCCGCGCGGTCGCCTCGCCGAGGCCCGAAGCGCCGCCGGTGACGATGGCGGAGAGGGAGGAATCGAGCTTCATCGGCGTGTCCCGTCGGTTATCGAACTGTCGCGTCCGGTTTAGAACCTCGGCAGGCGGGCTCCAAGCGGCATTCTTCGCCAGCCTCTTGTGCGCCTTCTCGGGCGGGGCCACATCTTTCGACATTGCAGCCAGACCTGCCCGGCGGGATGATGCCGGCGAAGTGGGAGACGGGAGAGACGGGCATGAGCGAAGGGTTCACCTCGCGCTTTACGGAAGAGGAGATGGCCGCGATCCGCGCCACGCTTCGCGACGAGAAGCGCTTCGGCGAGACGTTTTTGGACCGCCTGAAGCGGGTGGCCAAGCGCATTCCCTTCGCCGAGGACATGCTCGCGGCCTGGATCTGCACCCGCGATCCAGCGACGCCGCGCCGGGTGCGGCTGACGCTGCTGGCGGCGCTCGGCTACTTCGTGCTGCCGCTCGACGCGATCCCCGATCTGATGCCCTTCCTCGGCTTCACCGACGACGCGGCGGTGATCGCGGCAGCTTTGGCCGCAGTGGCGGGCTCGATCACGCCCGAGCATCGCGAAAAAGCGAAGCGAGCGATGACGGAGCTGTGAGTTTCGGGATTCAAATCTCGGAAACGCCGCGTCATCCCGGACAAGCGGCGTCAGCCGCGCAGCTCCGGGATCCATCATAAGGAAAGGTCGGAACTCTAGGATGGATCCCGGAGCTCCGCTTCGCTTCGTCCGGGATGACGGCGGAGGGTCTGGCGACCGGCTCCATGTCAAAGAGTGAGCACGATCTTGCCCTTGGCCTTGCGGTCTCCGATCAGCGCATAGCCTTCGGTCCACCTCTCAAGCGGCACCCTCGCATGAACATGGGCGCGGATGCTGCCCGCCGCCGCCCAGCCCAGCAGGCGCTCCATATTGGCGCGATGCCCCGCCGGGTCGCGCCTGACGAACTCGCCCCAGAACACGCCGCGCAGGTCGCAGCTCTTGAGCAGCAGCAGGTTGAGGGGGATTTTGGGGATCGCCCCGCCGGCGAAGCCGACCACGAGATAGCGCCCCTCCCAGGCCATGGCGCGCAGGGCCGGCTCGGCAAGATCGCCGCCTACCGTGTCGTAAAGCACGTCGACGCCGCGATCGCCGGTCAGGCGGCGCAGGCCGGCCTTCACATCCTCGGCCGTATAGTCGAGCCCGTCCTGCGCGCCGTGCCCGCGCGCGAGCGCCAGCTTGTCGGGCGAGGAGGCGCAGGCGATGACATGCGCGCCGAGCAGCGCGCCGATCTCGACCGCCGCCAGCCCCGCCCCGCCGGCCGCGCCCAGAATGGCCAGGCTTTCCCCGCCCTTGAGCCCGGCGCGCTGGATCAGCCCGTGCATCGCCGTGCCATAGGTCACGAAGAGACCGGCCGCCTGCGCATCATCGAGGGCATCCGGCACCCGCACGATCGCGTCGGTTGGGACGACGACCTTCCCGCGCGCCGCGCCATGGCCGAGCCAGGCGGCGACGCGCTCGCCGACGCGCCAGCCGGTGACGCCCTCGCCCAGCGCCGAGATCGTGCCGGCGCATTCGGCGCAGGGCGAGAAGGGCAGCGCCGGCTTGGTCTGGTAGCGGTTCTGGATGATCAGCGTGTCGAAGAAGTTCAGCGCCGCCGCCGTCACCGAGACGACGACCTCGCCCGGCCCTGCAACAGGCTCGGGCAGATCCCGGATGACCAGCGTCTCGGCCGGTCCATGATGCTCGCACAGCAGCGCCTTCATCTGATCCTCACCCCGCCTCGACCACGCCGTCGGCCTCGAGCGCACGCCTGAGCCGCGTGAAGGCCAGTCTGATCCGCGATTTCACCGTGCCGAGCGGCAGGCCCGTGCGGGAAGCGACCTCGGCATGGGACAGGCCGTCGAAGAAGGCGAGGCGCACCAGCCGCAA
Source organism: Beijerinckiaceae bacterium (assembly GCA_019745195.1). Taxonomy (GTDB): domain Bacteria; phylum Pseudomonadota; class Alphaproteobacteria; order Rhizobiales; family Beijerinckiaceae; genus Allobosea. Next base: position 17,837 of record JAIETL010000086.1, read on the forward strand.
CTGCTCCTCCGGCAGGCTTTCGAGCGCGAAGCGAAGCGCCTCCTCGCGCTGCTGAGCGTCCATCAGCCGGTCGGGCTCGGCCTGCGGCGCGGGGTGCAGGATCGGATCCTCGGGGTCGATCCTGTCGGAGCGGTCGCGCCGCGCCAGATCGATGCGGCGGTTGCGCGCGATCCGGTAGAGCCAGGTCGAGACGGAGGATTTCGCCGGATCGAACAGGTCGGCCTTGCGCCAGAGGGTCGAGAGCGTGTCCTGCACGACCTCCTCGGCCAGCGCGGCGTCGCAGCCCTGCCGCAGCAGGAAACCGTTCAGGCGTGGCCCGAAATGGTCGAAGAGAATCGCGAAGGCCGCCCGGTCGCGCCGGTCGGCCACCGCCCGGACGAGGGCCGTGAAATCGGGCGGCGACGTCACGCGGCCCGTCCTGGCGAAACCGGCCTATGGCGCCAAGCAAGTCCGTCTTCCGCCCGCACCCGGCCTCTGTCCGTCATCTGTCCTGCCGCCACCCCGACCCGGGCCTCGCGCCGACGCTCCGCCGGCTTTTCCGCCACGGCGCTGTTGTGGCATGCTGCGACGGCGAACGGAACCGGGCCGACGGCAGCCTCACTCGCATTTTCGCCAGGATCGTGACATTCTATGCGTCTCGTTAAGGGTCCTGTCGCCGCGCCGGACGGACTGCAATCGTCCGGCGGTCAAGGCGACGTTAAGATTTCTGCTGATTGATGGCGGTCGATGATTCCACGTTTTGCCCCCACCGCCATCCGGCTTCCCCATCTCGCGCTCGCGCTGGTCGCCGTCTTCGCCGCCGGTGAGGCCGCCGCGCAGGCGCGCGGCGCGGCGTCGGCCGCCGGGGCCGCGCAGGCCCAGGCGCTGCTGCTGGAGACGGCCGGCAAATGGCAGGCTTTCTCCTCGCAGCAAGGCCGCAGCAAGATCTGCTACGCCCTGTCCAAGGCGGAAACCCGCTCGCCCGCCAACCTCAAGGATGTCGAAGGCCTGCTCTTCGTCTCCAGCCGCCCCTCGGAAGGCGTCCGCAACGAGATCAGCCTGGTGATGAATTTCGACGTCAAGGAGGATGTCGAACATCAGGCGCTGATCGGCGACGAACGCTTCGCCATGGTCGCCAAGGGCAAGCACATGTTCCTGAAGAATCCGGCCGAGGAGCCGCGCATGCTCGATGCGCTGCGCAAGGGCGCCGGCCTCGAGATCAAGGCGACCTCGAAGCGCGGCAACGCCACCAGCGACAAATACTCGCTCGCCGGCCTGACCCAGGTGGTGAAGCGCGCCGAGGACGCCTGCAAGTAACGGCTTGCACTGGCCGATTTCGCCCGTGGCGGCTGTCGTGCTATGAGCCGCGCTTGAAGCGGCGGCGCGCCACGCCCGAGCCCGGCCAGAGTTCCAATGACCACGACCCTCCTCGCCCCCGCCGCGCCAGCGGCTGAACCCGTTTCGCCAAGAAAGCTCTCGCTGGTCGGGCGCACGCGCTCCGGTCTTGCCGAGGCGCTCGCCGAGATCGGCGTGCCGGAAAAGGAGCGGCGCATGCGCGTCGGCCAGCTCTGGAACTGGATCTACCATTACGGCGTGCGCGACTTTTCTGCGATGACGACGATCGGCAAGGGCCTGCGCGCCGCTCTGGCCGAGCGCTTCACGCTCGATTTGCCCGACGTCACCGCCGAGCAGGTCTCGACCGACGGCACCCGCAAATGGCTGATCCGCATGGCCCCGACCGGCCCGCGCGACCGCGGCGCCGAGATCGAATGCGTCTACATCCCCGAGGTCGACCGTGGCACGCTCTGCGTCTCCAGCCAGGTCGGCTGCACGCTGACCTGCACCTTCTGTCACACCGGCACGCAGCGTCTCGTCCGCAACCTCACCACCGAGGAGATCGTCGCCCAGCTGATGGTGGCGCGCGACCGGCTCGGCGATTTTCCGGGCCGCAGCGCGCCGGGCGGGGCCTTCGTGCCCAACGATGGCGGCCGCTTCGTCTCCAACATCGTCTTCATGGGCATGGGCGAGCCGCTCTACAATTTCGACGGCGTGCGCGACGCCATCGACGTCATCTCCGACAATGAGGGACTTTCGCTCGGCCGCCGCCGCATCACGGTCTCGACCTCGGGCGTCGTGCCGCAGATCGGCCCGCTCGGCGACGCGATGGGCACGATGCTGGCGATCTCGCTCCATGCCGTGCGCGACGATCTGCGCGACGAACTCGTGCCGCTGAACAAAAAATATCCGATCGCCGAGCTGATGGAGGCGTGCCGGAATTATCCGGGGCTGACCAACGCCAAGCGCATCACCTTCGAATACGTCATGCTCAAGGGCGTCAACGACTCCGACGCCGAGGCGCGCGATCTGGTGCGGCTGCTCAAAGGCATCCCTGCCAAGATCAACCTGATCCCGTTCAACCCCTGGCCAGGCACGCGCTATGAGTGCTCGGACTGGGACCGGATCGAACGCTTTTCCGAGATCGTGTTCCGCGCCGGCTATGCCTCGCCGGTGCGCACGCCGCGCGGCCGCGACATCCTCGCCGCCTGCGGCCAGCTCAAGAGCGAGACCGAAAAGCTCTCCGCCCGCGCCCGGCTGATGCTGGACGAGGCCGACGCCGCTGCGCAGGCCGGCTGACGGACATGCTGCGCTGGCTCCTGCTGATCCCGTTTGCCCTGCTCGTCGCCATGGGCGCAGGCGTATTCGCCATGATGGTCGCGAGCGTCGCCTCCGCCGAGATTGCACTCCTGATCGGCGGCGGCTTCGAGCGGCTGCTGGACGCCCTGTTCGGGCTGGCCGAAAGCGGCGTCGATCCGGGTCCGGCGGCCGCCGCCGCCTTCAGCCTGATCGGCCGGCTGGGGCTCGCCATCATCGTCGCGCCGGTGGTGCTGGTCGCCGTCTTCAGCGAACTCTTCCGCATCCGCAGTGGCCTGATCCAGAGCGGGCTGACCGGGGCGCTGGCCACGCTCCTGCCGCTGGCCATGCTGCAGCTCTCGCGCGCGCCGACGCAAGCCGAGACGCGGGTGATCGGCGCGCTGTTCCTGGTCGGCGCGGCGACGGGGTTCGTCTACTGGCTGATCGCGGGGCGTGGGGCTGGCGGGGAGCGGCCGATCACCGCCCGAGCGGCAAACTAATCCCCCACCGCCACCCCCTCCCGTCTCCCGTCTGCGCCGCCCAAAAACCCCTCCGGCGTCTTGACGATCGCCTGGATGCCCGAGGTCATCTCCAGCAGGCGGACCTCGTGGCCCTTGGCTTCCAGCGCCGCCCTCCAGGCTTCGGCCTCCGTGCCCTTCTCCAGCTCGGTCGGGCCGTTGCGGCTGCCGAAGTTCCCGAGATCGACGGCCTGTTGCGGGTCCAGCTTCCAGTCGAGCAGCGCGACCAGCGTTTTCGTGACGTAACCGATGATCTGGCTGCCGCCCGGCGAGCCGACGACGGCGTAAAGCCGCCCGAAGGCATCGAAGACGAGCGTCGGGGCCATCGAGGAGCGCGGCCGCTTGCCGGGCTCGACGCGGTTGGCCACCGGCTTGCCGTCCTCCTCCGGCAGGAAGGAGAAATCGGTCAGCTCGTTGTTGAGCAGGAAGCCGCCAGCCGTCATCAGCCTCGCGCCAAAACCGTCCTCGATCGTGGTCGTCATCGAGACGGCGTTGCCGGCCTCGTCGATCACCGAAATATGGCTGGTGCCGTTCTCGACGCCGTCGGAGGGCGCGAGCAGCAGCGCGCGCTTGTTGGGCGGCTCCCCGGCCTTCGCGCGGCCCATCGACCTGTCGGGGCTGGCGAGAGAGGCCCGGCCGCGCACATAATCCCGGTCGATCAGCCCGATTGTGGGCACGCTGATGAAGGCCGGATCGGCGAGATAGAGCGCCCGGTCGGCGAAAGCCAGCCGTCCGGCCTCACTGAGCCAGTGCGCCGCCTCCGCGCCCGGACCGAGGCGGGCCAAGTCGCGGGTCTCCAGAATGCCGAGCATCTGCTGCACCGCGACTGCGCCCGAGCTTGGCGGCCCCATGCCGCAGATGCGCCAGACGCGATAGGCCCCGCAGACCGGCGCGCGCTCGACCACGCGGTAACCGGCGAGATCGGCCAGCGTCATGTCGCCGGGATTGCTCGCATGCCCGGTCACGGTCGCGACGATGTCCTGCGCGATCGGGCCCTCGTAGAACGCGTTTGCGCCGCGTTCGGCGATGGCGCGCAGCGTCGCGGCGAAGGCGGGGTTCTTCAACACCGTGCCCACGGCTTTCGCCTTGCCGTCCGCCTCGTAGAAATAGGCGGCCGCGCGCGGGTCGCTCTTCAGCGCGGTCTCGCCCGACAGAAGCCCGTTCAGGCGCGGCGAGACTGCAAAACCCTGTTCCGCCAACGCGATGGCGGGCGCGATCACGTCGCGCCAGGCCAGCTTGCCCCAGCGCCGATGCGCCTCCTCCAGCAGCCTGACGGTGCCCGGAACGCCGACCGAGAGCCCGCCGACGACGGCCTGGCGAAACGCCATCGGCTTGCCGTCCGCACCGAGGAAGCGGGCCGGCTTTGCGGCGGCGGGCGCGGTTTCGCGTCCGTCCAGCGTGAAGACGACCCGCTTTGCCTCGTCCCAATGCACAAAGAACGCCCCGCCCCCGATGCCGGAACTTTGCGGTTCGACCAGATTGAGCACGAGCTGGACCGCGACCGCCGCATCGACCGCGCTGCCGCCGGCGCGGAGAATCTCGCGACCGGCGTTGGCCGCGAGCGGATTGGCGGCGGCGACCATATGGCGCTGCGCCGCGCCGGCGACTTTTGCGACCCGCCCGGTGGCGGCCTCCGGCGCAGGCGCAAGCGTCTGGGCGCTTGAAGCGCCTGCGGCGAGCCCAAGGCCAAACAGCGCTCCAGCGATGCGACACGTCAACATCCGGCGGTTCATGATCGACCTCCTTGTCGGCGCAGCACACTAGCGCGCCAGCGTCGTCTCGCGCCATCGCGCGTCATGTCATCGCGCCTCATGTCTTGGAGCCGTGAAGAGGCGGCGCTAAGGTCGCCCCGCATCCGGCTGCGGATGCAGCGCTCGAAGAGGCCTGCCGATGTCGATCTCCATCCTGCTCCCGATGCGCCGTCTCGCCGCGCCGCTGCTCGCCGCTCTGCTCGGCCTCGCGCTCGCCGGTTGCGGTGTCAACAACGTCCCGACCCTGGAGGAGGCGGCCAAGGCGCGCTGGAGCGAAGTGCAGAACCAGTACCAGCGCCGCGCCGATCTGATTCCGAACCTCGTCGAGACGGTGAAGGGCTTTGCGGCGCAGGAGCGCGAGGTGCTCACCGCCGTGGTCGAGGCCCGCGCCAAGGCGAGTTCGGTCAAGGTCGACGCCTCGACCATCACCGACCCGGCGAAGTTCAAGGAATACCAGGACGCCCAGAACCAGCTCTCGGGGGCGCTAGGCCGGCTGCTCGTCACGGTCGAGCGCTATCCGGAGCTGAAATCCAACGCGAACTTCCTCGCTTTGCAGTCCCAGCTCGAAGGCACCGAGAACCGCGTTACCGTGGCGCGGCGCGACTACATCCAGTCGGTGCAGGCCTTCAACACCGAGATCCGCACCTTTCCGGGCGTGATCTGGGCGCGACTGTTCTGGGGCGCGAAGGCGATGGAGACATTTGCGGCCACGGCCGGTGCCGAACGCCCGCCGGCGGTGAAGTTCTGACGCGTGGCTGCCGATAGCAGAACGAGGCGCGAGGAACCCCTCTCCCGGAGGGAGAGGGGCAGGGGTGAGGGGTCGGACCGTCAACCAGCGAAGCGGAACCTGTCCGCGCTTTTGTTCAGGGCAAGCCCGAAACGTCCGTCATCTCACCCCTGCCCCTCTCCTTGCAGAAGAGGGGTTTTCCCGCGCCTCTTCTGCCTCTTTCTTCTATTTTTCAGCACTCTCGCCGCGGCCCAGCCCACCTACCCGCCGCTGACCAGCCGCATCAATGACGACGCGAACCTGATCGCGGCCGAGGCCCGCCAGCGCATCGAGGGCAAGCTCAAGGCGCATGAGGACAAGACGACGGATCAGCTCGTCGTCGCAACGGTCCCCTCCCTGCACGGCGTCAGTGTCGAGGATTTCGCCAACGGTCTGTTCCGGTTCTGGAAGCTCGGCGACAGGGCCAAGAACAACGGCGTGCTGCTGCTGGTCGCTCCGACCGAGCGCAAGGTCCGCATCGAGGTCGGCTACGGGCTGGAGGGCGCGCTCACCGACGCGCTCTCCAAGGTGATCATCACCACCGCGATCGCACCAAAATTCAAGACCGGCGATTTCGCCGGCGGCATCGAGGCCGGCGTCGATGCGATCCTCACCATCCTGACAGGCGACGCCGAGGAATGGCAGCGCCGCGCCGTCGTGCGCGATGACGCCATGTCGACCGCCGACATCCTGCTGCTCGTGCTCTTCGTCGCGATCTTCCTGACCATCATCGTTTCGGCATTCCGAAGCCAGAGATCGGGCGCGCGCCAGCACCGGACGCGCGACGGGCGCTGGATCACGCTGCCGGCCTCGACGTCGTCCGGTTGGAGCACGGGATCGTCGGGCGGCAGCTGGAGTTCGGGGTCGAGCTCGGGCGGATTTTCCGGCGGCGGCGGCTCGTCGGGCGGCGGTGGCGCTTCGGGAGACTGGTGATGGATTCTGACGACAGGGATGCGGTCGCAGACGCGGTCGCGCAGGCGGAGACGCTGACATCGGCCGAGATCGTGGTGGTGATCGACCGCGCGGCGGGGAGCTATCGCTCGGTGCCGCTGGTGATGGCGCTGACGCTGGCGCTCTTTTCGCCATGGCCGCTGCTGGCGCTGACCGCGACCAGCGCGCCGCGCATCTTCCTGATCCAGCTCGTCTGCGCCGTTCTGCTGGTCGCGACGCTGCTCTGGTATGGCAGGGGCGGGCGTTTCGTGCCGGGATTCGTCAAGCGCGGGCGCGCCCATGACGTTGCATTGCGCGAGTTCACCGCGCGCGGCCTGACCCGGACGCGGGCGCGCACCGGCGTGCTGCTCTATGTCGCGCTGCAGGAGCGCTATGCCGAGATCGTCACCGATACCGGCCTCGACGGCAGGGTCGAGCCGGAGATCTGGCGCAGCATCATCGGACCCCTGCTGCAGGCTGCGCGGCAGGACCGGCTGCGCGCAGGGCTGATCGACGCCGTCGGCGCGATTGCGCGCGTCCTCGCGCCCCACGCCCCGCCGGCGCCCGACGACATCGACGAACTGCCCAACAAGGTCGTGCTGCTCTGAAAGGCAAACCTCGCTCTCACGGGCAGGGGTTGCCGACCTCCTGATGGATCGCGTCGATCCTGGCCTCAAGATCGGCCGGCAGCGTCACATGTATCGAGGCGATATCGGTCTTGAGCTGTTCCATCGAGGTCGCGCCGATGATGTTGGACGTCACGAAGGAGCGCGATGTGACGAAGGTGAGCGCCATCTGCGCGGGATCGAGCCCGGCTTCCCGCGCCAGCGCGATATAACGCTTGATCGCGGTCTCGGCGCCGGCCGTCTGGTAGCGCTGGCCCCGGTCGAACAGGGTCGTGCGCGCGCCGGCGGGCAGCGCCCCGTCGAGATATTTGCCTGTGAGAAATCCCTGCGCCAGCGGCGAATAGGCCAGCAGCCCGACATCCTCGCGCAGCGCGATCTCGGCCAGCGCCGTCTCATAGGTGCGGTTCAGCAGGTTGTAGGCGTTCTGGATCGACTGCACCCGCGGCGTGCCATGCGCCTCCGAGGCGGTGACGAAGCGCATCGTGCCCCAGGCGCTCTCGTTCGACAGGCCGATATGGCGGACTTTTCCGGCCTTCACGATTTCGGCGAAGGCGTCGAGCTGCTCGGCGATCGGCGTCTCGTCGGCCGCCTTCTCGAAACTGGCCTTGCTGAAGCGCGTCGGATTCGAGCCCCACGGGACCGGCCTGTCCGGAAAATGAATCTGGTAGAGGTCGATATGGTCGGTCTGCAGCCGCTTCAGGCTCTTGTCGACCGCCTCCTTGACCTGCCACCGATTGACCCGGGTCGGTCCTTTGTCGTCCCGGTACCAGTCATTGCCCGAGCGGCCGACGATCTTCGAGGCGAGAATCACCTTGTCGCGGTTGCCCCGCTCCTTGAACCAGTTGCCGATGATCCGCTCTGTCGCCCCTTGAGTCTCCGCCTTGGGCGGGATCGAATACATCTCGGCCGTATCGAAGAAATTGATGCCCTGCTCGAGGGCGTAGTCCATCTGGGCGAAGCCCTCGGCTTGCGTGTTCTGCTGGCCCCAGGTCATGGTCCCGAGGCAGATCGCCGAGACGTTCAGATCGGTCCGGCCGAGGCGGCGGTATTCCATGGTGATCGACTCCGGAGGAAGGGCGTGGTGCGGCGCGCCGAGACGAGAACTGACGGGCGAGGATCGGGTCGGGGCGCCGGAAGGCCGGCGCAAGGCTCAGGGTTTGGCTGGAAGTCCCGCGACGAAGCGCTCCACGATGGGGAGGATGCGCGAAACGATGACGCGAACGCCCTCGGCCGTCGGATGCAGCAGATCGGGCTGGTTCAGCGTGCGATCGCCGGCGATGCCCTCCAGAAAGAACGGATAGAGCATGACGCCATGCTTCTCGGCGAGCTTCGGAAACAGCCCGTCGAAGCGCGCGGCATAGTCGGGTCCGAGGTTGCGCGGCGCATACATGCCCGCCAGCAGCACCGCGATACCCCGCGCCTTGAGGCGCGCGATGATCGCGTCGAGCGCCTTTTCCGTGGTTGCCGGGTCGAAGCCGCGCAAGGCGTCATTGGCCCCGAGTTCGAGAATGACGCCGTCCGTGCCGTCGGACACCGACCAGTCGAGCCGGTCGAGCCCGCCCTGGGCCGTGTCTCCCGAGACGCCGGCGTTGGCGACGGCAACCTTCAGCCCCTTCTGGCGCAGGGCTTGCTCCAGTACGGCCGGAAAGGCTGCGCTGGCGGGCAGATTGTAGCCGGCGCTGAGGCTGTCGCCGAGCGCCACCAGCCTGATCTCGCGGCCGGTGGAAGGCGGCGTCTGGGCCTGAAGCATGGTCGCACCCGGAAGGACGAAAACGAGCGCCAGCAGAAAAACCGCCGCCCATGATTGGACAAGCGGAAACCAAAGCCCATATCGCAGAACGGGGCGCGCCGCTGTTTCGCCCCGCTTGCGCCTTGCGCGGCTGCGAGCGGAGGCGTCGGTCATAGTCGAAGTCAGGATCATGTCACGATGAGCGAACGTACCGCTCCAGCCATCGAATTGCAGGATGTCCACCTTAGTCTGGGGCGTGCGGCCGCCCGCGTCCATATCCTCAAGGGTGTTTCTTTGTCGCTGGCCTCGGGCGAGGCGACCGGGCTCGTCGGTCCGTCGGGCTCCGGCAAGTCCACCCTGCTGATGACCATGGCGGGGCTGGAGCGTCCCGATTCCGGCGTCGTGAAGGTCGCCGGCGAGGATCTGGGCCAGCTCGACGAGGACGGGCTTGCGGTGTTCCGCGGCCGGCGCATCGGCATCGTCTTCCAGTCCTTTCATCTCGTCCCGACCATGACGGCGCGCGAGAACGTAGCGCTGCCGCTGGAACTCGCCGGCGCGCCCGACGCCTTTGCCCGCGCCGAAGCGGAACTGCGCAATGTGGGCTTGGGCGACCGCATGGACCATTATCCGGCCCAGTTGTCCGGCGGCGAGCAGCAGCGCGTCGCCATCGCGCGCGCCGTCGCGCCCGATCCGGCGATCCTCGTCGCCGATGAGCCGACGGGCAATCTCGACGAGACCACCGGCCGCTCGATCGTCGACCTGATCTTCGCCCTGCGTCGCGAGCGCGCCGCCACGCTCGTGCTCGTCACCCATGATCTCTCGCTCGCGGCGCTCTGCGACCGCACCGTGCGCCTGCGCGCCGGGCGCATCGAGGCCGAACCCCAGCCCGACTCCGAAGCGGCGCTCGCCTGATGCACGCGCCCGTCAAGCCCATCGTCCAGCCGCCCCGCACACCCGGCTTCCCGCTCGCCGTGAAACTCGCCTGGCGCGATCTGCGCGCCGGACTGCGCGGCTTCGGCGTCTTCATCGCCTGCCTGGCGCTCGGCGTCATGGCGATCGCCGCCGTGGCCTCGGCCTCGCGCGGTCTGACGGAGGGCCTGTCGCGCGAAGGCCGGCGCATCCTCGGCGGCGATGCGGCCTTCGGCCTGATCCATCGCGAGGCGAGCCCGCAGGAGCTGGCCTTCCTGACAGCGCGCGGAAAGGTTTCCACCATTGCGACCCTGCGCGGCATGGCCAATGCCGGCGAAAAGGGCTCGGCGCTGGTCGAGATCAAGGCGGTCGATGCCGCCTATCCGAGCATCGGAACCGTCGTCACCGACCAGTCCGAACCGATCGAGTCCCTGCTGGCGCAGCGCGACGGCCTGTTCGGCGCGGTCGCCGACCCCGTCCTGTTCGGACGGCTCGGCCTCAAGACAGGCGACGTCATCACCATCGGCGCGGCAAAAATCCAGCTCCGCGCCAGCCTCGTCTCCGAGCCCGACAAAATCGCGTCCGGCGTCGGTTTCGGGCCGCGCCTGCTGATGCCGGAAGGCGCGCTGCGCGCCACCGGCCTGCTGCAGCCCGGCAGCCTGGTGCGGTGGATTTATCGCGTCGAACTGCCGGCCGCCGCCTCCGACGACGCGGCGCTCGCGAGCCTGATTGCCGCCGCAGGCAGCGAACAGCGCGACGCCGGCTGGGAGATCCGCTCGCGCGACAATGCCGCGCCGAGTTTCCAGCGCAATCTCGAACGCTTCACCCAGTTCCTGACGCTGGTCGGCCTCACCGCGCTGCTGGTCGGCGGCGTCGGCGTCGCCAACGCAGTCGCCCGCTTCGTCGAATCCAAGACGCTCGACTTCGCCACGATGAAGGCGCTCGGCGCCAGCGGCGGCCGCGTCGTCGCGATCCATCTGACCGAGGTGATGATGGTCGCAGGCGTCGGCACCGCGATCGGCCTCGTGCTGGGCGCAGCCGCGCCTTACGGTCTGGCCGCCGCCTTCGGGGCGATCCTGCCCGTGCCGTTCGAGCCGACGATCGCGCCCGGTGAACTCGCCATCGCCGCGTTATACGGCCTGCTGACGGCGCTCGTCTTCGCCATCATCCCGCTCGGCCGCGCCCATGACGTGCCGGTCTCGGCGCTGTTTCGCGACCAGATCGCGCCCGACGCCCGCAGGCCGCGCGCGCTCTATCTCCTCATCGGCGCGCTGGCGCTGGCCGGGCTCGTCGGCGTCGCGGTCGGCTTCGCCTATGAGCGGCGGATCGCGCTGATCTATCTGGGCGTCATGACCGGCGTTTTCCTGCTGCTGCGCGGCGTCTCCTGGGGCCTGATGGCGCTGGCGCGAAGACTGCCGCGTCCGCGCAATCCCTCGCTGCGGATGGCGCTGGCCAACAGCCACAGGCCCGGCGCGCTGACGCCCTCGCTCGTGTTGTCGCTGGGCCTCGGCGTGGCGCTGCTCTCGGCGCTCGCCTTCATCGACGTCAGCATCACCCGCCAGCTCACGCAGACGCTGCCGCAAAAGGCCCCGGACTTCTTCTTCCTCGACATCCCCAATGCCGAGTCGGCCCGCTTCGACGCCTTCGTGGCGCAGCAGCGTCCGGGCGCGGCGCTCGACCGCGTCCCGATGATGCGCGGCCGCATCGTTTCCGTGAACGGCGTCCGCGCCGAGGAGATCAAGGCCTCCGAGCAGGCGGCCTGGGTGCTGGATGGCGACCGCGGCATCACCTATGCGCGCGACATCCCCGAAGGATCGAGCCTGGCGGCCGGCGAATGGTGGCCGGCCGACTATCGCGGCGAGCCGCTGGTCTCCTTCGACGAACCTATGGCCAACGGCATCGGCCTCAAGCTCGGCGACAGGCTGACCGTCAACGTGCTGGGTCGCGAGATCACCGCCCGCGTCGCCAATCTGCGCAAGGTCGAATGGCGCTCGCTCGGCATCAATTTCGTGATGCTGTTCTCGCCCAACACCTTCGCCGGCGCGCCCCACACCAATCTCGCCACCGTCACGCCGGCCGACAATGCGGCGCGGCCCGACGACGCCGCGATGCTGCGAAGTCTCGCAGTCGAGTTCCCGTCGGTGACCGCCGTGCGGGTGCGCGATGCGCTCGAAGCGGTCAACACCGTCGTGCGCCAGCTCGCCTCGGCGATCCGCGGCGCCTCGGGGCTCGCCATCGCCGCCAGCCTGCTCGTGCTGGGTGGGGCGCTTGCGGCGGGCCAGCGGGCGCGGCTCTATGACGCGATGATCCTGAAGACGCTGGGCGCGACGCGGCGCTTCATACTTTCGTCGTACGCCCTCGAATATGCCGCGATCGGAACTGTCGCGGCGCTGTTTGGCGTTATCGCGGGGGCCGGAGCGGGCTGGGGCGTCGTCACGCAAGTGATGAAAATAGAATTCATCGCCGATCCGACCGGAGCCCTGCTCGCCGCGACTGCGGCGATCATGGTCACTGTCCTGTTCGGATTGTTCGGAACGCTGCAGATACTGTCGAAAGCACCGGCTTCTCATCTGAGAAATTTATGAGAGCGCTCTGGTTCCTTTAGGAACTAGACCTGATGCTCGTGCAACTCTGCATGGCTGGCCGGCGACGTTTCTATGAAGCGCCGCCGGTTAACCATGCGCGCCCCTTGTAAGCGCCGGCGATCCCCCTCATATTCCGCCCATCGCCACGATTGTGCGCGGCGGCGGAGCCTCGTGAAGGCCATCCGTCTTCGGATTCAACGTCAGGGGAACTCGCTCGATGAGCAACTTCGACCGCAATGCTCCAGCCTGGGGCGCCGGCAGGGCGCAGCAGGCCAGCGCCGTCGAGATGGATCAGGGCCTCCGCTCGTTCATGCTCGGCGTCTACAACAACATGTCGATCGGCCTGGCCATCACCGGCCTCGTCGCGATCGGCATCTCGATGCTGGCGATCGCCGGCGTCTCGCCCACTGGCAAGGTGACGGCGCTGACCCCGCTCGGACAGGCGCTTTATCTCAGCCCGCTGAAGTGGGTGGTGATGCTGGCTCCGCTCGCCTTCATCCTGTTCTTCTCGTTCAAGGCCGAGAGCATGAGCTCTTCGACCGCGCGCGCCATGTTCTTCGCCTTCGCGGCGGTGATGGGCGTCTCGCTGTCGTCGATCTTCATCGTCTTTACGGGCGAGTCGATCGCGCGCGTGTTCTTCATCACCGCAGCGACCTTCGGCGGCGTCAGCCTCTATGGCTACACCACGAAGAAGGCGCTCTCGGGCATGGGCTCGTTCCTGATCATGGGCCTGATCGGCCTCGTGATCGCGTCGGTGGTCAACATCTTCCTGGCCTCGAGCGCGCTCCAGTTCGCGATCTCGGTCATCGGCGTGCTCGTCTTCGCCGGCCTGACCGCCTGGGACACCCAGCGCCTGAAGGAGATGTATCTCTACTCGGACATGGGCCCGGAAGAGGCCGCGAAGATGTCGGTGAACGGCGCGCTGTCGCTCTACCTGAACTTCGTCAACATGTTCCAGATGCTGCTCAGCCTGTTCGGCAACAAGAGCGAGTGATCTGACTGCTCCGCCATGCGGGCAGAACGAGCCCCGGCCGCAAGGCCGGGGCTTTTCTTTTGGGTCAAGGCCGGCATCATCGCGCCATGACGCCGATCATCCGCCTCGCCACCGCCGCCGACATCCCCGCCATCACGGCGATCTACCGCCACGCGGTCCTGCACGGCACGGCCTCCTGGGAGCTCGATCCGCCCGACGAGGCCGAGATGGCCCGCCGTCGGGAGGCGATCCTCGCCGGCGGCTACCCTTATCTCGCCGCCGAGAGCAACGGTTCCTTGCGCGGCTATGCCTATGCCAGCGCCTATCGCCCCCGCCCGGCCTATCGCGCCACGGTCGAGAACTCGATCTACATCGCGCCCGACGCACAGGGCCAAGGGATTGGAACCGCGTTGCTGCGGACCCTGATGAGCGCCTGCGCCGAGCGCGGCTTCCGCCAGATGATCGCGGTGATCGGTGATCCCGCAGGCGGCTCCGTCGGCTCGCGCCGCCTGCATGAGCGCGCGGGCTTCCGTCTCGTCGGCGTCGCCGAAAAAGTCGGCTTCAAGCGCGGCCGCTGGCTCGACCAGATGCTGATGCAGAAGGAACTGGGCGAAGGGAGCGCTAGCCCGCCAGTGTCGTGAGTCGCGACGCAGGCCGTCTTTGCGAGCGTAGCGAAGCAATCCAGCGTCTCGCGCTACGCCCTCCTGGATTGCTTCGCTACGCTCGCAAAGACGGCGGATGCGACCGCCTCACCCCACCACGCTCAGCTTCCTGTCGAGCACGCGCAGCACGCGGGCGAGTTCCGGCCCACGCTTCAGCACCAACCCAGTCGCCGCGACCACCGAATAGGCGCCCTGCTTGCGGGCCAGCGCCGGATCCTTGACGATCCGGTAAAGCGGCACCTCCGATGCGCGCCGGTAGACGGAGAACTGCGCCTTGTCCTTGAGGAAATCGATGGCGTAGTCGCGCCACTCGCCGGCCGCGACCATGCGGCCATACAGGTTCAGCAATTCGGAAAGCTCGCGCCGGTCGAAGGTGACGGTCGTGGGGCGCGGCCCGGGGAAGGCGATCACGCCGCCCGATGCCTGCGCCTGTGGCGTTTCGCTTTCGCTCATCGCGCCTCCCGATCGGCGACCCGACGAGCCGCGCCTGTTGCCGCCCGGCGATGATGCCCCCGCGATCCTGCGCTGGCAAGGCATCGGAGCCGATCACGGCTTCGTGGACACCGCCGCAATTTCGCCCGAAACGCGCCAAGCCTCGGCCCAACTGGACCGCTCAACTCTTGCATGTTGCCTCGACGGCCCGGCTCGTCCGCGTTTCGGATTTGTCAGCCCCCCAGCCCCCCGCAGCGTCGGTGGAGCCGGGCCACTCGATATCGAGGCCAACTCAACGGCTGGCGTCCGCGCTGGCCGTTTTTCTTTGCGAGCTACCTGTATTGCCGGTGATACTCCGCGTTCGGCCGCATATCGACAGCCGACGCCATCCGGTTCGACATGTTGAAGAAGGCCGCGACGGCACTGAGGTCCCAGATGTCGCGCTCGCTGAACCCGGCCGAGCGCAGGCCCTCACGGTCCGCCTCGCCGATCAGATGCGGCGTTTCCGTCAGTTTCACGGCAAAATCCAGCATTGTGCGATGACGCACCGAGAGTTCGGCTGCGCGGTAGTTCATCACCATCAGCTCGCCCAGCACCGGATCGCCCGAGAGCTGGCGCACCGCCGCGCCATGAGCGGTCAGGCAGTAATAGCAGCGGTTCACGCTGGAGACGGCCACCGCGATCATCTCGCGCTCCAGCTTCGACAGGCCGGACGGGGCGAGCATCAGGTCGTTGTAGAGGCCCGCGAAGGCGCTCAGCTTGGAGTCGTCATGGGCATAGGACGACAGCACATTCGGGACGAAGCCGAGTTTTTCCAGGCATTTGTCGAAATAGGCGCGATTCGCCGTAGAGAGCTCCCCTTCCGGCAAGGAAAGCGCCATCACCGGCGGCGGAGCGTCCTGCGCCGCCGGGGCCTCGCCTTGCTTCGGTTTGTCATGCTGGCTTGCCATGGTCGGTCCTGTCGCGGCCTCGCTGCGGGAAATTCGACAGATTCTGTCGGGTTCTTGCTCTAGCGTCGCACGGCAGAGACGCAATCGCGCGACAAACGTTGAACCGGCTCTCAGCCTATGTCATCGCTGCGACAAAATAACAGGGGGCAGGAATGGCCAAGCGGGTGACGAATGCGACGATCGCGGCGGTCGCCGCCATCGAGGCCAGCGCCGGTGCGCTCAGCGGCCGACTGCCAGCCGATTTCCCCCGCCTGCTCTATGGCCGCGTCGCCGCCGAGGATCTGGTCGCCCTGCCCGCCGACATGCTGGCGCGGACCGCCGAGGCCGCGCACGCCTTCCTGACCGAGCCGCGCAGGCCCGATTCGGTGCGCCTGCGCTTCCACGACGAGACCTATGCCAGCGAGGGCCGCGACCGCCAGGTCACGATTCTCGACGTGCTCAACGACAACAAGCCCTTCCTGCTCGATTCGACGCTGGCCGAACTCGCCGAACAGGGTTTTGAGCCGCGGCTCGTCGCCCATCCGATTCTCGCCGTGGTGCGGGACGCCGAGGGCAATTTCCGCTCGCTGGCCGGCGAAGCGGCGGGGCGCGCGCCCGAAGGCGCAAGGCGCGAGAGCCTGATCCATATCCATCTCGACCGGATCGATACGCCAGAAGCCCGCGAGAAGCTCGAAGCCGGGTTGATGCGGGTTTATTCCGATGTCGCCATGGCCGTCGACGACTGGGCCGCGATGCGCGGGCGAATCACCGAGGTGATCCAGGCCTACCGCACCAACCCGCCGCCCTTGCCCGAGGACGAGGTCTCGGAGGCGCTGCAGTTCCTCGAATGGATCGCGGGCGACAATTTCACCCTGCTCGGCATCCGGGCCTACCGCTTCCCGGGCGGCGACGCGGCGGCAGACCCGATCGACGGCTCGGGGCTCGGAATCCTGCGCGACCCCTCCGTGCGCGTGCTGCGCAAGAACCGCGAGATGGTCGTCACCACCCCGGAAATCCGGGCGTTCCTGGCCAAACCTCTGGCGCTGATCATCACCAAGGCCAACGTCAAGAGCCGCGTGCATCGCAGCGTCCATCTCGACTATGTCGGCGTCAAGCTGTTCACGCCCGACGGCCGGCTCGACGGCGAATTGCGCATTCTCGGCCTGCTGACCTCGAACGCCTACACGGGCAGCGCCCGCTCGATCCCCTATCTGCGCCTCAAGGTCGCCCGCGTCGCCAGGAACGCAGGCTTCGACGCGGCGAGCTATTCCGGGCGCGCGCTGCTCAACGTGCTCGACGCCTTCCCGCGCGACGAACTCTTCCAGATCGACGCCGAGACGCTGGAGCGCTTCGCGGTCGATATCCTGCAACTGACCGAGCGGCCGCGCATCCGCGCGCTCGCCCGCGTTGACGAATTCGACCGCTTCGTCTCCGTCCTCGTCTTCATTCCCAAAGATCGCTACGACACGCAGGTCCGCCGCCGCGTCGGCGAGTTCCTGACGCGGGTCTATCAGGGCCGGCTTTCGGCCGCCTATCCGGCCTATCCGGAAGGCCCGCTCGCCCGCACGCATTACATCATCGGCCGCTATGAGGGGAAAACGCCCCGGATCGAGCAGGCGGCGCTGGAAGCGGGCATCGCCGCCATCGTCCGGACCTGGAGCGACGGTCTCAAGGAGGTGCTGGACGCGCAGAAGGCCGGCCCGCCGGCCCGCGCGCTGGCCGAGCGTTTCTCGGACGCATTCGGGGCCGCCTATCGCGAGCGCTTCTCGGCGGCCGACGCGCTCGCCGACATCGACATGCTGCTGAAGCTGTCGGCCGAACGCCCCCGCGCCGTGAATCTCTACCGGCGCGAGGGCGACCCGGCGACGCGCGCCAACCTCAAGGTGTTCTCGCGCGGCACGGCGATCTCGCTTTCGGCCCGCGTGCCCGTGCTGGAGAATATGGGTTTTCGCGCCGTCAACGAGCGCACCTTCAACCTGACGCCGCAGCCGGCGCCGGGCTCGGCCGAGCCG
>JAIETL010000107.1 GCA_019745195.1 Beijerinckiaceae bacterium
CATCTCGGCTCGCTGGAGTTCTCCAAGCTGCTGATCGAGAAGGCCGAGGTCGCGGTCGCGCCGGGCATCGGCTTCGGCGAGCATGGCGACGACTATGTCCGCATCGCCATCGTCGAGAACGAGCAGCGCATCCGCCAGGCCGCGCGCAATCTCGGCCGCTTCCTCAAGACCGCCGACCAGACCCTGCACAACGTCATCCAGATGCCGAAGGCGGGGTGATCGTCATTGCGAGCGCAGCGAAGCAATCCAGAGGGCTGCGCGAGACTCCTGGATTGCTTCGCTGCGCTCGCAAAGACGGCGAGGGTTGCGAGGCACTGGACCCGACCTGCGAAACATGGGAACTCCTCGGCCAAGGGACAGGCTCCGTCCCGTCGCGGTTCGAGGCGCACACCATGCTCTCCACAGGCCGGTTGATCGGCATCGGCTTTGGCCTGTTCGCGGTGGTCTGCCTCGTCTTCACCTATGACTATTCGCGCGGGCGGCTGCCGCAGACGGCCTCGCCGCTGATCGCCGACGTGCTGGCCGCCACCACCTCGCGCGATTGCGGCCGCGACGCGACCGCGATCGTCCAGAAATACCTCCCACCCGGAATCGAGCAGGCGCAGGCCGAGCGCATTCTCGCTGCTGCCGAAATCGTCCCGCCCAAACCCTGGTTCTGGAAGCCGGTCGTCGAGAACGCCACGAGCTGGACCGGCGAGACGCTGGAGGCGCTGCGCACCATCAAGACCACCGCCTTCGGCAATAATCTCCTGCGCATCCACCTGACCTTCGGTGAGGGCAGGCTGCGCCGGCTGGCGGCCGAGGTGGTCTGCCGGTTCGATTGAGTCCACTGCCCGCGCCGTTGACTCCCATCCCGCCTCATGCGACCCCGCGCCTCATGACGATCGCGACCTCCACGCCGCCCAACGCCCCCTTGCGCATCGGCATCGCCGGGCTCGGAACCGTAGGCGCATCCGTGCTGCGCATCCTGCGCCGGCGCGAGAATGCGCTGGCCGACCGCTGTGGCCGCGCCATCCGCGTCACCGCCGTATCGGCCCGCGACCGCAAGCGCGATCGCGGCGTCGATCTCGGCGGGCTGAGCTGGTTCGACGATCCGGTCGCGCTTGCGGCCTCGTCCGAAATCGACTGTCTCGTCGAGCTGGTCGGAGGCTCGGATGGCCCGGCCAAGGCCGCCGTCGAGGCCGCGCTCTCGGCGGGGAAATCGGTTGTCACCGCCAACAAGGCGCTGCTGGCCCATCACGGCGTCGCGCTGGCGGAACTCGCCGAGGCCAATGGCGTCGCGCTCGCCTTCGAGGCCTCGTCGGCCGGCGGCATTCCAGTGGTCAAGACGCTGCGCGAGGCGCTGGCCGGCAACACCGTCACGCGGCTCTACGGCATCCTCAACGGCACCTGCAATTACATCCTCTCCCGCATGGAGCTTGAGGGGCTGACCTTCGAGGCCTGCCTGAAGGACGCCCAGCGCCTGGGTTATGCCGAGGCCGACCCGACATTCGACGTCGAGGGCTTCGACACCGCCCACAAGCTCGCCATCCTGACCAGCCTCGCATTCGGGACGAAGATCGACTCTGAGGCGATTCATGTCGAAGGCATTTCGTCGATCGCGCCGCTCGACCTGAAGATGGCCGACGAGCTGGGCTACCGGATCAAGCTGCTCGGCGTCGCCGAGCGCACCAAGACCGGCATCGAGCAGCGCGTGCACCCGACCATGGTGCCGAAGTCGTCCGCCATCGCGCAGGTGATGGGCGTCACCAACGCCGTCACGATCGACGCCGACGCGGTGCGCGAGATCACGCTGGTCGGCCCAGGCGCGGGTGGCGATCCGACGGCCTCGGCCGTCGTCGCCGATATCGCCGATGTGGCGCGCGGCGTCGCAGGGATGCCCTTCGGCCTGCCGGTGGCGCGGCTCGAGGTCGCGGCGCGGGCCCCGATGCAGCGGCATGAGGGCGGCTATTACATCCGCCTGGCGGTCGCCGACCGTCCCGGCGCGGCGGCTGCGATCGCGACCCGGATGGCCGAGGCCGACATCTCTCTGGAAAGCATCGTCCAGCGCCGCTCGGAAGCCGCCGCCCAGCGCGACCCTGCGGGCCGCTCCGGCGCGCCGGTTCCGGTCGTGCTCATCACCTACGCCACCAGCGAGGCCGCGATCCGCGCCGCGCTGGAGAAGGTCACCGCCGACGGCCATGTCGCCGAAGCGCCGCAAGTCATCAGGATAGAGCGGGAGTAGGCAGTGGGCACTCGGCAGTCGGGAACCTGACTGCCGATTGCCGATTGCCGACTGCCCAAAAGGGAGCCTTCCATGTCCGCCGATCTCCGCATTTCCTCAGAACAGATCATCGAGCGCTATCTCTCGATGGAGCTCGTCCGCGTCACCGAGCGCGCCGCCGTCTCGGCTGCCCGCCTGCGCGGCCACGGCAATGAGAAGGCGGCCGATCAGGCGGCGGTGGACGCGATGCGGCGCGAGCTCAACCGCCTGCCGATCGACGGCGAGATCGTCATCGGCGAGGGCGAGCGCGACGAGGCCCCGATGCTGTTCATCGGCGAGAAGGTCGGCACGAAGCAGGGCCCGAAGGTCCACATCGCCGTCGATCCGCTGGAAGGCACCACGCTGTGCGCCAAGGACATGCCCGATTCCATCGCCGTGATGGCGATGGCCGAAGCCGGCAAGCTGCTGAACGCGCCGGACGTCTACATGAACAAGATCGCCGTCGGCCCCGGCTATGCGCCCGGCGTGATCGACCTCGACGCCTCGCCGACCGAGAACATCCATGCGCTGGCAAAGGCCAAGGGCTGCAAGCCCCATGAGATCTCGACGCTGGTCATGGACCGCCCGCGCCACGCCAAGCTGATCGAGGAGATCCGCAAGACCGGCTGCTCGATCCGCCTGATCACCGATGGCGACGTCGCCGGCGTGATCTACTGCACCGAGCCCGAGAAGACCGGCATCGACCTCTATCTCGGCATCGGCGGCGCGCCCGAGGGCGTGCTGGCGGCAGCTGCGCTGCGCTGCGTCGGCGGCCAGATGCAGGGAAGGCTGATCCTCGACACCGAGGAGAAGCGCAAGCGCGCCTACGGCATGGGCGTGACCGATCCCGACAAGAAGTACGACATGTCGGAGATGGCCTCGGGCGACGTCATCGTCTGCGCGACGGGCGTCACCGATGGCGGCATGCTGTCGGGCGTGAAGTTCAAGAAGAACGTCATCCTGACCGAAACGATCGTCTACCGCTCGATCACCGGCACGACCCGCCGCATCTTCGGCGAGCACCGCCAGTTCGAGAAGTTCAAGCTGGATTGAGGGGCGCGCGCAGCGCTCTTCCCCACGTAAGGACCAGTCAGGACCGCCGCCGATGCCCGCCGCCGACCGTTACGACCGCATGACCTACAACCGCTGCGGCCGCAGCGGTCTGAAGCTGCCGGCGATCTCGCTCGGGCTCTGGCAGAACTTCGGCGGCACGACGCCGCGTGAAACCGGCCGCGCCATCTGCCGCACGGCCTTCGACCTCGGCATCACCCATTTCGACCTCGCCAACAATTACGGGCCTCCGCCGGGCTCGGCCGAGACGCTGTTCGGGGAAATCCTGCGCGAGGACCTCGTCGGCCACCGCGACGAACTGGTGATCTCGACCAAGGCCGGCTACCGGATGTGGCCCGGCCCATATGGCGAATGGGGCAGCCGCAAATACCTGCTCTCAAGCCTCGACCAGAGCCTGGCGCGGATGAAGCTCGACTATGTCGATATCTTCTACTCGCACCGCTTCGACCCCAACACGCCGCTGGAAGAGACCATGGGGGCGCTCGACGCCGCCGTGCGGCAGGGCAAGGCTCTCTATGCCGGCATCTCCTCCTACAATGCGAAACGCACACACGAGGCCGCCGCGATCCTGAAGTCGCTCGGCACGCCTTGCGTCATTCACCAGCCGAGCTACTCGATGCTCAACCGTTGGATCGAAGAGGACGGGCTGCTCGATACGCTGGACGGGGAGGGCATCGGCTCTATCGTGTTCTCGCCGCTGGCGCAGGGCATGCTGACCTCGAAATATCTCGGCGGCGTGCCCGAGGGCAGCCGCGCGGCCAAGAAGGCCCCGTCCTTCCGCGACGGCTTCCTGAGCGAGGCCAATCTGCGCGCCATCGCGGCCCTGAACGAGATCGCCGCTGCCCGTGGCCAGAGCCTCGCCCAGATGGCCATCGCCTGGGTGCTGCGCGGCGGCCGTGTCACCTCGGCGCTGATCGGCGCGAGCCGGCCCGAACAGGTCGTCGAATGCGTCGCGGCGCTGGAGCGGCCCGATTTCAGCGAGGTCGAGCTGGCCGAGATCGACCGCAACGCCGTCGAGGGCGGTCTCAACATCTGGGCGGCCTCGGCCGAGCGCTGAGCAGACCCTGCGGAGCGTATCGCAGGCCGAATTGCTTTGCCGGCTGCGCCGGACGCCGGGACGCCATGCGCAGCGGCGATTGTCATTTCCTTCGCGGATCGTAAGAGGGTGCAAGCGTCGGCCTGCCTCCCGGAGACGGACTCCGCCTGGCCCGAATGCTCTCCTGCAGCGGCATGAAGCAGTGGCGATGAACCAGAACGTCACCCCGACCATCGCGCGTCGCGCCGTCATGCCTGTGCTGATCGGCCTCAGCGCGGTTCATCTGCTCAACGACATGATCCAGTCGCTGATTCCAGCGATCTACCCCATCATCAAGACCGCCTATTCGCTTGATTTCGGCCAGATCGGCCTGATCACGCTGACCTTCCAGATCTGTGCGTCGCTGTTCCAGCCGCTGGTCGGCCATTACACCGATCGAAACCCGATGCCCTATTCGATGGTCGTCGGCATGGGCTTTTCGCTCGTGGGCCTGATCGGGCTGGCCTATGCCGGCAGCTATTCGCTGCTGCTGTTGTCGGCCGGTTGCGTCGGCATCGGCTCGTCGATCTTCCATCCGGAGGCGACGCGCATGGCGCGCAACGCGTCGGGCGGCCAGCATGGTCTGGCGCAGGGCATCTTCCAGCTCGGCGGCCAGACCGGCGGCGCGATCGGCCCTCTGCTCGCAGCGTTCATCATCGTGCCGCGCGGGCAGGCGAGCCTCGCCTGGTTCTCGCTGGCGGCCTTCGCCGCGATGCTCCTGATGATCTGGATCGTGCGCCGCCACGCCGCGCTCGACCACAAGCCTGCCGTCACGCCGGTCGCCGCCGCGACCCCGGCCAAGCCGGTCGGGCCGGCCGTCAACGTCGCCTTCGCGATGACGATCCTCGTCATCCTCCTGTTCTCGAAGAACGCCTACTCGTCGAGCTTCTCGTCCTTTTATACCTTCTACCTGATCGGCAAATTCGGCATCTCGGTCGAGACCTCGCAGGTGATGCTGTTCCTCTTTCTCGGCGCGTCGGCGGTCGGCGCCGTCGGCGGCGGCATGCTGGGAGACCGGATTGGTCGCGACAGGATCATCTGGTTCTCGATCCTGGGCGCGCTGCCATTCACGCTGGCGCTGCCCTATGCCGACCTGTTCTGGACCGGCGCGCTGACGATCGTGATCAACCTGATCATGTCGAGCGCCTTTGCGGCCATCCTGATCTACGCGATGGAGTTGTCGCCCGGTCGCATCGGCCTGATCGGCGGGCTGTTCTACGGGCTCTCTTTCGGGCTCGGCGGCATCGCGGCCGCGATGCTGGGCGAACTCGCCGACCGGGTCGGCATCGACAGCGTCTACCGCCTCTGCTCCTTCCTGCCGCTGATGGGTCTGCTCGCCTGGTTCCTGCCGAGCTTGAAGGAAAAGCCGGCGCGATAGCGCCCACTCTTATGCCACCGCCTTTGCAGCCGCCCGGCCGGCCGCGCGGCCCGAGAAGATGCAGCCTCCCAGAAAGGTGCCTTCCAGCGCGCGGTAGCCATGGATGCCGCCGCCGCCGAAGCCCGCCGCCTCGCCGGCCGCATAGAGCCCCGGCACGGGCTGCCCGCCGGCGTCCAGCACACGCGAGGACAGGTCCGTTTCCAGCCCGCCGAGCGATTTCCGCGTCAGGATGTTGAGCCTGACCGCGATCAGCGGGCCATGGGCCGGGTCGAGGATGCGGTGCGGCTTCGCCGTGCGGATCAGCCTGTCGCCGAGATAGGCCCGCGCGCCCCGGATCGCGGTCATCTGCAGATCCTTGCCGAAGGGATTGTCGATCTCGCGGTCGCGCGCCTCGATCTCGGCCCGCAGCACCCCTTCATCGATCAGCGGCTCGCCGGCCAGCGCATTCATGCGCGCGACCAGTGTCGCGAGATCGCGCTCGACGATGAAGTCCGCGCCCTTGTCCATGAAGGCCTGCACGGGTCCGGGTACGCCGGCGGTTGCGCGCTTGAGCACCTGCCGCCAGCTCTTGCCGGTCAGGTCGGGGTTCTGCTCGGAGCCCGAGAGGGCGAATTCCTTGGCGATGATGCTCCGGTTCAGCACGAACCAGGAATGGTCGAAGCCGGTGGTCCTGAGATGCGCCAGCGTGCCGAGCGTGTCGAAGCCTGGGAACAGCGGCGCCGGCAGCCGCTTGCCCTGCGCATCGAACCAGAGCGGGGAGGGGCCGGGCAGGATGCGGATGGCATGGCGCGGCCAGATCGGCGCGTGGTTCGCGATGCCCTCGACATAGTGCCACATCCGGTCGCCATTGATCAGCCGCCCGCCGGCGGCTTCCGCCACGCCGAGCATCGCCCCGTCGACATGGGCGGGCACGCCCGACAGCATCCGCGACGGCGGCGCACCGAGCCGCTGCGGCCAGTTGCGGCGCACGAGATCGTGGTTGCCGCCGATACCGCCCGAGGCCACGATCACCGCCTGAGCCTTCAGCGAAAACGAGCCGGTCGCGACGCGCGAGCTTTCCGCGCCGCGTCCGACATCGCTGGCCTCCAGAACCTCGCCCTCGACGCCGTCGATCGCGCCGGCGCTCTTCGTCAGGCCGGTGACGCGGTGGCGGAAACGGATATCGATCAGCCCCGCCGCCTGCGCCGCCGTCACGCGCCGCAGGAACGGCTCAAGCACGCCCGGCCCCGTGCCCCAGGTGACGTGGAAGCGGGGCACGGAATTGCCATGCCCGGTGGCTGAGTAGCCGCCGCGCTCGGCCCAGCCGACGACGGGGAACCAGCGCATGCCCTGCTGATGCAGCCATGAGCGCTTCTCGCCCGCCGCGAAATCGAGATAGCTTTCAGCCCACAGCCTTGGCCAGTGATCCTCCGGTCGGTCGAAGCCGGCCGATCCGAGCCAGTCCTGCGTCGCCAGCGCCAGAGAGTCGCGGATGCGCAGGCGGCGCTGCTCGGGCGTGTCGATCAGGAACAGGCCGCCGAAGGACCAGTGCGCCTGCCCGCCCAGCGTCGCCTGCGGCTCCTGGTCGAGGATCACGACCCTGCGGCCGGCCTCCGCCAGTTCAGCCGCCGCGACGAGGCCCGCGAGGCCCGCGCCGACGATGACGACGTCCGCTTCCTGCGCCATGCGGCGGCCCCGTTGGTTTAGCTGTGAACCATGGAACCTTAGGACGGCGGCAGCTCCCGCCGCAAGCAGGATGCGTCATGGTCGCCGGTCGCCGGCCGGCCTCCGTCTCAGGCGGCGGTCTTCAGCGCCTCGTCGAGCGCGCCATGGGTGCGATTCAGCATGGCGCGCAAGCGGGCCAGCTCCGGGCCAGTGACCGCGGCCTGCTCCTGCCGCGCGGCGCGCTCCATCGCGGCGGCGGCCTCGGCCACGCCGCGCGCGCCCATATTGTAGCTCATCGACTTCAGCGCATGGGCGCTGCGGCCCACCGCCTCGATGTCGCCGCCGGCGCTGGCGGCCTCCAGCTCCGACAGCGTCTCGGCCGACTTGGCCGCGAACAGATCGGCAATGCGCCGCACCGTCGCTTCGTTGCCGCCGGTCATGTCGAGCAGTTCGCGCAGCACCGAGCGATCGAGCTCCTCGGCCGGCCCCTCTGTCGCCGGCCCGGCATGCCCTGCTTCGCCGGGCTGTTCGCCGGCAAAACGAGCGATGCAGGCGGTGAGCCGCGCCAGCGTGAACGGCTTGTGGACGACGTCGTCCATGCCGGCCTCGCGCCAGGCGTCCGCGCCCGCGCCGACGACATGGGCGGTCAGCGCCACGATCGGCAGGCGCGGCGCGCCATGCTCCGCCTCATGGGCGCGGATGGCGCGGGTCGCGTCGAACCCGTCGAGGCCCGGCATGCTGCCATCCATCAGCACGAGGTCGAAGGGTTCGGCCAAGGCGGCAGTCACCGCCTGCAGCCCGTCCTCGACGAAACGCGCCCGGATGCCGAGCCGCAGCAGCGCGGCGTCGGCGACCTCGCGGTTGACCGCGCTGTCGTCGGCGACCAGCACGCGCAAGCCGGGGAAAGCGAGCGTCGGCGCGGCCGCGATGGCCTGACTGTCGCCGCCGACGGGCCTGCCGTCGCGCAGGCAGGCGAGAACGCGTCGGAGATCGCGCCGCTGGACCGGCCAAGGCAGAACCGCGTCCGCCACCGTGCCGAGGAGATCGGCCACCGGCTCGCCGTCGCCGGCGAGAACGAGGATTGCGAGCCCCTTCCGGCGCATGAAGGCTGGCTGGCTGCGCAGCAGCTCCGGCGAGGCGATCAGCAGCGCTGTGTCGTCCGGCATTTCGGCCGGCAGCGCCTGCATGCGCGCGACCGTCAGGCCGGCATCGGCGAGGCAGTCGGTCATCGCTTGAGCCGAATGTCCGAGCGGGGTCGCGATCACGGCCTTCAGCGGCAGGGCCGGCGGTTCGCTGGCGCCGCCGGCCGTCCCGGCTTGCGCGAGCGGCAGAGAGAAGGAAAACGCGCTGCCGACGCCGACCGTGCTCGTCACCGCGAGCGCGCCGCCCATCGCGGCGACGAGCTGGCGCGCGATCGAGAGGCCTAGCCCGGTGCCGCCATAATGACGCGTCGTGGTCTGGTCGGCCTGCGAGAAGGATTCGAAGATCGTGTCGAGCTTGTCGCCCGGAATGCCGATGCCCGTGTCCTCGACGCAAAAGCGCAGCCGGTCGCCTTCGCCACGCGATATCCGCAGCGTGACGCCGCCGGCCTCGGTGAATTTCAGCGCGTTGTTGACGAGGTTGCCGAGCACCTGCCCGAGACGGACCGGGTCTGCGACGACCGTCGAGCCGGCCGGCAGCTCGATCGCTGCGCAGAGATCGAGCCCCTTGGAGCGGGCGCGGTCGCGGAAAAGCTGCAGCACGGCCTCGGCGCTTTCTTCCGGATCGACGGCGAGTTGCTCGACGGTGAGCTTGCCGGACTCGATCTTCGACAGGTCGAGGATGTCGTTGATGATGGCGAGCAGGCTGGTGCCCGAGCGCGCGATCACCTGCGCCTGCCGTCGCGCGCGCTCGGGCAGGTCGGATCCCGCGAGCAGCTCCGCCATCACGAGGATGCCGTTCATCGGCGTCCGGATCTCATGGCTCATCGTCGCGAGGAAGGCGGATTTGGCCTGGTTGGCGTCGTCGGCCTCGCGCGCCGCCTGCTGATAGTCGGCGGTGCGCTCGGCGACCTCGGTCTCCAGCCGCTCACGGTGGCGCTCCAGCCGCGCGTCGCGCTCTCGGATATCGCCGATCATTCCGTTGAAACCGTCGATCAGGACGCCGATCTCGTCCCGGCCGCCTGCGGCCAGCGTCACCGAATAATCATGTCGCGCGCGCACGCGCGCCATCGTGCCCGTCAGCGCGCGCAAGGGCGCCGTGATGCCGCGCTGCAGGCGCAGCGCCAGCGCGATGGCGCACAGCATCGCGAACCCGCCGATCAGGAGGACGTTCAGCACGGCGGAACGGATGAGCGCCGGCAGGTCGCGTGTGTCGCCAAGCAGCCGCAGCGTGCCGACGGCATTGCCTTCGAATACGACCGGAACCGTCGCTTCGATCGAGCGGCTGCGCAGGATCGCCGCCAGCGGCCAGCTCGTATCGGCGTCGGTGATGACGAGGTCGCCCGTGAGCTGCTCGGTCGCCCCGACATCGGCGAGCGCCGCGCCGTCGCTGGCCTCGACGCCGGCATAGGAGACGCCGCCGATGCGGCTGATCGCGCGGATCGCCTGATAGGCCGCACCGACATCGCGCTCGGCCACGGCGCGCGCGGCTGCCGCCGCGATCGCGTGCGCGCTGGTCAGCATCGCGTCGCGCCGGACGACGGCGTAGCGCTCCGTCTCGCGCCAGACGAAAGCCGCCACGAAGACGGACTGGGCCAGAACCACCGCGCTGACCACGAGCAGGATCAGGCGGGTGCGGATCGACAGGGACGGGCTGCGCGGCATGCGTCGGAGCATGGCGCAACAGGCTTTACGAATGGCAAATGTCGGACTTGATTTTTGGCAAGTCGCGCAACGTTTTGTTGGAGTTTATCTGTCATTGTCGGATCGCGTCACCAATTCCGTCGCGCCTGAATCCAGAACGGGTCCCCTGTCCGCAATGTCCAGTCCAGTCCCTTTCAGCTATGTGCGAGGCGATCGGATCGAGCTTCTGGCCGTTGATGACGATCCGATCCAGCGCGAGTTCTGCACGGTCTATCTCTCGACGCCGGATGTCGAGGTCACCACGGCGGATTCGGCCGAGGATGGTCTGGCCAAGCTCTCCCTCGTCGATTTCGATGTGCTGCTGGTCGATGTCGACATGCCTGGCATGGACGGCATCGAGATGGTGCGCCGGCTCAGGGCCAATCCGCGCTATGACGGCATGCCGATCATGGTCATCACCGGGCGCGAGGACATGGTCTCGATCGATCAGGCCTACGAGGCCGGCGCGACCTCCTTCATGTGCAAGCCGGTCAACTGGCGGCTGCTGAGCCACCAGGTCCGCTTCCTGCTGCGCGCGCATCGCGCGCTGTCGAGGGCGGCATGACGCGGCGGCCGGGCATCTCCGGGCTGCTGACGCTCCTGCGGCGCGGCTGGCGCGACCAGGCCGGCGGCGTCCTGATGGTGTTCAGCCTGGGTACGCCCGTGCTGCTCGCCGGCGCGGGCGCCGCCGTCGATTACGGCCTGCTCTCCACCGCGCGGACCGATCTGCAGAACGCGGCCGACAGCGCGGCGCTGGCGGCCGCCAGGGAGTTCCGCCTCGGCAACACCAGCGCGGCGACCGTGGCCACCGTCGCCGACCGATTCGCGCAGCAGGCGCTGGCCCAGTCGCGACAGCAGGGGACGGTCTCGGCCTCCGCCGATATGAGCGCCAAGACCGTGACGGTCGCGATCAGCACCGTCGCCAAGACCACGATCATGCATATGTTCGGCACGGACGCCGCGACGGTGTCGGTCAGGGCGACGGCCAGGGTCGTCGGCGGCGCACCGATCTGCGTCATCGGGCTGGAGGCGTCGGAAAACTTCACCGTCTCGCTCGACAAGAACGCGCGGCTCGAAGCGCCCGGCTGCTCGATCTATTCCAATTCGACGAACTCGAACGGTCTCAACGCCAAGAACAACGCCACGATCAAGGCGGCGTTCATCTGCTCGGCCGGCGGCAAGAGCAGCCCCGGCCCCGGCAGCTTCGTGCCGACGCCGCAGACCGACTGTCCGGTCCTGCCCGATCCGCTGGCGACGCGGCCCGAGCCGCCCGTGACGGGCTGCGTCATGACCAATGCGGTGATCAAGACCTCGACGACGCTCTACCCGGGCGCCTATTGCGGCGGCCTGTCGATCACGGCCGGCGCGACGGTGACAATGAGCCCCGGCGTCTATGCCATCAGGGATGGCGCGTTCTCGGTCGGCGGCGGCGCGGTGGTTTCCGGCGTCAATGTCGGTCTCTTCCTGTCGGGAAAAGGCGCGCGGCTCGATTTCCAGGCCGCCTCGACGATCTCGCTGACAGCGCCCAAATCGGGCGAAATGGCCGGCATGCTGGTCTTCGAGGACCGCGACTCGCCGCTCGGCCAGGTCCATGACATCCTCAGCGACAACGCCCGGACCCTGCTGGGAACGATCTATCTGTCGCGCGGCAGGCTGCATGTCGCAGCCAACAGGCCTGTGGCCAATGAATCGGCCTACACCATCGTCGTCGCCCGCCAGTTCACGCTGTCGGAGGGGCCGACCATGGTGCTCAACACCAACTACTCCGCCACCAACATCCCGGTGCCGGCCGGCGTCGGCCCCGGCGCGAGCGGACCCCGGCTGACGCAGTGAAACGGCGATCGCGGCTCAGCCGGGTTCGGGCCGCGGCCAGCGCTGACGCAGAAGCTCGTCGACAGCCTCGACGCTGACGGCCGGCGAGAACAGATAGCCCTGCAGGTAATGGCAGCCGGATATCCGGAGAAAACGCTGCTGCTCGCGGGTCTCGACGCCTTCGGCGACGACCTTGAGGCCGAGCGCCCGCGACAGCGCCGTCACCGCCTGAACGATCGCCGCCGCCTTCAGATTGCCGACGCCTTCGACCATCGACTTGTCGAGCTTCAGCTTGTCGAGCGGCAGTTTCTGCAGATAGGACAGGCTCGAATAGCCGGTGCCGAAATCGTCCAGCGCGATCCTGACACCATGTGCGCGCAGGGCCTCCATGGTGGCGCTGGCGCGGCCGAAATCCTCGATGATCGTGCCTTCCAGCAGTTCCAGTTCGATCTGCGTCGGCGCGACGCCGACCTCGGCGATCAGCGCGATCATGCGTGCGGAAAAATCCGGGTGCTGGAACTGGCGGGCGCCGATATTGACCGCGACCGAGAGGTCGGGCCAGCGGCGGGCGTCGCTGCAGGCCTGCCGCAGGATGCGCCAGTCCAGCGCATCGGCCTCCTCCGGCGTCGCAATCGCGGCCAGCATGTCCTGCGGGCCGGTTACCGAGCCGTCAGGCCGCCTTGCGCGCAGCAGCGCCTCCAGCCCGACGAAACGCCCGCCATCGGCCGTGACCTGCGGCTGATAGAACAGTGTCGGCTGCTCGGCCGAGCCGATAGCGGCGGCGTCGCTCAAGATCGAATCCTTCCTTAAACCATCCCGGCACGATAGCAGAGGAAGGTTATCAACTTCACAGCGGCGCGCATTTTCGCTCGCCGGTTGACGAAAGCGCCGGCCTGCGCGACCCCGTCAGCCATGACTCATCCTTCCCAGCGCAGCTTTCTTGGCGTCACGCGCTCCGCGCTCGGCCGGCTCTGGCGCGACCGGCTCGACGCCGCAGGGCTTGGCCGGGCGGAGGCGCTGGCGCAGGTCGAGGGCATTCCCGACGTGCTGGCGCGTCTGCTCGCCGGCCGCGGCGTCGAGCCGGCGGACGCCGTGCGCTTCCTCGAGCCGAGGCTGCGCGACCTCCTGCCGGACCCTGCGATCCTGACCGGCATGGACGCCGCCGCCGAGAGGCTGGCCAGCGCCGCACAGCGTGGCGAAAAGATCGCGATCTTTGGCGATTACGATGTCGACGGGGCCTGCTCGGCTGCGCTGCTGGCCGGTTTCCTGACGCAGGCGGGAGCACGGCCGCGCATCCATATCCCCGACCGGCTGATCGAGGGCTACGGCCCCAACGCCGAGGCGATCGCGATGCTGGCGGGCGAGGGCGCAACCCTGCTCGTCACCGTCGATTGCGGCACGACCAGTCATGAGCCGTTGGCGCAGGCGCGCCGGCTCGGGCTCGATGTCGTGGTGCTCGACCATCATCAGGCGCCCGAGCGCCTTCCCGAGGTGGAAGCGCTGGTCAATCCCAACCGTCAGGACGACCTCTCCGGTCTCGGCCATCTCTGCGCCGCCGGCGTCGTGTTCCTGACGCTGGTCGCCGCGAACCGCGCCTTGCGAGGCAGGGGCTTTTGGGCCGGCCGGCCCGAGCCGGATCTGCTGGCGGCGCTCGATCTCGTGGCGCTGGCCACCGTCGCCGACGTCGTGCCATTGACCGGGCTGAACCGCGCCTTCGTGCGGCAGGGGATTTCCATCCTGCGCGGGCGGGCCCGGCCCGGCCTCGTCGCGCTGATGGATGTCGCGGGTCTCGACGGCCCGGTCCAGCCCTGGCATCTCGGCTTCCTGCTCGGCCCGCGCATCAATGCCGGCGGCCGCATCGGCGACGCGGCTTTGGGCGCGAGGCTTTTGCTGACGCAGGACGAGATCGAGGCGCGCGGCATCGCCGCTGAGCTCAACCGCCTCAATCAGGAGCGTCAGGAGATCGAGCGGCAGGCGGTGGCCGAGGCGGTCGCCGAAGCCGATTACCGCCTGTCGCTGCAGCCCGACCAGCCCGTGCTGCTGGCGGGCTCGGCCGACTGGCATCCAGGCATCGTCGGACTCGTCGCGGCGCGGCTGAAGGAGCGCTTCCGGCGGCCGGCCTTCGCTCTCGCTGTCAACGGGGAGGGCGGGGCGACGGGTTCGGGCCGCTCGGTCGCGGGGGTCGATCTCGGCGCGGCCGTGCGCGCGGCGGTGGAGGCGGGGCTCGCCGTCAAGGGCGGCGGCCACGCCATGGCGGCGGGCGTCACCCTCGCTGCGGGCCAGAGCGAGGCCTTCCTTACCTTCCTGACGCAGCGTCTGGCGGGCGAGGTCGCGTCGGCCGGCGAGGCGCAGGCGCTGCTGATCGACGGCGCGCTCAGCGCCGGCGGCGCGAGCCCGCGCCTCATCGCCGAGATCGACAAGGCCGGGCCGTTCGGCTCGGGCGCGCCCGAGCCGGTCTTCGTCTTCCCCTCCCATCGCCTGACCGACGTCGTCGAGATCGGCAGCGGCGGCCATCTGCGGATCAAGCTCAAGGCCGGCGACGGGGCGAGCATCGGCGGCATCGTCTTCCGCGCCGCGCAGGAGCCGCTCGGCCAGGCGCTGCTGGCGGCGCGCGGCGAGAGCGTCCATCTCGCCGCCACGCTGACGCTCAACCGCTGGGGCGGCAATGAGAGCGCCGAACTGCGCGTGCTCGACATCGCCCGGCAGGCCTGAGAGCCGCGCCGCGCCTGCGGCCATTCGCGCGGCGCTTGCTCACAGGTCGCGTCAAACTCGGGCTTGCAGTGCCTCTCCCCTGACACTATACCTCGGTCCGCTTCGCGACGGCCACACCGTCGCTCCAGAGCAAGCGACCTTCGTCTATCGGTTAGGACACCAGCCTTTCACGCTGGGGAGACGGGTTCGACTCCCGTAGGTCGCGCCACCCGATCATGGGTGATGCATCGTATCCCGCCACCTCCCGCGACCACGCCGCCCGGCTCGTTCACGCCGCCTGAGTGTTGGGGCGCGCGAAGGCGGCCTCCATCTCGCGCCGCACCTTCACTGCGGTCGAGGCCGGGTCGTAGGCGACGTCGCTCCATTTCAGGCGCTGGCCCTGCGCGATGTCGGTCTTCAGCTTGACGTTGTGGGCGAGGCCCAACGGCAGGTAGCCCTCGTCGAGCGAGGCCGAGGCCGGGGTCTGCTTGCCCCAGACGCAGAAACCGCCTTCGCCGTCGAGCATTTCGCCGGCCTTCAGCGCGCGCTTGGCGGTGGCGACGACGTCGGAGTTGAACATGATGGCTGCGCCCGTCGCCTCCTTGCGGAGGGCTGCCGAGGCGACCGAAATGCCCAGTTCCAGCCCGATCATGTGGATCGGCCGGTAGAGGCAGGCATATTTCCCGCTGCTGTCGGGCAGCATCGAATACTCGCGAAAACACTCCTCGCTATAGGCGCTGTCGGTCTCGAACACGACATAGGTGCCCATCACCAGCGAATGCGGCACGTCCGTGCCGTCGCGATAGACCGAGGATGTTACCTCGGTGACGCCGGCCCGCTCCAGCACGCCGCCATCGGCCTTCGGCTTGCAGATCTCGGCGTGCTCGAAGCGCGTCGCCGGCGGGAAGCTTAGCCCTTCGGCCTGCGAATGCAGACCCGTGGCGTTGCACACCGCCGTCATCTCGATGCCCGACTTCGTGCCGTCGACGAAGGAGTTGAACATTTTGGGATTGATCGACTTGCGGTCCCTGATTTTCATATACTTGTCGAGGATGTCCCAGACCGTGTCGGGCGTCGACTGGTGATAGGTCGGGTGATAGCGCGTGCCCTTGCCGGCGGACACGACCTTGAAGCCGGCGGCGCGGGCCCAGTCGACCTGCTCGGCGATCAGCGCCGGCTGGTCGCCCCAGGCCAGCGAATAGACCACGCCGGCCGCCTTCGCCTTGCGCGCCAGGATCGGGCCTGCGACCGCGTCGGCCTCGACATTGACCATGATGATGTGCTTGCCGTGCTCGATCGCCTTGAGCGCGAAGGCGATGCCGGCGCCGGGATCGCCCGTCGCCTCGATGATGACCTCGACGGCCGGATGGGTGACGAGGCTGTCGGCATTGTCGGTGATCACGGTCGAGCCGTGGCTGAGCGCATCGTCGATCGAGGCGGCCGCGTATTGCTCCGCCGGCCAGCAGCCGAGCTTGAGCTGCGAGCGCGGCCGGTCCGTGTTGAGGTCGGCGACGCCGACGATGTGCATGCCGTCCGTGTTGCGGGCCTGCGAGAGGAACATGGTGCC
Source organism: Beijerinckiaceae bacterium (assembly GCA_019745195.1). Lineage (GTDB taxonomy): Bacteria > Pseudomonadota > Alphaproteobacteria > Rhizobiales > Beijerinckiaceae > Allobosea. The sequence goes on from JAIETL010000107.1 coordinate 16,303, forward strand.
GAACTTGCCGGCGCCGATGATGCCGACCGTGACCGGCCGCCCGGCCGCTTTGCGTTCAAGGAGCATGCGATGCAGGTTCATTTCGTCTCAAGCCTTTTCCTCTCGGCCGATCGGGGATCGGACCAGCCTCATCCAGCGAGGGCAGGGCGGTCTTGACGACGAAATCCGGCCGCATGGGCTGCGCCCGCGACGGCCGATCCGCAGGCCCGAAGCCGCGCGGCAGGCTCGTATGTCTCGCTTGCCGGCGATCGACGTCTTCTCCCGATGCGGCTTCGTTCGATGAGCCGCTGTCCTCGTCGTCGAGTGCTAGCATGGCGAGCCGGCGCAGCTAAAGCGAATAGATTGGCGCTATCGGTGAGTGGAATTCACCTGTGCGCGAAAAATTCCGACCTGCCCCTCAGCGCGAGAACCGCACCGGAACCGCGAGACTGATCATGCCGCCGCCGAGCCCGCTCGGCGGGGCCGGCACCGGGCTGGCGCGGCGCACCATGGCGACCGCCTCCTGATCGAGCGCCGCGTCGCCCGATGAGCCGGCGAGCCTTGCCGCGACCACATTGCCGCCGCGGTCGATCGCGAATGCGACCTGGACGGTGCCGGGGCTCGCCCCGCCGGGAAAGCGCTTGTAGCGGTTGAGATGGGCGATCAGCGAACCGCGCCAGCTTGCGGTCGAGACGCTCGGCTGTGCGACCGCGCCGCTGGAGGCCGGGTTTGGAGCTTCGGCTCGCGGCGGCGCAGGCGGGGGAGCCGCAGCTTCACGCTGGCGCGGCCGTTCGACCGGCTTGCGCTCGACCACGCGCGGCTTGGGCGGCGGTTTGCGCGCGGCGGGTTTTTCGACCCGTTTCGGCGGTTCGGGCGGCGGCGGGGCCAGCACGGCGAGCGCATCGGGAATCGTCGGCAGTTCGGGCAGCCTGATCTCGGGTTCGGGCAATTGAACCGGCGTCGGTTGCGGCTCGGACTCAAGCGGCGGCTCGACGGGCTTTTCGACGACGGGCTCCGGCGGCGGCGGCTCGGGCTCGGCGGGAGGCGTTTCCTTGACCGGCTCGGGCGGGGCCTCGGGCGCGACGGGCTCGGGCGCGGGAGGCAGCGTCTCGGCCGGCGCTTCCTGCGCGATCGAGACGGCGGCGAGTTCGATCATGATCGCGGGCTCGGGCGCGCCCGCGGCCGCCTCGGCATGAGCAGGCTGCCAGTTGAGCGCGATCCAGAGCGCCGCGACATGCGCCGCGGCGACCGCCAACGCCGCCGCGCTCCAGCGCAGCAGGCCGGGCCAGCGCCGTGCGCGCAGCGTGGGCGTCATGGCGCGAGAATCCTGGTGGGGCGATATGGCACGGCGTCATCCCGCTCCTGGGTAGGCGGAGACGGACATAGCGCGGCAGGAATAGCTGTGCAATCACAGTGTTTTAGACGAATTCTAAAGTCCTGCTCCGGCCTCCGCTTGCGGCAAATCGCAACCGCATGGGACGCAAAGCCTTTTAGTCTTGGACCCTCGGCCGGCCGCGCGGTCTAATTGGATGAGCGGGCAGGCAGGCCTGCGCCATGAACGGGAGAGCCGGATGCCGCTGATCCGCATCGAGCCGGTCGAGGACCGCCAGTCGGGCCGCTTCGCGATCGAGATCTACTTTCCCGCCGACGCCGAGCGCCCGCTGGTCACGACCGCTCCGCGCTACAAGAGCGCCGCCGCCGCCGAGCAGGACACCATCGCGATCCTGGCCGCCGCCGCCAACAACCCCGCGCCCGAGGAGCCGCCGAACCGGCGCTAGCCGATGCCGGGCGCAACCTGGTGCCGAAGCGCGACCTCGCGGCCCGTGCGCGCCGATTCGAGAATCGCGAGGCAGACCTCCAGCGTCGCCATGCCCCATGCGCCCGAATGCAGCGGCGCGACGTTGCGCCTGGCCGCCGCATGCAGTTCGTCGATCACCTCCGCGCGCGGAACCTTCGGAGCGGGCAGGGGGGCGAGCCAGCGTCGCTGATCCTCATAGATCATCACCCCCTCGGCCAGCGGCCGCAGATCGGCTTTGTCGCAGGAGACGAGGACCGGCCCGAAATGGTTGTGCGCGACCGGCGCGGCGGCCGCCGAGATCGTCGCCAGACCATAGGCGCGGCCGTTCTTGAGCGCGGTTTCCTCCTCGGGCGACGCGATGGCGGCGAGCGCGCGCCGCGCCGCGCCATAGCTTTCGGGATCGCGCCGCTGTCCGAGTTCGCCGATCCAGCCCATCTGTTCGTCGCTGTCGTAGCGGCCGTAGCCGCTGTAGCTCAGCGTGGCGCTTGCGCCGTCATTGAAGGTCAGAAAGGCCTGATAGGCCCCCTCGGTCGGGCGCGCCGGGTCGAACCGGCCGGTGACGGCGCGCACCGTCCGGGCCATGCCGCCGGCCAGCAGCCGCACCACATCGACCTGATGCGCGCCCTGGCTGAAGACCACCCCGCCGCCCTGGGCGGTGTCGAGTTCCTCGGGCCGGCGCGGCCGGTAGAGGAAATCGGTGTAGGTCGTCGCCGTGATCATGCGTGGCTGGCCGAAGCGGCCGCTGCGGATCAGCGCGGCAGTGTGGAGATAGGGCAGGTTGTAGGAATGGCTGTGCCCGACCATCAGATGCACGCCGCCCGCTTGCGCCGCCGCGATCATCGCCTCGCAATCGGCGATGGTCAGCGCCATCGGCTTCTCGACGAGGATGTGCTTGCCATGCGCCGCCGCCAGCGCGACATGCGCGACATGGAACTGGTGCGGGGAGGCGATGTAGATAGCCTCGACGCTCTCGTCGGCACAAAGCGCCTCGACATCGTCATAGGCCTGCGCGGCCTGCTCCGCCGTAGAGAAATCCTGCACGAACTGCCGGCGCGCCTCCTCGCGCGGATCCGAGGCCGCGACGAGCCGCACGAGCGGATGCCCGGCCAGCGTCGGCAGCATCAGCATGAAGGCGCGGCCGAGCCCGATGACGCCGAGCCGAAGGGGAACGGTCATGGCGCGAACCACCTCCACGATCCTGACAGGACCGAGCGACCCCTCACCCCAGCCCTCTCCCGCAAGGGGAGAGGGGGCAGGGCGGCGTTGCCCTTCCCTTCTCCCCTTGCGGGAGAAGGTGGCGCGAAGCGCCGGATGAGGGGTGGTCGTACGGTTCGAGACATCACAAATCCAGCACCAGCTCGGGCGATTTCGCCCGCGAGACGCAGATCATGATGGTGCGCGCCCGTTCGTGCTCGGCCAGCGCAAGATCGCGATGCTCGGCCTCGCCCGAGACCAGCTTCGTCCTGCAGGTACCGCAGGTGCCGCTCTCGCATGAGGAGGGCAGAGTTTTGCCGGCCTCGCGCAGTACCTCCAGAATGGATTTGTCGACAGGCACCTCAAAGCGCTCGCCGCTCCTGGCCAGCGTCACCGCGAAGGGCGTGTTGTCCTCGGGTCGCGCCTTCGCCGCGCCGAAATCCTCGAAATGCACGGCCGCCGAGGACCAGTGCCCGGTCATGTCGCGCACCGCCTCCATCAGCCCGCGCGGCCCGCAGCAATAGAGATGCGCGCCCTTCGGCTCCTCCAGCACCGGCCAGAGGTCGTAGGCCTTGTCGGGGTCGCCGCCATCATGGTGGATCACCACCTTGCCGCGGAACTCGGGCGCGGAGAACTCGTCGCGAAAGGCCATCTGCTCGGGCGTGCGGGTGAAATAGTAGAGCTTGAACGGCTTCGCTCTGGTGGCCAGCAGGTGCGTGATCATGGCCCGGATCGGCGTGATCCCGATGCCGCCGGCGATGAAGATGTAGCTGGCCGGGCCGGGCTTGAGCTCGAAATCGTTGCGCGGCGCGGTGATCGCGATCTCGTCCCCCTCGCTCGTTGCGTCGATCAGACTGACCGAGCCGCCCCGCCCGCCATGCTCCTTCTTGACCGCGATGACATAGCGGTCGGTCTCGTCTGGGTCGTTGCAGAGCGAGTATTTACGCATTTCGCCATTGGGCACCCGAACGCCCAGATGCGCGCCGGGCGTAAACGGCGCGAGCGGCCCCCCATCCGGCGTCCGAAGCTCGAACAGGCAGATATCCTGCGCCACCATGCGCTTCTCGGTGATCTTCACCGAAACACTCACCGAATCCTCTGCCATCGCTGCCTCCGCCGGTCTCTCTCGACAAGCGTTTCGAACCGGATTAATCTAAGGATTAGATAACTAAGTAATCGGCCGCTGGCTAGTGCCGGCCGTTATGGGGAGGGACCGACCATGCTGACCCACGCGGAAAACGAACTGCTCTGCCGGGTCGAGGGCGATGCGCCGATGGGCGCGCTGATGCGCCGCCACTGGGTGCCCGCGCTGCTCTCCGAGCAACTGGTCGAGAGCGACGGCGCGCCGGTGCGGGTGCGGCTGTTTGGCGAGGACCTGGTCGCCTTCCGCGACACCGATGGGCGCATCGGTGTGCTCGGCGAGTTCTGCCCTCATCGCAAGGCCTCGCTCTTCTTCGGCCGCAACGAGGAATGCGGGCTGCGCTGCCTCTATCACGGCTGGAAGTTCGACGTGGACGGCAAGGTGCTGGAAATGGTCTCCGAGCCGGCCGAGAGCGGCTTTGCCGACAAGGTCGAGCACAAGGCCTATCCGACGCAGGAAGCCGGTGGCTTCATCTGGGTCTATATGGGCCCGAAAGATGCGATGCCGGATTTCGAGCCACCGGCCTGGGCCCCGACGCCGGAGGCCAAGGTCTCGATCGTCAAGATGGACCTGCCCGTGAACTGGGCGCAGATCATGGAGGGGCAGATCGATTCGGCCCATTCCTCCAGCCTGCACTCCTCCGACATGAAACCAGCGCGCGTCGCCACCGCCGGCGCGAACGCGACGCACTGGACGCGGCCCTCCACCGACAAGAACCCGCGCATCCAGGTGCAACTCACCAATTACGGCTTCCGCTACGCCGCGATCCGCCGGCCGATCACCAATGCGCAGACGCACGACTATGTCCGGCTGACCGTCTTCGTCGCGCCCTTCACGGCGCTGATCCCGCCGAACTCGTCCTACAACGTCGCCACCGTGATCGTGCCCAAGGACGACGTCTCCAGCTATTTCCACTTCATCGCCTGGGGCAATGACGACTGCATCGACCAGGAAAGCTGGCGCAAGTTCTGCGTGGCGCAGGTCGGCATCGACCTCGACAGGACCTACAGGCCGATGCTGCGCAACAAGGCGAACAACTACCTGCAGGACCGCAAGGCGATGAAGCTGGGGGATTTCACCGGCGTGCCCGGCATTCCCAACCAGGACATCATGATGTGGGAATCGATGGGGCCGATCGCCGACCGCACCAGCGAGCGGCTCGGGGCCAGCGACATCGCCATCGTCCAGTTCCGCCGCGTGATGATCGACGCCGCGCGCAAGCACGCGGCCGGCGGCGAGCCGCTCGGGCTGATCGCGCCGCACATCCCGCAGGCGAATTTGCGTTCCTATCAGGGCATCGTCCCCAAGAGCGAGGACTGGCGCAAGCTCGGCGCCTCGAATGAGGAGGTCGCACTGCTCGACGGCATTGAGCAGGACGAGACGGAAGCCGAGATGGCGGCTGCGCGGGGGTAGGGGCAAGCTGGCCGAGTAGCTGTAGCTCGCCGCGTAAAACTCTTCCCCTCCCCCTCGTGGAGAGGGGATAAGGGTGGGGGGCGAACGACCGGGCGAACCAATCGGAAGGCGAGCGATGCCATTCGAGCGGGACAAAACGAAGGTCGCTTCGGCTGCCGCCAGACGGAACGCGCCGACGTTGCGCAAGGCGCTGACCGTGCCGGAAAAGCGCCTATGGATGCTGCTTCGCCAACGACTGCCGCTGGAACAGACGCAATTTCGTCGGCAGATGGCGTTCGGCTCCTATGTCGTCGACTTCGTCTGTCTCCGAAGCAGGATCGTCATCGAGGTCGATGGGGAGCAGCATGGGACAGACGCCGCCCAACGCTACGATCTCGCGCGGACCAATTGGCTCGAAGCGCAGGGTTTTCGGGTGGTTCGGTTTACCAACGCTCAGGTGATGACCGAAGCGGACATGGTGATCGATACGATCCATGCGGCTTTGACGCTCGGCGATGAACCCGGTCGTTCGCCCCCCCACCCCTATCCCCTCCCCGCGAGGGGGAGGGGAAGAGCCACTGCGATAAATGCACCGCCCGGACCTTCTGCTCCGCCCCACAAGCCATTTCGGCATCGGTCCTCAACGGCGAAAGTCTTGGAAAGATCGGCGTGGCCGGGACAAGCTCGCGCGTGAGGGGCCAGCGCCAAGAGCCCTCCGGAAACGCGCCCGAGGTCTTCCATGTCCGACACGCCAGCCCCGATGGGCCGCAGCCTCTATTACGGCGGCGGCTGGCATCATCCGAAATCGGGCCGCTATGTCGCGACGGTCAACCCCGGCCTGAACGAGCCGATCTGCGAGGTTGCAGAGGCAGATGCAGCAGATGTCGATGCCGCCGTTGCGGCGGCGCGCGAGGCCTTCAAGGTCTGGCGCAAAATCGTGCCGCTGGAGCGTGGCCGCATCCTCAAGGCGATCGCCGAAATCGTGCGCCGGAACGCCCGCGAGCTTGCGGCGCTCGATGCGCAGAACTGCGGCAATCCGGTCACGGAGATGATGGGAGACGCCAACATCGCCGCGGCCCAGCTCGATTTCTTCGGCGGGCTCGTCACCGAGATGAAGGGCGACACCATCCCGATGGGGCCCGACGCACTGAACCTGACGGTGCGCCAGCCGCTCGGCGTGGTTGCGCGCATCCTCGCCTTCAATCACCCCTTCATGTTCTGCGCCGGCAAGATGGCCGCGCCGCTGGCGGCCGGCAACGCCATCATCGTCAAGCCGCCGGAGCAGGCTCCGCTCTCCTCGCTGCGGCTGGCCGAACTGGTCGAGGGCCTGCTGCCGCCGGGCGTCTTCAGCGTCGTGCCGGGCGGGCGCGAGGCGGGCGCGGCGCTCGCATCCCATCCCGGAATCGACAAGGTCGCGCTGATCGGCAGCGTCGGAGCGGGCCGCGCCGTGATGAAGGCGGCGAGCGACAGCATCAAGCCCGTGCTGCTCGAACTCGGCGGCAAGAACGCGCTGATCGCCTTTGCCGATGCGAACCCCGACGCGGTCGCCAGCGCCATGGTCGCCGGCATGAACTTCACCTGGTGCGGCCAGTCCTGCGGCTCGACGAGCCGCGCCTTCGTCCACGAGGCGATCTACGAGGACGTGCTGGCGCGACTGCCGGCGAAGGTCGCGCGCTTCGTGCCGGGCCTGCCCACGGACGACGCGACCACCATGGGCGCGATCATCAGTGGCGTGCAGCATGAGAAGATCATGGGCTTCATCGCCTCGGCGAAGGCAGAGGGCGCGAGGCTGGTCACCGGCGGGGCCGCGCCATCCGATCCAAAACTCGGCAAGGGTTTTTATGTCGAGCCGACGATCTTCGCCGATGTGACGCCGAACATGCGGATCGCGCGCGAGGAAATCTTCGGCCCGGTCCACGCCGTCGCGCCGTGGAACGACGAGGCCGCCATGCTCGCCGAGGTCAACAGCGTCGAATACGGGCTGACCTGTTCGATCTGGACCAACGACCTGACCCGCGCCCACCGCACCGCGATGGAGGTCGAGGCCGGCTTCGTCTGGATCAACGAGGTCTCGAAGCACTTCCTCGGCGCGCCCTTCGGCGGCTGGAAGCAGTCGGGCATCGGCCGCGAGGAATGCCTCGGCGAGCTGATCGCCTTCACGCAGGAAAAGAACATCCACATCAGCCTGAAGCAGGCCTGAGGACAACCATGACCGACCTGCCTCTCGCCGGGATCGACACCCCCGTTGCGTCCACCGACAACGGCGTCTGGGGCAGCGACGTCGTCGCGCTGATGCTGCGCAAGCTCGAAATCCCGTATCTCGCGCTCAATCCCGGCTCCAGCTATCGCGGCCTGCACGACAGTCTGGTCAACCATCTCGGCAACCAGAACCCGCAGATGCTGCTCTGCCTGCATGAGGAGCACGCTGTCGCGCTCGCCCATGGCTGGGCCAAGGTCACGGGCAAGCCGATGGGCGTGATCCTGCACAGCAATGTCGGGCTGATGCACGCCACGATGGCGATCTACAACGCCTGGTGCGACCGCGTGCCGATGCTGATCCTGGGCGCGACCGGCCCGGTTGACGCCAATGAGCGCCGGCCATGGATCGACTGGCTTCACACCGCCAAGGATCAGGGCGCGCTGATCCGCTCTTATGTCAAATGGGACGACCAGCCCGTCTCCGTGCCGGCCGCGATCGACTCGCTGATCCGTGCCTCGAACCTGACGCGCATGGCCCCGCAGGCCCCGGTCTATGTCTGCCTCGACGTCTCGATGCAGGAGAAGCGGCTGGACGAGATGCCGCCGCTGCCGGACCCGAAGCGTTTTTCCCCTGCATCGCCCGCGATCCCGTCTGGTCCGGACATCGACAGGGCGGCAGCGCTGCTACGCGATGCGAAAAACCCGCTGATCCTTTTCGGCCGGGTTTCGCGTCGTCCGTCCGACTGGGCCCGCCGCGTCGCGCTGGCCGAGCATCTGCGCGCAGCCGCGCTGACCGACATCAAGGTCGGCGCAGCCTTCCCGACGAACCATGCGCTCCACGCCGCCAAGCCCGGCTACTTCCTCGACGAGCAGGCGGCCGACGCGATCCGCGTCGCCGATGTCGTGCTGGCGCTGGACTGGGTCGATCTCGGCGGCACGATGCGGCAGGCCGGCGGCGCGACCGCCACGATCGTCAACGTCTCGCTCGACCACACTCTCCACAATGGCTGGAGCATGGACCATCAGGCGCTCGCGCCCGCCGACCTGCATCTGGCGAGCGATCCTGACGCTGCGCTGCACCTGATCGCCGATGCGCTCGGCGTTGCGGCGGGCGTCGAGCCAACGGCGCTACCCGCGCTGCCGGGCTTCGCGCTCGATGCCGAGCGGCCGCTCGACGTGGTCTCGCTCGCCGGGGCGATGGGGGAGGCGCTGCGCGACGAGGTCGTCAGCCTGATCCGCCTGCCGCTCGGCTGGGCCGGGGACGCCTGGCATTTCCGCCATCCGCTCGACTATCTCGGCATCGACGGCGGCGGCGGCATCGCGTCCGGGCCGGGTATGGTCATCGGCGCGGCGCTGGCGCTGAAGGGCTCGGGCCGGCTTCCCGTGGCGGTGCTCGGCGACGGCGACACCATGATGGGCGTCTCGGCGCTCTGGACGGCGGCGCATTACAAGCTGCCCTTCCTGGCGATCGTCTCCAACAACCGCTCCTTCTTCAACGACGAGGTTCATCAGGAGCGTGTCGCGAAGCAGCGCCAGCGCCCGGTCGAGAACAAATGGATCGGCCAGCGCATCGACGAGCCCGACATCGATATCGCCGCCATCGCCCGGGCGCAGGGGCTGGTCGGCATCGGCCCGGTGCTGACCGTGCAGGCGCTTGCCGACGCCGTGGCGGAAGGCGTCAAGGCTGCGAAGGCCGGCGCCTCGGTCGTCATCGACGCCCGCGTCCTGCCCGGCTACAACCCGGCCATGGCGGCGGGCATGACCCGGCATGGCGGCGAGACGGCCAAGGGCTGATCGGCTCGCTGATCAGTCCTCCGGGCCGGCTTCGGGCGGCAGGTCGGACAGGTTGCGCTGGACGGCTGCGAGATAGCCGAGGAAGCGCGCGCGGTCTTCCGTCGTGAAGCCGGACGTCGCCTGCTCGACAACCTCGCGCGCCAGCGGCAGCAGTTCCGTCTTGAGCGCACGGCCCTTCCCCGTCAGGCGCACGCTGAGCTTGCGCCGGTCCTGCGCGTCGCGCTCCCGCGTCACGAGCCCTGCCTTTTCCATCGCGGCGAGCGCCGTCAGCGTCGTCGGCTCCATGGTGCCGATCCGGCGGGAGAGTTCGCGCTGGGTCAGGCCGTCCTCCTGCCAGAGCGCGCGCAGGAAATACCACATGCCCGGCGTCACGTCGTGGGGCTCGATCCGCACCTGCAGATAGCGCTGCGTCGCCCGGTTGGCCATGCGCAGCTGGTACCCGACGCTGCTCTCGAAGGGCAGCTCCGGCCTGGGTTCGACTGAGGGAGGGGCAGGGGGCTTCTCTGTCCCGGACATGGCGTTTTCCGATTCGGCCTGTCGCTGCGAAGGACCGATCATAGCCTCAAGCCGGCAGGAGCGCGTCCATCCCGAAAAGTTTGACAGGCCAAGCGAGAAAGCCTTGGACCTCGACATGAACCCCTCTCTAGTTTCAGCCTCAAGCAGGCCGCCTCACCACAACAAGGCCGCGTCCGGGACGAGAAACACATGCCGCCGCACCGCGCCTCGATCGGGCCTTGCCCCTGGCTCCGCGCCCAGCCGCGCCGGCGCATGGCTCGCGGGATGACGCGATGACGGACGGCGAACGGGAGGATGAACGCGACATGGTCGCCGCCAACGCCAAGCTGCGCCTCGCCGCGTCGCGGTCCGCCGAAACCGATCTCGTCATCGACGACGTCTCGATGCATTTCGACACGCGCGAGGGCCGGATCACGGCCGTCGATGGCGTCTCCTTCGCGGTCGAGCGCGGCGAGTTCGTCTCGATCATCGGCCCATCCGGCTGCGGCAAGTCGACCGTGTTCAACATCCTCGGCGGCCTGATCGGCGGCTATGAGGGCACGGTCAGCGTCGGCGGCGAGATCGTCACCGGGCCGCACCCTTCGGTCGGAATGGTCTTCCAGGAGGAATCGACCTTTCCCTGGCGCACGGTGATCGACAACGTCGCCTTTCCGCTGGAGGTGAAAGGCGTTGGCAAGGTCGAGCGCCATGAGGTGGCGCGGCGCTTCATCGATATGGTCGGGCTCGCCGGCTTCGAGCAGCGCTACCCGTCCGAGCTCTCGGGCGGCATGCGCCAGCGCGTCGCCATCGCCCGGACGCTCGTCTTCGAGCCAAAAATCCTGCTGATGGACGAGCCCTTCGCGGCGCTGGACGAGCAGACCCGCCTGCTGCTCGGCGACAAGGTGCTCAAGATCCAGCAGGATCTGAAACAGACCACGCTGCTGATCACCCACAACATCACCGAGGCGGTCCAGCTCTCGGACCGGGTCGTGATCATGACCTTCCGGCCCGGCCGGGTGAAGCGCATCGTCGACATCCGCCTGCCGCGCCCGCGCGACGGCGGCGTCATCGGCAGCGAGGCCTTCGGCCGATACGTCGCCGAGATCTGGAACGATCTGCGCGAGGAGGCCTCGCGCGGCATGGCCGAATCCGAGGCCGGCGCGCGCAAGGGCAGGGGCTGAGGCATGAAGGCCGGGAGCATGAAGGGCCTGAGTGTCCCGCCGCTGCTGATCGGCTTCGGCACCGTCGGGCTGGCGCTCGGCCTCGTCGAGATCATGCTGATGCTCGGCCTGCTCAACCGCTTCGTGGTGCCGTTCCCCTCGGCCGTGTTCGGCAGCTTCGGCAGGCTTTTCGCCGAGGAGGAGCTGTTCGAGCGGTTGCTGCAGACCGGCGCGGAGGCGCTGGCGGCGAGCGTCCTCGTCGCCGTCTTCGGCATCGTCATCGGGGTGGTGCTGTATCGCTTCCGCATCCTGCGGCTGGCGACCGAGCCCTGGGTCGCTGCGGTCGCGGCCGCGCCGATCGTGCTGGCCTATCCGCTGTTCCTGGTGATCTTCGGGCGCAGCGCCGCCACGATCGTCGCCATGGGGTTCGCCGCCGGGCTCGCGCCTGTCGTGCTGAAGACGCTGGAGGGCCTGAACGGCGTCAGGAAGAGCCTGATCGATGTCGGGCGCAGCTACAATTTGAGCCAGTCGCAGCTCTTCTGGAAGATCCTGCTGCCCGCCGCCGTGCCGACGATCTTCGTCGGCGTTCGGCTCGGCCTCGTCTTCGCGCTGATCAACCTGATCGGCGTCGAGTTCCTGATCAATTTCGGCGGCCTCGGCCAGCTCATCAACGACCTCGCCGAGCGCTACGACCTGCCCGCCATGTTCGCGACGATCGTCTTCGTCGTGCTCGTCAGCGTGGTCATTTTTGCGGCGCTCGAACGCATGGAGCGCTGGTTCCGCCCGGCGCGGTAGGCACGGTCTTGCTGCTTGCCAGCCTTGCCGCGTCCGCCCTCGCGCCGCATGATCGCTCCCAACCAGAAACGCCGCCCGGGAGGCCGCGATCAACCTCAGACAGCTCCGCTATTTCGTCAGGATCGCCGAGGTCGGCAACATCACCCGCGCCGCCGAGCAGCTCAACGTCGCCCAGCCCGCTCTGGGCCTCCAGATCAGGCAGCTGGAGCAGGATCTTCGCACCGAGCTTCTGCTGCGGCATTCGCGCGGCGTTGTGCTGACAGACGCCGGTCGCCTGCTGCTCGAGCGCGCGCGGCGCATCCTGCAGGATGTCGAGGACGCAAAGCGCGACATCCGGGCGCTGAGCGGCGTCGACCAGGAGCTGCTTTCGCTCGGCCTGACGCCGAGCATCATGCTCCAGATCGGGCCCGACCTGCTGATCGACGCCAAGAACACGATCCCCAGCGTCTCCCTCAGCCTCGTCGAGGAACTCAGCAACGGTCTCGTTCTGGCGCTGGAGCGCGGCGAGATCAACGCCGCCTTCGCCTATGGCGTGGACGAGCCGCGGCCCGGCATGGAGCGGCAGGCCTTGTTCGAGGAGGAACTGCTCTTCGTCCGGCCGGCGACGGAGGAGGCCCTGCCGCCGACGATCACGCTGGCCGAGGCGCTCAGTCACGAACTGGTGCAGGCCGGCGAGCGCGACATGGTCCAGAAGCTGCTCAGGGCGGCCGCGATCAAGTTCTCGATGCCGCTGCGCGTTGTCTACGAGGCGCAGTCGATCCCGGCGATGCGGGCGCTTGTCGTGCGCGGCGCGGCGGCGAGTTTCATGCCCTATGGCACGGCGATCGAGGATGTCCGGGACGGCAAGCTGGTGAGCCAGCGCATCTCCGACCTGCCGCCAAAGCGCACCCTCTATCTCATCAGGCCGGCCAGCCCGCCGCTCTTCCGTCATCAGGAGGCGATCGACCGCTTTCTCGGGACGGTCACCGAGAGGCTGCTCGACTCGCTCGGCCCGCTCGCTCACCGTGTCGGATGATGCTGGCGTCGGCCGACCCCGCTCTGCCAGACAGCCGCCATCTCCCAGTCATTTCGCGGAAGTCTTTGTCCCGGTAGCGCGGGAGGCTCATCATCCTGGCCAATAACACGGCGTGCCTGCGGGCGTCGCCGGCCGGGAGGAATGTTTGTCCAGTCTGCGCCTGTCCATCGCCATCGGCGATTATGACCGCAATCGGCCGCTGCTCGACGGCGCCGTCCAGATCGACGGCGTCGATCCGGTCTTCATGAAGCTCGTGCCGGAGGAGATTTTCTTCCGCGCTTTCCGCCATGCCGAGTTCGATGTCTGCGAGGCCTCGCTGTCGAGCTTCACGGTCAAGACGGCTCAAGGCACGAACCCCTATGTCGGCGTTCCGGCTTTTCTCTCCCGCGCCTTCCGGCATACGGGGATCTTCATCCGCAGCGATCGCGGCATCGCGAGACCGGAAGACCTCAAGGGCAAGCGCATCGGCCTGCCGGAATACCAGCTCACCGCCTGCGTCTGGATCAGGGCGATGCTGGAGCAGGATTACGGCGTGAAGCCGTCCGACGTGATCTGGGTGCGCGGCGGGCTGGAGCAGCCGGGACGGGCCGAGAAGATCAGCGTCGAACTGCCGCCTGCGATCCGCGTCGAGCAGGCCCCGGCCGATCGCTGCCTGAACCAGATGCTGATGGATGGCGAGATCGACGGCTATATCGGGCCGCGCTCGCCGCCGGCCTTCGAGGCCGGGCACCCGATGATCGCGCGGCTTTTCCCCGAGCCGACCGCCGCAGCATCGGACTATTACGAACGCACGAAGATCTTCCCGATCATGCATGTGCTGGGCGTGCGCCGCTCCATCGTCGAGGCGCAGCCCTGGCTGCCGGCGGCCCTGCTCAAGGCTTTCGAGCAGTCCAAGGCGATGGCGCTCGGCAAGCTCAGCGACACCTCTGCGACCAAGGTGACGCTGCCCTTCATCGAGGAGCAGCTTCAGGCCGCCCGCAAGCTGATGGGGCCGGATTTCTGGTCCTATGGCGTCGGTCCCAACCGGCACGTGCTGGACGCCTTCCTCAAGGCGCATCACGATCAGGGCCTGTCGCCGCGCCAGCTTGCGATCGAGGAACTGTTCCACGCCTCGACGCTGGAGGGCTTCAAGATCTAGTTCGGGGATGATCGTTCGACGCTGACGCCCGCCACCAGAAGCAGGCGCGCAACCACAAAAGGCCGGCCGCGAAGGCAGGCGCAACGGGAGGATACGATGACGAGATTCAGACAGATCGGACTCATGGCGGCGGCGTTCGGCCTCGCCATGTCGATGGCGCAGTCGGCGCTGGCCCAGGACAAGCTCAAGCTGGCGATCGGCCAGCGCGGCAACTGGGACACCTCGGTCTCCGAGATCGGCACGCGGCTGGGCATCTTCAAGAAGCACAACCTCGAACTCGAGATGCTCTACACGCAAGGAGGCGGCGAGACGCAGCAGGCGGTGCTCTCCAACAGCGTCGATCTCGGCATCGCGGTTGGCATCATGGGGGCGCTCTCGGCCTATTCCAAGGGCGCGCCGATCCGCATCATCGGCGCCGAGACGACCGGCGCGAAAGACATCTACTGGTATGTCAAGTCCGAGTCGCCGGTGAAGACGCTCAAGGATTTCGACGGCAGGAGCGTCGCCTACTCGACCAACGGCTCTTCGACCCACGGCGTCGTCAACGCCTTCGTCAGGGAGAACAACATCAAGCCGCGGCCGACCGCGACCGGCGGCCCGGCGCCGACCCTGACGCAGGTGATGTCCGGCCAGATCGACGTCGGCTGGGCGGCGCCGCCCTTCGGCCTCGACCAGATCGACAAGAAGGAGATCCGCGTCATCGCCACCGGCGACGACACCCAGGCCTTCAAGAACCAGACGGTCCGCCTGCTCACGGCCAACACCGCCGTTCTCCAGAACAAGAAAGCCCTCGTCGAGCGCTACATGCTCGCCTATCGCGAGACGATCGAGGCGATGTACGGATCGGACGAGGCGATCAAGGCCTACGCCGCCTTCGTCGGCATTCCGGAGGCGATCGCGCGGCGCACCCGCGACGAGTTCTTCCCGAAGGCGGCGCTCGATCCCGACAAGGTCATCGGCCTCGAGACGATCGTGCAGGATGCGGTCGCGCTGAAATACACCGCCCAGCCGCTGACCAGGGAACAGCTCGCCGAGCTGATCCAGATCCCGCCGCGCAAGTAAGCCGTCCGGCTCGAGCAGGAGCGATGCCGCGATGACGACGACGGTGGTCACAAACCGGGCGGAGATCCGCCCGGCGGCGATGAGCGAGCAGCGCGCGGTGCTGCTGACGCGGCTCGGCATCGTGGCCTCGGTGCTGCTGGTCTGGGAGGCGCTGGCGCGCTCGGGCCTGCTCTATCGCGATGTCGTGCCGTCGCTGGTCCGCATCCTGCGCGAGTTCGCCCATCTCTTCGTCGAGCCGTCCTTCTATGCCAATCTGGCAGTCACGATCGGCGAGGTCTCCGTGGCGATCGCGATCGGCGGCATAGCCGGCATCGCGGTCGGCATCGTGCTGGGCCGCAGCCGCTTCCTGCAGCGCGCCTACGAACCTTTGCTGCATTATCTCGGCCCCACCCCGAAGATCATCTTCTTCCCGATCATGATCATGTGGTTCGGCGTCGGGCCGGGCTCGAAGATCGCGATGGGCGCGCTGTCGTCGTTCTTTCCGGTCGCGATCAGCGTGGCGGCCGCGATGCGCGAGATCGATGCTGTGCTGATCCGCGTCGGCCTGAGCTTCCGCCTCAACAACGCGCAGATGGTGCGGATGATCTATCTGCCGGCGATGCGCGCCCCTGTCATCAACGGCATCCGCATCGGGCTCGGCGTCGCCATCATCGGCACGCTGCTGGCCGAGACCAAGCTCGCCAATCAGGGGCTGGGCTACGCCGTGATCCAGACCTATGCGACCTTCAACATGCCGCGCATGTATGCGCTGCTGCTCGTGGTGTTCCTGCTCGCGGTGGGCGTCAACACGGTGCTCGGCCGCTACACGCAACTGCGCGCCGGCCGCCGCCCGTCCGAGGGCTGAGCGGATTTCGCGCGCTCCCCCGCTTTGTGACGATCCTGTCGCATCGCCGCCGGCAAAGCGCCTGGACCGGGGCCGGCGAGCGGGCGGCTTGTGACAATCCAGCTCAAGAGCGCTTCCGGCGCGCCCGTTCGTTAATTCATGTAAATATTTGATATGAATACAGAATTTTAAACCCGCGCGCCAACTCGGAGCGCGATTGCGGCGGATTCGCCGAATATGTCATGTCACTGTCACACAGAAGGTATTTTGAGAGTGCGCCAAGAACTCGCGATCAAGCATCTGCGACCCAGAGAGGACATCTCATGCGCAAACTTCTCATTCTCGCGGCCGCGTCCATCGGTCTTTCGGGCGCCGCCCAGGCCGCCGACATCACCGGCGCCGGCGCGACCTTCCCCTTCCCGATCTATGCCAAGTGGGCCGAGGCCTACAAGAAGGAGACCAATATCGGTCTCAACTACCAGTCGATCGGCTCGGGTGGCGGCATCCGCCAGATCAAGGCCAAGACCGTCGCCTTCGGCGCGACCGACGCGCCGCTCAAGGGCGAGGACCTGACCAAGGACGGCCTGATCCAGTTCCCGACCGTGATGGGCGGCGTCGTCCCCGCGATCAACGTGGCCGGCGTCGAGGCCGGCAAGCTCAAGCTGACCGGCCCGATCATCGCCGAAATCTACATGGGCTCGATCAAGAAGTGGAACGATCCCAAGATCGTCGCGCTCAACGCCGGCGTGACCCTGCCCGACGCCAATATCAGCCCCGTCTACCGCTCCGACGGATCGGGCACGACCTTCGTGTTCACCGACTACCTCTCCAAGGTTTCGGCCGACTGGAAGTCCAAGGTCGGCTCCAACACCTCGGTCCAGTGGGCTGTCGGCATCGGCGGCAAGGGCAATGAGGGCGTCTCGGCCTCGGTCAAGCAGGTCGCCAACTCGATCGGCTATGTCGAATACGCCTACGCCAAGCAGAACAAGCTGAACTTCGCCCTGGTCCAGAACGCCGACGGCAACTTCCCGGCTCCGGACGACAAGTCCTTCCAGGCCGCCGCCGCCAACGCCAACTGGAACGAGGCTCCCGGCTTCGGCATCTCGCTGAACAACCAGAAGGGCGCCCAGGCCTGGCCGATCACCGCCGCCACCTTCCTGCTGATCCACGCCAAGCCGGAGAAGCCGGCCGAGGTCGAGGCCGCCCTGAAGTTCGTCGATTGGGCTTTCAAGAACGGCGACCAGCTCGCGCTGGAGCTCGACTACGTGCCGCTCCCGGCCAACGTCAAGGATCAGGTCCGCAACGCCTGGAAGGGCGTCACCGACCCGGCTGGCAAGCCGATCTTCTGAGTGGGTTCTTTCCTTCTCCCCTTGCGGGAGAAGGTGGCCCGCAGGGCCGGATGAGGGGTCGCGCAACGGTCATCGTTTGCGGCCCCTTTGAAGTGGACAAAACGTGGGACGCGTCGAGCGACCCCTCACCCCAACCTTCTCCCGCAAGGGGAGAGGGGGCTGCCGGAGCCCGCGGATGACCGCCGTGACCGACCCTATGACCATCTCCGGCGCGATGCCCCGGCGAAAGACGCCCAAGGGCACCTTCGACCTGATCTTCCGCAACGCCAGCTTCCTGTCCGCCCTCTTCGTCCTCGTCCTGCTCGCCGGCATCATGCTGTCGATGGTGATCGGCGGCTGGCCCGCCTTCCGCGAGATGGGCATCGGCTTTCTGACATCGAGCGTCTGGGACACCCAGAACGACCAGTACGGCGCCTGGCCCGCGATCGTCGGCACGCTTTCGACGGCGCTGATCGCGCTGGTGATCGGCGTCCCGCTCTCGCTGGGCATCGCGGTCTATCTGACGCAGCTTGCGCCGCCCTGGTTCAAGCAGCCGGTCTCGACCGCCATCGAACTCCTGGCCGCCGTGCCGTCGATCATCTACGGCATGTGGGGGCTGTTCGTCTTCGTGCCGCTGTTTGCGGCCTATGTGCAGATTCCGCTTTCCAACATCATCGAGGGCATGCCGATCATCGGCACGGTGCTCTATGCGCGCTCGCCTTCGGGGCTGGGCATCCTGACGGCCGGCATCATCCTCGCCTTCATGATCATCCCCTTCATCGCCTCGATCGTGCGCGACATGCTCGACCAGATACCCTCCGTGCTGCGCGAAAGCGCTTACGGCATCGGGGCCACGACCTGGGAGGTGGTGCGCCATGTGCTGGTGCCGCAGGCTGGCGTCTCGATCATCGGCGCGATCATGCTGGGCTTGGGCCGTGCGCTCGGCGAGACCATGGCGGTGACCTTCGTCGTCGGCAACGCCAACCGGCTCTCGGCCTCCATCATGGATCCGGGCTCGACCATCGCCTCGCGCATCGCCAACGAGTTCAACGAGGCGCTGGGTCTGCAGCTCAATGCGCTGATCGCGCTCGGCTGCATCCTCTTCTTCGTCACCTTCGTCGTCCTCGTCATCGCGCGCATCCTCGTCGCGCGGGTCAAAGCCTTCTGAGAACGGACGGTCCCATGAGCCTCGTCACCCCGTCCACCGTCCGCGCACTGCCCCCGGCGACCTGGGGCCGAGTCCGCCAGTCGCGCCGCACCGCCGATCGCGTCATGAAGGTCACCGCCGCCGGCTTCACCTTCCTCGCCATCTTCGTGCTGTTCTGGATCCTCGGCATGCTGGTGGTGAAGGGGCTCGGCGGCCTGTCCGTCGCCACCTTCACGCAGATCACGCCCGGCCCGGGCTCGACCGGCGGCGGCCTCGCCAACGCCATGCTGGGTTCGCTGGTGCTGACCTTCCTCGGCATCGTCGTGGCGACGCCGATCGGCGTGCTCGCCGGCACCTATCTCGCCGAGTACGGCAAGGGCTCGAAGCTCGCCGACCTGATCCGCTTCATCAACGACATCCTGCTCTCGGC
>JAIETL010000092.1 GCA_019745195.1 Beijerinckiaceae bacterium
GCAGCCCTCATGCTGGCGCATTCGCCCGTGCTAAGCGAGGCCGATCTGGTGGATGCGGCTGCGATCGGCGACGGGCTTGCCCAGCGCGCCATCGCCCAGCGCATGCATCTGCCGGCGAGCGTCGCCGCTGCGCTGGCCGAGGTTGGCGTCGAGGAGGCGCTGGTCGCGCTGGTGCGCAATCCCAGCGCCGACATTCCCGATTTCTCGCTGGAGCGCATGGTCGAGCGCATCGCCGATTCGGGCGCGCTGCGCGAGGCGCTGCTGGCGCGCGACGACCTGCCCGCCGGCCTGCGCCAGACTCTCGCTGCCCATGTCTCCGATGCGCTGACGAGCTTCGTCATGAATTGCGGCTGGCTCTCACCGGAGCGCGGCGCGCGTCTGGCCCGCGAGGCGACGGAGCGCGTCGCCGTCTCGCTGGCCGCCGGGGGCGAAGACAGCGACGCACCGGCGATCGTCGAGGTGCTGCGCGCGCAGGCGCGGCTGACGCCCGGCCTGATGCTGCGCTCGCTGCTCAGCGGCGAACCTGCCTTGGCGGAAGCCGCATTCGTCTCGCTCTCGGAGCTTCCGGCGTCGCGGGTCGCGGCGCTGCTGCGCGACCGGCGCGGCTCGGGGCTGAAGGCGCTCTACCGCAAGGCTGGCCTGCCGGACGCCGTGCAGCCAGCCTTCACCGCCGCGATCATGGCGTTGAACGCGCGTGGTTTCGATGCAGCCGGAGGTGGACGGGGGCTGGACCGCAGCCTCCTGCGCGAGGTTCTGATCGCCGTCGAAGCGCTGGACGATGCCGGCGCGAACGCGCTGCTGGCGCTGCTGCGGCGGATGGATGCCGAGGCCGCCCGAGAAGAGGCCCGCGCCATGGCTGATTCGCTGGCCGACGATGCGGCGCTGGCCTTTCTCGTCGAGGCCGATCCGGCGCTGCTGGTCGAGCTCGAGATCGGGGATGTCAGGCGGGCGGCTTAACGCCGAAACGCCCATGCCTATGGCGATGCAAGCGGGCGCATCAGATAGGTGACCGTCTTGGCTCCGCCATGGATTGCAGCCGTGCCGACCTGCCTGAAGCCAAGACGCTCATGGAATGCGTCGGAAGCCGGATTGGGCGGATCCGAATTGACCTCGCAGACGATCCTGTCGTGGCCCGCCCGGCCGGCGGCCTCGAAGAGGTCGGCATAAAGCCGCGCTGCCAGGCCCCGACCGCGCGCCTCTCGCGCGACCACGATGCGATCGACATAGACGAAGCGCGGGTAGGCCGCGCGGAACCAGAAAAAATTCGGACTGTCATAGTCGGCGTCCTGATCGAAAGCGATCAGGAGCGCGTCCGCCTCGCCGACGCGCCTGGCCAGGAAGGCCTGCGAAACGAGGTGCAGCAGCCGAGGCTGATCCGTCCATGATAGTTCGGCCGCATGGCTGTTGTTGAGCGTCAGAAGGGCCTCGCACAGCGATGCTGATCGCGTCAGATCGGCGGCAAGGACGGGTATGAGGTCGTCGTTCATCAGTCGCGTCCCGGTTGGGGTCGACGGCTCAATACCCGAACTGCTCCCGCAGGATCCGTTCGTCGAGGCTGTGTCCCGGATCGTGCAGCATGACGAGGTCGATGCTGCGGTCGATCTCGATCGAGACCGAGACGACGTTCTCGATCTGGGTGTGGTCCGCGACCGCGCTGACCGGGCGCTTCTCTGGCTCCAGCACCTCGATCGTGACCCGCGCATGGTCGGGCAGGAGCGCCCCGCGCCAGCGCCGCGGGCGGAAGGCCGAGATCGGCGTCAGCGCCAGCAAAGGCGCGTCGAGCGGCAGGATCGGCCCGTTGGCCGAGAGGTTGTAGGCGGTGGAGCCGGCCGGCGTCGCCAGCAGCACGCCGTCTGCAACGAGCTCGGGCAGGCGAACCTGTCCGTCGACCGAAATCTTGAGCTTGGCGGCCTGATAGGAGCGACGCAGCAGCGAGACCTCGTTGATCGCCATCGCATGGACCTCGCTGCCGCTCTGGTCGATGGCGCGCATCGATAGCGGATGGACCAGGCTGCGCTGCGCGGCCTCCAGCTTTTTCGTCAGGCCGCGCTCGCGAAACTCGTTCATCAGGAAGCCGACCGAGCCGCGATTCATGCCATAGATCGGCTTGCCCGTGCCGAGGAAGCGGTGCAGCACCTGCAGCATCAGCCCGTCGCCGCCCAGCGCCACGACGACATCGGCCTGATCTGGGTCGGCATTGCCGTAGCGATCGACGAGTTTTGCCAGCGCGGCCTGCGCTTCTGGCGTCTCGCTGGCGATGAAGGCGATGGCGCGGGAACGCTCGGTCATCAGTGATCCTGCTGGGCGGCATGCCGGTGAGGGCCGCCATGCCTAGCACGGCCTGCGTGAAGGCCGCGAGACCTGTGCCATGAAAGCTCGGCCGTGAAAAAGGCCGGGGTCGCCCCCGGCCCTGATCGGATGCGGTGAGGACGGAGATCTCAGACAGCCGGGCTCCACTGGACGGGCACCAGCTCGTAGCCGGAGCCCGCCTTGGCGATATGCCCGGTCGCCGGGAAGGGCGCATGATAGAAGGCGACCTGTGTCTTCTCGACCGCGGCCATGTCGAGGACGCGCCGGCGCGTGGCGCGGGCGGCGTCCGGATCCTGATCGAGAACGGCCGACCAGTCCGGGTTCCGGACGAAGAGCGCGGGGTGGCTGGTGATGTCGACGACGAAGAGCAGCTTGCCGACGCCGGACGCAATCCCGAAAATCGTATGGCCGGGCGAGTGGCCGTGGGCTGCGATCGACGTCACGCCGGGCGCGACCTCCGCGCCGGGCGTATAGCGCTTGACCTGTTGCGCGATCGGTGAAAACACGCGCCGCGCATTGGCGAACCCGGCCTTGGCCGCTTCGGGGGCCGCGTTCATCCGGTCGTCGGACATCCAGAAATCCCATTCCGGAGCCGGCACCGAAATCTCGGCCTTGGTGAACGGCATCGAGCCGTCCTTCAGGCGAATCCCGCCGATATGGTCGCCGTGGAAATGGCTGATGACGATCTGGTCGACCTGCGCAGGGTCGAAGCCCGCAGCGCGAAAATTGCGCATCCAGGTGCCGGTCGTCGGAGGGCCGTTGTCGCCGAGGCCGGTGTCGAGCATGACGAGCTTTCCGCCGGTTTGCAGCACCAGCGTCGTATAGCTGTTCTGGAAGCCGGTCGTCGGCAGGAAAGCGGATTCGAGCGCCTTTCTGACGTCGGCGATATCGGCGTTCCGGACGAATCCCTCGATCGGGCGCATGGCGAAGCCGTCATTGACGGCTGTGACGGTGATGTCGCCGACCTTGTAGCGGTAGAAGCCGGGAGCCTGCGTCACGGGCGTTGCCTGCGCCTGGGCGGCATCGATGCCGGCCGAACCATTGAAGGCGGCGGCGGTGGCGAGCGCGCCAGCTCCGGCCATGATGGTGCGGCGCGACGGTGCGATGATGGGCATGGTTTCTTCCCCTTTTGGTTTGTTTAGACCAGTGGCGGCCTGCGTTCGAGCGTTCCGGTCGGCCGATACAAAAAAGGCCGGGGTCGCCCCCGGCCTCGATTGCGCTCGTGGCCGCTTTAGACCGCCGCGCTCCACTGCACGGGCACAAATTCGAAGCCTGTGCCCGATTTGGAGACATAGCCCGTCGCTGGGAAGGGGGCGTGGTAAAAGGCGACTTGCAGCTTGTCCGAGGCGACCATGTCGAGGATGCGCCTCCGGGTGGCGCGGGCCATATCGGGGTCCTGATCGAAAACGGCTGACCAGTCGGGGTTGCGCACGAAAAGCGCCGGATGGCTCGTAATGTCCGCCACGAACATCATTCGCGCGGTCCCGGAGGCGATGACAAATGTCGTATGGCCAGGCGAATGCCCATGCGCGGCGACCGACGTAATCCCTGGGGCAACTTCCGCTCCGGGCGCGAAACGCTTTACCTGTTGCACGACCGGTCCGAAAACGCGCCGCACGTTCATGAAGTTGGGCTTGGCCATCTCGGGCGCAGCGTTCATGCGCTCGTCGGACATCCAGAAATCCCACTCGGGCGCAGGAACAGAAATCTCGGCCTTCGTGAACGGCGATGAGCCGCTCTTGAGGCGAATGCCGCCGATATGGTCGCCGTGAAAATGGCTGATCACAATCTGATCGACATTGGCGGGATCGAAACCGGCCGCCTTGAAATTCGACATCCAGGTGCCGGTCGTTGGCGGCCCGTTGTCGCCAAGACCGGTGTCGAGCAAGACGAGTTTGCCACCCGTCTGCACGACGAGTGTGGTGAAGGTGTTCTGGAAACTTGTCGTGGGGAGAAACGCGGATTCAAGTGCTTTCTTCACGTCGGCAATGTCGGCATTACGGATGAAGCCTTCGACAGGACGCATGGCGAAGCCGTCATTGATGGCGGTGACGGTGATGTCGCCGACCTTGTAGCGATAGAAACCGGGGGCCTGGGTCACGGGCGCTCCTTGAGCATGAGCCGGGCTGACGCCGGCGGGAAGATCGAAAATGGTGGCGGCTGCGAGTGCGCCGGCGCCGACCATCACGGTGCGGCGCGACGGATCGTTGATTTGCATGGTGTTCTTCTCCCTCGGCTTACGTCCAAAGCCTGCGGGTGAACCTAGCGGCAGGAGGCCTGTGTTCAACTGCCTTGGCGTTGCAGGCAGTCAAGTTTCCGTGAGCGGCCGGCTCTGGGGCCTGCTCGTTCAGCCTGCGCTCATTTTTGTCGGTGAAAGGCGCGTCCCGGCAGGCCCCTGCGCGCGAAGGCGCGCAGCATCGCGGCGCAGAGCGCCAGCGAGCCCATCGCGGCATTGCCGGAGCATTCGGCGACGATTGCCTGGAAAGCGGCGCTCTCCTCGGCGGCGAGGCATTGCAGGCTCCAGTTCCACTCCGGCGCCTTCTGGCGCAGCATATCGACGGCGACGTCGATGTCGGCGCTGACCGTGCCGAGCGTCTTCCAGAGCGCGCCCTGCTGATAGATGCCGCCCGGTGGCGCGCGCCGGCTGACCAGATTGGTCGGCTTGCGGCGGACGGTGTAGCCGAGCGCCTCGTAGATATCGGCGTCGAGCGCGCGGTCTGGCTTCTGCGACCCTTCGCAGCGTTGCGCCAAGGCGAGCAGCAGTTCGGGGTTGTCCATCGTGGTTCTGATCCAGCAGCGGCTGCTTCAGCCGGTTGCATCATGCCGTATGGCCTTGCAAGGCGCAGGCCGTGCGCTGCCGACACGGGTCCGGGGAACTGGTGCCGGCGGAGAGGATCGAACTCCCGACCTTCGGTTTACAAAACCGCTGCACTACCGCTGTGCTACGCCGGCCCAGACTGACAGGGCAGCGGTTACCAGCCTGCGGGAACGAGGGCAAGGTCGCGCGGGCAGGGCGGCCATGCCGTTTCCGGCGGAGTTGCCGTTTCCAGCATACTTGCCACGCCCCATGAAAAAAGCCCCGCCTCGAAAGGCGGGGCTTCGTCATGTCCAAGCGATCAGGTTACTTGTTCTCGTAGGTCATGATGTCGCGATCCTTGGTCTCCGGCACGAAGAGCAGGCCGATGACGAAGGTCATCATCGCGATCACGATCGGGTACCAGAGGCCGTAATAGATGTCGCCGGTGCCGGCCACCATCGCAAATGAGGTGGCGGGCAGCAGGCCGCCAAACCAGCCATTGCCGATATGGTAAGGCAGCGACATGCCGGTGTAGCGGATGCGGGTCGGGAAGAGTTCGACCAGGGCCGCCGCGATCGGTCCGTAGACCATCGTGACGTAGATCACGAGGATCGTCAGGATGCCGATCACCGTCAGCGACTGCGCGTTGAACAGCGCGCTGAGGAAGCCAGTCTTAACGATGCGCGCGTCTCCCGCCGCCGGGTAGCCGGCGGCGGCCGCCTCGCGGGCGATGGTCGCGGCGAAGGTGGCGTCGATGGCGACGTCCTTGCCGTTGACCGTGACCTTGGCGGGCGTGCCGGCCGCGGCCGGGGCCTGGGTGTAGACGATCGCCTGAGTGGCGAGCGTGCGGCGCGCCACGTCGCAGGGCGCGGTGAAGGTGCGCACGCCGACGGGGTCGAACACCGAGCCGCAGGTGGCCGGATCTGCGACGACCTGGACCTTGACGTTCTCATGCGCGGCGGCGAGGCCCGGATTGGCGGCCTTGGTGAGTGCGCCGAACAGCGGGAAATACGTCAGCGCCGCGATCAGGCAGCCGGCGAGGATGATCGGCTTTCGGCCGATCTTGTCCGACAGCGAGCCGAAGACGATGAAGCCGCCGGTGCCGATGATGAGCGACCAGGCGATCAGCACGTTGGCGGTGTAGAGATCGACCTTGAGGATGCTCTGGATGAAGAACAGCGCGTAGAACTGGCCCGTATACCAGACGACGGCCTGACCGGCGGTGAGCCCGAACAGCGCCAGCAGCGCGATCTTGGCGTTGTTCCACTGGCCGAAGGCTTCCGACAGCGGCGCCTTGGAGCCGGTGCCCTCTTCCTTCATTTTCTTGAAGGCCGGCGATTCCTGCATCTGGAGACGGATCCAGACCGAGATGGCGAGCAGGATGATCGAAGCCAGGAACGGAATGCGCCAGCCCCAGGCGGCGAACTCGGCCTCGCCCATGGTGGTGCGGATGCCCAGGATCACGATCAGCGAGAGCAGCAGCCCCAGCGTCGCCGTGGTCTGGATCCAGGAGGTGTAGAAGCCGCGACGGCCGACGGGCGCGTGCTCGGCCACATAGACCGCTGCGCCGCCATATTCGCCGCCAAGCGCCAGGCCCTGCAGCATGCGCAGGATGATCAGGATGACCGGAGCGGCCCAGCCGATCGTGGCGTAGTTCGGGAGCAGGCCGACCAGGAAGGTCGAGGCGCCCATGATGACGATGGTGACGAGGAAGGTGTATTTGCGGCCGATCAGGTCACCCAGACGGCCGAAGAACAGCGCGCCGAAGGGGCGCACGAGGAAGCCGGCGGCGAAGGCGAGCAGCGCGAAGATGGCGCGGGTGTTGGGGTCGAAGGCGGAGAAGAACTGCGCGCCGATCATCGCGGCGAGCGCGCCGTAGAGATAGAAATCGTACCATTCGAAGACGGTTCCCAGCGACGAGGCCAGAATGACCTTCTTCTCTTCCTTGGTCATCGGGCGTGGCGCGGCCATGGTCCCCGATGTCTGTGCTGCCATGCTCATGGCGTGCTCCCCTGCGTTGTGCCCGACAGCCCGGTGATCGCGGCTGCCCGTTTCGGTGCTGCTCGAAGTTGTTGTGATGCGATGCCGATCGTGCCGGAGGCTCAGCCTTGAGGCCGCGCCGATCCGGTCAGCGCGCACTCAAGCGCGCGCCGGTTCCTCAAATCAATCAGGCACTTGGTCTTGCACCCTTCGACGTAAGACGAAAGACGCGTGACGTTGCGTCGTCATCTTCGGCGACGATCACGCCGGCCCGGAGGATGTTTCAGCGTCGGCGGCTGGCGGCGTAGAGCGCGATCGCGGTCGCGTTCGAGACGTTGAGGCTGGTGATGGCGCCGGGCGCCTCCAGCCTTGCAACCTGGTCGCAGAGTTCGCGCGTGCGCTGGCGCAGGCCCTTGCCCTCGGCGCCCATGACCATGACCAGCGGCCTGCCCAGCGTCACGTCGTCGAAGGCGACCTCGCCGTCGGAATCGAAGCCGAGGCGCTGGAAGCCGCGCCTGCCGAGCGTGTCGAGCGCGTCGCCGAGATTGCGCACCGCCACCAGCGGGACGTGCTCGAGCGCGCCCGAGGCGGACTTCGCCAGAACGCCGGTGGCGGCCGGCGAATGGCGGATGGTGACGATGACGGCGGCCACGCCGAAGGCCGCCGCCGAACGCAGGATGGCGCCGACATTGTGCGGATCGGTGATCTGGTCGAGCGCAAGCACGATCGAATCATCGGCGAGGCTGTCGAGATCAGGCGAGGGCAGCGGGTCGCAGACGAGATAGAGCCCCTGATGCACCGAATCAGGGGTCAGCAACCGGTCGATCTCGGAAGGGCGGACGATCTCGGCGCGGATCGGCAGCTCGCCGAGTTCGTCGGTGAGCCGCTTCAGGCCGTTCTCGGTCGCGAGCAGCTTGCGGTGATGGCGCTTGCGGTTCTTCAGCGCCTCGACGACCGGGTGGAGGCCGTAGAGGACGGCCTCGTCGATGTCGCCCGGCCGGTGCGGCGGCGGCCCGTCCTCGCGGCCGCGCGGGCGCTTGTCCCAGGGTCTGGGCGGCTTCGGACGAAACGGGGCTGGCATCGGCTGTTTCCAGGCGGAGACGAAGGCATGCCCTGCCATGATGCGCCGCGCTTGACCAGAGCATCGCGACCGGCGGGGTCTGGCGCCTACATGTCACGCCGCCCTGCCGATTGGCGGCAATGGCTTTTTTTGGCGTTGACAGTCCGGACCCGGCTCACCATAAGTCCGGCCTCGCTCGCAGCCATCGCCCGATGGATGCGAGTTTGCGGATGGCGACCGTTCGGTTTCCAGGCGCGACACGGCGGGGGAATGTCCCGAGCGGCAAAGGGGGCGGACTGTAAATCCGCTGGCTATGCCTTCGCAGGTTCGAGTCCTGCTTCCCCCACCACCGTGTCCCCGCTATGGTGCCTGAGACCGTGCAGCGCCGGCCCGGCGCGGGTGTAGCTCAATGGTAGAGCAGCAGCCTTCCAAGCTGAATACCCGGGTTCGATTCCCGGTACCCGCTCCATTTTTGCAGAATCGTATTGATTTTGCTATGCTATCTCCAGATGCCGATCAGCTGGGTGAGCCGCCGGTGCCAAAATCGGTGATAATTCCGGTGTGAATCAGCGCTGGAGATGACCGCATGAGCCGGCCAGGAAGCACCGGAACCCAATATCTCACCAGAGGGTCGGGCACCGGGAAATTCGTCTATTCGAGAGCTCTGCCTCCGGACGTCGCTCCTTACGTTGTCGGCGAGATCGATCAGCCCTGGGCGCGAAAGAAGGCGAGGCTGACCAGAAAGAAGGTCATCAAGGTCTCGCTGAAGACCGGTGATCTGCCGACGGCCCACAAACGCTTCATTCAGGTTGCAGCGAGGGTCGACAACCTCATCGAAAAAGGTCTGAAACTCGCCCGCCAGAGCGCATACTCTCCCCAGAATCCGACGATGCTGGCCTCGCTGGACGCGCAACAGATCGGGGTCCTGGCCCAGCAGATCCACCACGATATCGTTGCCGCCGACGATGCACGGTGGAATCGACAGGCGCCGTCCGAGGGTCTGGAGGCGCTGCTGCTACGGTTGGTCGATAAGCTTGCGCCCGATAGGCGCTACAGCGCTCAGGAGGTGGCCGACCTCGCCCAGCGAACCCTTGATCGACAAGCGCAAAGGGCTTTGACAGATCGTCGTCTGTCCAGTGTCGAATCCGGCTTCGATGAGTTCGAGGCGGACCTTGATCCCGCAGGCTTTACCCAGATGATTGCGGCATCCGGCTCGGGCATGCCTTTGAGCACAAGCGCTCAGCAGATGGAGGCGCTCAAGGAAGCCAGTCATGTGGCCACCGCCCCCGGTCTGGTCGATGAGGTGCTCGCCAGAAATGGCCTTGCAATCGCGAGAGATCATCCTGATCGCCTCCATGCTGCCCCGGAATTGCTTCGGGCACAGCGGCGCGGCAACTGCTACGACAACGCGGTGGCCGAGAGCTTCTTCAACCTGCTCAAGCGCGAGCGCATCCGCCGCAAGGTCTATCGCACGCGGGATGAGGCAAGGGCCGACGTGTTCGACTACATCGAGATGTTCTACAACCCCACCCGCAAGCATGCACGGAACGGGATGCTGTCGCCCGTCGAGTTCGAACGGCGGCACAAAGCGCGAGCCGAGGGTTTCTAGAAAACTAGGGGCAATTCAACCGTCCGCGCCGCCGCACCCTCCTCGATATCCTCGAGCGCCAGAGCCAGCTGGTGTATGAGCAAAGCGGGCAGGAATGCGCTTTACCTAGCACGCCCACACCCAATAGTGCGCTTCTTGTTATCGGCGAGGTCTGGGCTCTTCGTGATCGATCACTGACGCATAACCTGCGGGCGCGATCCCGCCCGGCCGGCCCGGCAGGGATAGCTCGGACCGGCGCGGCTGCGACCTAGCGATCACACGACCGCCTTTGACTACGGCCAGTCGCGGCGGGCGCAGCCGGATCGCCTCTATCGGGTCGCGCGCATCGAGCAAGACGCAATCGGCGGGATGCCCTGTCTCTATCCCGTAATCGTCGAGCCCCATGGCGGCGGCGGCTCGCGTCGTCACCGCCGCAAAGCATTCGCGCATGGCGTCGATTCCCGTCATCTGGGCGACATGCACCGCCATATGCGCGGCGTCGAGCGGGTCGGCCGCGCCGAGCGAGTACCAGGGGTCCATCACGCAATCCTGGCCGAAGGCGATGTTGACGCCCGCCGCCAGCAGTTCCGGCACGCGCGTCATGCCGCGCCGCTTCGGGTAGGTATCATGCCGGCCTTGGATGCATATGTTGATCAGCGGGTTGGCGATGGCGTGCAGACCCGCCTTCGCCAGCAGTGGCAGCAGCTTCGAGACATAGTAGTTGTCCATGGAATGCATCGAGGTCAGGTGCGAGCCGGCGACGCGGCCCTGCAGGCCATGGCGGACCGCCTCGCGCGCCAGCGTCTCGACATGGCGCGACAGCGGGTCGTCGGTCTCGTCGCAATGCAAGTCGACGCGCAGGCCGCGCTCGGCCGCGATCCGGCAGAGCGCTGAGACAGACTCCGCGCCCTCCGCCATGGTGGCTTCGAAATGCGGAATCCCGCCGACGACATCGACGCCGAAATCGAGCGCGCGGGCCAGATTGTCGATCGCGCCGGGCGATCGGAAATAGCCGTCCTGCGGGAAGGCGACCAGTTGCAGCGTGATGTAGGGTGCGACGCGGCGCTTGACCTCCAGCAGCGCCTCGACGGCGAGCAGCCGGTTGTCGCAGACATCGACATGGCTGCGGATGTGCAACAGTCCCTGCGCCACCGCGAGATCGCAATAGCGCAGCGCCCGCTCGATCACCGCCTCCTGTGTCAGGAGCGGCTTGAGTTCGCCCCAGAGCGCGATGCCCTCCAGCAAGGTGCCGGACCGGTTAAGGCGCGGGAGGCCCAGCGACAGCGTCGCATCCATGTGGAAATGCGGATCGACGAACGGCGGGCTGACGAGACGTCCGGTGGCGTCGATGATCTCGCGCGCTTCTGCCGGCAGCGATGTCCCGATCGCCGCGAAACGGCCGTCGGCGATGCCGAGATCGATCCCGGCCCGGCCGTCCGGCAGGTTGGCGTTGCGGATCAGCAGGTCGAACATGACGGTCTCCGGAGGCTCAGCGCTCGCCCTTGATGTAGGGCTTCATCAAAGCGCGCGGATAGTCGGCCCGGCGCGCGACCAGCACGAGCGCGACGATCGACAGGATGTACGGCATCATCAGGAAGACCTGGCTCGGAACGATCCCGCCGGCAAGCGTCTGCAACCTGACCTGATAGGCGTCGAAGGCGCCAAACAGCAGCGCGCCGATCAGCGCCTTCTCCGGCCGCCACGAGGCGAAGACGGTCAGTGCGATGCAGACCCAGCCGCGTCCGTTGATCATGCCGAAGAAGAAGGCGTTGAAGGCCGACATCGTCAGGAACGCGCCGCCCAGCGCCATCAGCGCCGAGCCTGCCGCGAGCGCGCCCATGCGCAGCCCGGCCACCGACAGGCCCTGCGCATCGACCGAGGCCGGATTGTCGCCGACGGCGCGTATCGCCAGGCCGAGCGGCGTCCGGTACAGGATCAGCGCGGCCAGCGCGACGCAGGCGAAGGCGAGCCAGGTCAGCGCCGTCTGCTGCGCCAGCGCCGGGCCGATGACGGGGATGAGCTTGAGCGCTGCGAGATCGAGCGGCTGGAAGGCCATGATGCGCGGCGGTTCCGTCACGCTCGGAAAGGCGACGCGGTAGCCGAAATAGGCCGCGCTCGTTGCAAACAGCGTGATGCCGATGCCGGTGACGTGCTGAGAAAGGCCAAGGATCACCGTGAACAGGCCGTGCAGCAGCCCGAACAGCGCGCCGACCAGCGCTGCGATCGCGACGCCGGTCCAGAGGCCGGCTCCCAGATAGACCGCGAGCCAGCCCGCCATCGCGCCGGCGACGAAGATGCCCTCGATGCCGAGATTGAGCACGCCCGCGCGTTCGCAGATCAGCGCGCCGATCACGCCGAAAATCAGTGGCGTTGCGATGCGGATCGCCGCCGCCCAGAAATTGGCCTGGAGCAGTATCTCGAAGGCTTCCATCAGCGCCGCCCGACCCAGCGCAGCCGGTAGCGCAGGAAGAGCGAGCCGACGAGCACGCAGAGCAGCGCCAGCGAGACGGTGAGGTCGGCGAAATAGTTGGAGATGCCCAGCGTGCGGCTCATCGTGTCGGCCCCGACGAAGACGCCGGCGGCGAAAATCGCGGCCGGGACCACGGCGAGCGGATTGAGCGCCGCCAGCATCGCCACGACGATGCCGGAATAGCCGAAGCCCGGCGAGAGATCGGCCGTGAGATAGCCCTTCAGCCCGGCGACTTCACTTGCGCCGGCAAGGCCTGCAAGCGCGCCCGAAAGCAGCGCGGTCTTGGCCAGCGTGGCGTCGACCGGGATGCCGGCAAAGCGAGCGGCGGCGGGATTGCCGCCGACGGCGCGCATCTCGTAGCCCAGGACCGTCGCGCCGAGCAGGAGATGAACGCCCAGCGCAGCGGCGAGCGCGATCAGCAGTCCCGCATGCAGGCGCATCTGTGCAAAAAGCCGGGGCAGGGCGGCCTCGTCGAGAATCGGGATCGACTGCGGCCAGCCCATGCCCATCGGGTCCTTCATCGGCCCCTCCAGCATCATCTGGACGACGAGCAGCACGATGAAGTTCAACAGCAGCGTCGTCACCACCTCGTCGACGGAAAGCCTCGCCTTGAGCAGGACCGGACCCAGCAGCAGTAACGCGCCGGCCGCCGCGCCGGCTAGGCAGATCAGCGGAATCAGGATGAAGGCCGGGGCGTCGATCTGGCCGCCGCCCACGGCGACCGCGGCGAGCGCGCCGGCGTAGAGTTGGCCCTCCGCGCCGATGTTCCAAAGCCTGGCGCGGAAGGCGACCGTGACCGCGAGCCCTGTCAGGATCAGCGGCGTCGCCCGTGTCAGCGTCTCGGTCAGCGCAAAGAGCGACCCGGCCGCGCCGTTGACGAGGAGGCCTGCGGCCGAGAGCACCGGCGTGCCGGTGAGCTTCAGGATCGCCAGTGCGATCAGGAGCGAGCCGAAGGCGGCCGCCATCGGAATGGTGACCGCCAGCAGCGGGGAGGGGGCGGCGCGGGGCTCGAAGCGGATCATGCGGCGGCCTCGAAGACCGCGCCGGGCTGGCCCGCCATGGCGAGTCCGATCGTCTGGACATCCAAACTCTGCGCCGCCACGGCCGGCGTCAGCGCACCGCCATGCATCACCGCGATGCGATGCGACAGGGCGAAGAGTTCGTCGAAGTCCTCCGAGATCAGCAGCACGCCCGCTCCCTCCAGCGCCGCGCGCCGCAGGCGGGCGTGAACCTCGACCGTCGCGCCGACATCGAGCCCCCGCGTCGGCTGGTTGGCGAGGATCAGCCGGGGCGCACCCGCAAGCGCCCGCGCCAGCAGCAGCTTCTGGATATTGCCGCCCGAGAGCAGCCGCAGCGGTGCCTCGGCGCCAGGGCAGCGGATATCGAATGCGGCGATGGCGACTTTTGCGGCGTCGCGGGCGGCGTCGCGCCGGATCAGGCCGAACCGCTGCACGCCCTTCGACCAGCGCTGCTCCATGATCAGGTTCTCCGCCACGCTCATCTCGGCGACCATACCGTCGCGATGGCGATCCTCGGATAGGCGGCCGACGCCACGCGCGATCGCCTCGAACGGGTTTGCCGGCGCGCCTGAGCCGAGCAGGTCCATCCGGCCCTCGATCGGCTGCGCCAGCCCGGCGACGAGCTCGGCCAGCGTCGCCTGGCCGTTGCCGGAGACCCCGGCGATGCCGACGATCTCGCCGGCGCGGATCGTCAGATCGATGGCCGACAGGCGTCCGCGCCCCTGCCCCGCGCCGACCTTGTCGAGGACGAGCACGGGCCGGCCCGGCTCCGCGCGCGCCGGTCGCGCGACGTCGACCTCCCGGCCGACCATCAACTGCGCGATCAGGGCGCGGTCGGCGCCGGCGGTCGGGCGGTCGGCGACCTTGCGGCCGCTGCGCAGCACGACGAGGCGGTCAGTCAGCGCCAGCACCTCGCCGAGCTTGTGGCTGATGAACAGGACGGCGAGGCCTTCTCGCGCCAGCGTCCGCACGGCTGCGAACAGGCCCTCGGCCTCCTGAGGCGTCAGCACGGCGGTCGGTTCGTCGAGTACGAGGATCCGCGCCTTGCGGTAGAGCGCCTTCAGGATCTCGAGGCGCTGGCGCTCGCCGACGCCCAGCCGGTCGACGGGCAGGTCGAGGTCGGCCTGCAGACCCGTGCGCCGCATCAGCGCGGCGATGCGCTTCCGCGCCTCGCGCCGCGAAAGCCTAAGCGAATACCAGGCCTGCGTGCCCAGGATGATGTTCTCCAGCCCGGTCAGGTTCTCGGCGAGGGTGAAATGCTGATGGACCATGCCGATGCCGGCCGCGAGCGCGGCTTGGGGCGAGCCGCGCGGCAGCTCGCTCCAGGCCCCCGCCGCGTCGGCCAGCATGACCCGACCCTCATCAGCGACGTAATGGCCGAACAGGATGTTCATCAGCGTGGTCTTGCCGGCGCCATTCTCGCCGAGAAGCGCCACGACCTCGCCGCGATGAAGCGAAAGATCGATCGCATCGTTGGCGACGAGCGCGCCGAAGCGCTTGCCGACGCCCTCTAGCCGCAGCACGGCTTCGCCAATCCCGCTCATGGTCGAAAAGCCAGCCGGGCTCAGGCGCTCGACTTCGGCTCCGCATCGTTGACGTTGACGCGGAATTCGCCGTCGAGGATTTCCTTCTCTTTGGCCTTGACCAGATCGATTACGTCTTGGGGCACTAGCTTTGGATCGAGCGGCGACAGCGCCGCGCCGCCATGGGCCATGTAGCTGTAGACGCCGTAGTCGGCCGGCTCAAACGTGCCCGCCATCACGTTCTTGATGACGCGGTCGATGGTCGGCTCCATCTGCCAGAGCGCCGAGGCCAGGATCACGCCGGGATATTGCGCGGAGGTATCGATGACGTTGCCGATCGCCTTGACGTTGCGCTCCTTGGCGGCGTCGGTCACGCCGAAGCGCTCGGCATACATGATGTCGGCGCCGCGATCGATCATGGCGAAGGCAGCTTCCTTGGCCTTTGGCGGGTCATACCAGGAGTTGATGAAGGCGACGAGGAACTTGACGTTGGGATTGACAGACTTCGCCCCCTCCATGAAGGCCTGCATCAGCCGGTTGACCTCGGGAATCGCGTAGCCGCCGACGAGGCCGATGATGTTCGACTTGGTCGCCTTTCCCGCCACCATGCCGGTCAAATAGGACGGCTCGTGGATGAAATTGTCGAAGACAGCGAAATTCGGCTTAGAGGGCTGGAAGGACGAGCCCATGACGAAGGCGATCTTGGGGAAATCTGAGGCGACCTTGCGGGCTGCACGCTCGACGGCGAAGGACTCGCCGATGATCAGGTCCATGCCTTCGGTGGCGTATTGGCGCATGACGCGCTCATAGTCGGTATTAGCAGTATTCTCCGACCACCTATAGGTCACGTCGCCACGATCCTTGGCCGCGTTCAGCGCCTTGTGGATGCGCGAGACCCATTGCTGCTCGACCGGCACGGTGTAGATCGCCGCGACCTTGAGCGGTTTGGCCTTCGCCTGCGCCAGCGCCTGTCCGCTGCTGGCGGCCAGAAGGGCGAAGCCGCCCCCCGCGAGCATGCCGCGCCGGTCGATGCCGCTATTTTGGTCTTGTGTCCTCGACATGCTCATTTCTCCCTCGCATTGACCGACGATCGGCCGATCGTAACCCGGCTCCGGAAGATGTCACGCAACTCGCGTGCCGACCGTCGCATCGTGGGGTTTGGCACGAATACCGACAGAGAATTTCTCGGCGATCGACCCTGTGAGCGTTCTCAAGCCTCTTGTACAACACGATCCCCAGGCACTCGACTACCTCAAGCCCGTTCACCCCGGATCCATCGCGTTGCCGCGCAGCAAGAGCGCTATCTGCAGCCATTGCGTCTCGGACAGTTTGTCGCGCTTGGTCCCAGCAACAATGAACCTCGATTGCAGTTGGCTAAGTGTCACAGCCGAAAGTCTCGAAATGACAAGACTCGTTCTGATCGTCGAAGATGAGACCATCATCCGCATGAACGGGGTCGCGATAGTCGAGGCGCCGGATACGACGTTGTTGAGGCATCGAATGCCGGCGACGCCATGGCGCTCATGGATTCCGCTGTGACATCGCGGCCGTCTTCTCCGACATCGCGATGCCCGGATCGATGAACGGCCCGGCCCTGGTGCATCAGGTCCGGACAGGTTGGTCGTCTGGCCGCGACCATGATCGGACAACGGTATTCGATGCCCGAAAGCGCCCGATCTCTGCGGCGTAGGATCGTGTCACATCGACATCGTCCCAGCCGTTGAGCAACTGCTCGCGGGCGACGTGATCAATGAAAAAGGCGACGGCGCGATTGTTCCAGAGTACGGTCTGCTGCGCCAGATCGACGACGACCGGCATGTCGGGCCTAGCCTGCAGCGCTGCCAGCAGATCTTCGACGGCGTCCTCGTCGAGCACCGCCGGCAGGAGCCCGTTCTTGACGGCGTTCGAAGCGAATATGTCGCCAAAGGTCGGCGCCAGGACGACGCGGATGCCGTGATCGGCGAGCGCATAGACCGCCGCCTCGCGCGACGAACCCGATCCGAAATTGCGCCGTGCCACCAGGATCGGCGCTTGGCGCCAGGGCGGACGGTTCAGCGGGAAAGCCGGCCGCTCAGCTCCGGCTTCGTCATGCCGAAGGTCGTAGAGTAGGAAGCCGCCATAGCCCTTCGATCGGGGCTGCTTCATGAAGCGAGCGGGGATGATCTGGTCGGTATCGACGCCCGACAGACCGAGCGGACAGGCGATGCCTTCGACGCGGACGAGCGGCTTCATGTCCGGCCCTCTAGCATGGGGCGCACATCGGCGAGGCGTCCCGCGATCGCGGCCGCTGCGGCCATGGCGGGCGACATCAGATGCGTGCGCGCGCCCGGTCCCTGCCGGCCGCGAAAATTGCGGTTGGTGGTGGAGGCGCAGCGCTCACCGGCCGGGACGGCGTCGCCGTTCATCCCGACGCACATCGAGCATCCGGATTCGACCCAGTCGAGCCCAGCGGCGATGAAGATGCGGTCTAGCCCCTCCTCCTCCGCCTGCTGCTTGACCGCGCTGGAACCCGGCGAGACCAGTCCGGGAACGAGCGCCGTGCGGCCCGACAGCACGCTGGCCGCCGCGCGCAGATCCTCGATGCGGGCATTGGTGCAGGAGCCGATGAAGACCCGGTCGATCGCGATCTCGCTGAGCCTCTGGCCGGGCTTCAATCCCATATAGGTGAGCGCGTCGCGCATTGCCGCGGCCCGGGCCTGATCGGGTTGCGCGTCGGGATCGGGGATGGACGCATCGATCGGCAGCGCCTCCTCTGGACTGGTGCCCCAGGTCACGATCGGCGCGATCGCGGCGGCGTCCAACCGGATCTCGCAGTCGAATTCAGCGTCCCGATCGCTCGGCAAGCGCCGCCACGCCGCAAGCCCGGCCTCAAGGGCTGCATCTTTCGGGGCATAGGGCCGGCCTTCGAGCCAGCGAAACGTCGTCTCGTCGGGCGCGATCAGCCCGCAGCGCGCGCCGGCCTCGATCGACATGTTGCACATGGTCATGCGACCCGCCATCGACAGCGCCCGCACCGCCTCGCCGGCATATTCGACGGCATGGCCGCGCGCGCCGTCCGCTCCGATCTTCGCGATGATCGACAGGATGAAATCCTTCGCGCCGACGCCGGGCGCAGGCGCGCCGTCGATGGTGATGCGCATGCGCCGGGGCTTCCTCTGCCACAAGGTCTGCGTCATCAGCACATGGGCGACCTCGGACGCGCCAATGCCGAAGGCATAGGCTCCAAAAGCCCCGTGGGTCGAGGTGTGGCTGTCGCCGCAGACCATGGTCAGGCCCGGCAGGGTCAGGCCCTGCTCGGGGCCGACGACATGGACGATCCCCTGTCGCGGATCGTGCAGACCAAAGAGTTCGATGCCGTGGCGCGCCGTGTTGGCGGAGAGGTCGTCGATCATCCGCGCGATCTCGGGATTGGCTACATGCGCGCGGCCGCGCGTCGGCACGTAATGGTCGGCGACGCCGAAGGTCAGGCCGGGCTCGGCCACCGCGCCGTCGCGGCCCGCGAGCTGGGCGAAGGCATGGAACGAGCCCTCATGGACGAAATGCCGGTCGATCCAGAGCAGCGCGTCGCCCGAGGGCCGCTCGACCACGACATGATCGTCCCAGAGCTTGTCGAACAGGGTGCGCGGCCCGGCGCCGGCCTTGCCTGCGGTTGGCTGCGTCGCCTCCATGACTATCCCTCCTGCAGCAAACATAGCGCCCGGGCGGCTTGACGCAAGTCGGTTGTCCTATACGCTAGACAGGTAGTTGTCTGTATCCACGGTCAATCCAGTGTCGAAGGAAGCCGCTTGGACGCCTCGCTCGAACCCCAGAAGGCACGCCGCCTCGCGCTGCTGCTGCGCGAGAGGATCGCCAGCGGCGAGATCGCGCCCGGTGCGCGTCTGCCGGGCGAGCCGGCGCTGGCACTGGAGCATGGCGTGTCGCGCGTCACCGTGCGGCGGGCGCTCGACACGTTGGCCAGCGACGGGCTGATTGACCGGCGCGTCGGCTCGGGCACCTTCGTGCGAGAACCTGACGCTCCGCGTCCGATCGTCGCCGATTTCTCCAACATGCTGACGCATCTGGTCGAGATGGGCCGGCGCACCGGGGTTCGGCTGCTCGCCTTCGCCTATGTGCAGCCGCCCGAGGCCGTGGCGCAGGCGCTGGGACTGAAGGCCGGTGAGCGCAGCCAGCGTTCGGTGCGCGTGCGCCTGATCGACGGCCAGCCCTTCTCCTATCTGACCACGCATGTGCCCGAGCGCATCGGCCTGACCTATTCGGAGGCCGACCTCGCCGCCGTGCCTCTGCTGACGCTGCTCGAGCGATCGGGCACGGCGATCGAGCGCGCCAGCCAGACGATCGGCGCGACGCTGGCCGGCCCCGACGTCGCCGAGGCGCTCGGGCTGGAGATCGGCTCGCCGCTGCTGGCGCTGACCCGCGTCGTCTTCGGGCCGGACGGGCGCGGCGTCGAGCATCTGCAGGCGCTCTACCGGCCCGACCGCTATTCCTTCCAGATGGAGCTCCACCGAGCCGGCGACGCCGGCGAAAGGCGCTGGTCCCCGGTGCCCTGCAGAACGACCGATTCCGGCGAAGCTACCCCCGGCCCCGGCCTCCGCGCCGCCCAGGCAGCGAGAGGGTAACGCGATGATCATGGGGAGAAATGCGATGAGGATCGTCCGCACGGCCCTGTTCGGCTTCACCTTGGCGTGCGCTGCATTCGGCGCCGCAGCGCAGGACGCCTGGCCGAGCCGGCCCGGCAAGGTCGTGGTGCCTTATCCGGCCGGCGGCGCGACCGATGTGATGGGCCGTTTCGCCGCCGACGCGCTGTCGAAGGCGACTAGCCAGCGCTTCATCACCGAGAACAAGGGCGGCGCGTCTGGCGCGATCGGTTCGGCCGATGTCGAGAAGGCCGCGCCCGACGGCCACAGCCTGCTGATCGCGACGCCAGCAACCCATGTCACAAACCAATATCTGCGCGACAAGCTGATCTACAATCCCGACAATTTCGCGCCGGTGATCCTGCTCTCGCGCAGCCCGCTGCTGCTGATTGCCCATCCCTCCCTGAACGCCAACAGCGTCGCCGAACTGGTCGCGCTGGCGAAGGCCGCGCCCGGCAAGCTCAACTACGGCTCGTCTGGCGCCGGCGCGACGAGCCATCTCGCGCCGGAGCTGTTCAAGGCGATGGCGGGCGTCGACATCACCCACGTGCCCTATCGCGGCGCAGGCCCGGCGATGACCGACCTGATCGGAGGGCAGGTCGAGCTGATGTTCGACAACCTGCAGACGGCGCTGCCGCAGATCGAGGGCGGCAAGGTCAAGGTGCTCGGCGTCACCAGCGCCGAGCGGCTGGCGAGCCTGCCGAACGTGCCTGCGATCGCCGAAACGGTGAAGGGCTACGAGGCGCTGAGCTTCCTCGCGCTGATGGCGCCGAAAGGCACGCCGCCAGCAATCCTCGATAAGGCCAACGGCATCATCCGCACGGCCTTCCAGGCTCCCGACATCCGCAGCCGGCTGGCGGCGCTCGGCGTCGATTTTGCACCATCGACCCCGGACGAACTCGACCGCTTCATCGCACAGGAACGGCTGAAATGGGGCGCGCTGATCAAGGACCGCGGCCTCAAGGCCGACCAGTGACACCGGCGTAGAACCGGCACGTGAACTCAATGCAAAAACAGAGGAGAACGATATGACCAGCGCCATCGACATCTCTCGCCGCACGCTGCTGACCACGACGGCCGCCGCCGGCGTGGCATCCCTCGCCATGCCGGGCATCCTCCGCGCCCAGGCCCCCATCATCAAGATCGGCATCCTGCAGCCGGTCACCGGCGCGCTCGCCTATGACG
Source organism: Beijerinckiaceae bacterium (assembly GCA_019745195.1). Lineage (GTDB taxonomy): Bacteria > Pseudomonadota > Alphaproteobacteria > Rhizobiales > Beijerinckiaceae > Allobosea. The sequence goes on from JAIETL010000092.1 coordinate 20,567, forward strand.
GCCAGCAGGGCCAGATCGGCGCGGAGGCGGCGATCAAGGCGATCAACGACGCCGGGGGCATCAAGGCGATGGGCGGCGCCAAACTTCAGATGGTCTTCGGCGACGCCCGCTCGACGCCCGAGGGCGGCACGGCCGAGGTCGAGCGCATGCAGGCGGAAGGGGTCGCGGCCATCGTCGGCGGCTTCGCCTCGCCGATCTGCCTTGCCGCCAGCCAGGCGGCGGCGCGCTACGACCTGCCCTATATCGTCGATGTCGGCGTTTCGGACGCCATTGTTTCCCGCGGTCTCAAGAACACCTTCCGCTTCGGCCCCGGCTTCGGCACGGTGACGAAGACCGCCCTCGACAACCTGACCAAGCTCAACGACGCCGCCGGCAAGCCGGCGAAGACCGTGGTGCTGGTGCATGAGGACGGGCTGTTCGGCTCGGGACTCGCCAAGCTGATGCAGGCGGAGCTGCCCAAGCGCGGCTTCGAGGTGCTCGACACCATCGCGCATCCGACGCCCTCGCGCGACATGTCGAACGTCGCGCTGCAGATCCGGGCCAAGAACCCCGACCTCGTCATCCCGTCGAGCTACTATGGCGAGTTCGCCCTGCTCGCCCGCACCATGCAGCAGCAGCGCATCAGGCCGAAGGGGATCTATGCGGTGCTCAACGGCGCGGCCTCGAATTTCCGCTTCGTCAAGGAATTCCAGGACGCGGCCCAGTTCGTGATGGACTGCAACCACTGGCACGATCCGCGCAAGCCCGTGGCCGAGGCGCTGCGCAAGCAGGTCGAGGCGTCCGGCAAGTTCTGGACCTACAACATCCCGCTCAACTGGTCCTGCGTCGCGTTGCTGGCGGACGCGCTCGAGCGGGCGGGCTCTGCCGACAAGGCCAAGCTCACCGAGGCGCTCGCCGCCTCGACGTTCGCGGGCCACATCATGCCCTATGGCCCGACCAGGTTCACCAACGGCCAGAACGAGGGCGGCGCGCCTGTGAACACGCAGGTGCAGGGAGCCGACATCAAGGTGATCTTCCCCGCCGATTTCGCCGACGCCAAGGCGGTCTTCCCCGTGCCGGCGTGAGGCGCGCTTCCTTCTCCCCTCGGGGGAGAAGGTGGCAGCGCGAAGCGCTGACGCATGAGGGCCGACCGCGTGAGCGGTCGGGACACAAGGTGCGGCTGCGAGGTGAGCTGGATGAGTCATGGTTCCTCTGTCCGCCCCGGCTTCGCCGGGCCGGCCCTCATCCGTCTCGGCTTCGCCGAGCCACCTTCTCCCCTGCAGGGAGAAGGATAGGAGCCTGCATGTTCGCACCCGACATCATTCTCGCCGCCGTGCTGAACGGCCTGATGACCGGCTCGGTCTATGCGCTGATCGCGCTGGGGCTGACGCTGGTCTATGGCGTGCTGCACATCATCAACTTCGCCCATGGCGCGACGCTCACGGCGGCGATGTTTGCCGTCTATGTCGCCCACACCGTCTTCCGGCTCGATCCCTATCTCGCTCTCGTTATCGTCACACCGCTGTTCTTCGGGCTCGGCTACGGCCTCCAGCGTTTCGTCATCGGCCCGGCCAGCCATGGCGAGGACCGCAACATCCTGCTGGTGACGCTGGGACTCTCGATCCTGATCGAGAACGCCATGCTCGCCATGTTCCGCTCCGACACGCGTTCGATCGACGTACCCTATGCCTTCAGTTCGATCGATCTCGGCTTCACATTCCTCGCGCTGCCGCGCGTGCTCGCGTTCGGCGTGGCGCTGCTGGTCGCGCTGCTGCTCGGCCTGCTGCTGACCCGCACCGACACCGGCAAGGCGATCCGCGCCGTGGCGAAGGAGAAGACGGGAGCGGCGCTGGCAGGCATCGACGTCGCCCATATCTACGCCGTCACCTTCGGGCTGGGTGCGGCCTGCGTCGCCATCGCTGCCTGCCTGCTGATGCCGACCTTCTATGTCACGCCCCGCGCCGGCAACGCCTTCGTGCTCGTCGCGTTCACCATCGTCGTGCTCGGCGGCATGGGTTCGATTCCCGGAGCGCTCATCGGTGCGCTCTTCATCGGCGTGGTCGAGAGCCTGTGCGGCCTGTTCTTCGGCGAGAGCCTCGGCCAGATCGGGATTTTCCTTATCTTCATCCTGGTGCTGCTCGTGAAGCCGACAGGGCTGTTCGGAGCCCGCGCATGAATGCCACCCGCGCCTATCTGCCGGCCGTCGCCCTGCTGCTGCTGGCAGGGCTGATCCCGGTCCTCGTCGCCGCCAACACGGTGCTGAACTTCATCGTCTTCACGCTGATCATCGCGCTGGCCGCGCAGGGCTGGAACCTGCTCGGCGGCTTTGGCGGACAGTTCTCCTTCGGCCATGCCGCCTTCTTTGGCACGGGAGCCTACGCCACCGCGATCCTGCAGGCGCGTTACGGCGTCAACGCCTGGGCGGGCTTCGCCATCGGCATCGCGCTCTCGGCCGCGGTCGGCTGGATGATCGGCTATCTCAGTTTCCGCTCGGGCCTTCGCGGCTCCTATTTCGCGCTGGTGACGCTGGCCTTCGCCGAGGTCTTCCGCATCCTCGCCAACGCCTCGGCCTTCACCGGCGGGGCCGCCGGGACGCTGGTGAGGCTCGACATGCGCCCCGAGAACTTCCAGTTCGCCAGCCGCGCCGTCTTCGTCTGGATCGCGCTGGCGCTGGTCGGCTTCGTCCTGATCATGACGATTGCCATCGGGCGCGCGCGCTTCGGCGCCTGGCTCGCGGCCGTGCGCGAGAACGAGGATGCGGCGCGCGCGCTTGGCGTCGATGTGCTCGGCGTCAAGCTGAAGGCGATCACGCTCTCGGCCGGCGTCACCGGCGCGGCCGGGGCGCTCTACGTCCAGTATTATCTCTATCTCGACGCCAACATCGCCTATGGTGCATGGATCTCGGTCGAGGCGCTGATCGCGCCGATCATCGGCGGCATCGGCACGCCGCTGGGACCCGTGATCGGCGCGGTGACGCTGCACGGCCTCGGCGAACTGACGAAGCTGTTCGCCGGCCGCATCCCCGGCATCGACCTCGTGATCTATGGCGCGCTGCTGGTCGCGGCGATCGCGTTTGCGCCCGACGGCATCATGGGTTTGCTGCGGAAAGCACAGCGCCGCAAAGATGCAGACAAAGCGACCGACCAAAACGTCACGGAGGGAACGCTGTGATCCTGTCCGTCAACACCGTCACCAAGCGCTTCGGCGGTCTCGTCGCGGTCGACGCCGCGAGCCTGAGCGTGGCACCGGGCTCGATCACCGGGCTGATCGGCCCCAACGGCGCCGGCAAGACCACGCTATTTGCCGTGATCGCCGGCTTCGAGCGCGCCAGCAACGGCCGCGTCGTCTTCGACGGGCATGACATCACCGCAGAGCCGGCGCATCTGCGCGCGCGGCGCGGCATCGCCCGCACCTTCCAGATCGTGCAGCCCTTTGCCGGGCTGAGCGTCGTCGAGAACATCGCGGTCGGGGCCTATCTGCGCCACGCCGGCCGAGACGCGGCTCAAGAGAAAGCGCGCGAGGTCGCCGATCTCGTGGGCCTGTCCGCTATGCTCGGTCAGCCGGCGTCGGCGCTCACGGTGTCGGGCCGCAAACGCCTCGAACTGGCGCGCGCGCTGGCGACGCAGCCGACGCTGCTTCTGCTTGACGAGGTGCTGGCTGGGCTCAACCCCTCGGAAATCCGCGACATGATCCCGGTCATCCGCCAGATCCGCGACGGCGGCGTCACCATCCTGATGGTCGAGCACGTGATGCAGGCGGTGATGAGCCTGTGCGAGGACATCCATGTACTGGCTCAGGGGCGGATCATCGCGCAGGGCACGCCCGGCGAGGTGGCGGAGAACACGGCGGTGATCGAGGCCTATCTCGGCCATGGCGCGGCCAGGCGGCTGCACGCGGCGGGGGCGGCCCATGCTTGAGGTCGAAAACCTCGTCGCCGGCTATGGCGGGGCCGACGTCCTGCGCGGCATCGGGCTCAGCGTGAGCGCCGGCGAGATCGTCGCGGTGCTCGGCGCCAACGGCGTCGGCAAAACCACGCTGAACCGCGCCATCTCGGGGCTGATCAGGCCGAGCAGCGGCAACATCCGCTTCCTGGGCTACGACATCGCCGGCAAAGGCCCCCCCGCCATCGTCGCCGCCGGCCTGATCCATGTCCCGGAAGGCCGCCGCATCTTTCCGAACATGAGCGTGCGGGACAACCTGATCCTCGGCAGCTACCGGCGCGGAAAGCCGGCGCGCGCGGCTAATCTCGAGCGAATGTTTGCGCTGTTCCCGCGCCTGCGTGAGCGCACGGGCCAGCTCGCCGGCACGCTGTCTGGCGGCGAGCAGCAGATGCTGGCGATCGGGCGCGGGCTGATGGCCGAGCCGAAGCTGCTGATCCTCGACGAGCCCTCGCTGGGCCTATCGCCGCTGCTGGTAGAAGAGATGTTCTCCCTGATCGGCAGGATCGCGGCGGACGGGCTCGCCGTGCTGCTGGTCGAGCAGAACGTGATCCAGTCGCTCGAACTCGCGAGCCGCGCCTATGTGATGGAGAACGGCCGCGTCGTCGTGTCCGGCGCCGCCGCCGACATCGCCGCCGACCCCGCACTGAAACACGCCTATCTCGGATTGTGAGGTGGTCATGAACGCCCATTCCCTGAACCGGGACGACAAGGCCGAGCCGGTGATGCAGCGCCCAATCACGCCGGACTGGCTAAACGAACTCGCCGGCTTCTGCGCTCGCCTGCGCTACGACGACCTGCCCGAGGCTGTCGTCGCGCGCACGCTGCAGGTGATCGCGGATTGCGTCGCGGCCATCGCCGCCGGAGCGCAGGAGCCCGAGGTGATCGCGCTGGCTGGCCGCATGACGCCGATCGACCAGCCGGCCGGCGCCGCCATCATCGGAGCCGGCCGCTCCGGCGCGGCGGCTCAGGCCGCCTTCCTGAACGGGACCGCCGGCACGATGCTGGAGCTCGACGAGGGCAACCAGTTCGCCCGCGGCCATCCTGGAATCCATGTCGTCCCGGCCGTGCTCGCGGCCGCCGGGCGGACGCGGGCGAGCGGACGGGACGTCATCGCCGCGGTCGCGCTTGGCTACGAAATCGGAGCGCGTATCGGCATCGCCTCGAAACTGCGCATCACCATGCACCCGCACGGCACCTGGGGCACGATCGGCGCGGCCGTGGCGATCGCCTGGCTGAACCGGCGCGATGCCGCCGCGATGATCGAGACGATCAACGTCGCCTCCTCGCTCGGCCTCTCGACCAGCCGCAGGACGATGCTGGAGGGTGGCACGGTCCGAAACAGCTTCGCCGGCTTCTCCAACCAGATCGGCCTGATGGTCGACGATCTCGTCGCCGCCGGCTTCACCGGCGAAGCGGACGGCCTCGGCACGGTCTACGGCACAGTGATCGCCGAGAGCTGGCAGCCGGGCCTGATGGTCGAGGTGCTGGGCCAGCGCTGGGAGATCGCGCGCAACTACTTCAAGCGCCATGCCTGCTGCCGCTACAATCACGGCGCGCTCGATGCGCTGGCCCGGATCGTCGCAGCCGAGGGCGGCAGGATCGCGCCGGAGACGATCGCGCGCATCGACGTTGCCACCTATGTCTGGGCAGCGCAGCTCGCCGGGCAGGAGCCACACAACATGCTGGCGGCAAAGTTTTCGCTGCCCTTCTCGATCGCCACCACGATCGTCCATGGCGCGGCCACGGTCGAAGCTTTCCGCGAATCGGCCCGGCTGGAGCCGGTTATCCGCGATCTCGCCCGCCGCGTCTTCGTGCGCGAGGACGCGGACGCCACGGCGAAACTTCCCGGATTGCGGCCCGCCACGGTGAGCGTGTCGCTGACGGATGGCCGCGTGCTCCAGGCGCAGGCTCTGACCAATCGCGGCGACGCCGAAGACCCCTACAGCCCGACCGAGATCCGCGAGAAATTCTTCGATCTCGCGACCCCGGTCTGGGGCGAGCCCCATGCCGCCGCGATCCTCGCCGCCATCGACGCCCTGCCGCAGGCCGGCGACCTCGCAGCGCTGGATCGGCTGCTGGCCGCCGCTCCTAACACGACGAACGGACGAAGCTCATGACCGCGTCCCTGAGGATGCGTCTGGCGAGACCCGAGATCGTGCTCGCGCCCGGCGTCTACGATGCGCTCACCGCCTCGCTGGCGCAGGCCGCCGGCTTCGAGGCGCTCTATGTCTCGGGCGCATCGATCGCCTATACGCGGCTCGGCCGGCCCGATATCGGTCTCGTCTCGATGGCCGAGGTTGCCGAGACGGTCACCATGATCCGCGACCGCATCGAAACGCCGCTGATCGTCGACGCCGACACCGGCTACGGCAATGCGCTCAACATGCAGCGCACCATGCGCCTGTTCGAACGCGCCGGCGCGAACGCGCTGCAGATCGAGGACCAGAGCTTTCCCAAGCGCTGCGGCCATCTCGCCGACAAGGGGCTCGTGCCGGCGGCCGAAATGGTCGGGAAGATCAAAGCGGCGGCCGATGCGCGGGCCTCGCAGGAGACGCTGGTGATCGCGCGCACGGACGCGGTGGCCGTCGAAGGCATCGACCGGGCGCTGGAGCGCGCCCGGCTCTATGCGCAGGCCGGAGCCGACATGCTCTTCGTCGAAGCGCCCGGCTCCGTCGACGAACTGGCGCGCGTCGCGGCCGAACTCAAGGGTGCGGCTCCGCTGATGGCGAACATGGTCGAGGGCGGGCGCACGCCGATCCGGTCGGCGACCGAGCTCGAGGCGCAGGGGTTCTCGCTGGTCATCTTCCCGGGCGGCATCGTTCGCGCGCTGGCGCGCGCCGCGCAGGATTTCTACGCCTCGCTGAAGGCCAGCGGCACCACTGACCCGTTCCGGAGCCGGATGTTCGATTTCGACCAGCTCAACGCCGTGATCGGCACGCCCGACATGATCGCGGCGGGCAAGGCCTATGAGGCAGAGCAGAATCCGGCGGAAGAGGCGTCCGCAGGGCCGACGGACAGGAAGGCCTCATGACCGCGCTCGACCCCGTCACGCTCGCCGTCCTCAAGGGGCGGCTGGAGCAGATCGCCAACGAGATGGACGCGACGCTCTACCGCTCCGCCTTCAACCCGATCATCGCCGAGGCGCACGACGCCTGCCACGGCCTCTACCATGCCACGACCGGCGACACGCTGGTGCAGGGCACGTCCGGCCTGCCGATCTTCGTCGGCGCCATGGCGTTCGCGGTGCGCGCGGTCATCGCCCGCGTTGAGGCGGGCGCGGCAAACGATCCCGGCGACACCTGGATATTCAACGACCCTTACGACGGCGGCACGCATCTCAACGACATGCGCCTGGTGCGCCCCGTTTTTCGCGATGGAAAGTTGTTCTGCTGGCTTGCCTCGGTCGGACACTGGCTCGATGTCGGCGGTAACGTGCCCGGCAACTTCAACGCCAAAGCGACCGAGAGCTTCCAGGAGGGTTTCCGCATCCCGCCGGTGAAACTCGTGCGCAAGGGCGAATTCCAGCACGACATTGTCGACATCCTCGCCGCCAACTCGCGGCTGCCGCAGTCGAACTGGGGCGATCTCAACGGTCAGCTCAACGCGCTCGATCTCGGCCAGCAGCGGCTCGACGCCCTGCTCGACGATTATGGCGTGCCGACGGTCGAGGCGGCGCTCGATGCGTTCAGCGCCCGCGCCGAAGCCCTGATGCGCGCCGAGATCGCCGCCTTGCCTGACGGCACCTTCTCCTTCGACGATTTCCTCGACAATGACGGCATCACCGACGCGCCGCTGCGGATCGCGCTCGACCTGACGGTCTCGGGCGAACGGATGACGCTGGATTTCTCGCGCTCGGCACCGCCCTGCCAGGGCCCACTCAACATCGCCTACTCGACCGCGGTCGCCTGCTGCTACGTCGCGCTCAAGCACATCTTCCCGCATGTCCCGGCCAATGCCGGCGTGCTGAGGCCGATCACCTTCGTCATTCCGAACACGACGCTGCTCGGCGCCAGCGCGCCCAAGCCGGTCGGCGGCTATACCGAGACCATCCTGCGCGTGATCGACACGGTCTTCGGCGTCTTCGCGCAGATCGCACCGCAGCGCGCCAATGGCTCGCCCTACGCCACGATCAACGCCCTCTCGCTCGCCGGACACCGCGACGACGGCTCGCGCTTCGTGATGTTCTCGTTCTTCGGCGGTGGTCTTGGGGGCAACCCGGAGAGCGACGGCCTCAACCACGGCAACAACCCGATCTCGACCGCGACGATCCCGCCCGCCGAGATCCTCGAGGCGGCTTATCCGGTGATGTTCACGCAATGGGCGCTTCGGCCCGATTCCGGCGGCGCCGGCCGTCACCGCGGCGGCTGCGGCGCGATCTACGAGATCGAGGCCTTGGCCGAGAGCGGCGCCGATGTCTTCCTGCTTGGCGAGCGCGGCAAATTTCCGCCCTTCGGCGTCGCCGGCGGTGGGCCGGCCGCGATGAACCGTTTCGTCTATGACAGCGCTGAGGGCCCGACATCCCCGCCCATGGTGACGAAAATCACCGACATCCATATCGGCCAGGGTCAGCGAGTCCGGCTCGAAAGCCCCGGCGGCGGCGGCTATGGCGCCCCCCGGGACCGCGATCCCGACGCGGTGCGGCGCGACGTGGCCAATGGCTATGTCAGCCCCGCCGAGGCCGAGCGAATCTATGGCCTCGCCCGAGAGGCAGCGCGATGACCGCCCGCTCCGCCAAGGCCGTCGTCGGCGTCGATGTCGGCGGCACCTTCACCGACCTGTTCTGGTTCGACGAGGCACAGGGCAGCTTTCGCGTCGCCAAGGTTCCCTCCCAGCGCGGCGACGAGGCCACGGGCTTCATCGCTGGTCTGACGACCTTCGGGCCGGTGTCGGAGCTGGCCTCGATCGTCCACGGCACGACGGTAGGAACCAATGCGCTGCTGGAGCGCAAGGGCGCCAGGGTCGGCGTCATCACCACGCCGGGCTTCCGCGACGTGCTCGAAATGCGCCGGCGCGACCGCCGCCAGACCTGGGGGCTGTGGGGCGACTTCACGCCCGCCGCCAGCCGCCAGGACCGGTTGGAGGTGCCAGAACGCACCCTCGCCGACGGCACGGTTCGCACCGCGGTGGATCTCGACGCGGCGCGTGTGGCCGCCCGGAGGCTGGCGGCCCAAGGCTGCGAGGCGCTGGCCATCATTTTCATCAATGCCTATGCCAATCCTGCCAACGAGCGCGCTGCGCTCCTCGCCGCCAGCGAGGTCTGGCCCAACGCACATATCGCCTGTTCGAGCGCGATCCTGCCAGAGATCCGGGAGTTCGAGCGGGCCTCGACGACGGTGCTGAACGCGACATTGCAGCCGGTCGTTGGGTCCTATCTGGAGCGCCTTGAGGGCGCGCTGGCGTCGGACGGATTCACCGGCCGCTTCCACATCGTCCAGAGCAATGGCGGCGTGATGTCGACCGCGACCGCCCGCAAGCTGCCGATCCGCACCGCGCTATCGGGTCCGGCCGCCGGCGTCATCGCCGCGGCCGCCATTGCGCGGGCGGCCGGATTTCCCGACATCATCACCGGCGATCTCGGCGGCACCTCCTTTGACGTCTCGTTGATCGCCGGCGGGCAGGCGGCGCTGACCGCCCAGAGCACGATCGATTTCGGCATGGTGATCCGCACCCCGATGATCGAGATCACCACGATCGGCGCCGGCGGCGGCTCGATCGCGCGGGTTGATGCGGGCGGTCTGCTCGAGGTCGGCCCCGAAAGCGCGGGCTCTAGGCCGGGCCCGGTCTGCTACGGTCAGGGCAATGATCGCCCGACGCTGACCGATGCCAATCTCGTTTTGGGACGGATCGACGGCGGCAAGCCCCTGGGCACGCTGCAGAGCCTGGATGTCGCGGCCGCTCGCGAGGCGATCCGGGTCAAGGTCGCGGAGCCGCTCGGACTCGACGTGATGACGGCTGCCGAGGCGATCGTGAAGATCGCCAATGCGCGCATGGCCGGCGCCATCCGCCTCGTCTCGATCGAGCGCGGGCACGATCCCGCGAAATTCCTCGCCATGCCCTTCGGCGGCGGCGGAGCGCTTCATGCCGGCGCACTGATCAAGGAGGTCGGCCTGAGGGGCGCGCTGGTGCCTCGCTTCCCGGGTGTCACCTCGGCCCTCGGCTGCGTCATCGCCGATATCCGTCATGATGGCGTCCAGACGGTGAACCTGATGCTCGACGGGCTCGATGCTGAGGCGCTCGACGCCCGTATGGTCGAGACCGGGAGCGAGGCGCGTGCCATCGTCGCTGACGCCGGCCTGAGCGTCGAGCGCATCGACGTGCTCTACGAACTCGACATGCATTATCTCGGGCAGACACATACGGTCGCCGTGCCGCTGCGGGTCACGCTTGCGCATGACACGACCGGCATCTCGGAAGCCGTCATTCGCGCCGCCTTCGAGGCCGCCTACGGTGCCGCGTTCAGCCGCCTCTTGCCGGGAATCCCCGTTCGCATCGTCACCCTAAGAACGGCGGCGATCGGCCGCCGCCCGGACTTCGATCTGAGGGCTCTGGCGCCCTCGCCGGATGCGAAGCTCGAGGCCGCAAGTCGCGGAAGCCGGCCGGTCTATCTCGACGGCGCCTGGCGCGAGTCGGCGATCTGGTCGCGGCTCGATCTGCCGGTCGGTGCCCGTATCGAAGGCCCGGCGATGCTGGAGCAGTCGGATGCCACGATCCTGCTCGATCCCGGCCTGATCGCGACGGTCGACGGGCTCGGCAACCTCGTCATTCTCAGGAGCTGAGCCGATGGCCGGTCCGATCGCCTCCCTGCCCGCTACGGCGCTGCTGATCGTCGATCTGCAGAACGACTTCATTCATCCCGAGGGCGCCTATGCGCGTGGCCAGGCGGCCTCGCCGCAGGCGCAGGCTCTTCCGGCGCGGATCAAACCCCTGGCGGACCTGATGCGCGTCCGCGGCGGGCTCGTCGCGGCGACCCAGTTCACGCTCGTGCCCGGCCGTGGCGGCGAGCCGCTGATCTCGCCGCATCTGCTGGCGATGCGGCCCTTCCTGCGCAAGGGCGATTTCCTGCCAGGCGGCTGGGGGCACCGGGTCGTGGAGGCGCTCCAGCCAATCGACGTCTGCGTCGAAAAGATCGCCTATTCAGCCTTCTACCAGACGCGGCTGGAGTGGCTTTTGCGCAAGCTCGGCATCTTGCATCTGGTCGTTGCCGGTATCGTCACCAACGGCGGCGTCGCCTCCACCGTGCGCGATGCCCATGTCCGCGACATCGAGGTGACCGTGCTCGAGGATGGCTGCGCGGCACCAACGCCACAGATGCACGACGAGGCGATCGCCGCGCTCGCGCCAGTGGCCCGTATCGCCAGCATCGCCGGCGTGATGGCGGAGATTGCGGCGCTATGAACGCGGTGCGTCCGGCGCTCGGCATTACCTTCGAGGCCACCGCCGACGTGCTGATCATCGGTGCGGGCGCGGCGGGCCTCGTCGCCGCGCTGGCGGCTCACGAAGCCGGCGCAGAGGTCGTCATCGTCGAGCGTGATGGCGTTCCCAGCGGCTCGACCGCGCTCTCGGCGGGTCTCATCCCCGCGGCAGGCACGCGCTTCCAGCGGGCGGCGGGGCTCGAGGACAGCCCCACGCGCTTCGCCCGCGACATCCTGGCCAAGGCCCATCACGAGCCCGATCCGTCCATGGTCGCGCATCTTGCGGCGCATGTCGGGCCGGTGCTGGAATGGCTCGCCGACCGGCACGGCCTGTCCTTCGACGTCATCACCAACTTCTCCTATCCCGGCCATTCGGTCATGCGCATGCACGGGCTGCCCCAGCGCACCGGCGGGGAACTCGTCGACCGCCTGCGTACGGCGGTTGAGGCTCAGGGCATCCCCGTGCTGACCGGATTTCGCGCCACGAACCTCTACGCCGACGATGAGGGCCGCATCTCAGGAGTCGCCGGGACGCGCCCCGATGGCGGGGAGGAACGCATCGGCTGTCAGGCGCTGGTGCTGGCCTGCAACGGGTATGGCGGCAACCGCGCACTTGTCGCCCGGTACATCCCGCAGATGAGCGAGGCGCTCTGGTTCGGCCATTCCGGGAATGAGGGCGATGCCGTGCTCTGGGGTGAGGAGCTCGGTGCCGATCTCGTCCACATGTCGGGCCATCAGGGCCATGGCTCAGTGGCGCAGCCGCACGGCATCCTCATCACCTGGGCGACGATCATGGAGGGCGGCTTTCAGGTCAATGCGCTGGCGCAGCGCTTTTCCGACGAAAGCCATGGCTATTCCGAGCAGGCCGCTCAGGTCCTGCTGCAGCCTGAGGCGAAGGCCTGGACGATCTTCGACGCCCGGATCGCCGCGATCGCCTGCCAGTTCGAGGATTTCCGCCAGGCGTTGGCCCAGGGCGCCATCGTCGAGGCCAACACGGTCGCGGACCTAGCTGGAAAACTTGGGCTCGACGGCCAAGTGCTGAGCGAGACCGCGGCAGAGGTCGAGCGGCTCAAGCGCGGTGAAGGACACGATCGGTTCGCTCGTGCCTTCGCCGGCGTCCCGTCCCTCGTTGCGCCGTATTGCGCGGTTCGTGTCACCGGCGCGTTGTTCCATACACAAGGCGGCCTACGGGTCGACTTCCAGGCCCGGGTGCTGAAGCGCAATGGCGACACGCTGCCCAATCTCTTCGCCAGTGGCGGCGCTGCGGTCGGCGTCTCAGGCTCACAGGCCTCGGGCTATCTCTCAGGAAACGGCCTGCTGACAGCTGTCGCGCTCGGCCATATCGCCGGGCGGGCTGCCGCTGCTAGCGAAAGCCTCCGCCGGCAACCACAGCCGTTCGCCTAACGAGCGAGACCGGCACGCACGAGTGCGTATTGCGATTTCGCTGCCGTTGGCACGCGCTCCAGCCAATAATCCCTTGTTTGAGCCGCTCGCCGCTGCTCCGATGACGGCAACGGCATGGGATATGGGATGGGCGGCTGCCGGAGATCGAGGGCGACAAGGAGCCGAAGAAGCAGCAAAAATCGTGTCCAATCGGTTTCTTCGATATCGAAATCGCGAAAGTTCAGACTGCCGAGGACAAGCTCTACCTGTTCGTCGCCATGTTCGGATGAACAAATTCGCCTCGCGCAATTGGTCGAGAGCGCGAAGCGGGTGACGGCCTCGGCCTTCCTGCTCGCCCTGATCGTGGCCGTTCGCTATAGGATCCACACGATCCTGACCGACAACGGCATTCAGTTCCAATATGCACCACGCTACGCCGACGGCCTGAACCTGACGCCTCTCCAGACGCTCCAGCCTCGGGTATCGAGATTGCTGCATGGGCGACGTCGCTTGATGCACCCATTTAGGAGCAGCCTCGCTATGGTCGAGGGTTTGGCCTACATGGTGAACTTCGGAAACGTCGCAGGTAGCCAATGAGCATCGTCCCGGAGCCAACTCGGCCAGGTCAGGACAGCGTCTGGACCTTCCCGCGACCGGCTATCGCCGAGCCCTGTGACCGTCGCATCGTAATCCGCCATCGCGGCGAGACAGTTGCCGACACGACGGCTTCTGTCCGCGTAATCGAAACCAGCCATCCGCCGACTTATTACATTCCGCCAGACAGCGTGAACGCTCGGCTGCTGCCGTCGCCGCATCGTTCGATCTGCGAGTGGAAAGGGCAGGCGAGCTATATCGATCTGGTGTTCGGGTCCGAGACGCTGCGCCAAGTCGGCTGGCTTTATCCATCGCCGACGCCCGCCTTCGCAATCCTGGCCGGCTTCATCGCCTTCTATGCACAGCCGTTCGACGAATGCCTGGTCGATGGCGAAGTGGTCACGCCACAGCCCGGCGGCTTCTATGGCGGCTGGATAACATCCCAGGTCGCCGGACCGTTCAAGGGCATCCCCGGTAGTCGCTTCTGGTAGTCGATCTGGCAAAATCTTGGCATGACGCGAACCGTCACCACTGCTCGCGCCTCTTGTTGGAAGCCTTCACACTTGGTCGTGTCCCTGATGGTGGTGTAGCTTCGCGGAGCCACCCCGATGCCGGCTTTGGCCGGGCTGGTCAGGCGGCCA
>JAIETL010000082.1 GCA_019745195.1 Beijerinckiaceae bacterium
GCCTGCATCACGCCGGCCCTCATCGTCGGCGCCTTCGCCGAGCGCATGAAGTTCTCGGCGCTGCTGCTCTTCACCGTGCTCTGGGTCACCTTCATCTATTTCCCGATGGCCCATATGGTCTGGTACTGGGGCGGCCCCGATCTCGTCGGCAACGCCGCCAAGGCGCTGGCTGAGGCGCCGGCCGAAGGCAAGGCCGCGGCCCAGGCCGCGCTCGACGCCGTCAACGCCGATGCCGGCATGCTCTTCAAATGGGGCGCGCTCGATTTCGCCGGCGGCACCGTGGTCCACATCAATTCAGGCATCGCCGGCCTCGTCGGCTGCGTTCTGCTCGGCAAGCGCATCGGCTATGGCAAGGAACTGATGGCTCCCCACTCGCTGACCATGACCCTGATCGGCGGCGCGCTGCTCTGGGTCGGCTGGTTCGGCTTCAACGCCGGCTCCAACCTCGAGGCCAACGGCACCGCGGCGCTCGCCATGGTCAACACCTTCGTCGCCACCGCTGCGGCGGCGGTCGGCTGGCTCTTCATCGAATGGGCGGTCAAGGGCAAGCCCTCCATGCTCGGCATGGTCTCGGGCGCTGTCGCCGGCCTCGTCGCGGTCACGCCGGCCGCCGGCTTCGCCGGCCCGATGGGCTGCATCGTGCTCGGCGCGATCTCGGGCGTCGTCTGCTTCGTCTTCTGCTCCAGCGTCAAGAACGCGCTCGGCTACGACGACTCGCTCGATGTCTTCGGCATCCACTGCATCGGCGGCATCATCGGCGCGCTGGCGACCGGCATCCTGGTCAACACCGCGCTCGGCGGCGCCGGCATCCCGGACTACACCAGCAAGCCCGGCGAGCTGGCCGTGGGTGCCTATGAGTTCGGCACGGCCTTCTTCGCCCAGGTCAAGGCGGTCCTGTTCACGCTGGTCTTCAGCGGCGTCGGCTCGCTGATCCTCTACAAGGTCGTCGATGTGATCGTCGGCCTGCGCGTGGCTCCCGACGCCGAGCGCGAGGGTCTCGACATCGCCGAGCATGGCGAGCGCGCCTACCACGCCTGACACGACCTCCACCGCTTCACGTGAAACATCGACCCCGGCGGGCAACCGCCGGGGTTCTTCCTTGGCCGGCCGATCGGCGGCAGTGCGTGGACGCTCAAGGTTAAGCGGGTCTTAACCTGCCCTTCCTAACGTGGCCGGTGAGGTCGGCCGCTTTCGGTCGGCCATCCAGGCACGGCCCCAACGCATGCGCACGATCCGCCGCTCCTCATCGCTGATGGACCGCCTGCCCGATCCGGTGCGGGAGTTCCTGTCGCGCCGCGCCGCCGAGCTTTGCGGCATGGCCCTTCTGGCCGTCACCGCCGCCGTCGCGGTCTCGCTCGCGACCTGGTCGGTCGACGATCCGAGCCTCAACAACGCGACCAACGGGGCCGTCAGCAACTGGCTCGGCCGGCCTGGCGCCATGGTCGCCGACTTGACCATGCAGCTCCTGGGTCTGGGCGTCGTCGCCATGCTGTTTCCGCCGCTGACCTGGGCGTTGCGGCTGATGCGCGTGCATCTGTTCGACCGGGGCGCTCTGAAACTCGGCCTCTGGATCGTCGGCGTCGCCGCGACTGCGGCCGTCGCCAGCGCCCTGCCCGCGACGCCGCGCTGGCCGCTGCCGACCGGCATGGGCGGCGTCATCGGCGACGGGCTCCTGTTCGGCACCCGCAATCTCGTCGGCATCGCCGGCAATGCGCTCGGCGGCCTCGTCGGCTTCCTCTATGCCGGCATCGCGATCCTCGCCGTCACGGCCGCCGCGGGCTTCGGCTTCGTCAATGACGAGGACCCGGTCGAGGAGACGGAGGCCGGCGACGAATCCTGGTCCGACAACGACGATCGCCGCGACGACGAGCCCGGCCTCGCCGTCATCCTGATCGGCTGGCTCGCCCATGGCGCGATGTCGCTGAAGGGCATGGTCATGCGCCGCCTGCCGCATCCGCCCGAGCCGATGGCGCAGGGCGCCGCGGGAAAGGCCGGCGCGGCAGGGACGGCCGGCGCTGCGCCTGTCGCCGCCGGACGCGTCAGGCGCGAGCCGCAATTCCACGAGCAGGCCGCGCGCCCCCCCATGCCGGAGTTCGCCCCCGAGCCGCTCCCGGTTTCGCGCCCTGCCGCCCGCGCGCAGGAACCGGTGTTCGAGGATGACGAGGAGCCGCAGGACCTGCGCGACCTCAACGCGCCCCGCGTCACCGCGCCGCCTGTCGCGCCAAAGCCCGGCAAACGTCTCCAGCGCGAGGCCCAGCCCTCGCTGCTCGACCGCGAGGAGTTCGAACTGCCGCCGCTGACCTACCTCTCCGAGCCCAAGAAGCTCCCGGCCAATACGATCTCGACCGATGCGCTTGAGCAGAACGCGACGCTGCTCGAAGGCGTGCTGGAGGATTTCGGCGTGCGCGGCGAGATCACGCAGGTCCGCCCCGGCCCTGTGGTGACGCTCTATGAACTGGAGCCCGCGCCCGGCACCAAATCCTCCCGCGTGATTTCGCTGGCCGACGACATCGCCCGCTCGATGAGCGCGATCTCGGCCCGCGTCGCCGTGGTGCAGGGCAAGAACGCCATCGGCATCGAACTGCCCAACGCCAAGCGCGAGACCGTCTTCCTGCGCGAATTGCTGGCGAGCCAGGATTTCGAAAGCTCCAAGCACAGGCTGGCGCTCGGCCTCGGCAAGACGATCGGCGGCGAGCCGGTGATCGTTGATCTCGCCAAGATGCCGCATCTGCTCGTCGCCGGCACCACCGGCTCGGGTAAGTCCGTCGCGATCAACACCATGATCCTGTCGCTGCTCTACCGGCTGAAGCCGGAGGAGTGCCGGCTGATCATGGTCGATCCAAAAATGCTCGAACTCTCCGTCTATGACGGCATTCCCCATCTGCTGACGCCCGTCGTCACCGACCCGAAGAAGGCGGTCGTGGCGCTGAAATGGGCGGTGCGCGAGATGGAGGAGCGCTACAAGAAGATGTCGAAGCTCTCGGTGCGCAACATCGAAGGCTTCAACGCGCGCGTCGGCGAGGCCAAGGCGGCCGGCGAGGTCATCACCCGCACGGTGCAGACCGGCTTCGACCGGCATTCCGGCGAGGCGATCTACGAGGACGAGGTCATGGACCTCGAGCCCTTGCCTTTCATCGTCGTCATCGTCGACGAGA
This sequence comes from Beijerinckiaceae bacterium, assembly GCA_019745195.1. Taxonomy (GTDB): domain Bacteria; phylum Pseudomonadota; class Alphaproteobacteria; order Rhizobiales; family Beijerinckiaceae; genus Allobosea. The sequence goes on from JAIETL010000082.1 coordinate 3,156, forward strand.
TGGCCGACCTGATGATGGTCGCCGGCAAGGAGATCGAGGGCACGATCCAGCGCCTCGCCCAGATGGCGCGCGCGGCCGGCATCCATGTCGTGCTGGCGACGCAGCGTCCCTCGGTCGACGTCATCACCGGCACGATCAAGGCCAATTTCCCGACCCGCATCTCCTTCCAGGTCACCTCAAAGATCGATTCACGCACCATCCTGGGCGAGCAGGGCGCCGAGCAATTGCTCGGCCAGGGCGACATGCTCTACATGGCCGGAGGCGGACGCATCACCCGCGTCCACGGCCCCTTCGTCTCGGACGCCGAGGTCGAGAAAGTCGTCGCCCATCTCAAGACGCAAGGCCGCCCGCAATATCTCGACGCAGTCACCTCCGAGGAGGAGCCGGCGGGCGAGGAGGCCGAGGACGGCGCCGTCTTCGACAAGAGCGCCATGGGCCAGGCCGAAAGCGAGGACCCCTACGATCAGGCGGTCGCGGTGGTGCTGCGCGACAAGAAGGCCTCGACCTCCTATATCCAGCGCCGTCTCCAGATCGGCTACAACCGCGCCGCCTCGATCATGGAGCGGATGGAGAACGAGGGGATCGTCGGCCCGGCCAACCACGCCGGCAAGCGCGAGATCCTGGTCGAGACCGGCCGGGCCCGCGAGGACGAGGATTGACCGGGCAGGGCTTTCGTTGCGTCATGGCCGGGGCGCCGGCCGTCAAATTGCCATGACGAACTGCAACCTTGTCCCCATCCTCGGCGTTGACCAGTCTGTCCGGCTTTGCCAGCCGCCTGTTACGGGAGCCTTCTCGCTCATGACATCGTTCCGGCCCCGCTCGCTTCCGCTCCTCGCCGCATCCATGCTGGCTGGCGCACTGCTCGTCGCCCCCGTTCTGGCGCAGCCGCTGCAACTCCAGCCCGCCAAGCCGGCCGGGTCTTCGGCGACGACCACGCCCGCGAACCGCCCGACGCCGTTGCCGCCGATCCGTCCCGATGGTCTGGGCGTCGCGCGCGCGGACGGCGGCACCTCGGTCGTCACGGCCACGGCCGAACCGCCGGCGGCCGCCGTGAGGCCGGCCCGTGCGCAGACACGCAGCGCCGCACCCGCCTCGCAGGCTGAGGCGGTCGAGAAGCTCAACGCCTATTTCAACGGATTCGTCGCCTTGCAAGGCGATTTCATCCAGTTCGCCGCCGACGGACGCCGCTTCGAGGGCAAGATCTATGTCCAGCGGCCCGGAAAGATGCGCTTCGACTACCGTCCGCCCGTGACGATGGAAGTCGTCGCCGACGGCACCTCGGTCGCGATTCGCGATTCGAAGCTCGCAACGCAGGACCTCTACTCGATCGGCCAGACGCCGCTGAAGTTCCTGCTCAAGGAGCGGATGGATCTGGCCAAGGATTCGATCGTCACCGGCTACAGCACCAAGGGCGACATCCTCTCGGTCAGGATCGAGGACCGTTCGACGCTGGGCGGCACCTCGAAGATCACGCTGAACTATGACCTTGCGGCCAATGTGTTGCGGCAATGGGTGGTCATCGACCCGCAGGGCTACGAGACCTCCGTCTCGCTCTACAATCTCGACACCCAGCGCCAGCCCGATCCGAAGAACTTCGTGATCAACTACCAGCGCGTGCTGTGATACCTCCTCCGTCATGCTCGGCCTTGTGCCGAGCATCCACGTCTTGGGCTTAGCGTTCGACAGCGGAAGACGTGGATGGTCGGGACACGCCCGACCATGACGGGATAAGTCCCTGGCAAGGCGCTTGCTTTTCCTTGCGCTCCGACCCAGTTTCCGGCCTCCTCCCGCCCGGAAGCCCTCGCGTGCAACTCACCGTCACAAGCTGGAACATCAACTCGGTGCGCCTGCGCATCGGCATGGTCGGGCGCTTCCTGACCGAGCATGCCCCCGACATCCTGTGCCTGCAGGAAACCAAGACGCCCGACGAGCAGTTTCCGGCCAAAGCCTTCCACCAGCTCGGCTACGAGCATCAGGCCTTCATCGGCCAGAAGGGCTATAACGGCGTCGCGATCGTCTCGAAACTGCCGTTCAGCGAGCGCGACGCGATGGCGATGTGCGGCAAGAACGACGCCCGGCACATGAGCGTGGTGCTCGACGCTGGCGCCGGCGCCGCGGCCGGCATCGCGATCCACAATTTCTACATTCCCGCCGGCGGCGACATACCCAACCCGGAACTCAACGTCAAATTCGCCCATAAGCTCGCCTTCCTCGACGAGATCGGCGTCTGGGGCATGACGAAACGACCGACCGACCGGCCCGCGATCCTGCTCGGCGACCTCAACATCGCCCCCTACGAGCATGACGTCTGGAGCCACAGGCAGTTGCTCGACGTCGTCAGCCATACGCCGATCGAAACCACGACGCTCGAGAAACTGCGCTCGGAACTGGGCTGGACCGACGCAGCGCGCACCCTGCGGCCCGAGCCGGAGAAGCTCTATAGCTGGTGGAGCTACCGCGCCGCCGACTGGGAAGCCTCCAATCGCGGCCGCAGGCTCGACCATATCTGGCTCTCGGACGGGTTGAAGCCGACGCTGCGCGATCTCGGCTTCCTGCGCGAGGCGCGAGGCTGGGAGCGGCCGTCCGACCATGTCCCGGTCACCGTAACGCTGGCGCTCTGACGCCGGTCAGCCGCGCTCGATATCGAGCAGCGCCACCTGCACGCCGGCCAGTTCGCCGACGAAACCCTGCAGCCGGTCGCTGATCGCATCCGCGATCGCCTGCGCCGAACCGGGCGATTCGCCGAGCACGCGGCGCATCACACTGCGCGACAGCTTCATCACCTGCGTTGGCTCGCGCGCGATCGCCGTCACCGGCCGCTCGATCGCGGCAAACAGCGCCATCTCGCCGATCAGCGCGCCTGCGCCCGCGATCTCGTCGGCCGCCCGGCCGTCATCGCCCTGCATCAGCGCGACAGCGCCTGAGATTACAAGAAAGGCGCTGTCGGAGGATTCGCCGGAGCGGAACAGCACGTCGCCTGCGCGCAGGATGCGGCTTTCGGCCGCGAACGCCACGAGCCGCAGCGCATCGCGATCCATCAGGCCCAGCAGGTTCTGCCGGGCCAGCAGGGCGATGTCGTCGTCGAGAGCCATTCCGGTCTTAAGGGTTCAGGCGGTAACCGCCCGCATCCGTCACGAGCAGCCGGGCATGGCCGGGATCGGGCTCGATCTTCTGCCGCAGCCGGTAGATATGCGTCTCCAGCGTATGGGTGGTGACCTGGGAGTTGTAGCCCCAGACCTCCTGCAGCAGGATTTCGCGGGCGATCGGCTTGCGGCCGGCGCGATAAAGGAAGCGCAGGATCGCGGTTTCCTTCTCGGTCAGCTTGGTCTTGGAGCCCTTCTCGCTGACGAGCAGCTTGGAGCCGGGATGGAAGGTATAGGGCCCGACCTGGAAGACCGCATCCTCGCTCGCCTCATACTGCCTCAGATGCGCCCGGATGCGGGCGAGCAGCACGGCGAACTTGAACGGCTTCACGACGTAGTCGTTTGCGCCGGCCTCGAGCCCCAGCACCGTGTCGGCGTCGGAGCCCTGCCCCGTCAGCATGATCACCGGGCTCTTGAAGCCGTTCTTGCGCATCATCTTGACCGCCTCGCGGCCATCCATGTCCGGCAGGCCGACATCCATCACCGCGAGGTCGAAACGCTCGGCCTGAACCGCCTTGACGGCCGCCGTCGCCGCGCCGGCCGTCGAGATCTTGAACTCGTCATAGAGCGCGAGCTGCTCGGCCAGAGCGTCACGCAGCGTCTGGTCGTCATCGACCAGAAGAATATGATGGACGGCTGACATGGGGATTCGATCGTCTGGTTGCGCTTTTGTCACCATGCGGCCGCTGATTCGCGACCGCAAGTCGGCCATGCTCGAAAACAGGTCACGCAGGATGGAAATGCCGTGAGAAAATGTGACCGGCAGCGAGCCGGCTCGCCAAGGTCAACGCCAGGCCTGCTGACGCGATTGCGCGTCTTCGCCTCGGTGCATGATCCCCGCAAGGGCTTTCTGGTCGCGGGCCGCGCCGTCTTTCCCTGCGCGCTCGGGCGCTCCGGCATCCGCGTCGACAAGCGCGAGGGCGATGGCGGCACGCCGCATGCGGCCCTGCCGTTGCGCAGCGTGCTCTGGCGCGCCGACCGGGCCCCGAGGCCGCGCACGCTGCTTCCGGTTCGGGCGATCCGTCCGCGCGACGCCTGGTGCGACGATGTCACCGACCGCCGCTACAACCGCCTGATCGACCGCCCGCCGGGCGAAGCCGAAGAGCGGCTGACGCGCGACGACAATCTCTACGACGTCATCGTCGAACTCGGCTGGAACGATGCACCGGTGATTCGCGGCAGGGGCAGCGCGATCTTCTGGCATCTGGCGCGGCCCGGCTTCTCGCCGACGGCGGGGTGCGTCGCCGTCAGCACCGAGGTGTTCGCCAAGGTGTTGCCGAGGCTGGGGAGGCGCTGCGTGATGGTGGTGGGGCGACCCCTTCTCCCCTTGCGGGAGAAGGTGGCTCGGCAAAGCCGCGACGGATGAGGGGTCGCGCCGCCCTCGGATGTATGCACTTCCATTCAACAGGATAGCGCAGTGCAACCCCTCATCCGGCGCTACGCGCCACCTTCTCCCGCAAGGGGAGAAGGGGTGCTTCGCGCGCCAAAAATCGCGCTGCCGACCCGCACATGCGTCGCGCCCAGCTGGATCGCCGCCTCGTAATCGGCGCTCATGCCCATTGAGAGACCGGGCAAGCCGTTGCGCGCCGCGATCTTGGCGAGCAGGGCGAAATGCGGCGAGGGCTGGTCCTGCGCCGGGGGAATGCACATCAGCCCCTCGATGGCGAGGCCATGATGCACGCGGCAGGTCTCCAGAAAGGCGTCGATCTTCGATGGGCTCACGCCGCCCTTCTGCGGCTCGTCGCCGGTGTTGGCCTGCACGAACAGGCGCGGAGCGCGGCCGCTGCGCGCCATCTCGCGCGCAAGCTCCTTGGCAAGGCTCTCGCGATCGAGCGACTGGATGACGTCGAACAGCTCGACCGCCTCGCGCGCCTTGTTGGATTGCAGCGGCCCGATCATGTGCAATTCGACGTCGGGGAAGCGTTCTCGCAAGGCGGGCCATTTGGCCTTGGCCTCCTGCACGTAGTTCTCGCCGAAGACGCGCTGCCCGGCGTCCAGCGCCGGCAGGATCATCTCGTCCGGCATGGTCTTGGAGACCGCGACCAGCGTCACGGACGAAGGCTCGCGCCCGACATCGCGCGCCGAGCGTTGCACCGCGTTCCTCGTCTCCCGGAGTCTGGCCGCGACGTCGCTCATCGAAAAACCCTTCCATTCCGAGGGCTTCGGCCCTCTGCGCGCCGTTGACCCGGTCCGCGCAATCGTGTCCTAGTCCGGCTCGCTTCGCTCACGCAACAATCGCATGTTCTCATGGCCGTCGAACGCTACAATCCCAAGGAATCCGAGCCGAAATGGCGCGATGTCTGGAACGGGCGCAAGCTCTTCGAGACCCGCAACGACGACGGCAAGCCGAGCTACTACGTGCTCGAGATGTTCCCCTATCCGTCGGGGCGCATCCATATGGGCCATGTCCGCAACTATGCGATGGGCGACGTCGTGGCGCGCTACAAGCGCGCCAAGGGCTTTTCCGTGCTGCATCCGATGGGCTGGGACGCGTTCGGCCTGCCGGCCGAGAACGCCGCCAAGGCCAGCAAGGTCCATCCGCGCGACTGGACCTACGCCAATATCGCGACGATGCGGACGCAATTGCAGTCCATGGGCCTGTCGTTGGACTGGAGCCGCGAACTGGCGACCTGCGACCCGAGCTATTACCGGCACCAGCAGAAGCTCTTCCTGGACTTCCTGAAGGCCGGGCTGGTCGACCGCAAGACCGCCAAGGTGAACTGGGACCCGGTCGACGAGACCGTTTTGGCCAATGAACAGGTCATCGACGGGCGCGGCTGGCGCTCGGGCGCACTCGTCGAGCTGCGCGAGCTGACGCAATGGTTCTTCATGATCACGGACTACGCGCAGGAACTGCATGACGCGCTGGAGGGTCTGACGCGCTGGCCCGACAAGGTCCGGCTGATGCAGAAGAACTGGATCGGCCGCTCGGAAGGTCTGCTTGTTCGTTTCGGTCTCGAATCGAATGCTGTCGCCCTGAGCGAGCTGGAAGTCTACACCACGCGGCCCGACACGCTCTTCGGCGCGAAGTTCCTGGCCGTGGCGCCCGATCACCCGCTCGCCAAGGCGGCGGCCGCGACGAATCCTGCGCTGCAGGCCTTCATAGAGGAGTGCAAGCGCACCGGCACGGCTCAGGAAGCGATCGACAAGGCGGAAAAGCTCGGCTTCGATACCAGCATCCGCGCCGCCCATCCCTTTGATCCGTCTTGGACTTTGCCGGTCTATGTCGCGAACTTCATCCTGATGGAGTACGGCACCGGCGCAATCTTCGGCTGCCCGGCGCATGACCAGCGCGACCTCGATTTCGTCAACAAATACGGGCTCGGCAACACGCCGGTGGTCTGTCCGGAAGGGACCGACCCGGCGCGCTTCGTCATCACCGACACCGCCTTCGTCGATGACGGCCGCATGATCAACTCGCGCTTCCTCGACGGCATGACCATTCCGGAGGCGAAAGAAGAAGTCGCACGCCGGCTTGAGACCACGGTCCTCGGAAATGCGCCGGTCGCGGCGCGAAAGGTCAACTTCCGCCTGCGCGATTGGGGCGTCTCGCGACAGCGCTATTGGGGCTGCCCGATCCCGGTGATCCATTGCGCCGCTTGCGGCACGGTTCCGGTGCCGGACGCCGATCTGCCGGTGACGCTGCCCGACGACGTCTCCTTCGAGAAGCCGGGCAATCCGCTCGACCATCACCCGACATGGAAGCATGTCGCCTGTCCGCAGTGCGGCGGCAAGGCCCGGCGCGAAACCGACACGATGGACACCTTTGTCGATTCGTCCTGGTACTTCGCCCGTTTCACCGATCCGTGGCGGACCGACAGCCCGACCGACCGGACAGTCGTCGACCGCTTCCTGCCGGTCGATCAGTACATCGGCGGCGTCGAGCACGCGATCCTGCACCTGCTCTATTCGCGCTTCTTCACCCGCGCCATGAAGGCCACCGGCCATGCCGGGCTGGACGAGCCGTTCGCCGGCATGTTCACGCAAGGAATGGTCGTCCACGAGACCTACCGCGCCCAGGACGGAAGCTGGGTGGAGCCCGGCGACGTGCGCATCGAGGTCGATGGCGCGCAGCGGCGCGGCTTCCATGTCGAGACCGGCGCTCCGATCGAGATCGGCGCGATCGAGAAGATGTCGAAGTCGAAGAAGAACGTCGTCGATCCCGACGACATCATCGCCTCCTACGGGGCCGACACCGCGCGCTGGTTCATGCTCTCGGATTCGCCGCCCGACCGCGACGTGATCTGGACCGACGAGGGTGTGCAGGGCGCGGCCCGCTTCGTCCAGCGTCTCTGGCGGCTGGTCGGCGAGATCGCCGAGCGCACCGGCAACCGGGCCGATGCGCCCCCGGCCTTCGGGGACGTGGCCCTGACGCTACGCAAGGCGAGCCACCGGGCGCTGCATGCGGTCGGGGCCGATATCGAGCGGCTCGGCTTCAACCGCTGTGTGGCTCACATCTACACGCTCACCAATGCGATCGGGAAGGCGCTCGACGCGGCTGCGGAAAGCGCCGCGCTGACTGCCGACATCGCTTTCGCTTTGCATGAATCCGCCATCATCGCCACGCAACTTGTCGCGCCGATGATGCCGCATCTGGCCGAGGAATGCTGGCAGGCGCTCGGTCGGCCGGGGCTGGTCGGCGAGGCAGCCTGGCCGGTTGCGGACGAGGCCCTGCTGAAGGACGACAGCATCACGCTGCCCGTCCAGATCAACGGCAAGAAGCGCGCGGAGGTGACGGTGCCCGCCGATGCCGATACGATGGCCGTCGAGGCTGTCGTGCGCGCCGACGAGGCCGTTGTGAGAGCGCTCGAAAGTCGGCCCGTCCGGAAGATCATCGTCGTGCCCGGGAGAATCGTGAATGTCGTCGTCTGAAGCCGTTTTGTCGACGCAGGCTCCGTCCCGCCGGGTGATGCTGGCGATGGCCCTGTCGGCGGCTGCGCTCGCGGGAGGCTGCCTGCAGCCGCTCTATGCGGAGAATACCGCAAGCAGCATCGGCGGCAGCGTCCGGAATGCGCTGCGCGATGTCGAAATCGACGAGATCAAGGGCCTGACCGGGCATTATCTGCGCAACGAACTCGTCTTCGAGCTCGATGGCGGCGGCGAGACCATCGCGCCCAAGCGCCTGAAGTTCACTGCCTCTGTGACCGACGCACTTGAGGTGGTGACGGTCGACTTCGCCAATGGCCGGGCCGACTCCGCCATCCTCGTCGCGCGCGCGACCTGGAGCGTCACCAACAAGGCCGATGGCAAGGTCGTCTCGCAGGGCACGAACATGGTCCGCGCACCCTATGAGCGGTCGGTGCAGCGATTCGCGACGGTAAGGGCCGCCCGAGACGCGCAGATCCGCGCCGCCAGATCGCTCGCCACGCTGATTCGCGGCCAGCTTTCCGCCGACCTCGTCGCCCTGTAGACGGACGCTGCCGGCATGGTCGCCATCAAGGCGCATGAGGCCGACAGGGCTTTGGCACGGCTCGATCCAGCCTGGCGGCTGGTCCTGTTCTATGGTCCCGACGCAGGTTTGATCGCGGAGCGCGCCACGAGTCTCGCTCGCGCCAGCGTCGATGATCCCAACGACGCCTTCCAGCTCGTGCGCATGGATGGCGACGATATCGCCAGCGATCCGCTCAGGCTCGTCGACGAGGCGAACACGATCGGCCTGTTCGGGGGACGGCGCGCCATCCGCGTCTCCGCGACCAGCAAACCGCTGCTCTCCGCCGTCGAACCGCTGCTGGCCACCCCGTCGCAGGACGCGATCGTCATCGTTGAAGCCGGCGACCTCCAGCGCGGCAATCCGCTCCGGCTCGCCTGCGAGAAGGCGCGCACAGCGCTTGTGGTGCCGTGCTATGGCGACGCCGCGCGCGATCTTGGCGGGATCATCGACGAGATGGTCCGCGCCGACGGCAAGACCATCGACCGCGCCGGCCGCGACCGCCTTGCCGGGCTGCTTGGCGGCGACCGCCAGACCTCTCGCCGCGAAATCGAGAAGCTGCTGCTCTATGCGGGAGCGGACAAGGCGATCGAGGACAGCCATATCGACGCGGTCGTCGGCGACACGGCCCAGCGCGAGCTTGGCGTTCTGGTCGATGCCGTCTTCGCCGGCCGGATTCCGGCGCTCGACCTCGCCCAGGCGAAACTGGCCCGCGAGGGGCTCGACGCGGGCGTCATGCTTGGCGGCGTGCTGCGCCATGCGCTGGGGCTGCTGAAGGCGCGCCAGAGCGTCGATGCCGGCCGTGGCGTCAAGGATGCGGTCGCGGCCATGCGCCTGCCCTATCCGCGCATCCCAACGACGGAAGCGGCGTTGGGCGCCTGGACAACGCCGAAGCTGGTCGAGGCGATATCTCTGCTGGGCGCGACGATGCTGGCGGTCAGGCGCGACGCCGACACCGGCAAATCGGCGGCCGTCCGCGCTCTGTGGACCATGGCGCGTCAGGCGCGCAGCGGCGCCCGCGCCGAATGACGGCAATCAGACCTTGAGCCTGCGGCAGAGCGCCTCGAGCTGCTCCAGCGTCCTGTACCCGATCTTCATCTCGCCGCCGCCACTGGCGCGGTGCTGGATCGAGACCGACAGGCCAAGAGCCTCCTCGAGCGCCTTCTCGACAGCGCGGGTATCGGGATCCTTGTCGCGCCGGGGCTGACCGGGCACGCTCCTGCTTTCGCCGCGGCTCTCATCCTGGACGATCCGCTCGATGTCACGGACGCTGAGCCCGTCATCGACGATCTTGCGCGCCATCAGTTCCGGGTCCGAAACAGATAGCAGCGCCCGCGCATGACCCGCCGAGATCGCGCCCTCGCCGACCATGAGCCGCACCGGCTCGGGCAGCTTCGACAGCCGCAGCGTGTTGGCGACATGGCTGCGGCTCTTGCCGATGACCCGCGCCAGATCATTCTGGGTATAGCCGAACTCGGCGATCAGCCGCTCATAGCCGGCCGCCTCCTCGATCGCGTTGAGATCCGTCCGCTGGACGTTCTCGACGATGGCGATCTCAAGCGCCTCCCGATCGTCGGCCTCGACGAGAATGACCGGAATCTCGTGCAATCCGGCCCGCTGGGCAGCCCGCCAACGCCGCTCCCCGGCAATGATCTCATAAGCGTCAGCGACACCACCGATCGGGCGCACGATGATCGGCTGCAGAATCCCGCGCTCGCGGATTGAGTCCGTCAGCTCCTGAAGATCGTCCTCGCCGAAGCTGCGGCGTGGGTTGCGGGCGCTCGGGCGCAGAAACTCGACCGGCACGCGGCGCTGGCCGCGCGCACGCTCCAGCGCGCCGATCTCGTCGCCGACATCGCCGATCAAGGCCGCAAGGCCACGGCCCAGGCGGGAACGCCCCTGTTCTTCGGCCATCGTCATCCTCTTGAACTCACTTGAAAATCTGGCTGTCAGGCCGCGGCGCGCAGGAGCCGCTCGCGCTTGATCACCTCGGAGGCCAACTTCAGATAGGCCTGCGAACCGGAACAGCGAAGGTCATAAAGCAAGGCCGGCTTGCCATAGGACGGGGCCTCGGAGACGCGGACATTGCGCGGAATCACGGTCTCATAGACCTTGTCGCCGAGAAAATCGCGGACATCGGCCATGACCTGGCCCGACAGATTGTTGCGTGGATCGTACATGGTCAAGACGACGCCCTGAATGATCAGGCGCGGATTGAGCCCGGCGCGGACCTGCTCGACCGTCTTGAGCAACTGGCTCAGTCCCTCCAGCGCAAAGAACTCGCACTGCAGCGGCACCAGCACGGCGTCGGCCGCCGTCATCGCGTTGATGGTGATCAGGCTCAGTGAGGGCGGGCAGTCGATCAGGATATAGGTCAGGTCATTGCAGCGCTGATCGTAGACCAGTTCGTCGATCGCCTTCTTGAGCCTGATCGCGCGATCCTTGGCCCCGGCGATCTCGAGCTCGACGCCGAGCAGATCGAGCGTCGAAGGCGCCAGGAACAGGCCGGGCACCGCCGTCTCCTGCATGGCCTGGCCAAGGCCGATATCGCCGCAGAGAACGTCATAAGTCGAGGATTTGCGGCTCTTGCGATCGATGCCGAGGCCCGTCGAGGCGTTGCCTTGCGGATCGAGATCGACGATCAGCACTTTTTCGCCGATCGCCGCCAGCGCCGTCCCGAGATTGATCGCCGTCGTGGTCTTGCCGACGCCGCCCTTCTGATTCGCGAGCGCCAGCACGCGCGGACGGCGCGGGAGCACGATAGGGGTCATATCGGTCATGAATCGGCTCGTTTCTCGGCCGCGCGAACCATCAGGATCCGGGCGGCCTCATCCGTTACGGAAGAGATCGTCGATGCCTGAATCTTCCAATATTTAGAGGCTTCGGTCAATTCCTGCTCTAGATGTTGTCCTTTGGGAAAAAGCCCGAGCGCGCCTGTTCTCAACAGCTCATTGCACCATTCCAAAAGCAGCGGCAAAGGTGCCAACGCCCGGGCGGTCACGACATCGATTTTTCCAGAGAACCCGGCGACGGCATCCTCGATGCGGGCCGCGTGGACGGTCACGGGCGCGCCGGTGATACGGGCCGCATGGCGCAGGAAGGCGCATTTGCGGGCATTACTTTCGACGAGATCGATGTGGCCGACGCCTTTTTCCGCCAGGCAAACCCCGATCACGAGACCGGGAAAGCCTCCACCGGAACCGAGATCGAGCCAGCGCCGCGCCTCTGGAGCGAGATTGAAGATCTGCAGCGAGTCGGCGATATGACGCGTCCAGACCTCGCCGAGCGTGGCCGACGACACCAGGTTCTTCGCGACCTGCCAGCGCTCAAGCTCAGCGACCAATAGAGCGAGCCGCTCCTCTGTTTCACGTGAAACAGGTGTCAAGCGCAAAGCGCGAGCGCGATCGGTCTTGTCCACAGTCAGACTGCGACGGGCGCGGCGCGCGACGGGCGGCGACGCCGCGCATGCGCCGCCAGAAGCGTCAATGCCGCAGGCGTCATCCCCTCGATCCGCGCCGCCTGGGCGATATCAGCCGGGCGTTGGCTCGCCAGTTTCAGCCTGATCTCACTTGACAGTCCGGAAATTCCGTCGAGATCGAGATCGTCGGGCACCTTCAAGGACTGGTCGCGCTGATAGGACTGAATTTCGACGCTCTGGCGGTCGAGATAGACCGAATAGACCGCATCTGCGGTAACCCGAGACGCGATAGCCGGCTCGACTGACCGCAACTCCGGCCAGATCTGGGTCAGTCGATCATAGCCGATATCCGGATAGGACAGGAGTTGATAGGCGCTGCGCTTCAGGCCGTCATGATTCAACTGCAGGCCATGGCCCGCAGCCTGCTGCGGTGTCAGCGACAGACGGTCCAACTGATTGCGCAGTCCGGCGATCGCCGCAGAGCGAGCCATGAAAGCCGCTTCGCGCCGGCCTTTGACCAGGCCTTGCGCCAATCCAAGCGGCGTCAGCCGCTCATCGGCATTATCGACCCGCAGCGACAGCCTGAACTCGGCGCGCGATGTAAACATTCGGTACGGCTCCGTAACGCCGCGCGTGACGAGGTCGTCGACAAGGACGCCGATATAGGAGGATGTCCGTTCGAGGACGATCGGCTCGGCCCCACCGGCCTGCCGCGCCGCATTCCATCCTGCCAGCAGGCCCTGCGCCGCGGCTTCCTCATAGCCGGTCGTCCCGTTGATCTGACCTGCCAGGAACAGGCCCGCGATGGCGCGGGTCTCCAGCGTGTTCTTTAGCGCGTGCGGATCGACGAAATCATACTCGATCGCATAGCCGGGTCGCAGCATCGCCGCGCGCTCCAGTCCCGGAATGGTCGCGAGTAAGGCGCGCTGGACATCCTCCGGCAGCGAGGTCGAGATGCCGTTCGGATAGACCGTCGGATCGTCGAGGCCTTCGGGCTCCAAAAAGATCTGATGCCCGTCGCGATCCCCGAAACGCCCGACCTTGTCCTCGATCGAGGGGCAATAGCGCGGGCCGCGGCCCTCGATCTGGCCGGAAAACATCGGCGCCCGATGCAGATTGGCGCGGATCAGATCGTGGCTCGCCAGCGTCGTGCGTGTGATGCCGCAGGCGATCTGCGGCGTCGTGATCGCTTCGGTAAGCATCGAGAAGGGCTCGGGCGGATCGTCTCCGGCCTGCATCTCCAGCGCCGCCCAGTCGATCGTGCGGCCGTCCAATCGCGGCGGCGTGCCGGTCTTCAACCGGCCGAGCGCAAAGCCATGCCGTTCAAGCGTTCCCGACAAGCCCAGCGAGGGCGCTTCATCGACCCGCCCTGCCGGTATCTTCCGCTCGCCGATGTGGATAAGTCCGCGCAGAAAGGTTCCCGTGGTCAGGACGACTGTTCCGGTAGCGAATCGACGTCCGTCGGAGAGGATCACCGCGCAGACGCGCCCGTCCCGCACATCGAGATCAAAGGCCTCGCCGACGATGATGTCGAGCCCGTCCTGCTCGGCCAGGAGATCGCCGACCGCCTTGCGATACAGCGCCCGGTCAGCCTGGGCGCGCGGGCCGCGCACAGCCGGTCCCTTGCGCCGGTTCAGCATGCGAAACTGGATTCCGGCGCGGTCCGCCGCCACGGCCATGACGCCATCGAGCGCGTCGATCTCGCGGACGAGATGGCCCTTGCCCAGCCCGCCAATGGCGGGGTTGCAGGACATCACGCCGATGGTTTCGCGCCTGTGCGTCAGCAGGGCCGTGCGGGCGCCCTGCCGTGCCGACGCCGTCGCCGCCTCGACGCCGGCATGGCCGCCGCCAACGACGATGACGTCGTAACGCATCTCAGGACGATAATCTGACATGGGCTTTGGCTACCGAAGCGCACGGCCTCGGTCAATCATCCTCGACCTCTGGCGCCGTTTCACGTGAATCATGGTCAGGTTGCTATTTGCCGATGCAGAACCCGGAGAAGAGCTGATCGAGCACGTCCTCGACGTCGATGCGACCGACGAGCCGCTCGAGGGCGGCGACGGCGAGTCTGACGTCTTCGGCCAGCATCTCGGCCTGACCGTGCCGCGCTTGCGTCATCCGGTTCAGTGCGGAAATCGCATCGGAGACGGCGATGCGATGGCGTTCGCGCGTCAGAAGCGCAGGTTCTGTCGCATTTTCGCCGGACAGCCGGGAGGCTATCGCGTCCAGCAGGGCGGGCATGCCCTCGCCGGTGATCGCAGATACGCCGATCTCGCCGGGCATCACCGAGCCGGACAGGTCGATCTTGGTCGCCACGCCGAGATGCCGCTCGGTTGGGCGCGTTTGGTTCGGAGACGAATCGATCGCGCGCAAGGCCAACACCAGGTCAGCGCGCTCGGCCAGGGCCAGAGCCCGCCTGACGCCCTCGGCCTCGATCGCGTCATTGCTGTCTCGAAGCCCCGCGGTATCGATCAGCAGAACCGGCAGACCCGCAAGGTCCATCCGGATCTCGATTGCGTCGCGCGTGGTCCCGGGGATGGCCGAGACGATCGCGACATCGCGCCGCGCCAGCGCGTTCAGCAGGCTTGACTTGCCGGCATTGGGCGGCCCGGTGAGGACCACGACGAAGCCGTCCCGAACGCGCTCGCCGCGTGCAAACGACGCCAAAGCCTGCCGCAGCTCGACCAGGACATCGGCCGCCAGCGCGCATGCCTGTTCGATCAGCGGCCCATTGACATCGCCCTCATCGGAGAAGTCGAGATCCGCCGCCAGCAGCGCCATGGCTTCGATCAGCCGCGCGCGCCAATCCGCGCAGCGCTCGCCAAGCGCGCCATCCATCTGGCGCAGCGCTTGCCGCCGCTGCCATTCCGTCTCCGAATCGATCAGGTCGGCGAGGCCTTCGACCTCAGCCAGATCGAGCTTTCCGGCCTCAAAAGCGCGCCTTGTGAATTCACCCGGCTCGGCCAGCCGGACTCCGGCCATCGTCGTGAGTTCACTCAGCAGCCTCGCAAGGACCGCGCGCGAGCCATGGATCTGAAACTCGGCCACGTCCTCGCCGGTGAAGCTCGCAGGCGCCGGAAAGAACAGGACGAGGGCGGTGTCGATCGTCTCGCCGGCCCTATCTCGCAGACGGCGCAAACTCGCCTCGCGCGGAACGGGAACCGAACCGCCGATCGTTTCGAGAACGAATCGAACCTGCGGTCCCGAGACACGGACGACCGCGACACCCGCTCGCCCGCCACCGGACGAAAGCGCCACGATCGTCGGGTGGGATCGGAGATCGGTCATGGCCTGGCTACCGGCATCACGGTGGTCATACCCGGTGTGACCAGCCGCAAAATCAAGGCGTTACATGCCCATACCGCAAGCACGACGCAAAGGCGCGGGGCCAGCCGTCCGCTCCGGCTGGTGCCAGGGCGGAGATTCGCTCAGGTATTCATGGAGTCAAAGAAGTCCGAGTTCTGTTTGGTCTGGCGCAGCTTGTCCATCAGGAACTCGATCGCGTCCTGCGGGCCCATCGGGTTAAGGATGCGGCGCAGAACATAGGTCTTCTGCAGGTCGGATTTCGGCGTGATGAGCTCTTCCTTACGGGTGCCCGACTTGATGATGTCGATCGCCGGGAAGATGCGCTTGTCGGCCACCTTGCGGTCGAGGATGACCTCGGAGTTGCCGGTGCCCTTGAACTCCTCGAAGATCACCTCGTCCATGCGCGAGCCGGTGTCGATCAGCGCGGTCGCGACGATGGTCAGCGAGCCGCCCTCCTCGATGTTGCGAGCCGCGCCGAAGAAGCGCTTGGGCCGCTGCAGGGCGTTGGCGTCGACGCCGCCGGTCAGCACCTTGCCCGAGGACGGGACGGTCGTGTTGTAGGCGCGGCCGAGACGCGTGATCGAATCGAGCAGGATCACGACGTCGCGGCCATGCTCGACCAGGCGCTTGGCCTTCTCGATCACCATCTCCGCGACCTGAACGTGCCGCGAGGCCGGTTCGTCGAAGGTCGAGGACACGACCTCACCCTTCACCGAGCGCTGCATGTCGGTCACCTCTTCCGGCCGCTCGTCGATCAGCAGGACGATCAGGTAGCATTCCGGATGGTTGGTGGTGATCGACTGAGCGATGTTCTGCAGCAGCACGGTCTTGCCGGTGCGCGGCGGCGCGACGATCAGCGCGCGCTGGCCCTTGCCGATCGGCGAGACGATATCGATGACCCGGGCCGAGAAATCCTTCTTGGTCGGATCCTGCACCTCGAGGCGCAGGCGCTCGTCGGGATAGAGCGGCGTCAGATTGTCGAAATTGATCTTGTGCTTGATCTTTTCGGGGTCTTCGAAATTGATCGTCGAAACCTTGAGCAGCGCGAAATAGCGTTCGCCATCCTTGGGCCCGCGGATCGGCCCCTCGACGGTGTCGCCGGTGCGCAGGCCGAATTTCCGGATCTGGGTCGGCGAGACGTAGATGTCGTCGGGACCCGGCAGATAGTTCGAATCGGACGAGCGCAGGAAGCCGAAGCCGTCGGGCAGGACCTCGACCACGCCTTCGCCAAGAATTTCGGTTTCGCGGGCGGCGAGTTGTTTCAGGATGGCGAACATCAGCTCCTGTTTGCGCATCGTGCTGGCGTTTTCGACCTCGAGCCCTTCGGAAAAGGCGAGGAGTTCGGTCGGAGATTTGACCTTGAGTTCGTGAAGCTTGATTTCCCGCATGGGGCACCTGAATGATCGTTGCGCCTGCGAACGCGCAGGCACAGGAGACTTCGAAGGGAGATCGACAGGTCCGGAAAGGGACCAGCGCGAGGGCTGCGCGGCGCGAGCGTCTGCAAGGGCAGTCGGCTCAAGAACCATCGACAACAGGGAGGACGCTGGAGAAGCGCGCTATCCTGATAGCCTGAATCGCCGAAGCGCTCAAGCCGTAAACGACAGCGACCGCCTCAGAACGGCTTCACGACCACGAGAATGACGATCCCCGCCATCAGCACCGCCGGCACTTCGTTGATGATGCGATAGAATCGTCCCGGCTTGTCGTTGCGATCCTCGGCGAAAGCGCGCACCCGGCCGACGAGATAGCCGTGCATGGCCGACATCGCCAACACGAGCGCGATCTTGCCGTGCAGCCAGCCGCCCCTGAATCCGAAGCCGGCCCAGGAAAGGTAAAGCCCCAGCACCCAGGCCACGACCATCGAAGGCGTCATGATGCCGCGTAACAGCCGGCGCTCCATGATCTTGAAGGTCTCGGATTGCTGCGAGCCCACGGCTGCATCGACATGATAGACCATCAGCCGCGGCAGATAGAGCAGCGCCGCCATCCACGCGATCACCGCCATCACATGGACGGCCTTGACCCATTCATACATGGCAGCGGCTCAGGAACGGACGGCGGCGAGCAGCCGCTCGACATGGGCGATCGGCGTATCGGGCAGGATGCCGTGACCGAGGTTGAAGATGTAGGGCCGCCCGCCGAACATCCCTTTGATGGCGGCGACCTCCCGCTCCAGCTCCGGCCCCCCGGCGCGCAGCACGAGCGGATCGAGGTTACCCTGCACCGGCACCACCGTCTGGATCGCGTCGCGAGCAAACTCGCGGTCGATCTCGGATTCGAGCCCCGCCGCATCGACACCCGTCGCCTCGACGTAAGCCGGAATGAGTTCGCCGGCGCCACGAGCGAAGCCTATGATGCGGGCATGGGGATGCACGGCGCGGACGCCGTCGACGATGCGCTTCGTCGGCGCGATGCACCATCGCGTGAAGTCGTCGAGTCCGAGCGACCCGGCCCAGCTGTCGAAGATTTGCACCACATCGACGCCGGCGGAAATCTGGGCGTTGAGATAGTCGATCGAGGCGGTGACGATCCTGTCGATGATCGCCTGAAACAGCACGGGGTCGCGCGCGAACAGCGCCTTGGCCGGCTCTTGTCCCGGCGAGCCCCGGCCGGCCACCATATAAGTCGCCACAGTCCAGGGAGCCCCGCAGAAGCCGATGAAGGCGGTCTCCCGTGCCAAAGCAGCCTTCACCCGCCTGACGGTCTCGATGACCGGCGCCAGCACGGCTTCGTCCGCCCGCTCGTGGATCTCGGCAAGCCTCGCCTGGTCGGCGACGGGCTCGAGGCGTGGACCCTCGCCCTCGACGAACCAGAGTTTTTGGCCAAGCGCGTGCGGCACGACGAGAATATCGGAGAACAGGATCGCCGCATCGAAGCCGAAGCGCCTGATCGGCTGCAGGGTGACCTCGGCCGCAAGCTCGGGACTGTAGCAGAGATCGAGGAAACTGCCTGCCTTGGCCCTGAGTTCGCGATACTCCGGGAGATAGCGTCCCGCCTGGCGCATCATCCAGATTGGGGGAACAGGCAACGTCTCGCCGGACAGCGTACGCAGGAAGATCGATTCGTCGCGTCTCGCCATGTCCATGCCCGGCCATCCACCCCAAACTCTAAAAGAAAGTCTTCTAGAGAGAATCTTCTTTTTTGACTCTTGGAGAGGGGCAAATAGCGCGCCGCAAGATGCTCCACAAGCCATCCACAGGCGCGGAGTCCAAAGAGCCGCGATCGCAACGATCGTCCCGAGGCGGTTAACGGTTTCTTAACCAATCGGAATCCCGTCGGTCTCGTCGGGCCGCAAAATGATTCACGTGAAACATTGCCGCGCTGATCTCTCTCGCTCCGCAGTGTGGGCAATTGCGCGGGTTATACAGGGCTGCTCCCCGGAGTCCCCGAAAGGCCGAGTTGTCCACATCTGTCCCAATGTCGGCCCGAGGATGCCCTACCAGCGCCGGAACCGCCGTCACTGCAAGGGCTTGCAACGATGCGGTTTGCAAATCCGGTTTCCTCCGGCGCGGGGGATGGTCTAGAGCTTGCGGGCCTGCCTGAACCCGGGAGCCGCCGTGGCCCGCAACTATTTCCATCTTCATCTGGTGTCCGACGCCACCGGCGAGACGCTGATCGCCGTCAGCCGCGCGGCGGCCGCGCAATACGAAACCGTCTCGGCGATCGAGCATGTCTATCCGCTGGTCCGCTCCGAGGCGCAGCTCGCCCGCGTGCTGGCCGAGATCGAGGCCTCGCCCGGTGTCGTGCTGTACACGCTGGTCGAGCCCGAATGGTCGCAGCGGCTGGAGAATTTCTGCAGGGAACTCGGCTGCCCCTGCCTGTCCGTGCTGCAGCCGGTGCTCTCGCTGTTCCAGTCCTATCTCGGGCAGGCCTCAGCGCCGAAACCCGGCGCGCAGCACGTGCTGAACGCCGAGTATTTCCGTCGCATCGACGCGATGAACTACACGCTCCTGCACGATGACGGGCAACTCGGCGGCGATCTCGAAAATGCCGACATCATCCTCGTCGGCATCAGCCGGACCTCGAAGACGCCGACTTCGATCTATCTCGCCAATCGCGGCATCAAGACCGCCAATGTCCCGCTGGTGCCCAATGTGCCGCTGCCGCCCGAGCTGGAACGGGTGAAGAAGCCGCTGATCGTCGGCCTCGTCGCCAGCGCCGACCGCATCCTCCAGATCAGGCAGAACCGCCTGCTTTCGCTGAAGGCCGACGACGAGACGCCCTATGTCGACCCCGATTCCGTCGCCGACGAGGTCGCCCAGTCGCGCCGGCTCTGCGCGCGAAAGGGCTGGCCGGTGATCGACGTCACCCGCCGCTCGATCGAGGAGACGGCGGCTGCGATCCTCGATCTGCTGCGCGACCACCGGATGAAGTTCATAGCGACATGAGCGAAGCATCCGGTCTCTGGCTCGCGGCGCAGCCGCTTGTCCTCGCTTCCGGCAGCGCGACCCGCCGCGATATGCTTGTGGCAACCGGCATCCCGGTCGAGACGCACGAGCCGGATGTCGATGAGCGGGCCATTGAGGCCAGGCTGACCGAGGCGGGCGCAACGTCGAGCGAGATCGCGCAGGCGCTCGCCGCGCACAAGGCTCGCGCGGTGTCGCTCGCACTACCAGGCCGGATCGTGCTCGGCGCGGACCAGACCCTGAGCTGCGACGGACAGCGGTTTCACAAACCTCGCGACGAGACCGCCGCGCAGGTGCAACTCGCGGCGCTTTCGGGCAAGGCGCACAGGCTGCATTCGGCCTTCGTCCTTGTCCGTGACGGCGAGGTGCTGAGCGAAGGCGTTTCGGTCGCGCGGATGACGATGCGCAGCCTGTCGCGAGGCTTTATCACGGCCTACGCGAAGGCGGCCGGGCCGGCCGTGACCACCAGCGTCGGTGGCTACCAGATCGAAGGTCTGGGCGTGCAGCTCTTCGAGACGATCGAGGGCGACCATTCCACCATCCTCGGATTGCCGCTATTGCCGGTGCTCGGCGCGCTACGCTCGCTCGATTGCCTCGCCCGCTAGACCCGGTTTGCCCGCACATGCCCGCCTCCCCCCGCTGCTTCGTCATCGGCCACCCCGTCGCCCATTCTCGCTCGCCCCTGATCCATGGCGGCTGGATCGCCGAGCATAGCCTGTCGGGCAGCTACGAGCGGATCGACGTCGCGCCCGCCGATCTTCCGACCTTCATGGCGCGGCTGCGCTCGGGCGAACTCACAGGCGGCAATGTCACGGTGCCGCATAAGGAAGCGGTGATGCCCCTGCTCGACCAGATCGGCGAGGCTGCGCGCGCCATCGGCGCGGTCAATACGCTCTGGCGCGAGGGTGACAGGCTCTGCGGCGACAACACCGATGCGGCCGGCTTCCTCAGCCATCTCGACGCTTGCGTTCCCCACTGGGATGCGCGCACCGATGCCGCGCTGGTCATCGGCGCGGGCGGTGCGGCCCGCGCGGTCTGCCATGGGCTGCGGTTGCGTGGGCTTTCGCGGATCATCGTGGTCAACCGCAGCCAAGGCCGGGCCGACGATCTCGCCCAGGCCTTCGGCGCGCCGCTGGAGGTGCGCCGCTGGACCGACCTGCCGGACCTCGTCGGCGAGGCCGGCCTGATCGTGAACACGACCTCGCTGGGAATGAAGGGTCAGCCGCCGCTCGATCTCGATCTGGCAGCCTTGCGTCCCGGCACGATCGTCGACGACATCGTCTATGTGCCGCTGAAGACGGCGCTGCTCGAGGAGGCGCAGCGGCGCGGCGGCATCCCGGTCGATGGACTCGGCATGCTGCTGCATCAGGCTGTGCCCGGATTTGCGCGCTGGTTCGGCGTCACGCCCGCGGTCACCCCTGCGCTGCGCGCCCGGCTCGAAGCCGATATCCTCGGGCACTGATTCGAAAACCCTCGCGAGGCGCATGACCTTCATCCTTGGACTGACCGGCTCGATCGGGATGGGCAAATCGACCACCTCGGGCCTGTTCCGGGAGCGTGGCGTGCCGGTGCATGACGCGGACGCGGCCGTGCATGGGCTCTATCGCGGCCGCGCCGTCGCGCCGATCGCGCAGGCCTTTCCCGGCGTGGTGCGCGCTGGCGCGGTCGATCGCAGCCTTCTCTCGGCCGCCGTGCTCGGCAAGCCCGACGCGCTGGCCCGGCTGGAGGCGATCATCCACCCGCTCGTGCGCGAGGAGGAAGAAGCCTTTCTCGCCCGCTGCCGGCAGTCTGGCGCTGGCGTCGCTTTGCTCGATGTGCCGCTGCTGCTGGAGACCGGCGGTGAGGGCCGCTGCGACGCCGTGCTCGTCGTCACGGCTCCCGCCGAAATCCAGAAGGCCCGCGTGCTGGCCCGTCCGGAGATGACCGAAGACAAATTCGCTGCGATCCTCGCCCGCCAGATGCCGGACGCGGAAAAGCGCCGGCGCGCCCATTTCCTTGTGGACTCAGGCCAGGGCATCATGGCGGCGCGGCGGCAGGTCGGCTCTATCCTGAGGCTGCTCGCCGGCCGGCCCGGGCGGGTCCATCGGGTACAAGCCAACCATGCGTGAAATCGTCCTCGACACCGAGACCACGGGCGTCGAAGCCAACGCCGGCGACCGCATCGTCGAGATCGGCTGCGTCGAACTGGTCAACCATTGCCCGAGCGGCCGCAGCTTTCATTGCTATCTCAACCCGCAGCGGCCGATGTCGGAGGGCGCGTTCAGGGTCCATGGCCTGTCGGACGCTTTTCTCGCCGACAAGCCGCTCTTCGCGGCAGTCGCCGACGAATTCGAAAGCTTCATCGCCGACGCCAGGCTGGTGATCCACAACGCGGCCTTCGACATCGGCTTCCTCAATATGGAGCTGAAGCGGATCGGGCGCGGACCGCTCGAGCAGGCCCGCGTCGTCGATACGCTGGCGATGGCGCGCCGCAAGCATCCGGGAGCTGGCAACAGTCTTGATGCGCTCTGCAGCCGCTACGGCATCGACAACACCCGCCGCACAAAGCACGGCGCATTGCTCGACGCCGAGATCCTGGCGGAAGTCTATATCGAGCTGATCGGCGGCAAGCAGACCTCGCTCGGGCTTGGCGCGATCGGCGGTGGTCAGACCCATGGCGGCCCCGCCGGCGTCGCGCTGGAGCGGCCGCAGCGTTTGCGAGCGCTGCCGCCGCGTCTCGATCCCTCGGCGATCGCGGCGCACGAAGCCTTCGTGCGCACGCTCGGCAAGACGCCGCTCTGGGCCGGCTATCTCGGCCTGGCCGAGGAGGCCTGAGCGGCGCTGTCATTCCGGGGCGCTGCGAAGCGGCGAACCCGGAACCCACGACATGGCGAGTGTTTGCCACAGCGGTTGTCAAGCGAGCACCCGGTCGTGGGTTCCGGGTTCTTCGCTGCGCGAAGCCCCGGAATGACAAGCAGGCTCAGACCTTCTTGCGCCGGGTCAGCATGTTGAGCCCCTCGATCGCCGCCGAGAAGGCCATCGCCGCGTAGATGTAGCCCTTGGGCACATGCGCGCCGAACCCTTCGGCGATCAGCGTGCCGCCGATCATCAGCAGGAAGCCCAGCGCCAGCATCACGATGGTCGGGTTCTTTTCGATGAAGCGGGCCAGCGGATTGGCGGCCAGCAGCATGACGAGCACGGCGAAGACCACGGCGATGACCATCACCGGGACATGTTCGGTCATGCCGACGGCGGTGATGATCGAATCGATCGAGAAAACGAGGTCGAGCAGCAGGATCTGCACGATCACGCCGCCGAAGGTGACGGTTGCAGCCCGGCCGCCGTCGAACACGTCGGGGCCATGGTCGGGATCGACCTTGTGATGGATTTCCTTGGTCGCCTTCCAGACCAGGAAGAGGCCGCCGGCGATCAGGATCAGGTCGCGCCAGGAGAAGGCCTTTCCGAAGACCGAGAACACCGGCTCGGTCAGGGTGACGATGATCGCGACCGTCGATAGCAGGCCGAGCCGCAGCACCAGCGCCAGCCCGATGCCGATCTTGCGGCCGCGCTCGCGCTGATGCTCGGGCAGCTTGTTGGTCAGAATCGAGATGAAGATCAGATTGTCGATGCCAAGCACCACCTCCATGGCGATCAGTGCCCCGAGCGCCGCCCAGACGGCGGGGTCGGCGGCAAGCGTCATCAGATGGTCCATGGTGGCTCCTGATCTCAATGAAAAGGCGGGCGCCCGTCAGGGCGTCCGCCGTCAACCGAGACCCGACATGGATGTTCCCCAGCTCGCCCGCAAGGGTCGCCGAAAGACGCCGGCGACGAAAAAGGGGCCTCGCGGCCCCTTTCATGATGGTATCGTGAAGACGGCGCTCAGGCGTTCGGCGCGCCGGCCTGAAGCTCCTGCAGGCGCTGCTGGAAGAGCTGGGCGAAGTCGATCGGCGGCACATAGAAGGGCGGGAAGCCGCCGTTCTGCACCGCTTCGGCGATGATCTGCCGGGCGAAGGGGAAGAGCAGCCGGGCGCAGTCGATCACCAGCACGGGGTGGATGTGTTCCTCGGGCACGTTGAGAAGCCGGAACACGCCGCCATAGCTCAGGTCGAACGCGAAAAGCGTCTCGCCGCCGAGTTCGGCCTTGCCCTCGAGCCGCAGCACGGTCTCGTAGTCGTTCTCGCCGAGGCCGTTGCTGGAGACGTTGACCTGCAGCGACATCTGCGGGCCTGCTTGCGCCTCCTGCTGGCCGAGCGCGCGCGGCGCCTTGGGGTTCTCGAACGAGAAATCCTTGGTGTACTGGATCAGCGCGCTCATGCTCGGCGCGGCGTCGGCTGCGGCGGCTCCATTGCCGTTCGGAATGTCATTGGCCATCGGCGCCACCATCGGTCTGCAAGCTGTCTCTCGGGAAATCCCGGACTGCCCGAAAGCGCCCGGAACTGCGCACCGCGTTCCGGTGCAAGGCGGGCGTCGGCTATCATGGACGCCCGCGCGGCACAAGAAGCCCGCTTCACGAGGCAAGAGCGCTTCACAAGGAGAGGGGTGGATGTTACGAGCCTTGATCACCATATGAGGCCCAGGCCACGGCCGAATGCCCTTGCGGAACCTTTTTCGCGAGGAGCCGTTGGCCAAACGGTTCTCTGGAGCTCCGGATCAGGTTTCGATGCAAGATTTCGACATTAAGACCCTGTTCTTCCTGGCGCTTGCGGTCTTCGTCGCCTGGAAGCTCCGTTCGGTGCTCGGCCAGAAGACCGGCAGCGAGCAGCCGCCGGTCGATCCGTTCGCGCGCCGCGAGACTCCGCCGATGCGCCCGGACCAGTCCACGCCCGCCGATGGACGCCGCGACAACGTCATCCGCCTGCCCGGCGCCGCAGCAGATCCGGCGGCGCCCGTCGTGCCCGCGGCCGAGCGCTGGAAGGGCATCGCGCCGGCGGATTCGCCGGTCATCGCCGGCATCGAGGCGGTCGTCAAACAGGAGCCGTCCTTCGATCCCCATGAGTTCCTCGGCGGGGCCAAGGCGGCCTATGAGACGATCGTGACCGCTTTTGCGCGCGGCGACCGCAAGACCCTCAAGGGTCTGCTCGCCAAGGAAGTTTATGACGGTTTCGAGTTGGCGATCAGCGAGCGCGAAAAGCGCGGCGAAAAGGCCGAGAGCAATTTCGTCTCGATCGACAAGGCCCAGATCATGGCCGTTGACGTGAAGGGCAAGACTGCGCAGGTGACGATCGCCTTCGATTCGCAGCTCATCAATGTCGTTCGCGATGCTCAGGGAGCGGTGGTCGACGGCAGCGCCGAGGCCGTGTCGGAGGTCAACGACATCTGGACCTTCTCGCGCCAGCTCGGCAGCCGCGATCCGAACTGGCTGCTGGTCGCGACCGAATCCGCTGCGTGATCCGTGGCGTCGGCTCCGTGCTGGCGCTGCTTTCGGGCCTCGCGTCCATGACCGGAGTCTTGGCGGATGCGCCGCCGCCGCTTCCTGCGGGTGCGCGCGCCGAACGCCTGTCACCTGACGAGATCGCGGGTTGGCGTGATGACGACCAACGCGCCGCCCTGTCGATCTTCGCGCGCGGCTGCGCGGCCAGCCCGCCCTTGCGCGCGGGCGCGAAGACGCCGCCGGGGCTGGAGGAGGCCTGCGCGGCTGCTGCTGCGGCGGCACGGCCCGGTCCTGCGAACCGCGACTCCATCCGCGCATTCTTCGAAACCCGTTTCAACTTTTGGCGCATCAGGCCTGCGGACGGCGCCACAGGCTTCATGACCGGTTATTTCGAGCCGGAGTTCGAGGGTTCGCTGACGCGCTCCGACGCATTCCCGACGCCGCTTTATGGCCGCCCCGCCGATCTCGTCACCCGCATGCCGGGCGACGACTGGCCCGGCCTTGACGCAAGCCTGACCTCGGCGCGGCGCACGCCGGCCGGTCTCGAACCCTATCCAGACCGCACCGCGATCGAGACCGGCGCGCTCGACGGCCGGAATCTCGAGATCCTCTGGATGCGCGATCCGGTCGACCGCTTCGTGCTGCAGGTCCAGGGCTCGGGCCGCATCAGGCTGCCGGACGGCAAGGTCACGCGGCTGGTCTATGCCGGCCGCAACGGCCATGCCTACACCTCGCTCGGCCGCGTGCTCAGCCAGCGCGAGGCGATCCCGCCCGAGCAGATGACGATGGACCGGCTGATCGCGCGGCTGAAGGCCGATGCTGCCTTTGCCCGCGATCTGATCCGGCTCAATCGCTCCTTCGTTTTCTTTGCGCGGCGCGACGATCTCCCGCCCGACTCCGGGCCGATCGGCGGGGCGGGCCTGCCGCTGACGCCCCTGCGCTCGATCGCGATCGACCGGACGATCTGGCCCTATGGCCTGCCGGTCTGGATCGACGCGACGATTCCGGGAGATGGCGGCGGCGCGGAGCGGCTGGCGAGATTGATGATCGCGCAGGACACCGGCTCGGCCATTCTCGGCCCGGCCCGCATGGACCTGTTCGTGGGCTCGGGCGCAAAGGCCGGCCACCGCGCCGGGCTGATCCGCCACCCGGTCGACTTCATCGTGCTTTGGCCACGCGGGGACAGGCGGTGACACCGCGGCGCAAGGGCAAGGTGCTGAGCGCAGCCGATATCGCGCTCTGGCGCGAAGTCGCGCGCTCGGTGAAGCCGCTGCCAGGCCGCGCGCCGCTCCCGCCGGAAGAGCCTGCGCCCATGCCGCCGGCGGCCGGCGATCGAGCTGCGCCGGCGATGACGCTGCCTGCGCAGGCGCTGCCGAACCTCGCGAAACCCGCAGCCCCGCCGCTCGCCCCGCTGGAGCGCCGCCTGCGCACCCAGCTCCGGCGCGGGCAGCAATCGGTCGAGGCGGTGATCGACCTGCACGGCATGCGGCAGGACGAGGCGCACCATGCCTTGCGCGCCTTCCTGCGCCGCGAGCAGGCGCGCGGCTGCAAGCTCGCACTGGTGGTCACGGGCAAAGGTGCGGCAGGGCTGGGCGCGGCCGGCGATGCCGTGTTCGGCGAGGAGCGCGGCGTGCTGAAGCGCAGCGTGCCGCACTGGCTTCGTCTGCCGGACCTCAGGCCGCTCGTCGTCGGTTTCGAGGAAGCCGAGCAGCGCCATGGCGGGTCGGGTGCCCTCTATATCCGCCTGCGCCGCAGCCGCGAGTTGTAAGCCGATGACGCCCTTCGGCCAGCGTGTGCGGGACTTGCGGGCGCAGCGCGGCGTCACGCTGGCGCAGATGGCCGACGCGCTGGGCGTGACGCCGGCCTATCTCTCGGCCCTCGAGCACGGCAAGCGCGGCCGGCCGACCTTCACGTTGATCCAAGGAGCGATCCATGTGCTCGGCGTGATCTGGGACGAAGCCGACGAACTGGTGCGCCTGGCCGATCTTTCCCATCCGCGCGTCGTCGTCGATACGGCCGGGCTGGAGCCCGAGGCGACCCTGCTCGCCAACCGCCTTGCCCGCGAGATCGGCGCGCTGGAGCCGGACATCCTGCGGCGGCTCTGCGCCGTGCTGGACGAGGCCTCGGCCAGCCGGATCGGGTCGGACAAGCCAGCTTGACCCCGCGACAGGCGGATGCGACACGCCGCCCAGCCTATCCTCATCCCATCAGCACGTGGACCGCCCATGACCAGCTCGCGCACCGACGTCCTCGCTCTCGGCAACGCCATCGTCGACGTCATCGCCTCGGCGGAAGAGGATTTTCTGAAGGGCCATGGCCTGACCAAGGGCGCGATGGCGCTGATCGACGAGCCCCGCGCCGAGGCGCTCTACCGCGCCATGGGTCCGGGCAAGGTCATCTCGGGCGGCTCAGCCGCCAACACCATCGCGGGCCTTGCCTCCTTCGGGGGCAAGGGCGCTTTCATCGGCAAGGTGAAGGACGACGAACTCGGCAGGCTCTATCGCCATGATCTGACCTCGCTCGGCGTCTCTTTCGACACCGCCTTCGCGACGGAAGGCCCGGCCACGGCGCGCTCCTTCATCATCGTCACGCCCGATGGCGAGCGCACGATGAACACCTATCTCGGCGCCTGCCAGGGTCTGACCGTGGCCGATGTCGATCAAAAGGCCGTCGAGAACGCCGACATCATCTATCTCGAAGGCTATCTCTGGGACCCGCCGGCGGCCAAGGACGCCTTCCGCAAGGCCTCCGAGATCGCCCACAAGGCCGGCGGCAAGGTCGCGATCACGCTGTCGGATTCCTTTTGCGTCGACCGCTACCGGGACGAATTCTTGGGCCTGGTGCGCAACCGCATGGTCGACATCGTCTTCGCCAACGAGCACGAGCTGAAGAGCCTGTATCAGGCGGCCTCGTTCGATGAGGCGCTGGCGGCGCTGCGGGCCGAGAACATCCTCGCTGTGGTGACGCGCTCGGAAAAGGGCGCTCTGGCCGTGACGCCGGACGGAATCGTCGAGGAGCCGGTGTTCCCGGTCGAGCGCGTGGTCGACGCCACCGGCGCGGGCGATCTCTTCGCGGCGGGCTTCCTGTTCGGCTTGACTTCTGGCCGCGAGGTTCGCGACTCGCTGCGCCTCGGCGCGTTGGCGGCGGCCGAGATCATCAGCCATGTCGGCGCGCGGCCGGATGTGAACCTGAAGGTTCTGGCGGGGAACGAAGGGCTGCTGTGAGGCGCGCCGCGTGTTCCCTTCTCCCCTTGCGGGAGAAGGTGGCGCGCAGCGCCGGATGAGGGGTGGTCGCGGCCTCTCCGAATATTTCGGCCGTTGCTTGATGAGACGGCGCAGTGCGACCCCTCATCCGTCTCGGCTTCGCCGATCCACCTTCTCCCGCAAGGGGAGAAGGGAAGCGCGCCTCCGTCGCCCTCTCAGTACAGCGTCGCCTTGACCCGCTCCGGCAGCGCCTTGTCGTAAGTCTCCCCGTCAAACGTCTCGACCGCGTCGTTCTTCGCCGTGATGTTGCGCAGGATCGCGCCGGCGCTCGGCACGTCGCCCTTGGCGACATGCGCCGCCGGGTTCCAGAGGTCGGCGCGCACCACCGCGCGCGAGCACTGGAAGTACACCCGCTCGACATGGACGACGATGACGCAGGCCGGCAGCTTTCCGGCCATCTCGAACGACGCACACAACCCAGGGTCGTCGGATAGCTCTGCCCTTCCGTTCACGCGCAATGTCTCGCCGTGACCGGGGATCAGGAAGAGCATTCCGACTCTCGGGTCGGACAGGATATTCTTCAACGAATCCAGACGGTTATTGCCTCTTCTGTCCGGAATCAGCAGCGTTTTGGCGTCCCGGATCCGCACAAAGCCCGGCTGATCCCCGCGCGGCGAGCAATCCAGGCCGTCCGGACCGCTGGTCGCGAGCAGCATGAAGGGCGACGCCTCGATCAGCGGCCCGTAATTCTCGTCGACATGGTCGATCTCCTTGTGGATCGAGGCCGGCGCGGGCGGATTTGGGTAGAGCGCCGAGAGGGCGGCGAGGGAGGTGATGGCGTGGCCAACCATGTCGATCTCCGAGAGGCGATAAGTCTCGACTATTCGAAGCTCGGTTTGCATGCCAGCCCATTCGTCATTGCGAGCGAAGCGAAGCAATCCAGAGGTTTGCGCGAGACTCTGGATTGCTTCGCTGCGCTCGCAATGACGGCAAGGTTCGCCCTGAACGAAAACGCCCCGCATCCTGCGATGCGGGGCGTCGTGATTCACGTGAAACGCAAAGCGTCTCACATGCGCGCAAGCCTCACTCGGCTGCGCGCTCGCGGCTCTTCTCCGCCTCGCGCTGGGCCTTGAGCTTCTCGGTCAGGTCCTCGCCGGTCTCCTGGTCGACGACCTTCATCGAGAGTCGGATCTTGCCGCGCTCGTCCTGGCCCAGGAACTTGACCTTGACCTTGTCGCCTTCCTTGACGACGTCCGAGACCTTCTGGACCCGGGCGGCGGCGAGTTCGGAGATGTGGACGAGGCCGTCCTTGGCGCCGAAGAAGTTCACGAAGGCTCCGAACTCCATGATCTTCACCACGGTGCCGTCATAGATCATGCCCGGCTCGGCTTCGGAGACGATCGACTTGATCCATTTGATCGCGGCTTCGATCGACTTGCCGTCGGCCGAGGCGATCTTGATGGTGCCGTCATCCTCGATGTTGACCTTCGCGCCGGTCTTCTCGACGATCTCGCGGATGACCTTGCCGCCGGAGCCGATGACTTCGCGGATCTTGTCGACCGGGATCTTCATCGTCTCGATGCGCGGGGCATATTCGCCGAGCTGGCCGCGCGAGGTCGAGAGCGCCTTGTTCATCTCGCCGAGGATGTAGTCGCGCCCGCCCTTGGCCTGGTCGAGGGCGACCTTCATGATCTCCTCGGTGATGCCGGCGATCTTGATGTCCATCTGCAGCGAGGTGATGCCCTCGGCGGTGCCGGCGACCTTGAAGTCCATGTCGCCGAGATGGTCCTCGTCGCCGAGGATGTCGGAGAGCACCGCGAAGCGCTTGCCTTCCAGGATCAGGCCCATGGCGATGCCCGCGACCGGCGCCTTGAGCGGCACGCCGGCGTCCATCAGGGCGAGCGAGGTGCCGCAGACCGTGGCCATCGAGGAGGAGCCGTTCGACTCGGTGATCTCCGAGACGACGCGGATCGTGTAGGGGAACTCGGACTTCGCCGGCAGCATCGGCCGGATGGCGCGCCAGGCGAGCTTGCCATGGCCGATCTCGCGGCGGCCGGGCGAGCCCATGCGGCCGGCTTCACCCACCGAATAGGGGGGGAAGTTGTAGTGCAGCAGGAAGGTCTCCTTGTAGGTGCCCTCCAGCGAGTCGATATACTGCTCGTCGTCGCCCGTGCCCAGCGTGGTCACGACCAGCGCCTGCGTCTCGCCGCGGGTGAACAGCGCCGAGCCATGGGTGCGCGGCAGGATGCCGGCTTCCGAGACGATCTTGCGGACGGTCTTCAGGTCGCGGCCGTCGATGCGGACGCCGTCGTCGAGGATGGTCCAGCGCACGACCTTGGCCTGCGCCTCCTTGAACTGGCCGCCGACCTGCTCCTTGGTGAAGGTCGTCTTGCCGTCCGGGGTCTCCGAGACCAGCGCCGCGACCTTGGCCTTGGCGGCGTCCAGCGCCTTGTAGCGCTCGGCCTTGGTGGTGATCTTGTAGGCGGCGCGGATATCGGCGTCGACCAGCTTGAGCACGGCGTCGAGCACGACCGAGTTGTCGGCCGGCACATAGTCGCGCGGCTCCTTGGCGGCCTTCTCGGCCAGACGGATGATCGCGTCGATCACCGGCTGGAAGTGCTTGTGGCCGAACATCACCGCGCCGAGCATGACGTCCTCGGACAACTGCTTGGCCTCGGATTCGACCATCAGCACGGCGTCCGGAGTGCCGGCGACGACGAGATCGAGCTGCGATTCCTTGATCTCGTCGACCAGCGGGTTGAGCTTGTAGGCGCCGTCGAAATAGCCGACGCGGGCCGCGCCGACCGGGCCGGTGAACGGCACGCCAGACAGCGTCAGGGCGGCGGAGGCGGCGACCATCGCGACGATGTCGGGATCGTTCTCGAGGTCATGCTGCAGCACGGTGCAGACGACCTGCGTCTCGTTACGGTAACCCTCGACGAAAAGCGGGCGGATCGGCCGGTCGATCAGGCGCGAGACCAGCGTCTCCTTCTCGGTCGGGCGGCCTTCGCGCTTGAAATA
>JAIETL010000075.1 GCA_019745195.1 Beijerinckiaceae bacterium
TGGCCGCCTGACCAGCCCGGCCAAAGCCGGCATCGGGGTGGCTCCGCGAAGCTACACCACCATCAGGGACACGACCACCCCTCTCCCGGAGGGAGAGGGGCAGGGGTGAGGGGTCGGCCCTTCTCCGCATCGAGCGCGACCTGACCGCAGCACCGGCTGGGTCTGCGTTCCGCTGGTCAAGCGGCCGTCACCTCACCCCTGCCCCTCTCCTTACAGGAGAGGGGTTCCCCGCGCTTCGTCCGCAGGGGCCAGATCGCGATAGGCCTTCCAGAAGGCCGCGCTGGCGAAATGCCTCATAGCTCGCGGGTCGAGCCGCCGCGATGCTCCGCCAGAGCCGCCTGCGCCAGCGCGTCGAGCTTGCCGGCGGCGGCGTCGGCCTCGATCCACCGGTCGAAGCGCTCGGCCTCGAAGGCGTCGAACCAGTCGCGCAGCTTCGCTAGATCGGCTCCGGGAAGCCGCTTGATGGCCCGCTCGATGTCCTCGATCGTCGTCATGAGCTGATCCTAGCAGTTTCGCGGCGAACGCTCCACCGTGACGCTGCCTCATCGTCATGGTCGGGCTTGTCCCGACCATCCACGTCTTTGCGGGGACGACCGGGTGAGCGCCTCATTGCCGGCGGTTCCCGCCACCAGCGTCGCAAGACGTGGATGCTCGGGACAAGCCCGAGCATGACGGGGAGGCGAGGGAGGAGCGACGCGGTTTTCCTTCTCCCCTCGGGGGAGAAGGTGGCCCGGCGCAGCCGGGTCGGATGAGGGCCGGCCCGGCGGAGCCGAGACGGATGCGGCCATTCCTATACGCCTGCGTCGGCGGATACCTGAACATCGCTCATCCGCCCCGGCTGCGCCGGGCCGGCCCTCATCCGTCAGCGCTGCGCGCTGCCACCTTCTCCCCCGAGGGGAGAAGGGGAGCGCGCCTAACGTCACTCCCTGAAAATAGTCGTCCCGCTGCGAGCCGTCGAAGCGGCCGCTGCGCATGCAGCACTTCTTGAAATCTGCGCCGGAGCCGCAGACGCAGAGGTCGTTGCGGCCGAGCTTTTCCTGGAGTTCGACATCGCCACGGACGATGCGGACGCCGCGCTTCACGCGCGTCTCGGACGGATAGGATTTGCGACGCTTGCTCGTGACCTCAAAAGGACGGCTGGTCGGTGAAGTCGTGCCTGTTCTTGATCATGACAGCCTCCATGCGTTCTGCGAGGGCGCTCTCTAACGCGCGAAATGCACTCCCGGCAAGGCAGCGAGGCGAGGGGAGCAGCGACGCTTCTTTCCTTCTCCCGTATGGGAGAAGGTGGCGCGGAGCGCCGGATGAGGGCCTGCCGTTGCAGGAGCAGGCGGAAGGCAGCGTCGCGCTCACACCGTTTGCGGCGTGCCAGAGCGTAACTCCCTGATCTGATAGCGATCGTAAATTTGTTGCGCACGTGTGTGGGCTTTAGGCCGCAGAACCGCTAAACTCGGACTTGAGTTCGTTCTTATTTTGTTCTACTGGGTTCAGATGTACGACGCTCGGGCCGTTTCCAATTTCTTTTTAGACCGAGCTCAAGAAGCCAATCTTGAGATAACGGTCATGACGCTGCTCAAAGTTCTCTACTTCGGGCATGCGTGGTATTTGGCAAAATATCATCGACCACTTGTCGCTCAACCGTTCGAGGCGTGGAAGTATGGCCCCGTTAGCCGGGTCGTTTATGAGCAATATTCTCAATATGGAAAAAGGCCAATTGATAAAAAAGCCGTTTCTTTCGATATTGTACGAATGGGATTCTATGAGACTGTAGCTAATTTCGATCCTGAGACCAAAAAATTCTTAGGAGACATTTTCGGATACTATGCGCGATTTCACCCTTTCCATCTATCTGACCTAACTCACGAGAAGGGGTCGCCGTGGGATATAATTTGGTCCGAGGCCAGTAGGTCCGCTGTGCCGGGGATGACGATACCAAATTCGTTGATTGCCTCTTGGTTTAGTGAGCAAGGCGGCTTAAATTGGACGAATGGGGAACAAAGGCGGGTGACATGACTGACATCCCACACGTCCCTCCGGTTCCGGACATTGTCCGGGCGGAAGGCAAGAGTGCGGTTGAAGTTGCTGAGTACTACGTCGATTATTTCAATAGGATGCCTGCCAATTTTAATTACGTGCGTGGAACGCGCGTAGTTAAGGACGCCTATCGAGGACTTCATAATTTGTCGGCTCTCGTAGCTGGCTGTAGCGCTGAAAAGAACCTGCGGGGGCGCGCCGCGAATATCGAACTCGTCACGGCAGTTGCTCCTTTCGCTTTTGGTCGAAAGACGCAAGTTTTTGATTTGCCGAAACGAAAATTTCCCTTCGGTCGGGAACGATTGTCTGGTTACAGAGTTCCTTTTTTCTTTGTTGAGGACGGAATTGTCAAGTTGTATTTTGTTCAATCGCGAAAGCGAATGCCTATGAATGAAGAACAACTCGCGATGTATGTAACGATCGTCAAGAGATATCTCTTGGACGTAGAATTCTTTGGATTGCCGGCCGACGTTGAGGTCATAGAAGCGTCCGCGCCAGATGATAAGAAGCACCGCGAACCGGAGCGCTTCCGAGTTGCTGACTTTCTGCTGTGGTCGGACGAGGCATTGGCCCGACGCTTGACGATAATTAGTGAGGGGCTAGACCTTGCTGCCTCAAGCGGTCGAATTGTTGATCGGCCTCGTCGTCAACCGCAGGCAGCTCCCGATATGCCTCTGTTTGATTAGCCTGCAGCAGGCCGGCGGTCTCTACTCTGCCGCCACTCTCACCCCAGCCCCCTTCTTTATCGGCCGTCGCGCCAACACCTCGCGCAAAAACCGCGCCGTATGCCCTTTCCCAACCCGCACGATCTCCTCCGGCGTTCCTTCCGCCACCACCTGCCCACCGCCGTCGCCGCCTTCCGGACCCATGTCGATCACCCAGTCGGCGGTCTTCACCACTTCGAGGTTGTGCTCGATCACCACGACCGAATTGCCCTGGTCGACCAGCTCGTGCAGCACCTCCATCAGCTTGGCGACGTCGTGGAAATGCAGGCCGGTGGTCGGCTCGTCGAGGATGTAGAGCGTGCGGCCCGTGGCGCGCTTGGAGAGCTCCTTGGAGAGTTTGACGCGCTGGGCCTCGCCGCCTGAGAGGGTGGTGGCCTGCTGGCCGACCTTGACGTAGTCGAGGCCGACGCGCTGCAGCGTCTCCATCTTCTCGCGGATCGAGGGCACGGCCTTGAACAGCGCCTTGGCCTCCTCGACCGACATGTCGAGCACATCGGCGATCGACTTGTCGCGGTATTTCACCTCCAGCGTCTCGCGGTCGTAGCGCTTGCCCTTGCAGACGTCGCAGGTGACGTAGACATCCGGCAGGAAGTGCATCTCGATCTTGATCAGGCCGTCGCCCTGGCAGGCCTCGCAGCGGCCGCCCTTGACGTTGAAGGAGAAACGGCCGGGCTGGTAGCCGCGCGCCTTGGCCTCGGGCAGGCCGGCGAACCATTCGCGGATCGGCGTGAAGGCGCCGGTATAGGTCGCGGGGTTGGAGCGCGGCGTGCGGCCGATCGGCGACTGGTCGATGTCGATGACCTTGTCGAGCAGCTCGATGCCCTCGATGCGCTCATGCGGGGCAGGGTGCTCGATCGCGCCGTTGAGCTTGCGCGCCACCGCCTTGTAGAGCGTGTCGATGACCAGCGTCGACTTGCCGCCGCCGGAGACGCCGGTGATGCAGGTGAACAGGCCGAGCGGGATCTCGACGCTGACATCCTTGAGGTTGTTGCCGCGCGCGCCGACGATCTTCAGGCTGCGGCCCTTCTGCGCCTTGCGACGCTTGGCGGGGACAGCGACCGAGAGCTCGCCGGTCAGGTATTTGCCGGTCAGCGAGTTGGGATCGTCGAGAATGTCCTGCGGCGTGCCCTTGGCGACGATGCGGCCGCCATGGATGCCGGCGCCGGGGCCGACATCGACGACATAGTCTGCGGTGAGGATCGCGTCCTCGTCATGCTCGACGACGATGACGGTGTTGCCGAGGTCTCTGAGGCGTCGAAGGGTGCCGAGCAGCCGCTCATTGTCGCGCTGGTGCAGGCCGATCGAGGGCTCGTCGAGCACATAGAGCACGCCGGTGAGGCCGGAGCCGATCTGCGAGGCCAGCCGGATGCGCTGGCTCTCGCCGCCCGAGAGCGTGCCCGAGGCGCGGGCGAGCGTGAGGTATTCGAGGCCGACATCGAGCAGGAAGGTCAGCCGGTCGCGGATCTCCTTGAGGATGCGCGGGGCGATCTCGTTCTGCTTGGCGCTGAGTTTTGAGGGCAGGGCCGAGACCCAGTCGAGCGCGTCCCTGACCGAGAGCCGCGAAACCTCGCCGATATGGCGGCCGTCCAGCTTCACCGCCAGCGCCTCGGGCTTCAGGCGATAGCCGTTACAGGCCTTGCACGGCGTCTCCGACATGAAGCGGCCGATCTCCTCGCGCGCCCAGTCGGACTCGGTCTCCTTCCAGCGCCGCTCCATATTGGTGATCACGCCCTCGAAGGGCTTTCTCACCTCATAGGCGCGCAGGCCGTCATTATAGGCCATCCGGACGGCCTCGGAGCCGGTGCCGAACAGGATCGCCTTGCGGGCGCTCTCGGGCAGCTCGCTCCACGGCTTGGTCATCGAGAAGCCGTAGTGCCGGGCGAGCCCTTCCAGCGTCTGGCCGTAATAGGGCGAGGTCGACTTGGCCCAGGGCGCGATCGCGCCCTTCTTCAGCGAGAGCGAGGTGTCCGGCACGATCATGTCCGGATCGATCCGCATCTCATGGCCCAGCCCGTCGCAGGCCGGGCAGGCGCCGAAGGGGTTGTTGAAGGAAAAGAGTCTGGGCTCGATCTCGGGGATGGTGAAGCCCGAGACCGGGCAGGCGAATTTCTGCGAGAAGGTGATGCGGCGGGCGCTGCCGTCCTCCTCCTTCTCGTCGGCGTATTCGAAGACGGCGATGCCGTCCGCCAGCTCCAGCGCCTGCTCCAGCGAGTCCGCCAGCCGGCTGCCGAGATCGGGACGGATCACGATGCGGTCCACCACCACGTCGATGTCGTGCTTGAACTTCTTGTCGAGCGCCGGCGCGTCGGGAATCTCGACGAACTCGCCATTGACCTTGACGCGCTGAAAGCCGCGCTTCAGCCACTCAGCCATCTCCTTGCGGAACTCGCCCTTGCGGCCGCGCACCACGGGCGCGAGCAGGTAGCCGCGCGTCTTCTCCGGCAGCTCGGTCAACCTGTCGACCATCTGCTGCACGGTCTGGCTCTCGATCGGGAGCCCGGTCGCGGGCGAATAGGGGATGCCGGCACGCGCCCAGAGCAGGCGCATATAGTCGTGGATCTCGGTGACGGTGCCGACGGTCGAGCGCGGGTTCTTGGACGTCGTCTTCTGCTCGATCGAGATCGCCGGCGAGAGCCCGTCGATCTGGTCGACGTCCGGCTTGCTCATCATCTCGAGGAACTGGCGCGCATAGGCCGAGAGCGACTCGACATAGCGTCGCTGCCCCTCGGCATAAATCGTGTCGAAGGCCAGCGACGACTTGCCCGAGCCCGACAGCCCGGTGAAGACGACGAGCTTGTCGCGCGGGATCGCGAGATCGATGTTCTTGAGGTTGTGCTCGCGCGCCCCGCGCACCGAGATGACCCGCGAATCCGTTTTCCGCGCCTCGTCGAACATCAGTTCCAGCGAGGCGGCCTGGTCGGCGAGGGAATCCTTGCCGAGTTTGGCGGACTTCGCGACAGAAGAAGGCTTGCCGGCGGAAGACGGTTTGCGGGCCATGGGGGCGTCCGGTTGGGCTGAAGCGCTAGAGATAGGGCAAAAGCCGGGCCATGCCAGCCCGGCGTCCGGGCGGCAGGGATGTCTATCACGCGGGGCCGGACGCAGCGTAGCGGCAGAGCGCGGTTGCTGACAGGATATGGCAGGAGCGGCGGGCGCCTACTGCACCGCGCCCGAGAGAAACGCGACCGCAGCCGCCACCCCGCCCGCGCCATGGGGGATCGCCTTCGCCTGCAGCGCCATCTCGACCGCGCCGAGCGCGCCAAGCACCATCGGCGCGTTGACATGGCCCATATGGGCGATGCGGAAGGCCTTTCCGCCGAGATCGCCGATGCCGAGCCCAAGGGTCACGCCGCAGACGTCACGGGCGAAATCGGTGATCGCCGTCGTCTCGACGCCCTGCACCAGGATCGGCGTCACCGAAGGCGCGCGCTGCGACGGCTCGACGACGTTGAAAGAGAGCGCCTGGCCCTCCGACCATTTCGCCACGGCCGCATGGGTTGCGCCCGCGAGCAGCGCATGGCGCGTCCAGACCGCCTCCAGCCCTTCCTCCAGGATCATGTCGAGCGCCGCGCGCAGGCCGAAAAGCAGATGCTCCGGCGCGGTGCCGCAATGCTTCATATAGGCCAGCGTGTTCATCCGGGACGACCAGTCCCAGTAGAGCGTCTTCATCGTCGCGCTCTTGTGGGCTTCGAGCGCCTTGCCGTTGGCGGCGACGAAAGCCAGCCCCGGCGAGGTCATCAGCCCCTTCTGCGAGGCCGACATCGCGACGTCGACGCCCCATTCATCCATCTCGAAGCGCATGCAGCCGACCGAGGCGACGCCGTCCACCATGAACAGGGCAGGGTGGCCAGCGGCGTCCAGCGCCTTGCGCACGGCCTGAACGTCGTTGACGACGCCCGACGCCGTATCGATCTGCACCATCAGCACGGCCTTGATCGCGTGGCCTGTGTCGGCGCGCAGGCGGGCCTCGACGGCGGCGGGGTCGATCGCGGCGCGCCAGCTTCCCGGCAGCACCTCGACATCGGCGCCCATGAATGCCGCCATCTCGCCCCAGCCGACGGCGAAGCGCCCGCTCGCCAGCACCAGCACCTTGTCGCCGCGCGACAGCACATTGGTCAGCGCCGCCTCCCAGCCGCCATGGCCGTTGGCGGAATAGACGAAGGTTTCGCCCCTGGTGCGAAAGATCGTCTTCAGATCGACCAGCACCGACTCGGTCATATCGACGATCGGCGCCGAGCTCAGTTCCTCGGCCGGGCGCATCATCGCCTGCAGCACGCGGTCGGGGATGTTGGTCGGGCCCGGGGTCGCCAGGAAGGCCCGGCCGTTTGCGACGCTCATCTGACGATCCCCTCGATATCCTGAAACCGGCTTCGGACGCAGGCCTGCGGCCGCGTCTCCCGCGCCGGCTTAGAACACGAAGCAAGAAAGGTGAAACCTCACTTTGTGGTCACACGCTCTTGTATCGGTGATGGAACGGCGCTTCGATCGGCGGACGGGAGAGACCGCATGGATGCCGGATTGGCCTATCGGGCAATGGCTCACAACAACGCGTGGGCGAACCACCGCCTTCTCGCCGCCTGCGCCGGACTCTCGCCGGAGGCCTTCGCCGCGCCGCGCATCGGCTTTTTCCCAAGCATCCGGGCGACGCTGAACCACATCCTGATCATCGACCACTTCTACGTGGATGCGATGGAGGGCGGAACGCTCGGCCCGGCCGCCTGGGCCGTGCGCGAGCCCTTCGCCACGGTTGCGGCCTTGCAGCAGGCGCAAGCTGTGGTCGACCGCCGGCTCATCGCGGCGGTCGAGGGGCTGGACGCGGCCGGGCTTGAAAGGATCGTCGAGGTGCATCGCACCGGGCGCATCCAGCGCGAGCGGATGGACCGGCTCCTGCTGCATCTGTTCCAGCACCAGACCCACCATCGCGGCCAGGCGCATGCGATGCTGAGCGGGACAGCGATCGCGCCGCCGCAGCTCGACGAGTTCTTCTCCGAAGGCGAGGCGCCGCTGCGGGCCGGCGAATTCGCGGCGCTTGGCTTCAGCGAGGCCGCGATCTGGCGCGAGCGCTGAGAGCGGCCGGCTGAACGTCGCATCTGAAACCTTGATCCCTCATCCTGAGGAGCAGCCTTCAGGCTGCGTCTCGAAGGATGCTCCAGTTCACACGGGAAGCACCTTCTGGAGCGTCCTTCGAGACGCGCTTCCTTCGGAAGCGCTCCTCAGGATGAGGGCCGTGGGGTGGAACGGGCGCTTTTTGGCGTGTGCGATGAAATCCTGCATCTGTCGCCGAAAACCGGGGACAACCCGCGGATTTGCCCTTGAACAAAACGGGAACATCATTGATAGTGCGGCTACGGGCCGGTAGGGTCCGCTTCCGGTCGCGGGCCGGTGTTCAGATGTGCGCAGGAAATGGAGCCTCTCATGGCTGGTAGCGTCAACAAGGTCATTCTGGTCGGCAATCTGGGCAAGGACCCTGAGGTGCGGCGTCTGAATTCCGGCGAGCCGGTCGTCTCGCTGCGCATCGCGACCTCCGAGAACTGGCGCGACAAGCAGTCGGGCGAGCGCAAGGAGAAGACCGAGTGGCATCAGGTGGTGATTTTCAACGAGAACCTCGCCAAGGTCGCCGAGCAGTATCTCAAGAAGGGCTCGAAGGTTTACATCGAGGGCCAGCTCCAGACCCGCAAATGGCAGGACCAGTCCGGCGTCGAGAAATACACCACCGAGATCGTGCTGCAGCGCTATCGCGGCGAGCTGACCCTGCTCGACAGCCGAGGCCAGGGCGGCTCGGACGAATATGGCGAGGGCGGCGGTTCGATGGAGGATCGCTCCTCGGCCGGCGGCTCCTTCGGGCGCTCCTCGCCGATGGGCGGTGGCGGCGGCGGTTCGCGCCAGCCGGCGATGGCGGGCGGCGGCGGCCGCTCGACCTCGACGCATCTCGACGACGACATCCCGTTCTAGAGGGCGCGAAGGCCCTCTGTCATTCCGGGGCTTCGCGAAAGCGAAGAACCCGGAACCCACGACCGGGTGAGCAATAGCGCCTCGGCCGACATCGCCCGGTCGTGGGTTCCGGGTTCGGCGCGGTGCGCCGCCCCGGAATGACAGAAGTGGGCGGGCTCATCCTTGCTCGCG
Source organism: Beijerinckiaceae bacterium (assembly GCA_019745195.1). Classification (GTDB taxonomy): domain Bacteria; phylum Pseudomonadota; class Alphaproteobacteria; order Rhizobiales; family Beijerinckiaceae; genus Allobosea. Next base: position 8,877 of record JAIETL010000075.1, read on the forward strand.
CCACTCTTCTTGGCGAAGCTGGCGCATGACTGATTCCAGCACCGACATCTCGGCACTCTCACACTGGCTTGCCTGCGAGAGTCCCACGACACATGCGCCCGGCGTCAATGCGATGATGGACCTCGTCTCAGCCGAGGTCGTCGGCCTGCCGATCTCGGTCGAGCGGCTGCCGGGGCGCGACGGGCTCGGCGACAGCCTGATCCTGCGGGCCGGGCCGCAGACCGGGCAGCCTGCCATCGCGGTGATGTCGCATCTCGACACCGTCCACCCGCTCGGCACGGCCGCGTCAGACCTGCCAGTGCGCGTCGAGGGCGACCGGCTCTACGGTCCGGGCGTCTTCGACATGAAGGGCGGCGCCTGGCTCGCGCTTCAGGCCTTCAGGGATGTCGCCACAGCCGGCACGGCGAAGCGGCCCATGGTCTTCCTGTTCACGCCCGACGAGGAGATCGGCTCGCCGACGACGCGCGGCGTGATCGAGGAGATCGGCCGGGGCTGCGCCGCCGTGCTGGTGACCGAGCCGGCGCGGCAGGGCGGCAAGATCGTCACCGCGCGCAAGGGCGTCGGCCGTTTCGACGTCAGACTGGAGGGTCGGCCGGCTCATTCCGGCACGCGCCATGCCGACGGTCGCAGCGCCATCCGCGAGGCGGCGCACCAGATCCTCGGGGTTGAGGCGATGACCGATTATGCGCGCGGCGTCACCACCTCGGTCGGGCTGGTCGGCGGCGGCACGGCAGCCAACGTCATCCCCCAGCACGCCTGGTTCAGCATCGATCTGCGCGTCACCACGGTGGCGGACGGCATCGAGATGGAGCGCCGCATCCTCTCGCTCGAACCGCGCGACAGGGATGTGGCGATGAAGATCACCGGCGGCATGAACCGGCCGCCCTACGAGAAATCGACCGCCGTCGCAGGGCTCTTCCAGCATGCGCAAAAACTGGCGGCCCGCATCGGCATCGATCTCGAAGACGTGCCGATGACCGGCGGTGGCTCGGACGGCAACTTCACCGCCGCGCTCGGCGTGCCGACGCTGGACGGTCTCGGCATCGACGGCGACGGCGCGCACACTTTGCAGGAATACGCCCTGATCTCCTCGATCGCGCCGCGCCGGGCGCTGATGAAGGCGCTGCTGGAGACGGTGTAGCTCCCTTCCGTTCGTCACAAAAATCCGCTCTGATCCGTCCAAGGCCGCATGACGGTCGCCGTGGGAAGGAAGCCTGAGCATGAAACACTGGATCGCGGCCGCCACCGGCGCCGCCTTGATGGCGATGGCGGGGATGAGCATGACGGGTGGCGCAGAGGCGCAGGAGCTGATCGTCGAGAAGAAGATCTTCGAGCTGCCAAGCTTCACCACCCAGGGCGGGCGCACGCTGAAGAATGTGCGGGTCGGCTGGGAGAGCTACGGCACGCTGAACGCCGACAAATCGAACGCGATCCTGATCTGCCATTTCTTCTCGGGCAATTCGCACGCGGCCGGCAAATATGCCGCCGCCGATGCCGCGCCGGGTTACTGGGACGCCATCATCGGGCCGGGCAAGGCGATCGACACCAACAAATACTTCGTTCTCTCCTCCGACACGCTGGTGAACCTCAACACCGGCGACCCGAAGACCACGACGACCGGCCCGGCCTCGACCGATCCCGACACCGGCAAGCCCTACGCGCTCGATTTCCCGGTCGTCACCGTCGGGGATTTCGTCAACGTCCAGAAGGCGCTGGTCGAAAGTCTCGGCATCAGGAAGCTGGCGCTGGTCGCCGGCCCCTCGATGGGCGCGCTCCAGACCTATGAATGGGCGACGAGCCACCCCGACATGGTGGCGAAGGCGATGCCGGTGATCGGCGCGGCCGAGGCCGATGCGCAGCTCATCGCCTGGCTCGATGTCTGGGCCGCGCCGATCCTGGTCGATCCGAACTGGAACAAGGGCGACTACTACGGCAGGACGCCGCCCAATGCCGGCCTCGCCAAGGCGCTGACGGTCGTGACGCTGCAGGCCAACCACGCCGAATGGGCCAACGCCACCTTCGGCCGCCGCGCTGCCAAGGAGAGCGAGGCCCCGGCGAAGGCGCTGGCTAACAAGTTCCAGGTCCAGAGCGTGCTCGACAATGCCGGCGAGGCCCGCGCAAAGGTCTCCGACGCCAACCATTTCCTCTATCTGGTCAAGGCGAACCAGCTCTTCGCCGCCGGCGGCGTCTCGCTCGCGGACGCGGTCGGCAGGATCAAGGCCCCGGTGCTGCTGATCACCCAGCCCAAGGACCTCGTCTTCACGCCCGACATGATCGAGCGCACGGCGGACGGGCTGAAGAAGGGCGGCGGCAATGTCACCCAAATCTTCCTGCAGGGCACGCGCGGCCATCTCGACGGCGTCATCTCGATGAAGCAGGCCGAGGGCGCGATCCGGGCGTTTCTGGAGAGGTGACGTTTATGGCCTTCGACAGCGGCCTGTCCGTCTTTGCGAGCGCAGCGAAGCAATCCAGGAGGGCGTAGCGCGAGACGCTGGATTGCTTCGCTCACGCTCGCAAAGACGGCGCGTTTCGACCGATCAGCCTGTCAGGCCTCTGCGTCCGGCTCCGCCTCCGCCGCCTTCCGCCGGAACCCCGTCGCGAGCACGTAAAGCTCGGACGAATCCGGCCGGCTCGCCGCCGGCTTGACGTTGCGAACCGTGGTAAAGTCTCGCTTGAGCTGGGCCAGAAGCTCCGCGCTCTCGCCGCCCTGGAACAGTTTGGCGAGGAAGAATCCCCCCGGCGCCAGGATTTCATTGGCGAAGTCGAGCGCCGCTTCCGCCAGCGCGATGATCTTGAGATGGTCGGTCTTCTTGTGGCCGGTGGTGTTGGCGGCCATGTCGGACATCACGCCGTCGGCCTTCCCGCCCAGCCGCTCTGTGAGAAGGGCAGGGGCCTCGTCTGCCATGAAATCCATCTGGATCAGCTCGACGCCGGGAATCGGATCGACATGCAGCAGATCGATGCCGATGATGCGGCCCTTGCCCTGTTCGAGCCCGATCTTCTTGGCCGCGATCTGGCACCAGCCGCCCGGCGCGCAGCCGAGGTCGATCAGCTTCTGTCCCGTTTTGAGGAACTTGTAGCGCTCGTCCATCTCCTCGATCTTGAAGGCGGCGCGCGAGCGGTGGCCAAGCTCGCGCGCCCTCTTCACATAAGGGTCGTTGAGCTGGCGCTCGAGCCAGAGCTGCGAGGAATGCTTCAGCTTGCCGGCTTTCTTGACCTTGACGCGCAGGTCGCGCGCGCCGGCCACGCTGGATTTGCCGCCTGCCTTGCCGGTGCTCATGGGTGTCTCCGCCGCTGCCAGGCGCGGTCTTCATGCATCATGCGCAGCAGGATACCCTCGCGCAGGCCGCGATCGGCGATGCGAACCCGCTCGCTCGGAAAAGCCCGCCGGATCGCCTCGAAGATCGCGCAGCCCGCCAGCACGAGATCGGCGCGTTCGCGGCCGATGCAGGCATTCGCCGCCCGCTGCGCATAGTCCATCGCGACGAGCCGGTCGATGACGGCGAGGATGTCGCGCTGCTGCATCCACAGGCCGTCGACCATGCGTCGGTCGTAGCGCGGCAATCCGAGATGGATGCCGGCGACCGTGGTGACGGTGCCCGAGGTGCCGAGCAGGTGGAAATGCCTCGCGTCGCGCGCCTTCGCCGCCTTCGCCGCGAAGGGGGCCAGCGCCAGCGTGCAATCCTCGACCATGCGCTCGAACAGCGCGCGCCCGACATCGACGCCGCCATAGCGCTCGGCGACGGTGACGACGCCGATCGGCAGCGAGGCCCATTCCCTGATGCGCCCGGCCGGATCGCGGGATTGCGCCCGGCCGCCCATCCAGATGATCTCGGTCGAGCCGCCGCCGATGTCGAAGACGATGACGCCCTCGGCGGCGGGGTCGGCCAGCGCGGCGCAGCCCGAGACCGCCAGCGAGGCCTCCGTGCGCTGATCGACGATCTCGAGGTCGAGCTCGGCCTCCTGCGTGACGCGGCGCACGAAATCGAGCCCGTTGGTCGCGGCCCGGCAGGCTTCGGTGGTGACGAGCCGTGCCCGGCTGACGCCGCGATTGGCCATTTTCGAGCGGCAGATCTTCAGCGCTTCGACGGCCCGGTCCATGGCGGCGTCCGCCAGCCTGCCGCTGGCGGCCAGCCCCTCGCCGAGGCGCACGATCCGCGAGAACGCATCGACGACGCGAAACCCGTGCTGCGCCGGCCGTGCGATCAGCAGCCGGCAGTTGTTGGTGCCGAGATCGAGCGCGGCATAGGTGACCGGATGCGGGCGTGGCGCGTGGAACAGCGAGCCGACGCCAAGCGCATCGACGCCACTGATTTGCACCGACGCCGCAACGGCGACGCCCCGCTCCTGCCGGTCCTCGACCGCCACGTTCCCAAATCCCTATACCGGCCGAAAGCGCCAAGGCCTGAAACGCCAACGCTTTTGCGGCGGGAGCCGGACGAAAGGCCCGGCTGCTTGCTTCGGGAGCGAGCGTAGCGCCTGCGACGCGCCGGTGCCAAGCGGAACCTTCGCCAGGCTCGCAACGGCGTGGCCTGCCCGCCTTGCCCGAGGCCGCGGCTTCCGGCACATCTGCCGGCAGGGCCGCATCGCAAGCCGGCCGCAGGGAGACACCGACGCCATGGCCGCCGCACGCCATATCCTCGCCATCGACCAGGGCACGACCTCCTCGCGCGCCATCGTCTTCGATGCGAACCTGCATGTCGCAGCCAGCGCGCAGCAGGAGTTCGCCCAGCATTTCCCGGCCTCGGGCTGGGTCGAGCACGAGGCCGAAGACCTGTGGGACACGGTGCTGGCGACCTGTCGCGCCGCGCTGGCCAAGGCCGGGCTCTCAGGCAGCGACATCGCCGCGATCGGCATCACCAACCAGCGCGAGACGACGTTGGTCTGGGACCGCAAGACCGGCCGCGCCATCCACCGCGCCATCGTCTGGCAGGACCGCCGCACGGCGCAGATTTGCGCCGAGCTGGCGGCGGCCGGCCACGAGGCTTTGGTGAGCGCGCGCACGGGGCTGCGGCTCGACCCCTATTTCTCCGCCACCAAGATCGGCTGGATGCTCGACAATGTGCCCGGCGCGCGCCGCCGCGCCGAGGCGGGCGAACTCGCCTTCGGCACGGTCGATTCCTTCCTGCTCTGGCGGCTGACGGGCGGGAAGACGCATGCAACCGACGCCACCAACGCCGCCCGCACGATGCTGTTCGACATCAGGCGCGGCGTCTGGGACGAGGACCTGCTGGCGCTGTTTCGGGTGCCGGCCGCGATGCTTCCCGATGTACGCGACTGCGCCGCCGATTTCGGCGAGAGCCTGCCCGAGCATTTCGGGGCGGCGATCTCGGTTCGCGGCATCGCCGGCGACCAGCAGGCGGCGACGATCGGCCAGGCCTGTTTCTCGCCCGGCATGGTCAAGTCGACCTATGGCACGGGCTGCTTCGCGCTGCTCAACACGGGTCCGGAGCCCGTGGTTTCGCAGCATCGCCTGCTCTCCACCATCGCCTACCAGCTCGGGGGCGAGCGCACCTTTGCGCTCGAGGGCTCGATCTTCATCGCGGGCGCCGCCGTGCAATGGCTGCGCGACGGCTTGCGCCTCATCGAAAGCGCCGGCGAAACCGGCCCGCTGGCCGAAGCCGCCGATCCGGCGCAGGACGTCTATCTCGTGCCGGCCTTCGTGGGGCTGGGCGCGCCGCATTGGGACGCGGCCGCGCGCGGCGCGATCTTCGGCCTGACGCGTGGCACCGGCCCGCGCGAATTCGCCCGTGCCGCGCTGGAAAGCGTCTGCTATCAGACGCTCGACCTGATCGAGGCGATGCGGGCCGACTGGCCGGCCGCCGGGCAGGGCGAGGCGGTGCTGCGCGTCGATGGCGGCATGGTCGCCTCCGACTGGACGATGCAGCGCCTCGCCGATCTCCTCGATCTCCCGGTCGACCGGCCGACCGTACTGGAGACGACGGCGCTGGGCGCGGCCTATCTGGCCGGCCTCGACGCCGGCCTTCTGCCGGAGCCCGGGCGCTTCGCCGATCAATGGCGGCTGGAGCGCCGGTTCATGCCGGGCATGGCCGCCAGCGAGCGCGACCGCAAGGTCACCGGCTGGCGCGACAGCGTCAGGCGCACGCTGAGCGGGGCCTGACCGCAGCCCGAGGCATCCGGACGGGTCGGGCGGCCCAAGCGCCGCATTCAGCGCTTGCCATCCGCGCCGTCATTGATTAGACCCCCGGCTCACCAACGCGAGCGCAGCTTGCCCGTTGGGGGATCGTCTAACGGTAGGACCCCAGACTCTGACTCTGGTTGTCTAGGTTCGAATCCTAGTCCCCCAGCCACTCCTAAGCCACTGTTTATGTTACGGTTTATGGATTGGCTTAGTTGCTCTCAGTGCGGCTTGCAGGTCTTCAGGTAAGCACCAGGTAATCACCTCGCTGCTGTTCCCACTCCCCGCACCCTTTTCTCTCATCGATGGACGTGCCGTCCATGCGTGCGGTCTTTCGATCCTTCTTTCAGAAAAAGAGAAAGAGCCGTCCAAGCCGTCCAAGCCGTCCAGAGCGCAACAAGATCAATGTGTTGTGGGCTGACGAGCAGCCGTCCAATGTTGTCCAAGCCGTCCAACTGTTCGGAGGTCGTCGAGTCAGCCGTTGAAGCGGGGCGCGGGCGGGGGGCTCGCGGGTCCTTCCCAGGGGGGAGGGCATGCGACAGGGCGCTGGCGCGGGATTTCGGAAGTGCCGGTTTTTGCTATCTGACCGAACACGCCGAACACGGCGGGGGTTGCCGGGGCCCTTGATCCGAACTTGCGCCGGTCGGCCGGGCGCGCGGGTCCTTCCTGGCCTTCCCGGACCTGCGGCATCGGGATGGCGCGGCGTTTTTCCAGTGAGGTGCGAATTCGGTGCGGGTTGACGGGGTTGCCGGCTGTCAACCGTTCGGCCGCTGCTGGTCGGCTGAACCCGCTTGCTGCCCCAAGGGGGCGGGTCAGCAGGATCGGATCGGCAACAGGCGCGGAATTAGCCCGGAGCTGAGCCGGGACAATGTGGCATCGCCCAGCCATTTGACAACGATCGGGCGAATATCGCCGTCACCGCATGTCCGTCGCCTGATGAGCAGGTCGGCGACCTCGGCAATTGCGCTCCACACTGCCGGGCGGCGTATCAGTCCGCCGACGTGGCTCGCCGCGCGGTTCATGTCCATCATGAGCGCCTGTGGGCCGGCATCGCGCCGGCGACGGCGAAGCAGATGCAGCGCCTTGCACTCGTCGCGGTCGCAGGGAACGACGCAGGTCCCCGCGGCGATCGCCTGTGCGGTCTCGACCAGCATCTCCGGCAGGATCATCCTCGACGGCGTCGTGAGGGGGTCGATGGCCGCGTCTATCAGCCCGCCGGCATAGGGGCCGGCAAGCAGAATCAGAACGTTCGCCTCGAGTGAGGCCTGGCCTTTTGCCGCCAAGCTGAGCACCTGGCCAAGATACCCCGCACCGCCGACGATCGTCGCGTGATCGATGGTATGGGCCCCGGCGATCGCGAAGACGGCGTGTGCCGCCTCGTGTATCGCCAAGGCATATTCATCGCATGGCATGGCCGGTTGTTCCTCGGCTGGCGCGGCGCAGCCCGCCTGCGCTGTCGAGCAGGGCTTGGCGGACGGCGCCAGCCGGCAGTGGCACATCTCGCAGGCGGTCATGACAGCGCCACCAGCGTGATGGTGCGGACCCCCGAATGCCGGCGCTCGATATGGATCTGCCGGGCCCGCAGCAGCGGCGCGACGCGGTCGATCCGGTTCCCCAGCGCCTGCGCTGTCGCCGGCCATGACCGGGCGCGCCTCACGACCTCGCTGGCCGTGTCGTTCAACTGCACGAGCAACTCGGTTGCCGTGCCGTGCCAACCGTGCTTGCCGCGGTCCCTGGCGAGTTCGGCGAGCGCGACCGCGACGGCGTCGGCTTCGAACGTCGTCTGAGCGACATCGCTGCGATTTGCGCTGTAGGCGATGAGGGTGGATCCAGGCTCCCAGCCGAGCCCCGGCTCGCAGGCCGTGATCCATTTCGCGAAATCGGCCATGCGCGGCGAGCTTGCGAGCTTGACGGCGCCGAGGCGCTTCAGCCCGCTCGAGACCGCGTCGAACAGCGCGCCGAGAACCACCGGCGCAGCCTTGGCCCAGTCGGCCTGAATCTCATCCTCCGGACGGCGCTGATCCTCGGCGATCGGCGCGAGGCGGATCGTGATGGCGCGGTCGGCCAGATCCGGTCGGTCGGTGAGGCTCGGGATGCCGTTGAGCACGATCGGGCGCGTTGCATAGAAAATCGCTTCGTCGCGGTCGGTGTGAAGCATGCGCGCCGAAAATCCGCCGCCAGTCGAAATCCGGCAGAGCGCGTCGGCCAGCCAGATATCCACCTTCGACAGATTGTCGAAGACCAGCGCATGCGAATTGTAGGCGGCGACGATGAGGTCGCGCTCGTCGCGCGGCACGGCCCGGATCGGCGCGGCGTTGGGATCGACGAGCGAGCGCAGGATGCGCGAAGCGTTCGATTTGCCCGTGCCCTGTTCGCCATGGATCGCCAGGATCGGATACGGCCCACGGTCGCGCAGCGCCGCGACGATCCACGCGACCGCGAGCTGGAAATCCGACTCCTCGGCCGTGTTGAGAAAATTGCGCAGTACGTCGATGCTTTCGCCCGCGACCGGCTCGGGCAACGGGCGCATCGCGGCCGAGCGGATGAAGGGCGCGTCGTGACGATCGAGCACTCGCCAGGCGTCCGGGCCGATCTCGACGACCCGCCAGGCGGGGTCGCAGAGGTCGATGTAGATGTTGCCCGCGCGGCTCCCGGTGCGCAGCCACGGCTCCTGTTCGGGCCCTTCATTGGTGGCGCGCGCCTCGAGCACCCGCAACGTATCCTCCAGCGCTTGGGCGCCGGGGGTAAGGCCCAGTTCTTCATAGGCTTTCGAAGCCAGCCAACGCTTGAACTGCGGGGATCGAATCGGCCAGTTCTCCCGGTGGCCGGCGACCGGATACGTCACGAAGGCCTCGGAGTCGGGGCCATGCCAGAGGGCGCACAGCACAGTGAGGCCCATAAGAGAGTCTCGCTGCGGCGGACGGCGGCGCCGGGCCGCCGGCTTGCCCTCAGCATCGGCGGCCGTGTCGGCCGCGTCTTCCGGCTGCGGATGCTCCACAGCCGGAAGATGCCTGGCCTTCTCCTCGGCCGCTCCGATCAAGGCGCGCACGGCATCCGCCGACAAGGTCTCGTCAGGTGTGTCGCTCATCAGCGGCCGGTCTCGCTGCAGGAAGGATCGAGGCGGCTCATCGCGCCGCCTCGTTTGACTGGCTCCAGCGATCGAGCGTCCCCTCGATCTCGATCGCGACATCGGGCGGCAGCCGGATGCCGGCCGTGGTCTCGAGAATGCGCCGGCCGGCAATGCCTGGCGTGACGCCATAGAGCGAGGCCGCGAGCGAGAGCAGCCCCCGTCCGCTCGCATCGCTGTCCCGCCCGCCGATGGTCCAGGACAGCCCGAGGTCGAGCACAGCGACCTCGTGGCCTTCCAGCCGGAAGGCGGCCATGTCCTGCCGCACAGCCCGCCGGGCCGTCAGCGTCCGCAGCAGCGCGCGACGCAGGGCGGCTGCTGCGTCGGCAAGCTGGCGATGGAGCTGCAGCCCGGCGCGCACCATCGGCGCGGCGGGCTTCACCTCATCGACCGCGTCGATCGAGCCGTCGACCAGCAGGCTGACGCCACGGCCGGCCATAGGCGAGCCCAGCGCCGCGTCGCAATGCGCACCGCGCTTCTCGACCCGGTGTTGAGCGCCACGGCCGGCCGCGCCATGGGTATGGACCCGCTCGCAATGCGGGCACCATGTCGCGAGGGTACCAAGCCCGGATACGGGCTTGGCGTCGGGGCTCGGCAGGAACCGCGCCGGGTGGGTGGTGACGATCTGTTTCATCGCGTCACAATCCCGCCCAGCACGGCGCGGTTGGCCAGGCCGGGCGGAACCGCCCGGTTGACCTTGCCGCCGGGAGCACAGCCCCCGGCGTCGACCGCGACCTGGATGGCGTGCGCGATTTCGGGCTCAAACCGCGTCGCCGAGGCGGTTTCGAGAATCATGCGCGCCGCGTGGCCGGGCGAGATTCCCAGCACGCAGGAGAGCAGCCCGATCGGGCTTTGCCCGGCTTCCCGGCGCCCCTCGCGCAGAACCTCCCAGTTCTGCCCGCGGTTGTGCAGGACGACCTGACAATCTCCGACTTCGCGTCGGAAGGTCGCCGCCCCCCGCGCGTTCCCGCCCAGGACCGCGCCGAGGATTCGCAGTGCGATATCGGGCGCGGTCTCGGCGAGGCGACGCTCGCTTTGCGCGATGTGAAACTGACGATCCCTCATCACGCTGCCCTCATCTTCATGGCTTCACCGCGCAGGTAGGTTGTGAAGTCGTTGAACGCCGGCGCGAACGTCGGATCGATGTTCGGAAGCTTGACCTCGCGGACGTAGCTGCCGTTGAAACCATCGGGATGATGGCCGTCGAAGATGCGCGCCTCGACAGGTTCGATCGGGCGCAGCTCGTCATCGGTGACGCCGTCCGGATCGGCGCCATTGCGCGCCTGATTCCACTCGCGCACGCGCAGGTCGGCATCGCGCGCTGCGCCGAGCACGGTGACAAGCTCGCGCGCCAGCGCCGGATAGCGCTCGCGCAGGGCCTGCGCAGCCTGTTCGGCTTCGCGATTGACCTTGCGCCGCTCGGCGCGGAAGGCGGTCAGGGCCTCGGCCCGCTCGGCTTCCGTGATCCGGCGCTGGATTTCCTTGCTAGCGGCATGGCCGCGATCGAGGTCGCGCTTCGCCTGTGCGAGGCGGGCCTCGATCGCGGTGATCTGGTCGTCCGTGGCTTCGACCAGGGCGCGGCTGCGTTCCTGCTCGATTTCGGTGACGGCACGCGTGAGCGCGTCGAGATCAATTTCGGCGTGCGCGCTGCGCAAGGCCGTGGCGTTGGCGTCGGGCTTGCGGAGCATCTTGCGGATGGCGTCGAGCATCGGTCCAGCCCCCCTCAGCGCGCGCCGGCGGTCGAAGCCGCCTGCGTGGTTTCGGAAGTGCTCGCCACGGCGCGGGAGGCCGTCCAGGCGTCGATCTGGTCGCGATCGTAACGCACGGCGCGGCCGAGCTTCAGGAAGCGCGGGCCGCCGCCCGAGACGCGCCAGGCCTGCAGCGTGCGGGCGGAGATCGCCAGCATGGCGGCGGCCTCCTTTTCGGTCATGATGGTCTGCGTATTCGGCATCTTCGTCTCTCCTGGTTGAGCGCCGCAGCGCTGCGATTTGCCAGGGGACACTGCCGGTTTCGATGTCGGCCGGAGAGACGCCAAACCATTTGCTGGGGGGCAGCAAACGACAGGAGATGCCACGGACATTTGCTGCGCTCATCGCGGAAAAGGGCTTTCGAGCGGTTGTCACCGAGCTGCGGCTGCCGCTCCGAAGATGGCCTCGAGCTGCGGGTTCGAGAGGCCGTGCAAGCGCAGCATTTCCAGGACGAAGGCGTTCTTCGTCGCGACCTCGGCCATGCTCGTGGGCTGGAAAGCGAAGACCGCCTTTCTGATCGCGAACATCTGCTCGGCCGCGTGGTCCGCCAGCGCCTCGGCGGCGGTGATGCCGGCGCTTTGCTCGAGGGCCGCGCGAAGGTCCCACTGCGCCTGCAGATCGGCCATCAGCCGGTCGCGTTGCGCCTCCTGTTCGGCGACGTAGCCCGCCTGCGCCGTACATGTGAGCCAGCCCTCGATGCTGACCGCAAAATGCCGCTCGACCTCGTACGGATAAGAGAAGCACCAGGATTCGAAGGTGACGGTGCCCGTCTCGGGATCGCGCCGGCGGCGCCTGCCGCAGCGCACCTCGACATCGGGCAGCACCACCGTCCCCTGCAGCCGCTCGACCTCGGCATCGGCAGCGCTCAGGGCTTCGACCGCGAGGCGGTAATCCGCGACCAACTCGTCGAGCACCGACGTGTCCGCTGCTATGGCAACGGCTGCCGCCGGCAGCGTGAGGGCGGCGGTCGTACCGGCCAGGACGGCGCGGCGGGAGAGAATGGGGAGCGTGCTCATCCGAAGACCTCCTGGCGGTAACGGTCGGTTGCGTTGATGTTGCCGGTCAGGGATTCACCGACCGACCAGCCAATGCTGTGCTCGTTGTCGGGATCGTTCCCCTCGGCGTCGTGGCCGTCTTCCTCGTCGTCACCGCGCGGATCAGCGGGAAAGCCTTTGCCGAACGTCTCGCGAGCGGTCGGCTCGTGATCCTCGGTATCCAGGCCGCATGGTCTGATGTGCCCGCTCTCAGATTCGCTTTCGCTCCAGCCGATCGTCGGCTCTTCGTCTGCGTCCGGTTCGCAGCCGTCATGCTCGTCTTCGGCGTCAAGCGCAGCATTGCCCTCAACGGATCCAAGCGAGGGCTCGAGGTCGGGATCGCCGTCGATCGCATCGAGAGCGGCGATAAGCCGTTCGATCGCGTTTTCCATGCGGCGACGCATTCCGGCACGGACGGCGGTGCGGATGGGCAAGCCGATGGCGGCTGCCCGAATGACTACATTCGGCATGGCGGTTATTCCTTGAGCGGAAAAGATCAACGTGATAGGTTTCGCTCAACGCGGCTTTTATGTCAAGCGAATGCGATCATTATGAGCGAAAGCAATCAAATATCTGGACGCCAAATCGCTGCCGCGCGGGCATTGATCGGCATGAGCCAAGCCGAATTGGCCACGCAATCGAGCATCTCGGTACCAACTCTGCGACGGATGGAAGCCAGCGTTGGTGCTGTGTCCGGGCTGGCGAACAACGTCTCGGCGGTGAGGTCTGCCCTCGAAGCAGCCGGTGCAATTTTCGTCGCCGAGAATGGCGAGGGGCCCGGCGTCCGGCTGCGGAAGAACTCCGATGGATGACGCCTCGTTAGCGGCGCTCATCGCCCCTTGGTCACTGGCTGGCGCACTCCGCCGCCTGCTGCCGCGTGAGCATGAAGCTCTCAGCTTGGCCCGCGATAGGGCCGCTTCAGCAAGTGCGAGCCATGCCCGCTCACCGGGCTGGCTCGAGGGCGGTCGCGCCGCGTTGGAAGCACGCGAATGGTCGCGCGACAGCGTCCACGCTGCGGCGGAAGCTGAAGCGAGCGCAGCGGCCGATCGCATCGCCGCGCTGCGCGCTCTCATCGCGGGCAACAGCATCGTCGTGTTTGGGCGGCGCGGCAGCCTCGACGCGCCGCTGACCGCCGTTGCACAGGATCAGGCGCGCGATTTCCACTCAGTCGATGTTGCCTCGTCGACAATGGTGCTCGCCGATGGTCAGACCCGGATTTACAGTACCCATCTGTTGCCACCCTTGGCGGCGCCGGGTTTCGAGGGCCGTATGGCGGGGTCCGTGATCGACATTGTCGACCGGCACGTCTGGCTCGACCCAGAGATTGTCGCCCTATTGGGTGAAGCGCCCGCGCGCAATCTTGCCGATGCGGTCGCGACTCTAGGCGATGGCAGGGCCCGTCTGTCGCTCGGCTTCAAGCGTCATGTGATCATCAACAAGCTGAACGACTGGGGCGTTCTCGCCGGGCTCGGCATCGAAAGCGAATTCCAGTCCCAGGTCGCCGCCGTCGCTGCCGATCGTCTTCTTCGCCTGTTCGATGGGATACGAGGTGGTAGCCTGCGCCTCATGGCCGAAACCGGTGGCGAAACCATTCTGTTGACGCCGGATTTTTGGCAGAAGGCGCCGCTCGCGCTCTGCGTCGTCGCGGGCGCCTTTTATCCGGCCGGCGAGAGCGATAAGGCAACTTTCGTCGATGTCAGTGTTGTCGCTGATACGTTCGCGTTTGGGCCGCCTCATCTGGATGACCCGGGCGGCGAGAGTACTGCGAAAAAGCCGGGCCACCCGGTGTCCCGTCACCTCGACGCGGCCGTCGATCGCGCATTGATGGAAGCGGCCGACGGGCTTCCAGGCCGCGGGGGGCTTTTCGGAAGCCTAGCCGATTTCCACCGACAGATCGCACGGCACGCGGCTGAGGTAGACATCCCGTTGAGGAATGGGGGGCAAGATTACGAGCGGGCCGCCGCAGCCTATCTTAAAAGGCACTTTCCGCTGCTGCGCACCTGCTTTCTGCCTGAAGCTGACAGGCTCGATGCGCGGAAGAAGCTCGGCTTATAGCCCGACCTCTCAGCGCTCCGATTTGAGCCGGTCCAGTTTCGCCTGCAGTTCGGCGACCAGGCCGCGTTCCGCTTCGAGGGCGCTCTTGAAATCCGCTGCCAAGCTCATGGCCTCATCGCCGAGGCCGGCAATCGTCTGCACTGCAGCTGTGCTCTTGGCGAGGATGCGCTCAGCTTCGGCGCGGGGCCATTCGAACGTGTCGCGGAGGCGGGCCAGAATCTCGGAATTCATGCTGCGCCCGTTGGCGGCTGCCGAATTCCGCAAGGCGTCCCTCATGTCATCCGGAATGCGTAGCAGGAACTGAGCGAGCTCGCGGTTTGGAGCCGACGTTAGGGCAAGCTCCCTTACGGCCTGTGCGGAGTGCCGGAGGGCTTTGGGGGGCGGCTCACGATGGCGCGCTCTTGCAGCCCGCATCTCTTCGACCAACTCCGGCGGCGCCTGAATCTGTTCGATCTTCGGCAGCCATTCCGCTTCATTGGCAGGGGCCGCCTTTGCTGCGTCAGTTCCCGTTTGGTTTTTGCCTGCCACGCTGACCTCCTGAAAGACGTTGACGAACGTCATATCGTTTCGATATTATATCGTATCGATATCATGGAGGTGAACATGTCGCAAGTATCAACCCCCCGCCGCGAGACGCAGCCTGATGGCAGCGTCCGCATCTGGTTCGCCGCGCCGATCCTGCACCATGCCGAGCCGAAAGGGTTCGTCACGCTGCGCGAGCCGATGGCGCTGGAGAGCTGGCAGATCGGCGATCCGGTCTCGTACATTTACGACGATCGGGGATATGGCACGCCCTATGTCGACCGCGAGCGGTTGCTGCAGTGGATCAGGCTGCTCATCGTTGACCACGACGCCGACATCCTCGGCCGCGAGCGCGACCTGGCGCTGAGCTTCCTGATCGAGGAGACCGTGCTTGGTTTTTTTCGGCAGGGCCGGACGCGGTTGAGGCCGCCATCCGAAGGCTCGCCCGCTCAGGAATCAGCCCTTCCGAGGTCGAACGCATGAGCCTGAGCCGGTTGCAGATCTGGTCCAGCATGATGGAGTGAGACATGGCCGCGTCGATCAAAGCCAGGGCCGTCATCACGGCCGACAACAAATTGAAGCCCGGCCTGACTGCGGCCGCGCAGGAGCTCGACCGCTTCCGCGCGCGGCAGACGCACGCCAACGCCGCCTTCGGCTCGACCGTCTCCCGCGCGCTTGGCGCGGTCGGCGGGGCCTTCGTCGCGATGGACGGGGCGCGGCGAGCGTTTAGATCGTCGCTCTCGCTGGAGCGGGAAATGTACAATATCCAGCGCGCGACCGACTCCAGCGGCGAGGTTCTGAAACGGCAGGAGAGCTTCATCCTCGACCTGGCGCGCGCCACGGGCAAGACGAAGGAAGAGCTTGCGCAGCTCTATGCGGCGGCTGGTTTTGCCGGCCGGCCGGCAAGCGAGCTCGGCCGCTTCACGGACTACGCCGCTAAAGCGACCGTGGCCTGGGGGACGAGCGCACAGGAGACCGGCCAGGCGCTGGCCGAAATCGGGAACATCTATGGTGCGAACCAGAAGCGCATCGAGGCGATCGGCGACGCCATCAACACGGTCGCGGACGGCTCGGCGTCTTCGGAAAAGGATCTCATCGAGATCACGCGCCGGGTCGGCGGCGCCGCCAACGGCATCGGAATATCTGCGGAAAACCTGCTCGGATTCGCCGCCGCCCTGAAGGAGGTCGGCGTAGGTACAGAGGTTGTCGCGACCGGCCTCAACGCAATGATGACGAAGATCTCGGTTCCGGACGACAAGTTCGACAAGGCGCTAAAAACGGTCGGCCTGGTGCCCAAAGCGTTCCGGGACAGCGTTGACAAGAACGCGACCGGCTCGATCCTGACGCTCCTCGAGGCGCTGAAAAAGCTGGAGGGGACCAAGCGGATCGCTGTTCTCAAAGACATGTTCGGAATGGAATACGCCGACGATATCTCCCGGCTCGTCGGTTCGCTCGATCGGGTCCAGAAGCTGATCGGCCTAGCCAACGACAAGGCAAAATCGCTCGGGTCCGTGCGTGCTGGCTTCGGCCTGGCGCTGGAGAAGGATTTCAACAGAGTCGATCGCGCGACGCAGGCCTTGGACGTGCTGATGGTGCGGCTCGGAAACCGGATGAAGGAAATCGGCGGCGGCTTCGCGGAGGTGATCAACCAGTCCGTTGATGCGTCGGAACGGGCCGCAGACCGGCTCGACGGCCTGCGGAAAATCGATGCCGACGCCGAAAAGCGGGCCGGCAAAAAGGACCCGCCGAAGCCGAAACCGGAGGATCCGCGCGCCAAGGACCGGCAGACGCTGGCCGACATCGCCGGGGGCAAGTTCGATGAATCGTCGCTGCCCTACGTCATCGGCCACGCCGAAAACCCCGAGGTGCGAAAGGCTGCGGAGGACAAGTATCGTGAGCTGCGCTACGCCAAAGTCGACGCCAAGGACATCGCCGACGAGCAGCGCCTGCGGGCCCTGCACAAGGCGCTGACAGGCCGCTCGCCGCTGGCCAATCCGAACCGGCTCGACCAGCGCCGCGCGACGGCTGCGCTCGACGCTGCCGAGGCGATCCGCAAGCGCCGGATGGAGCGCGAGTTCGACGACATGGCCGTCGTGCCGGCGGCGCGCGCCGATGCCGCAAAGAAGCGGACAGGCATCGACAGCCTGCAGCGGCTCGGCAGCTTCGGCGACATGCCGATCGTCATACCGGGGAAGGGCAAGAACGCGGCGCCGACGACGTTTCAGCCGCCGAAGCTCGACCTGCCGAAACCGGACCTGCGCCCTGGCGCGGGCGACCGCTTTGCGCCGCCGGCGATCGGCGACCGGACGCGAGAGGCTGCGACCGTCGATTTGACGGCGCAGGGGACCAGCGCAGGCTCTCAGTTCGTCGCCGGGCTCAACGCTGAGCTCGACCGTGGCATCGCCGAGGCAGAAGCGAAGATCGGCCGCCTTAAGGCTCTCCTGAGTTTCACGGCGACCCCGACGGTGCGGGTGAACGTGTCGAGCAGCGGCGGCTTGGGGCATGGCCTGCCGACCGGACAGGGCATGCCGGAGGTGAGGTAGCGGGCAGAAATTTGGTTGGCGCAACGATCTCCCCGATTGCCGCCAGTGAAAGGAGGTTCACCATGGAAATACGGGTCAACATCAAGACGGAAGGCGTCCGTCAGCTTCTCGACGCTGCCGGGCCGCGCGCCGACGTTGCGCTGGCACGCGCCCTGAACCGAACGGGCGGGCCAGTCGCGACCGCCGCCAAGCGCAATATCCGAAAGGTACTCGGCGCCAAGCCGCACCCCTACGCGAAGAAGCCGCTCGGCGACATGCTGAGGAGCCGGACGCGGATCTACAAAGCGTCGCCCGGCAACCTGTCGTTCGCCCTGTCGGGCTTCGGCAAGGGACTGCCGTTGATCTACTATGCGCCGAAGGAAAGCCCGACCGGCGCGACGGTCAACTGGCTCGGCGCGCGCAAGAAGGTCGATCGGAGTTTCTATCTCTCCGGCAAGTTCCCAGGCCGCAAGCGCTCGGGGATATCCGGCTGGGTGAGCCAGCGGCAGAAGCCAGGCCGCTGGAAGCTCTACCGCCCGAATGGGCCAAGTGTGCCGGAGGCGATGGAACAGGCCGCCTTGGCGCGTGCTTGGGAGGCCGATGCGCGCGCGCGCCTGCCGGCTCATCTGCTCTCGGCCCTGCAGGCGGTTCTCAGGGGGTATTGACCATGGGTGTGGTCACCTTTCCGCGGCGCCATGCCGGCCAGCGAGGGCCCGCCGCGTTCGTCGTCGGCGTGCCGTCCGTATCCAGTAAGCGGTGTTCTCAGGCCACGGCCTTGAGCGGCTGCGAGGCGTAAGCCCATGGCAGCAGATCGTCGATTTGGCTCTGGGGATGGCCGGCGACAATACGGGCGATGACGTCGACGAGGTAGACTTGCGGATCGATGCCGTTGAGCTTGCAGGTTTCCACGAGCGAGGCGACGACGGCCCAATGCTCGGCGCCGCCGTCTGATCCGGCGAAGAGTGCATTTTTGCGATTGAGGGCGATCGGCCGGATGGCGCGCTCGACCACATTGGAGTCGATCTCGATGCGGCCGTCGTCGAGGAAGCGACTGAGACCCGCCCATCGCGAGAGGGCGTAGCGGATTGCGTCGGCAAGCTTGCTCTTCTGGCTGACGAGGAGAAGCTTGGCGTGCAGCCACGGCTCCAGCGCCTCGACGATGGGGCGGCTTCGAGCCTGGCGGACGTCGCGCCGCTCCTCAGCGAAGCGTCCGCGGATATCGCTCTCGATGCGGTAGAGTTCGGCGATGCGCAGGAGCGCTTCCGAAGCGATAGGCGCGGGCCCGCCCTGCGCGAGATCGTAGAACTTCCGTCGGACGTGGCTCCAGCAGAATGCCAGGCTCACGGCATTCTTCCCGGCCAGCGTCTTGTAGCCGGCATAGCCGTCCACCTGGAGCACGCCGGTGAAGCCTTGAAGATGCCGGATCGGCTGCTCAGCCTTGCGGTCGGGCGCATAGAGATAGGTCACACCTGGCGGGTCGGTGCCGCCCCAGGGCCGTTCGTCGCGGGCATAGGCGAAGAACTGACCGGTCTTGGTCCGACCGCGGCCGGGATCGAGCACCGGCGCCGTGGTTTCGTCGGCGAAGAGCTTGGTCGATGCCTTCAGTCGCTCGAACAGGCGCGCATGCACCGGCCGCAGAAGGAAGGCCGCCTTGCCGACCCAGTCAGCCAGAGTCGAGCGGTCCAGGTTCACGCCCTGCCGGCCATAGATCTGGGCCTGGCGGTAAAGCGGCAGGTGATCGGCGTATTTGGAGACGAGGACATGGGCGACGGTTGCCTCGGTGGGGATGCCGCCCTCGACGAGCCGGGCGGGCACTGGGGCCTGCACCACGACCTCCTCGCAGGCCCGGCAGGCGTATTTCGGGCGACGGGTCACGATCACGCGGAACTGGGCGGGGACGATGTCGAGACGCTCAGAGACATCCTCGCCCATCGCATGCAGCTCGCCCCGGCAGCACGGGCAGGTCTTGTCCTGGACGTCGATGATCTGCTCGACCCGCGGCAGGTGCGCCGGCAACGCCCCGCGGTTGGCGCGGCGCTTCCTGGCCCGGTCGGCATGCTTGACGGGATCTGCCGCTTCCTCGCCCGCGAGGCCCTCGGCCTCGATCTGCTCGGCCTCCTCGAGCCCGAGCAGCAGTTGATCGACCGGCAGGCTCTCGGCCCGGCGGCCGAAGCGATGGCGCTGCAACTCCTTGATGATCTGACGCAGCCGCTCGTTCTCGGCGCGCTCTTCCGCGAGCATCGCCCGAAGCGCGATCGGATCGCTGGTCAGTGGGTTGGCCGCGTTGCTCACGAAGCCGATTCAATCATGGATTACAGTGGCTTGCCAGTCTGGAAGGATCAACTTGCCGCGACGGGGACCCGCGTTTCGCGCCGTTCATGAACGCGCCGCCAGTCGAGGCCTTCGAGCAACGCCTGAAGCTGCGCCGCTGTCAGCCGCACGACACCGTCGGCGATGGTCGGCCACTGGAACTTGCCGTCTTCCAGCCTCTTCGAGAACAGGCAGACGCCCGTCCCATCGAAGTAGACCAGCTTGATCCGGTCGGCGCGCCGCGCCCGGAACACATAAACCGCGCCGGAGAACGGATCGGCGCCCATGCTTTCTCGCACCAGCGCGGCCAGTCCCTCCGCGCCCTTGCGGAAGTCGACCGGCTTCGTCGCAATCATGACGCGGACCGCGCCGGTCGGGCCGATCACGAGCCGCCCTTCAACGCGCCGATCACCGCAGCGATCGTCTTGGGGCTCGCGCCGGTTCCGACACGCACCACAACGCCGTCAATCTCGATCTCGATACCGCCGCTCGGCCTGGCGACAGCGCGACGACGACGCGTGGCCGGCTGCCTCACGGTCTCGGGTTCGCAACGAACTGCATCGACCACCGCAGGCACGAACATGGGCACCGGCTCTGGTGCTCGCCGCAAAAGACGCCGCCAACCGAAGAGCTGCTGAGGAGACAAGGCATGGCGGCGCGCAACCTCGCTCACCGACGCGCCGGGCGCGTAGCTCTCCGCCACGATCCTTGCCTTGTCGTCGTCCGACCAATCCCGCCGGCGCCCGGTCCCCGTGAAGACCTCGAACCGCCGAACCGGCTCGTCGTCGCTGGATTTAAGCGTAAGCTCTGAAATCGTCATGTGTCGAAGCCCTCTGAGGCTTCAAACATCGGCGTTCAGGCTGCTGTCGCAAAGGTGGCGCCGGGATATCGCTTACCGTATCCAGCACGAGCACGCCGCTGATCCTGTCGGGCGTCGATGCAGCGGCGCAGGCCGCCATCCTGGCCGAGGCTTCCCGCTTCGCTGCGACTATTGCCGAATTGGAGGCCTGTTCGGAACGGATGGTCGCGCTCCTGCAGCCGTTCGTCGTCGATGGATCGCAGGGCTCTGGTATATAGTGCGAAGGAACTTATCGACGCCGAACAGCCCGCTCGCGACCACCTTCCACTGGCGCGGGCCAGGCCAAACGTGTCTAGCGCCAGGCGCAAACTATAGCTCGATCATTCGTCCAGCACGCATCGTTCCGCCTGAGCGTCCCGATCCCGGTATGCGCATGATTGGCGAACCGCTCTTCATTCCAGTAGCCATCGGCGATCCCATCTCTCAACGGTTGAACTGTCGCGAAATACCCGCCGCGCTGGCTTGACCCGACAGTGAAACCGCCACCGCGCTGAAGCTGGATCGGGCATCCGCCATTCAAGATCGTCTTGCCGTCCAGGACGAACAGGCAGCGGCCTTGCACGGTGGTGGCCTGCGCGTATGCCGCGACCGGCACGGCACTCCCGAGTATCAGGCCGGCAATGGCGGATGCGATTGGGCCCCTGCACATTTCTTATTCAAACCCATCTAAGTAGCTTGAACAGAATTTTGACAACCCTGATAAAGCAGAAGAACGACAGGAAGGCCAAATAAACCCATGCGAACTTATACCAGTCGGGAGGCGCTCTATTCGAGAAGAAAAAACCAAATATAGAAACGGCCAAGAAGCATATTCCCCACGATATACCTTGATAAAAATATGAAAATAGCAAATCGTTATAGCCGGCTTGCTTTAAACGCTCGAAAACGCGCGATTCTGAAATGCTCAGTACGATGGCTTTGGACGCAGCTAGAAATCCAACAAGCACAGCTACCGTGTTGCCTGTCGCCGCAAGCAGGTTATCAGGGGTCTCTGGGAAGCGCCTCTCACCGAAGTGGGCCCATGCAGCCAAGCAGATGCATGCCCCCAGGTAGGGCCATATCCTCTCAAAAAATAGAGCGCTTGGCTTCAAACGATGTCACCATTCTCAATCCAGCCGTCGAGGGCAGTCGTAAGCGCTCGCCAGCGGTCGGCTTGTGCGGAGCGGCCGCCTGCGCCCACGCGGACTTCGAGATCAATGTCGAGCTGTTCGTCTAGCAGGCTTAGATCTTCGGTCTTTGCGAGATCGAACTCTCGGCCCTTTACGTTCGCACTTTGGACAATGTGGCGCGCCGCCAGAAGATCATTGATATAGCCCATCACAACCCCCCGATCCATGTGGCTATCGCGGCTTGAGTTTGCGACCATACTGATCTTCAGGCGCTCGATTCCGTCAGGAAGGGGGGCGTCCAGAACCCCCGACAAGCTCCGGCCAGCTGCCAGGTCGGCTCGGTTGACACCAGGCACGGCGATCTCAAATTCGAATTCACGCACCAGCCCCATGTCACGGATTTTCTGGATGGCACCTGGTTTCAAGACAGCGCCAAAACCAAACCCATAGGCTTGGCCGCCTGCGCCTCGAGGTCGCCTGCGACGGCCGTCGGCTTGAAGATGAGCAGCATGAAGGTAGTGCTGGATTCTCGTCAACCGCGGGCCAACGTGGTTGTACTGCACGATCAAACTGTTCGTGGGCTCATGGAACAGAACCCCAGTATCTTCCCCGAACGACTCTCCCGGCGCCAATTCGATTTCCGCTATCCGTTGATCATCTGACAGACGACCTGGGCCATGGCCAAACCGCTTGATGGCGAAATCCGCAAAATAATTATCACCTTCCCGCCGGTAGTCTTCTAGGCGCATGCCGGTCGCCTTGCCCTCGAAGATGCGGTCCGCGATCGACCTATTGGAAAGTGATTCAAGCAGTTCGGGCAGAGTGATGTCGCCGTGCTGATGCACGCGGTACGCCAGGATTTTCATGATGCCCCCTCAACCCAAGGGCGCATTCCGCAACGGCGATAACGCGAGAGTCAATCGTAACGTCAGATTGATGCACACCGTTTCGTCGTCGGAGAGGAGGACTTCTGGTGACAACCAGCGGCTGGCGCGCGCATTACAAGGCCCTGATCTGCTCCTCGAATTCCTCCGGTATCGCCCCGTGCCGCGCCAGCACGTCGAGCGCGCTGACCTCGCCGGTTTCGTCGTCGGCGGTGACATGGATCACAGCGACACCCTCCGCCGTCCGGCCGAGCCGTTCGCCTTCGTTCAAGGCATGATGCTTCGTCCTCGCCGCCACGCGCTGGGCCGGCACTAGGCGCTTCCGATGCGTCTTGAAGGGCTGCAGGAAATAGGTCTCGACGCTGGCCATAGCTTGACTCCCCGATGCGGCTTGTTCTCATTACGTTCTCAAAATGAGGAACGCAATGACCGCGCCAGATCCATCACTGACGATCATCGACGACGCGATGCGACAAGCCGAAGCCGAAGAGGTTCTGGCTGAATTCGGCGGCGACGCGCTGGCAGCGATCCGCGCCCTGCTGGACGACCAGGCGACGCTGATCGCCGATGCGCAGGAGGCGATGTCGCGGGGTTTCCTGCGCGGTCGCTTTGCGGATGGGGCCCGTCGGCCGCCGGTCGAAGATGAGCCGTGAGAACCGGCTCGATCCGAGCACGCCGCTCGTCGCTTATCCATGGGTGGTCGTGCGCCTGCGGTGCCATGTCTGCCCTCGCAACGCCGACGTCAGGCTTGCGGCCCTGGCGTCTCGCTACGGCCACCGGGCGCCGCTAAGGCTGGCGCTGCACGGGTTCATGGCGCTTTGCCCATGGGACCCGCATTCTGCCTGGCGGAGCAAGCCCCAGAAGTACGGCCATCGCTGCGGGGCCTATCTGCCGGATCTCAACTCGACCGCGCCGCCCGACCTACCGCCGGCGATGGGCGGCCTCAGCTTGATCGAGGGCGGCAAGGACGACATGCTGCCGGCAGAGCCCGCGCCGCTGCGGCGGCGCGTCGGCGGCGAGGGAGTGACCGGCAAATAGCCGAGCGCCACCCCTTGTCAGTTCGTTTCCGCACGGTGTAATAACATACGGTACGATAGTAGTGCTTTCTTCGTGTCTTGACAGGACAAATATCAATGTTTCACAGATCGCTAGCCATCGTCGCTTTGCTGATGTTTACACTAGGCGGATCAGTTCATGTCAATGCGAGCGGATTTACTTTGGCAAAAAGACTGACGTCAGAGTGGACGCTTGTCAACAATCCCGAGTTCCCACAGTGTCTTTTTCTTAGTCGTACAGGCTATACAGGCTTCTACACATTGTCCTGGACCAAATTTAATAACGTCTATGCGTTAGCCCTACCTCCTTCGCCGAAAGTTGACTGCGGCTACAAGCGAGTTGCTGGATCTGATGAAGGCTTTCACGTCCCAGTCCTCTCGATTGACGTGATCGACGATGCGACGCTTCGGATCAAGATGCGTAACCAGACCTGTGTGCTGATCCACGAATATTTCGTGACAGAATTGGCCTACAAAAGCGGATCGCGCCGCATTTCCGACCGATGTGACTACAATTGGCGCTGAAGCTGAGCCACGGGATCGTTGCCATCCCGAAGACTACCTTCAGCATCGGGTTTGAGCCGTTTGCAACATCGGGATCGTGCCAGGAATGTTGACGCGATGTGCAATCTCTACAGCATGACCCGCAGTGTCGACGCGATGCGCAAGCTGTTCGTGAAGCCGCCCCCTAATTGACCGGACACGTCCTCCCACTTCCGTAAGGGGTAGGAGTAATGTCGTGTCTATGACTGG
>JAIETL010000095.1 GCA_019745195.1 Beijerinckiaceae bacterium
ATCGCCAGCATCCGCATGCTCACGCGCCGCATCGCAAGATACTGCCAACACACATGAACTTCTGAATCGGGCTCTGAGGCCATGGAGGCGTCGTTCGTCAGACGGGCTGAAACAGGCAGGCCCGTGTCCTTTGCCGGACTCAACTGACGACGAGCCCCCAGAGAACCGCGTGCGGGGTCGGGCGGCGGCAGATGGCGCTGCCTCGACATCTCGACATCGACTTCGACATCGGCACGCAGCAAAGACTGCGCGCCACCCGGCCCCGCGCATCCCTTTGGATCCGCTCGAAGCCCCCGTGGCCACGGCCGGACGGGGTTTTCGGTGCGCGCATCTCCTTCTCCCCTCGGGGGAGAAGGGAAGGGGCTGATGCATCATGGCCTCGCCCCGGCGCGAATCCGGCTATGCTGCCGCTTTGCGAACCGGACCGCCATGCCAGACCTCGACCCCGACACCGCGCGCCAATGGGCGATCTGGCTCACGCAGCAAAACTCCGTCACCGGCTCGCCCGGCGAACAGGCGCTGCCGCATCTGCTGCGGGACAGGCTGGCGACGCGGCCGGCGTTGCGCGACGCGCTCACCTGGCTGATCCCGACGCAGGGCGAGGCCCTGCCGCGCGCCTGCCTCGCCAGTCTCGTCAGGGGGCAAGGCCGCAGGACGGTGCTGCTGACCGGCCATTTCGACACGGTCTCGACCGAGGATTATGGCGAACTCGCGCCGCTGGCGACGCAGCCCGAGGCGCTGCTGGCGGCGCTTCGGGACAAGCTCGCCGCGCCCCGCAACGAATCCGAGCAGCGTGCGCGCGACGATTTCGCGACCGGCGATTTCCTGCCCGGCCGCGGCCTGCTCGACATGAAGGGCGGGCTCGCCGCGGGGCTGGCCGCGCTGGAGGCCTTTGCGGCCGAGCCCGGCGCGGGCAACCTGCTCTTCGTCGCGGTGCCGGACGAGGAGGTCAATTCGGTCGGCGCGCGGGCGCTGGCCGAGGCGCTGCCGGCCATCGAGAGCGAACATGGGCTCGAAGTCGTCGCCGCGATCAATCTCGACTGCATCGGCGACAATGGCGACGGCGCGGTCGGCCGCTCGGTCGCCTTCGGCAGCGTCGGCAAGCTCCTGCTGACAGCGCTGGCGGTCGGCCGCCAGAGCCATGCCAGCCATCCGTTCGAGGGCGTCAATGCCGGCGCGCTGGCCGCCGCATTGGCTCAGCGTCTCGAATGGGCGCCGGAGCTCGCCGACGGCTCGTCCGGCCAGCCGGGCATCGCCCCGACTTTGCTCAGCCTGAAGGACGGCAAGGAGGGCTACGACGTCACCACGCCCGCGACCGTGTTCGCAAGCTGGAACGTGCTCGGCATGGGCCGGGGCGCGCCCGAAACGATGGCGATCTTCCGCGCGCTCGCCGGGCAGGCCCTGGCCGAACTGGGTGACAGCCTCGCGCGACGGCGCGGCGAGGTCTCGGGCGAGCCGCCGGTCCCGCTGGAGATCCCGCTGCTCGACGCAGCCGAACTGCTGGCGCAGTCCTGTGCGACCGAGGCCGCGCGCCACGAGCTTGCGGAATTGGGCGCAAGCCTTGCCGCCGAAGCGCTGCCGCTGCCGGAGCAGAACCGCCGCCTGACGGAAGCCGCCTGGCGGCTCTCCGGCCGCGCCGGGCCGGCGGTGGTGCTCGGCTTCGGCTCGCTGCCCTATCCGCCGGTGCGCCTGTCGGGCTCGGACGGCGCGCTGCGCCTGCGCCGGGCGATCGACGACGCCCGCGCCAGGCTACAGGCCGACACGGGCGAGACGATCGGCGAGATCGCGTTCTTTCCCGGCATTTCCGATGTCAGTTTCATCGGCGAAGCCTCGGCGCAGGACGCGCCGTTCATCGCGCGCCACACGCCGGCCTGGACAAGCGGCGTGCGCTGGTCGGGCGCGGTCGGCGGCGTGCCGACGGTCAATATCGGCCCCTGGGGCCGCGACTATCACACCCCGCTGGAGCGCATTCACGCGCCTTATGCGTTCGCGGTGCTGCCGGGCTTCCTGCTGGCGGTCTGCCGGGGCGTTCTGGCGGATGAGGGCGGTGGGGGCTGAAAGCAGCGGCTCTTGAGTTGCAGCTCCGCACCCCGTCTTTGCGAGCGCAGCGAAGCAACCCAGGAGGACGTAGAGCGCGACGCTGGATTGCTTCGCTTACGCTCGCAAGGACGACAGGTCAGGGCGCCCGGTCCCCCGCCCCTCAATGCGCCCGCGCCACGCAGAAATCGACCGTCTCGTTCAGCGCCTGTTTCATCGGCGAATTCGGGAAAAGGCCGAGCGCGTCCTTGGCCATCTTGGCGTAGTGCTCGGCGCGCTCGATCGTGTCGTCAAGCGCCCGGTGCCGGCGCATGATGGCCTGCGCCTCCTCCAGATCGCCGTCCTTGATCTCGCCATCCTGCAGCGTCCGCCGCCAGAAGGCGCGCTCCTCCTCCGAGCCGCGCCGGAAGGAGAGCACCACGGGCAGGGTGATCTTGCCCTCGCGGAAATCGTCGCCGGTGTTCTTGCCGAGCTTCGTCGAGATGCCGCCATAGTCGAGCGCGTCGTCGATGAGCTGGAAGGCGATGCCGAGATTGAGCCCGTAGCTGCGGCAGGCGGCGGCATGGGCCTTGGCCGAGCCGGCGATGACGGGGCCGACCTCGCACGCTGCAGCGAAGAGTTCGGCCGTCTTGCCCCGGATCACCTGCAGATACTCGTCCTCGGTCGTCTCGGTGTTCTTGGCGACGGAGAGCTGCATCACCTCGCCCTCGGCGATCACGGCGGCTGCCGTGGAGAGGATGTCGAGCGCCCTGAGCGAGCCGACCTCGACCATCATCTTGAAGGCCTGGCCGAGCAGGAAATCGCCGACGAGCACGCTCGCCTCGTTGCCCCAGAGCATCCGGGCCGCCAGCTTCCCGCGCCGCATGTCGCTCTGGTCGACGACGTCGTCATGCAGCAGCGTCGCCGTGTGCATGAACTCGACGCCGGCTGCGAGCTTGACATGGCCTTCGCCGCGATAGCCCGACAGCGCCGCCGCCGCCAGCGTCAGCATCGGCCGCAGCCGCTTGCCGCCCGACGAGATCAGGTGGTTGGCGACTTCGGGGATCATCGTCACGTCCGAGCCGGTGCGCGACAGGATCATCGCGTTGACGCGCTCCATGTCGGCCCGCGTCAGCTCGACCAGCGTCTCGATCCGGGCCGAGTCGGAACTCTTGCCCGCTTCCTTGTCCTCGAAGGGGACGACGACGCCCATGACGATCACTCCAGCCGAACTTTTCTCGCGCATCGCAATGCGGGCTAGCCTTGCCACAACCGTCGCATGGGTGGCCAGCCCCTGCAAACGCAGCCTGACGCCGCACCCGGCGTGAGGCGGGGCTTGCGTCGGCGGCCCGCCATGGGCTCCATGGCGGCATGCATGAACTCGTCCGCACCAACGACATCGTCCTGCTCGGCGCCATCGAGGCGCTGCTGGCCTCGGCCAATCTCGATTGCCTGATCGCCGACCAGCACATCAGCGCGCTGGAGGGCATGATCGGGGCGTTCCCGCGCCGGCTCCTGGTGCGCGAGGCCGACAAGATGCGCGCCCGCGCGCTCCTGACAGAGGCCGGCTTCGGGCCCGAACTGCGCGATGGCTGAGAGCGCCGCCGGGCTTGGCGAGATCGGGCAGGACCACATCCTCGACGGCCGGCTCGTCCTGTTCCAGCCGAAAAAGGGCCATCGCGCCGGCTCCGACGCCGTGCTGCTGGCCGCGACCTTGCCGGACCTCGGAGCCGGCCCGCTGCTCGACATGGGGGCGGGCGTCGGCACGGTCGGGCTCGTCGCGGCGCTGGCGCAGCCCGAGCTGCAGGTGACGTTGCTGGAGCGCGATCCCGAGCTTGCGGCGCTCGGCCTCCGCAACGCCGCCGCGAACGGGCTTGGGAATCGCGTCCGGATGGTCGCGGCCGATCTCGGCGCGCCGGCGGCCGTGCTCGAAGAGACCGGCCTCGCCACGGCGAGTTTCGCCTGCGTCGCGATGAACCCGCCCTTCTATGCGGCGAGCGAGGCGCGGCTCTCTCCGGTCGCCAATCGCCGCGCCGCCCATGTCGTCGAGACGCCGCTCCCGGTCTGGCTGAAGACGGCGCGCCGCCTGCTGATCCCGGGCGGCAGGCTCGCTTTGATCCACCGAGCCGAGGCGCTGCCGGAGGTTCTGGCCGGGCTTGGGGTGGGCTTCGGCGGCGTGAGCGTCCGCCCGGTCCACGCAAGCGTCGACCGGCCGGCGATCCGCATCCTCGTCTCGGCCACCCTCGGCAGCAAAAAGCCGGCAGCGCTGCTGCCGGCTCTCGTTCTGCATCGCGAGGATGGCGCGATGACCGAGTTCAGCGAAGCGCTGCACCGCGGAACCGCGATGCTGCGCCCCGATTGACAGCGCTTACCAGTAGCGCGGGCCGTAGAACGGACGCGGGCCATAGAAGCGCGGCGGGCCGTAATAGCGGCGCGGCGCGTAGTAGCGCGGGCCGTAGAAGCGCGGCGGGCCATAGTAGCGGCGCGGCCCGTAATAGCGGCGCGGGCCGTAATAATACTGCGCCTTCTCGACCAGATCGCCGGCGGCGCGGGTCTCCTGCGCGGTCTGCACCGTGCCGGCCGCGACCGGAGCCGCGCTGGCGGGCGCAAGCGAGGCGCCGCCGAGTGCAAGTGCCGCTGCAAATCCGAGAATCAGCTTGCGAAGCATGAAACTGTCCCTTTCATCATAAGGCGGCTGCGACCCTTGTCGCGCATGACCGTCCTATTCGAGTTGCGATGATAACCCCCGAACCTGAACGGCGTTCCACCGCGCCGTTCAGCCAGCCTTCAGGAAGCCGGCGCAATGCGGCCGCAATTGGGCCACTTCGATGGCGGGCGCACCGGGCCCGGCCGAAATCGCATTCCGTTTTTCGAGCCGATGCTGTAGGCACGCCACCATCGCAGACGTTCTGGAAGGCCCGCAAACCCTTGTCCGCCCTCGCTTCGCACCAAGCCGCGACCACAGCCGCGATGGACCCGACCCGCTCCTTCCAGGGACTGCTGCTGACGCTGCAACGTTTCTGGGCGCAGCGCGGCTGCGTCGTGCTGCAGCCCTACGACATGGAGGTCGGCGCCGGCACCTTCCACCCGGCGACGACATTGCGCGCGCTCGGTCCCAAGCCCTGGAAGGCGGCCTATGTCCAGCCCTCGCGCCGGCCCAAGGACGGCCGCTATGGCGAAAACCCCAACCGCCTGCAGCACTACTACCAGTTCCAGGTCATCCTGAAGCCCTCGCCGCCCGACCTGCAGCAGCTCTATCTCGACTCGCTCGAGGCCATCGGCGTCGATCTCGCTTTGCACGACGTCCGCTTCGTCGAGGACGACTGGGAGAGCCCGACGCTCGGCGCCTGGGGGCTCGGCTGGGAGTGCTGGTGCGACGGCATGGAGGTCAGCCAGTTCACCTACTTTCAGCAGGTCGCCGGCGTCGAATGCGCGCCGGTCGCGGGCGAACTGACCTACGGGCTCGAGCGGCTGGCCATGTATGTCCAGGGCGTCGAAAACGTCTACGACCTCAATTTCAACGGCGGGCAAGGCGAGGACCGCGTCTCCTATGGCGAGGTTTTTCTGCAGGCCGAGCAGGAGTTCTCCCGGCACAACTTCGAGCATGCCGATACCGGGATGCTGTTCCGGCACTTCACCGACGCCGAGGCCGAGTGCAGGGCGCTGCTGACGGCAGGCGAGGCGGCCAACGGCGCTAACGGCCCCCAGCACAAGCTGGCGCTGCCGGCCTACGACCAGTGCATCAAGGCCAGCCACGTCTTCAACCTGCTCGACGCGCGCGGCGTGATTTCCGTCACCGAGCGCCAGAGCTACATTCTGCGGGTGCGGGAGTTGGCGAAGGCCTGCGGGGCGGCCTGGCTCAAGACGGCGGGGGGAGGCGGCTAACGGAACTCGACGATCCGTTGCGCGCGTTCGAACGCTGCGACAGCCGCCGGCAGCGCCGGTTCCAGGCGTTGCCAAAGCCCGTCGTTCGAAACGTTGCCGCAGCGAATCCAAAGGACGCCGCGGCAGTCTGACGGACGCCGCGCCCATATGATGAAGTCTTCGTCCTTCGTGATCAGGGCAGCCCGAAGCCGGCCCGCCAAAGACCAGATTTCGCGATCCGGCGCCCCGTCACCCAGATGATCGGAGACGTGGCTCGCTTGGTGCCCGGCCGCAACCAGGCGCTTCACGAGCCACGGCGACATCTGCTCGTCCAAGAGAAAAACCACTCAGGCGATCTCGGCGATCCTTTGGTCCGTCGCCTTGGCTCCGTAGGCCAATGCTGCGGCAATGTCGGCCTCATTGAGGTTCGGGAAATCGGCAAGGATCGTGTCCCACGAGACGCCCTCAGCCAGCATGTCGAGAATATCCATCACGCGGATGCGCGTTCCCCGGATGACGGGGCGTCCGCCGCAGATGCCTTTGGTCATCGTGACCCGGCTGAGATCGGGAGACATTGCTTTTTCGACCGGCATCGCGAGGCTCGGGTTGACCGACGACAAATCTAGCGTAAGCGGCTGCATTGAGAAAGAGCCGCAGCCGCGCCTCCCGGTCAAGAAGTAGCCTGATGCCCGATCTCCTGCTCGAACTCTTCTCCGAGGAAATCCCCGCCCGCATGCAGCGCAAGGCGGCGGACGATTTGCGCAAGCTCGTCACCGATGCGCTGGTCGAGCGCGGTCTGGTCTACGAGGGCGCGAAGGCCTTCGCGACGCCGCGCAGGCTGGCGCTTCACATAGCCGGCCTGCCCGTTCGCGGCCAAGCCGTGCGCGAGGAGCGCAAAGGCCCGCGCGTCGGCGCGCCGGACGCCGCCGTGCAGGGCTTTCTGAAGTCGGCGGGACTGACCTCGCTCGATCAGGCGACGATCGTCAGCGACCCGAAGAAGGGCGATTCCTACATCGCGATCATCGAGAAACCCGGCGTCGAAACGGCGGCGGCCATCGCCGAGATCGTGCCGGCGGTGATCCGCGCCTTCCCCTGGCCGAAGTCGATGCGCTGGGGCAAGGCCTCGGCGGCGGGCGCGAGCCTGCGCTGGGTACGGCCACTCCATTCGATCCTCTGCACTTTTGGCGCCGAGACGGAGGAGCCCGAAATCGTGCCCTTCGAGGTCGATGGGATTATCTCGGGCAACGTCACCTATGGCCACCGCTTCCATGCGCCCGGCGCGATCACCGTGCGCCGCTTCGACGATTATGTAACGTCGCTGGACCAGGCCCGCGTTGTGCTCGACGGCGACCGGCGCAAGGAGATCATCCTCGCGGATGCCAAGACGCTCGCCTTCGCGCAGAGGCTCGAACTGGTTGAGGATGAGGGGCTGCTCGAAGAGGTGGCGGGGCTGGTCGAATGGCCGGTCGTGCTGATGGGCTCTTTCGAGGAGCGCTTCCTGGAGATCCCGGGCGAGGCGATCCGCGCGACGATCCGGGCAAACCAGAAGTGTTTCGTGCTCCGCGATCCGGCGACGGGCGCGCTCGCCAACCGCTTCCTCCTGACCTCGAACCTCGTCGCCAGCGACGGCGGCGCGGCGATCGTCGCCGGCAATGAGCGCGTCGTGCGCGCGCGGCTCTCCGACGCGGCCTATTTCTGGCAGACTGACCGCAGCTCGCTGCCCGATCTCGACACGCTGAAGGACAGCGCCGACAAGCTCGGGCTCGACCTGACGAAGCCGCTCGACCAGCGCATGGCCAAGCTCGACAGGCTCGGCGTCGTCTTCCACGCCAAGCTCGGCAAGCAAGGGGAGCGCGTGCAGCGCATCGCGGCGCTGGCGCGGGAGTTGGCTCCCGTCGTCGGGGCCGATCCGGAACTGGCCGAACGCGCGGCGAAACTCGCCAAGGCCGACCTGCCGACCGAAATGGTCGGCGAGTTCCCCGAGCTTCAGGGCCTGATGGGGCGCAAATATGCCGAGCTGCAGGGCGAGCACCCCTCGGTCTGCGCCGCGATCGAGGAGCACTACAAGCCGCTCGGCCCCTCCGACCGCGTCCCGACCGACCCGGTCTCGGTGGCGGTCGCGCTCGCCGACAAACTCGACACGCTGGTCGGCTTCTGGGCGATCGACGAGAAGCCCACCGGGAGCAAGGACCCTTATGCGCTGCGGCGGGCGGCGCTGGGGGTTATTCGGTTGGTGGTTGAGAATGGAGCCAAGTTACGCCTTGGTACCATTCTGCGCCGGCACTCTCTGGTACTTCTGATCTTACTCAAAGGGGCAGAATTCCGCCGCGAGGGCGCCAACGCCCTTTCACCGAAGCTGGCCGCGGTTCTGACGCCTGACGAAGCGCGAGCGCTGTCGTATCGACTTGTCGATGCTGATGACGGCGCGACTGACAAAGCGCTGTTCACGTCTACGGACGCCATCGTTGCCGAACTCCTCTCCTTCTTCCACGACCGCCTGAAGGTCATGCTCCGCGATCAGGGCGCGCGGCATGATCTCGTCGATGCGGTGCTCGCGGGTTCAAGCGCGGGCTCCCCTTCTCCCCTTGCGGGAGAAGGTGCCCGAAGGGCGGATGAGGGGTCGCTCCACATCTCCGGAGAGGGCGCGGCCACCCCTCATCCGTCTGCTGCGCAGCCACCTTCTCCCCCGAGGGGAGAAGGGGAGCCCGCTTCCGACGACCTCCTCCTCATCACCCGACGCGTGTCAGCCCTCTCGCGCTTCCTCGACACCGAGGACGGCAAGAGCCTGCTCGCCGGCTACAAGCGCGCCGCCAACATCCTCAAGGCCGAGGAGAAGAAGGACGGCGAGGGCGCTTTCGCGGGCGCTCCGGACCTGCACCTGATCGCCGATGCCGGGCTGATCGAGGAGAAGGCGCTCGCCGTCGCGCTCAGCAACGCGACGCCTCGCGCGGAAGCCGCCGTCGCGGCAGAGGACTATGAGGGCGCGATGGCGGCGCTGGCCGAGCTTCGTCCGGCGGTGGACGCCTTCCTCGACAAGGTCACGGTCAACGACCCCGATCCGGCCCTGCGCGCCAACCGGCTGCGCCTGCTGAATCAGCTTCGCGAGGCGACGCGCGCGGTGGCGGATTTCTCGCGCATCGCTGGCTGAGTCCCTATCCGCGACAGGCACGAGGAACCCCTCTTCCCGGAGGGAGAGGGGCAGGGGTGAGGGGTCGGCCCTTATCCGCATAAAGCGAGACCTCACCGCAGCGTCGTAGGGCGGTGGCGCTCAACTGGTCGCACGTCCGTCACCTCACCCCTGCCCCTCTCCTTACAGGAGAGGGGTTCTACGGCGGCGCCTCCCGCGCCTTTGCCGGCAAAAGGCGGCGCGCTTACCCGGAACCTATTCCCACCCTGCGGCGTTTTCACCGCACAGCCAGCGTGCCGCGAATGCGTCGCGGCACCAAGGCTCCGGGGGGCCGGCTTCCGGCCGAGCAAAGGATTTATTTCATGTCCATTCTGATTTCGCTTCTGATCACCGTCCTCGTCATCGGCCTGGTGCTCTATCTCGTGCGTATGCTGCCGCTGGATGCGCAGATCAAGAACGTCGTCCAGATCATCGTCATCGTCATCGGCATCATCTCGCTGCTGCGCTATCTCGCCGTGTTCTGATCGCCCTTGAGCACGCCGACGCGGGTCCCTTGGGCCCGCGTCGTTCGTTCAGGGTCGGCGCGGCGGCAGCGCGCCGTGCTTCTGGCCGGGCGGCAGGCCTCGCGCCGGTGGGCGCGGCGGCGGGTTTCCGCGTTGCAGCGCCGATGGCAGCGGGTTCTTCGGCGGCGGCCCCGGTGGGGGGCCAAAGGCCTGATGGATCACCTGTAAAATCCAGGTCGTGTTGACGTCGAGCTGGAACGGCTGGGCATTTTTCTGGTTTGGCGTGGTGTAGTTGCGCAGCAGCTTCTGCGCGAAGAAGAAGCGGCCATCGGCCGTGTTGGCGACGATGCCGCCCGTCACCGCCTGTTGCCAGAGCTGCGCCACCCGCTTCTTGTGATCGGCCTTCTCGCTGGCGTATTGCCCGGCGGCAAGTTCGTTGGCGGCATAGGCCGTCTGCTGGCCGAGCAGCAGGGACTTGGCCCAGTTGCCCCGGTTGACGAGGAATTCGTTGCCGTTGACGCAGTGCTTGCGGTTGAAGTCGTAGACCATCACGCTCTGGATGTTGACGCCCTGCATCATCAGCGCCTGCAGGAAGCTGACGAAGTTCGCCTCGTCGGGCCGGTAATGGCCGCTGTCGTTGCAGACGCCCCGAATCTCGCCGTTCTCGATCAGGATGGTGCCGGCGCAGAGCACGGCGTCGCCCGCCAGATAGGACGAATGGTAGAAATTGGCGCCATTGCCGGGACTGGCTGCGCCCTCGCCGCAATGGTGGCGGGCCATGTAGAGGTCGCGGCCCATGCTCATCGCGAAGCCGCCCCATTTCGCCAGCCCGAAGACGCGCGGGTTGGAGGCGCTCGCCGATTCGGCGGGAACGAGCCGGAGGCTGTCGATCTGCTTCTTCTCGCCGCTGACCAGCGCGCCCTTCCTGTTGCGCGCGGTGATCTCGCCGCCCTTGCCGGCCCAGTCGAACATGTAGGCCTTCCCCTTGCGGAAGGTGAGCCTGTACTTGTCGACCTCGGCGCGCGTCAGATAGGTCGCAAGCTTGCCGACGATGTCGAGATGCTCGCCGTGATAGGACATCTTGCGCCCGAAATGCCGCTCCAGATACTCCGGCAAGGTGTTGATCGTGCAGGACAGCATCGCCGCGAGCGAATGGGCGGTGAATTTGTAGAGTTCGTGGATGACCGGCTGCCGGGCCTTGCTCATGCCGGATTTGCTGGCATAGACCTTGAGCCAGTAGTCCAGCGTGAAGAACAGGTCCGATTTCAACTGCAGGCGGGCATAGCCCGAGCCGCAGGTCTCGTAGGCACCGATCAGCTCGTCGATCCGCGTCAGGATCGTGTCGTCGCTGCGCCGCGCGAGCGCGACGCTGCTGTCCTTCTGCCATTGGGCGAGTGTCGGCGTGGCGGTGTAGGCCTTCGGGGGCTTTGCCATGTCCTGCTTTCTCCCGCGCGGATTTTTTTGGCCGTTGCCGTAGCGTCCGACAGTATTACGCAGAATTGTCGCCACGCAATTGTTCCCTGCGGAACAGCGCCGGCTCGGGCGATTTGACGGCGGCGCGGCGCGCGTTCACACTGCCTTCCTGAGCGAAGGGTCCCGGACGCGCCAGTCCGGGGCCTTTTTCCATTGCAGCGACCGGACCAAGCGATGAACTCGCAGAACCGCACCACGCATACACGCCTGACCTCGTACCCAGAGCCCGGCAGCGCCGCGTCCCGCTTCCCGATCCGCTGGGGCGCCGACAGCGCCGCCGAGCGCGGCCCCATCATCGCCTCGACCACCGCGCCCGGGGACCGCAACGTCATCGGCGCGCATGGCGGCTCCTATTCGGTCTATCGCGCGCTCGCCATTTCGGCCCGCGCCATGAACCCCTCGCAGCGGCCCGACCTCCACAACACGCATCCGACGGCCGAGATCGCGCCTCAACCCTCATGGTTCGAGCCCGGAAAGATCGTCTCGCTCGATCCGTTCGGCCATCGCGTCGCGCAGGATTTCGGCGCGCTGATCGGCGAAGGCATCGACATCCGCCCGACCATCGCCGTCACCAAGGCGCGGCTCAACCTGCCCGAGATTCTCGCCGCCATGGCGGCGCACCGCCTCGCGCCCGACGACCATATCCTGCACGCCTCCGGCGACATCAGCGTCACCAAGATCGCGGTCGATCCGGTCTGGCATCTGCCGGGCATCGCAGAGCGTTTCGGCACCTCCGAAAACGAACTGCGCCGAACCCTGTTCGAGCAGACCGGCGGCATGTATCCCGAACTGGTAACGCGGCCGGACCTGCGCGTCTTCCTGCCGCCGATCGGCTCGATCACGGCCTATGTCATCGGCGAGGTCGGCAAGCTCGCGGACCGCAAGAGCCGGATCGCCTGCCGCGTCCATGACGAGTGCAACGGCTCCGACGTCTTCGGCTCCGACATCTGCACCTGCCGGCCCTATCTCGTCCACGGCATCGAGGAGGCGGTGAAGGAAGCGCAAGGCGGCGGCGTCGGACTGATCGTCTACAACCGCAAGGAGGGCAGGGCGCTCGGCGAGGTCACGAAGTTCCTCGTCTACAACGCCCGCAAGCGCCAGGAGGGCGGCGACAGCGCCGCGACCTATTTCGAGCGCACCGAATGCGTCGCCGGCGTGCAGGACGCCCGCTTCCAGCAGTTGATGCCCGACGTGCTGCATTGGCTCGGCGTCACGAAGATCGACCGGCTGATGTCGATGTCCAACATGAAATACGACGCCATGGTCGAGAGCGGCATCGAGATCGGCGAGCGGGTCGCGATCCCGCCCGAACTGATCCCGCTGGACGCCTCCGTCGAGATGGAGGCCAAGAAGGCGGCGGGCTATTACGCGCCCGACGGCGCGCCCGGCGACAACGCGCTCAAGGCCACGATCGGCCGCGACCTCGACAAGTTTTGAGAGCGGCCACTGAGACCATGCCTGATCGCGATCCCGAGACCTTCCGGCCCCTGCTCAAGCCAGCCGCCGTCCGCGCCCGCGCGCAGGAAATGCTGGCGCTCGGCCATGCCGGCAAGCTGCTGCATTTCAGCGTCGATTCCGGCAGGCTGGAGGCTTGCGCCGGCTACGTGCTCGACACGATCCGCGCGAATTACCCGACGCTGGACATACCCTTCCACGCCCGCTGGCGGCATTTCAGCGTCGCCGGCGTCGATCGTTGGCAGGCGCTCGATGCGAAGGCGAACTTCGCCGACGCCCGGGCGCGCGGCCGGGCGGCCTACGACCTCGCCATCGTCAGCGTGTTGCTCGATGCCGGCTCCGGCCCGGACTGGCGCTATCGCGATGCCGAGACCGGCCAGCAGATCGGCCGCTCGGAGGGGCTGGCGCTGGCCTCGCTCGACATGTTCGCCGCCGGCCTCTTTTCCAGCGACAAGAGCGCACCCTTGCGGGCCGACGCCAACGCGCTGCGCCATCTCGATGCCGATGTGCTGGCGGCGGGCTTCCAGGTGGGCCCGGACAATCCGCTGCTGGCGGTGGAGGGCCGCGCCGCGCTGCTCAACCGGCTCGGCGAGGAACTGGAGCGGCAGGGTCTGACCCGGCCGGGCGACCTGTTCGACAGGCTCGCAGCCGTGGCCGACCATGGCTCGATCCGCGCCGCCCACATCCTCGGCGAGGTCCTGACAACCTTCGGCGGCATCTGGCCCTCGCGGCTGACGCTGGCCGGCATCGCGCTCGGCGACACCTGGCGGCACCCGCTGATCGCGATCGGCGAACCCACGGCCGGGCTCGTGCCCTTCCACAAGCTCTCGCAATGGCTGTCCTATTCGCTGATCGAGCCGCTGCAATGGGCCGGGATCGCGGTGGTCGACATCGACGATCTCACCGGCCTGCCGGAGTATCGCAATGGCGGGCTGTTCCTCGACATGGGCGTGCTGGCGCTGAAGGACGGGGCGGAGGCTTCGCGGCCCCATGAAGCCGGCTCGACGCTGGTGGTGGAGTGGCGCGCGCTGACGGTGGCGCTGCTCGACGAGGTCGGGGCGCTGGTGCGAAAGCGGCTCGGCCGCACGCGCGAGGAGCTGCCGCTGGCCAAGGTGCTGGAGGGCGGCACCTGGGCCGCGGGCCGGCGGATCGCGGCGGAGAAGCGGGCAGGCGGCGGCCCGCCCTTGACGATCGTCAGCGACGGCACGGTATTTTGAGGCGCTTGGGGATTTCGCTCTGAAACACATCCGTCATCCCGGACAAGCCGCGAAGCGGCGCAGCTCCGGGATCCATCGTAAGGCACGTCGGCGCTCGATGATGGATCCCGGAGCTGCGCTTCGCTTGTCCGGGATGACGGCGTGGGTTGAATGAGCGTGATGAGACAACGGCGAAACGGGGATGACGCGATAATGACCACGCAAGCTGACGGAGTCACCGTCGTCGATCACCCGCTCGTCCGGCACAAGCTGACGCTGATGCGCGAGAAGGACCGCTCGACCAAGAGCTTCCGCCAGCTCCTGAACGAGATCGGCATGCTGCTCTGCTACGAGGTCACGCGCGACCTGCCGATCGAGATGGTCGAGATCGAGACGCCGCTGACGAAGACGATGCAGCCGATCATTGCCGGCAAGAAGATGGTTTTCGCGCCGATCCTGCGCGCCGGCGTCGGCTTTCTCGACGGCATGCTGGAGCTGGTGCCCGCCGCCCGCGTCGCCCATATCGGGCTCTATCGCGACCCGCAGACGCTGCAGGCGGTGGAATACTATTTCAAGGCCCCCTCCGATGTCGCGGACCGCATGATCGTGGTGATGGACCCGATGCTGGCCACCGCCAATTCCGCGGTCGCCGCGATCGACCGGCTGAAGGAGCGCGGCGCCAAGGACCTGCGCTTCGTCTGCCTGCTGGCCGCGCCCGAGGGCATCGCCCGCCTGCGCGGCGCGCACCCGGACGTCCGCATCTGGACGGCGGCGATCGACGAATGCCTCAACGACCACGGCTATATCGTGCCGGGTCTGGGCGACGCCGGCGACCGGATGTTCGGCACGCGGTGATCATCCCGCGCTCTTGATGGCATCCATCAAGAACCTTTGAGCGAGACGGCGTTGGCGCGGCGCGGCGATGTGCCTAAGGTCGCGTCGCTCGCATTCGCGGGCGGTCCTGCCCATCCCGCCAGTCCCGAAAGCCCCGCCCGATGTCCCTGACGATCTATGGCTGCTACCGCTCGCGCGCCTCGCGCAACATCTGGCTCGCCAACGAGATGGGGCTGGCCTTTGCCCACGTCCCGGTGATCCAGGTCTACCGCCTGCCCAACCCCGACGCACCCGATGCGCCGCTCCACACGCAATCGCCGGAATTCCTCGCGGTCAACGCCAAGGGCCAGATCCCGGCGATCGACGACGGCGGCTTCAAGCTGCAGGAATCGCTGGCGATCAACCTCTATCTCGCCCGCAAGAACGGTGGCCCGCTCGCATCCGCAAACCTGCAGGAGGAGGGGCTGGCCGCGATGTGGTCGCTCTGGGCCGCGACGAGCGTCGAGAGCCATGCGCTCAACATCCAGTATCACATGGCGGCCTACCCGCCCGAGAAGCGCGATCCGGCGCTGGTCGCGGCCGCGCTGGCGGCGCTGCCGGCCCAGTTCAAGGCGCTGGACGAGGCCCTGGCTCAGGGCGGCGGCTTCATCATGGGCGGGCGCTTCACCGTCGCCGACATCAACGTCGCGGAGATCTTCCGCTATGCGAAGCCGGCCACGCAGCTCTTCGACGCCGCGCCGCGCGTAAAAGCCTGGCTTGACGCCTGCCAGGCGCGGCCGGCCTTCAAGGCGATGTGGGCCGCCCGCGACGCCGAGCCGGCGTGAGCATCTTTGCCGGAAATCGGGTGGCCGGGCGGTTGCCCGGCCCCTACTGACGCGGAATGACAGTCCGAGAAGGGCACATGCCGCGATGACCATGCCTGCGCCTACGCCGCCACGGATGTCGGCCTTCGACTGGCTCATGCTGGCCGTCCTCTCGGTGTTGTGGGGCGGCTCGTTCTTCTTCAACAAGCTGGCGCTGGCGCAATGGCCGCCGCTGCCCGTGCTGCTGGTCCGGGTCGGACTGGCCGCGCTGGCGCTGTTGCTGGTGGTGCGGCTGGCCGGGCTCTCCATGGCGGTGGGAAAGCGCGTCTGGCTCGCCTTCTTCGGCATGGGCGTGCTGAACAACCTGATCCCCTTCAGCCTGTTCCTGTGGGGGCAGCAGCAGATCGCCAGCGGGCTCGCCTCGATCCTCAATGCGATGACGCCGATCTTCGCCGTGCTGGTGATGCACGCCTTCGGCGGCGAGCGGGCCACGGGCCGCAAGATCGCCGGCATCGCCGCGGGCTTTGCCGGCGTCGCGATCCTGATCGGGCCCGACGCGCTCTCAGGGTTGGGCCTCAACCTGCTGGCGCAGCTCGCCTGCATCGCTGCGACGGTCTCCTATGCCTTTTCTGGCCTCTATGGCCGCCGTTTCCGCGAGTTGCCGCCGCTGGTCACCGCCGCCGGCCAGCTCAGCGCCTCGACGCTGATGACGCTGCCGATCGTGCTCTTGCTGAACCCGCCCTGGACCCTGCCGATCCCGACCGGGCAGACGGTCTTCGCGCTTGTCGGCCTCGCGCTGATCTCGACCGCGCTGGCCTATTTCATATTCTTCAGGATCATGCGCTCGGCCGGTCCCAGCAATGTGATGCTGGTGACCTTCCTGATCCCGGTCAGCGCGATCATGCTCGGCGTCGGCCTGCTCGGCGAGGCGCTGCTGCCGCGCCATTTCGCCGGCATGGCGGCGATCTTCACGGGCCTCGCCCTGATCGACGGGCGGCTGTTGCGCAAGGTTCCAGCTCCGGCCTGAGCCGACAATTTGGGCAGCGGCTCGGCCACTCGGTTTATTGCCAATAAATTATGAATTGCTCTAGGGTCGATTCAGCGGCGTCAGCCGTTAGAGGCATAACCGCGAAGACTGGAAGATATCGGAAAAAACGATACGCCAGAAGGGGAGCGACGCGATACCCATGGATGTTCGGCAACTGCGATGTTTCATCGCGGTGGCGGAGGAACTGCATTTCGGCCACGCGGCCGAACGGCTGGGCCTCGCGCCGCCTGCCCTGTCCCGCCAAATCAGCGCGCTCGAGGACGAGCTTGGCGTCGCCCTGTTCACCCGCACGACGCGGCAGGTCGCGCTGACGCGCGCCGGGCTGATCATGCTGGAGGAGGCCAAGGCGATCCTGCTGCGCATGGAACATGCCTCGCGGGCCGTGCGGCAGGCTTCGCTCTCCTCGGGCAAGGTGCTGCGCATCGGCGCGATCGACGCCGCCTCGTCGAGCTTCGTGCCCGAGGCGCTGGCGAAGTTCCGCCAGCGCTTTCCGGCGATCGAGATCAAATTCGTCGAGGCCATGACGGCGGCGCTGATCCAGATGCTGGAGGCCGGCAAGCTCGACCTCGCCTTGACGCGCCCGCCGCGCAAGCCGACCGACTGCGCCTTCGAGGTGCTGCGGGTCGAGCGGCCGATCGTGGTGCTGAACGACACCCATCCGCTGGCCGCCCGCGAGCACCTGACCATGCTCGATCTGGTGGGCGAGCCTTTCGTGGTGCCCTCCAAGCGCATCCGGCCCTTCGCCTACGACCTCGTCATGGCCTATTTCGAGAGCGTCGGCTCGGTGCCCAACGTCACCATCGAGGCGACCGAGAAACCGGCGATGATGTCGGCTGTCGCGGCCGGTCTCGGCATGGCGCTGGCGCCCGATTGGGTCTCGCGGCTCAGCTTTCCCGGCGTCACCATGCGCCGCCTGCGCGGCGCGCTGCTCGATCCGCCGCCGCCGGGCGCGCTGGTCGGCATCGCCTGGCGTCCGCAGCAGAAGCTCGGCGCCCGCGACGACTTCCTCGCCATCCTGCGCGAGAGCGTCACCCTGATGGATGAGCGGCAGGTTCTGCCGTTCGCGCCGCCGCCGCCAAAGGCTGCGCGCAAATCCCTGCCCAAACCAGTGCCATCGCCCAAACGCGCCGTCCGGATCGCCGGATTGCAGCCCGGAGGATCTCTATGAGTCTGAACAAGATAGAACAGGCGCGCGGTCTGAGGGTCCGTTCGCCGCAGGATCTGGCCGCCGGCATCTTCATGATCCTGCTCGCCGCGCTGGCGCTGTTCCTCGCCCGCGACCTGCCGCTCGGCACGCTGCGCCAGATCGGCCCCGGCATGCTGCCGAAATCCTTCGCGGTGATCTGCGCGGGGCTCGGCGTCATGCTGGCGCTGACGTCGCTGGTCTACAAGGGCGAGCAACTGCAGGGCTTCTCCTGGCGCGGCGTCATCTTCGTGCTCGGCGGCGCGGTGCTCTTCGGCCTGACCATCCGCGGCTTCGACATCGGGCCGCTCAAGGTGCCGCAACTCGGCCTCGTCGTCTCCGGCCCGATCGTCGTGCTGGTCGCCGGCTCGGCCGCGACCGATCTGCGCTGGAAGGAACTGATCATCTTCGCGATCGTGATGACGACCTTCTGCGCTCTGCTGTTCAAATATGCGCTGGGACTGCCGATCCCGCTCGCTCCGTGGCTGCTTGGGATCTGAGGTCATCATGGACGTTTTCGCCAATCTCGCTCTCGGCTTCGCCACCGTCTGGAAGATCGTCTGGTGGGCGCCCGGCTTCCTCCAGGGCGCTGTTTCCCTTCCGATCCCGATCAACATCCTGCTCTGTTTCGTCGGCTGCCTCGTCGGCACGCTGATCGGCGTGCTGCCGGGCGTCGGCCCGATCGCCACCATCGCCATGCTGCTGCCGATCACCTTCGGGCTCGATCCGGTCGGCGCGCTGATCATGCTCGCCGGCATCTATTACGGTGCGCAATATGGCGGCTCGACCACGGCGATCCTGGTCAACATCCCCGGCGAGGCGACCTCTGTCGTCACAACGCTCGACGGCCACCAGATGGCCAAGCAGGGCAGGGCCGGCGTTGCGCTCGGCGTGGCCGCGCTCGGCTCCTTCTTCGCCGGTTCGGTCGCGACCATCGTCATCGCGGCGCTCGGCGCGCCCCTGACCAAGCTCGCCTTGCTGTTCGGCCCGGCCGAGTACTTCTCGCTGATGGTGATGGGCCTGTGCTTCGCCGTCGTGCTGGCGCGCGGCTCGATCCTCAAGGCCTTCTGCATGATCATGCTGGGTCTGCTGCTCTCCACCGTCGGCACCGATCTGGAAACCGGGCAGGAGCGCATGACCTTCGGCTTCCCGCCGCTGGCGGACGGCATCGACTTCGCCGTGCTGGCGATGGGCGTGTTCGGCTTCGCCGAAGTGCTGCGCAATCTCGAAAATCCCGAGACCCGCGACGTGGTCAAGACCAAGATCGGCAAGCTTCTGCCGAGCCTCAGCGAGATCAAGCAATGCATCAATCCGGTGCTGCGCGGCACCGGCGTCGGCGCGATTCTCGGCATCCTGCCGGGCAACGGCGCGGTCCTCGGCCCCTTCGCCAGCTATACGATCGAGAAGAAGATCGCCGCCGATCCGTCCCGCTTCGGCAAGGGCGCGATCGAGGGCGTCGCCGGGCCTGAATCGGCCAACAACGCCGGCGCGCAGACGGCCTTCATCCCGCTCTTGACGCTGGGCATCCCGCCCAACGCCGTGATGGCGCTGATGGTCGGCGCGATGACGATCCACGGCATCATCCCCGGCCCGCAGGTCATGACGAAAAACCCGGACCTGTTCTGGGGCATGATCGCCTCGATGTGGATCGGCAATCTGATGCTGCTCGTCATCAACCTGCCGCTGGTCGGGCTGTGGGTTAAGCTGCTGCAGGTGCCCTACCGTCTGATGTTCCCGGCGATCCTGATCTTCTGCTGCATCGGCATCTACTCGGTGAACAACCAGCCGGTGGACGTGGCCTTCACGGCGATGTTCGGCCTGTTCGGCTACATCCTGATCAAGCTCGGCTTCGAGCCCGCGCCGATGCTGCTGGGCTTCGTGCTCGGCCGCCTGATGGAGGAAAAGCTCCGCCAGGCACTGATCATCTCGCGCGGCTCATTCATGACCTTCCTCGAGCGGCCGATCTCGGCCGGGCTGCTGCTGGTCGCCGTCATCGTGCTCGTCATCGCGCTCTTGCCGGCGATGTCGAAGAAGCGCGACGAGGTCTTCACCGAATGACGGGGTTGCCGGAACGCCGTTCCGACCCCAGTTTCCCCACCAACCGATCTCAGGGAGGATCATCCATGAAGAAGCTCACACTCGGCCTTGCAGCCGCATTCACGCTCGCTCTCGCCGGCGGCGCCATGGCGCAGGCCTATCCGGCGCGACCCGTCACCATGATCGTGCCGTTCGCGGCCGGCGGCCCGACGGACATCATCGCCCGCATCGTCGGCGACCACATGTCCAAGACGCTCGGCCAGCAGATCGTCATCGAGAACGTCGCCGGCGCCGGCGGCACCACCGGCATCACCCGCGCGATGACGGCTGCGCCC
Organism: Beijerinckiaceae bacterium; assembly: GCA_019745195.1. Classification (GTDB taxonomy): domain Bacteria; phylum Pseudomonadota; class Alphaproteobacteria; order Rhizobiales; family Beijerinckiaceae; genus Allobosea. Next base: position 19,875 of record JAIETL010000095.1, read on the forward strand.
GACGGCTACACCATCGCCATGGGCCATCTGGGCACCTTCTCGGCGGCGCCCGCGACCTATCCCGGCCTGAAATACGACCCGCTCAACGGCATGCAGACCATCGGCCTGGCCGGCGGCACGCCCATCCTGATCGTCGCCAAGAAGAACTTCCCGGCCAAGGATCTGAAGGAGTTCGTCGCCGCCGTGAAGGCCGCGCCCGACAAGTTCAACGAGGCCCATGCCGGCGTCGGCTCCGTCTCCTGGACGACCTGCACCCTGTTCAAGGGCGTGCTCGGCGTGCCGAAGCTGAACGCCGTCGCCTATCGCGGCACCGGCCCGGCGCTGAACGATCTCGTCTCCGGCCAGATCGACTTCATGTGCGACCAGATCGTCTCGGTCTCCGAGCAGATCAAGGCCGACACGATCAAGGCCTACGCCGTGGCCTCCGCCGAGCGTTCGCCCGCGCTGCCCAACGTGCCGACGACCAAGGAAGCCGGCCTGCCGGACTACCAGATCGAGGCGTGGAACGGCATCGCCGGCCCCAAGGGCATGCCGAAGGAGGCGGTCGACAAGCTGGTCGACGCGCTGAACAAGGCGCTGAACGACGAGCCCACCAAGAAGCGCCTGCTCGATCTCGGCGCGGTGATTCCGAGCGCCGAGGAGCGCACGCCCGCCGGCTTCCAGGCGCTGATCAAGCGCGACGCCGACAAGCTGACCCCGGTGCTCGCGTCAGCTCCGAAGTGATCTGATAGTTCATCGAATGCAGAAGGGCGCGCGTCGTGGGACGCGCGCCCTTTTCTTTGCTTCCTGTCACCACCATCCCGTCATCCCGGACAAGCGGCGAAGCCGCGCAGCTCCGGGATCCATCGTAAGGCGCGGCGGCGCTCGGTGATGGATCCCGGAGCTGCGCTTCGCTTGTCCGGGATGACGGCGTGGTGGCTGGACGGCAGGGAAGCCTGAGACCTACCCCGCCAGCACGCGCTGCGGCGGGAAGGTGATCTCGACCAGCGTGCCTTCTTTCTTGACGCTGGTGATCGTCATCGCGGCGCGATTGGCCTCGACCAGCGCCTTGGTCAGCGGCAAGCCTAAGCCCGTGCCGCCCTTGCGCCGCGTTGTCGGCACCTGCCGGAACGGCTCCAGCGCCAGCGCGATCTCGTGGTCGTCCATGCCGATGCCGGTGTCGCGCACGCGCAGGATCGCCTCGCCCTGGTCGCCGAGCGCCGTCGAGACGATGACCTGCCCGCCCGCATCGGTGAACTTCACCGCGTTGGAGAGCAGGTTGATCACGATCTGCTTGATCGAGCGCTGGTCGGCGACGACCGGCGGCAGTTTTGGCGACAGCCCAGAGCGCAAAACCACCCGGCCGCGATTGGCCTCCGTCTGCAGCAGGCTCACCGTCGAGAGGGCGATCTCGTTGAGATTGACGCTCTCGAAGTCGAGATCGAGCTTGCCGGCCTCGATCTTGGCCAGATCCAGCAGATCGTTGACGAGGCTGATGACGTAGCCGCCCGAGGCGTGGATGTCGCGCAGATACTCCTTGTAGCGCTCGTTGGCGATCGGGCCGAAGCGCTCCTCGGCCATCACCTCGGCGAAGCCGATGATCGCGTTCAGCGGTGTCCTGATCTCGTGGCTGATCTTGGCGAGAACATCGGATTTCTGGGCGCTGGCCTTTTCGGCGGCCTTGCGCGCCTCGACGAGGTCGCTCTCGGTCTTCTTCCAGGCGGTGATGTCGCGCAGCACGGCGCAGAAGCGCCGCTCCGCGCCATGGGCGATCTGGCCCATCGTCATGAACAGCGGAATGCGCCCGCCCTGGCGCACGCGGCCGATGACCTCGCGCCCGTCATTCATCACCGAGGCGACGCCGCCGCCCTTGAGCCCTTCGAGATAGTCGAGCGCTGGCGCATGGCTTTCGGGCGCGAACAGCAGCGTGAACAGCTCGCCCGTGACCTCGCGCTGGTCGTAGCCGAACAGCGCCTCGGCGGTTTTGTTGAGCGAGAGCATGCGGCCGCGCTCGTCGACCGTCACGACGCCGTCGGTCGCGGTGTCGAGCATCGCGACGAGCTCGTCGATCCGCGATTCGCGCTGGTCGACATCGAGCCGCAACGCCTGGACGCGGGCCGCGCTCTCGGCCTCCTCCGCCTCGAATTCGGCGGCGAGTTCCGCCTCCTCGGCCTCTTCCGGCGTCTGGACCTTGACCTCGCCGCCGCCATCTGGATGGCGGAACGCCATCAGCGTGGCGGGCTCGCCGAGCCAGGACACGCTGGACAGCACCGCATCGACGCTGACCAGATGGCCGAGTCGGTCGATCAGGATCATCGCGCCGCCATCGGCGCGGTTCGCGCCCTTGATCAGGCGGCTGACGCTGCCGCCGGCCGCGAGATCGGCGAGATCGGCGTAGTCGAGCAGGTCGAGCAGCGTGCGGTTGGCGTAGAGCGCCTCGTCGCCGCGGTTGACCAGAACCGCGACCGGCAGCCGGTCGAGAACGTCGGCATGGGAGTTCGGCAAGCGCTGTCGCGCGGGCTGAAGCGCCGAAGGGGCGGTGGCGTCCAGGGCCATGGCGTCGTCGCCGAGCGCCTCCGGCGCCGGGGCGGCGCTGGCCGGCGCGACGGCGGGCGTTTCGACGGCAGGAGCCGACGCGGACTCGGCCGGGACCGGCGCCGGCGCGAGAGGCTCGCTGTCCTTCAGCCGCAGCGGCGCGGCCTGCGGCAGGCGCGGGGAGGGCTCGTCGTCGCCGGCGATGCGCGCGCCCAGCGCCTTGGCGATCTCGCGAAAGGCGTTGCGCTCGGCCGAGCTGAGATTGGGCTTCGACGGTTCGAGCACCGGCCGGACAGCGGTGAGATGGCCGTTGCGCAGCGGCACGATGTTGGTGATGTCAGGCCGGGGAGGGGCCTCCACGACCGGCGGCGCAGGCTCCTCGGCGGCGGCCTCGGCCTTGGCTGCGGCGGGCTCGTCGATGACGGGGACAGGCTCCTGCGCCTCCGACGCCGTGGCCTCATCGCCAGGCACGGGCTGGTCGGCCGCATCCGAAACGGTCTCGTCCGTTGCCGCAGCCGTCACCTCGGCGATGTCCGACTGGATCTCCGTGGGCTCGGCTTCGTCAGGCGTTTCGACTTCGATGGCCGGCTGAGCGGTTGCGGTAACGACCTCGTCGGCCTCCGCCTGCTCCCCGGTCTCCGCCTCGGCGGGCGCTTGCGTCTGGTCGGCCCGCACGGCGTCGGCCGGCTCCGCGACGTCCGGCGGCGACACACCCAGCGCGGCGAGGTCTTCCCCGGCGATCTCGGGAACGGCGTCCTGATCGGCAGGATCGGCCTGCGGCGCCGCCGGCTCATGCGCCGGGAACGGCTCGCGTTCCGTCAGCCGGGCGAGGCCGAAGCCGCGAAAGCCGGAGACCTGCCGCGCAGCGTCGAGCACCGGCACGCCCGACAGTTCGACACGCGCGCCCTCCGCGCCGGAGCCGGTGCGCCAGAGCACGCCATGGCCTCTCCAGGTCGCTCTGCCGGCAAGGCGGTCGAGCAGCCCGCCATCGCGATCGACGACGTCGGTTTCGAGCAGGTCGCGCCAGCTCCGGCCGGGCAGCGCGGCGGCGGCATCGCGCCCCGTCAGGGCCGCGACATCGGGCGAGACGCTGATCAGATGCCCTGCGGCGTCGCTCTGCCAGAGGAAGCGCACCAGCGCGCGGGCAGGCGCGGCAGGGACAGGCTCGGCCGCCGGAGCCGCGACGGTCTCGGGCTCGGCGATGCTGGTCTGAGCCGCGATCTCGGTTTCGGCGGACTCGGGTGCGGGCACGGCCACGCCCAGCCGGCGCATCTCAGCGGCGGGCACCGCGATCGCCAGCACCGCCTGACCATCACCGCCATCGAACAGCCGGCAGCCGCAGGTCACGGGCGTCGCGGTGAATCCGGACGTCAGTCTGAGCCGCTCGAGCCGCACGCCTTCGCGAGAGGCGAGGCCGCCGGCGAGCGCGCCGAAGCGCTGCCGGGTCGCGGGCGGGAGCTCGGCGTCGAGCCCGTCGCGGCCGAGCAGGGCGAGGCCGGCGGCGTTGGCGTAACCGGCTTTCCGGCTGTCAGCGTCCCAGATCAAGAGGGCGCCGCCGGCTGCGAACCCGGCAAGCCCGGCGTCCTGCGCCGCGGCGACGCCGATCCGCGCCCAGTCCTGTCGCGCTCCGCTCATGGCTGCCCGTCGCCCGTCCGCTCGTTCGATTCAGCCGATATGGCTAACAACTGTTTAATAACCCCGGGCGGATTGCAAATCCATGGAACCTCACCCGCCCTCCCGCGTCTCATCGAAACAGCGTTAACGTGCGGGTGCGGCCTTTGCGCGCGCCATTGTCATCGCAGCGCAACAATGATATTGCACTGCACAATCGCCGCTGAGCGATGGACATAATTCAAACCGGAGGATGACCCTGATGAACGGCAAGATCCCCTACGAAGTGCCGGCCGAGATGCGCGATTTCGCCGAGAAGAGCGTCGATCAGGCCCGCAAGGCTTTCGACGGTTTCATCGGCGCGGCCCAGAAGGCCGTCGACACCGCCCATGGTTCGGCCGAGTCGGCCCGCGTCAACGCGCAGGACGTGACCCGCAAGGCGATGAGCTATGCCGAGACCAATGTCGCCGCCGCGTTCGACCTCGCCCAGAAGCTGGTCAAGTCCAGGGACATGACCGAGATCATGCAGCACCAGTCCGACTTCATGAAGGCGCAGATGGCCTCGCTGCAGAGCCAGCTCAAGGAAATGGGCGCCGTGGCGCAGGACGTCGCGGCCAAGGCCGCCGAGACGGCAGCCAAGGCGACCAAGATGAAATGAGCCGCCGCGGCGCGTCAGCGCCGCGACCCGGCCACCGAGAGTGGCCATGACACAGGCCGGGCATTCCGCCCGGTCGCCAGCATTTCGATCGCAGCCAGTTTTTCGATCGCAGAAGGAGACCCGTGATGGCCAATCCCGCCGACACCAAGCCTGCTCCGAACCAGCCCGCCGCCAGCAAGGCTCCCGCCAAGGCCCCGATCAGCCTCGCCCCGGTGACAGCCATGACGCGCCCGGCCGGCGTCGAGACCAGGCCGGTCGAGACGAAGCCGACGGACAGCAAGCCTGCGCCGACGCCCGTCGCCGCCGCTCCGACGTCCGCGCCGGTCGTCACGGCGGCTCCCAAGCCCATGGCGGCTGCGCCCGCAACCCCGACCGCCGCGCCAGTGGCGAAGGTTGAAGCCGCTCCGGCCAAGCCTGCGGTCGCAAAGGCCAAGGAAAGCGCTGCCCCGGTCAAGACCGCTGCGGCTGCCAAAGCGAAATCCGCCAAGCGTGTCGCGCCCGCCAAGGCACGCATCAAGAAGGCCCCGGCCGCCGCGCAGGCCGCTACCGCCAAGGTCGCGAAAGCGTCGGATTCCGTGGCCAAGGCCGTGGCCTCCGCGCCCGCCAAGGCTGTCGAGGCCGCAAGGCCGGTGGTTGCCGCGAGCGTCGCCGCGACGCGCAAGGTCGCTGAAACCGTCGTCGCCAGGCAGGTCGCCATGGTCAAGGACGCAGCCAAGGTCGTCCCGGTTGCCAAGGTTGTGCCTGTCGCCAAGGCTGCGCCGCTTGGCAAGGCTGCGCAGCTTGCCATGCCGGCGCTGCCCGAGATGCCCGATTTCATCGGCGCGATGCTGAGCCGCACGCTGGTGCTGACGAAGACCTTCGGCGCTTTGCAGGCCAGCATGCTCGACCATGCCTGCGCCGAACTGAAGGCCAAGCTCGGCGAGGCCGAGACGCTGGCGCGCACCCAGAGCGCGGCCGACGCGGTCGCCCTGCAGGCCAAGGCGGTCCGTCGCGGCTACGAGGCGCATGCGGCCCATCTCAAGGAGATCGCGCAGATCGCCGGTTCGTCCCTGCGGGTCTGAGATTTCCAAGCCCGGCATGAGGGCAGGAAAATCGCCGCATTACGCGGTTGCAATCGCGCGGCGTCGGTTCTAGGTTCCGCGCCGCCGCTGACCGTGCCTTGGATGGCGCGGTCGCCAGGGTGCTGCATGCAGCCATAGCTCAGTTGGTTAGAGCGCTAGATTGTGGATCTAGAGGTCCCCCGTTCAAGCCGGGGTGGCTGTACCACCCTGAACATCGCGAGCCGTCCGCGCGACGCGAGGCCCGCGCTCTTGAAGCCGGCCGGTTCCGTGGCCATTTGATTGTCATGCGGAAGGGTTCGCCTTTCGCTCCGGGGTGCTGCGGCCAGCGGGTTCCGGACGATCAACGAGGCGCCTTTCGGGGGCTTCCGACGTGACGCGCATGCCAAGATGACACGCACGCCAAGCCTGTCTCATCCGTTCCTGCTCGGCTTCGACGATATCGAGCGCGCGCTGGAGCGGGTCGCCAAGGGCGGCAGCGAAGGCTATCCGCCCTACAACATCGAGCGGCTGGTCAGGACGCAGGACGAACCTGACCGTTTGAGAATCACCCTCGCCGTCGCAGGGTTCGCGCGAGACCAGCTCGAGATCACGCTGGAAGAGAACCAGCTCTGCATTCGTGGCCGGCAGAGCGACGACAAGAACCGGCAGTTCCTGCATCGCGGCATCGCCGCGCGCCAGTTCCAGCGGGCGTTCCTGCTGGCCGACGGCATGCAGGTGCTGGGAGCCGATCTGTCGAACGGCCTGCTCGCGATCGATCTCGTGCGGCCGGAACCTGAACGGCTCGTCCGGCGTATCGATATCGTGAGCCGGGATTGAGCGCAGACCGGCGGCGTGAGCGCGGATTTTGCATCTGTTCATCAGTGCCGTCGTACAATCGAAGATCGCCATTCGCACTGCTCTGAAGGAGGGCGCGATGAACGAAGACAGAGACATGATTCAGACCAACCCGCTGAGCCCGGCCGAATTCGCCGCGCTGGGCACGGGCGAGGTCGCCTATCTCAAGCCGATGAGCTCGGAAGAGCTGGTGCGGATCTTTCCGCAGGCCCCCCAGATCAAGCCCGGCCTGCAGCTCTTCGCGCTGCTCTCGGCCGATGGCGCGCCGATCCTGGTGACCGATTCGCGCGAAGCCGCGACCGCCAACGCCTGGGAACACGATCTCAGGATGGTCAGCGTCCATTGACGCTGCGCTCAGGCGGCGTCCGTGATCCTGCCGACCGCGTCCTGCAACCGCGCCAGGTCGGCCGGGCCGGACAGGCGGTGATCGCCGTCCCTGACCAGCGTCAGCACCACCGGGTCGCCGGTCAGATGCTCGACCAGCTTGAGCGCCTGCCGCCACGGCACGTCGGGGTCGGCCATGCCCTGCAGGATATGGACCGGGCAGCCCGTCCGGATCTCGGCCCCGAACATCAGGTTTTTGCGTCCGTCCTCGATGAGCGCGCGCGTGATCGGCGTCGGCTCGGGCGAATAGGCCGATGGGCGCATCCAGACCCCGTCGCGCATGATCGTCTCGCGGATGCTGGCGGGCATCTGGGCCCACATCAGCTCCTCGGAAAAATCGACGGCCGGCGCGATCAGCACCATGCCGGCGGGCGCGAGCGCGGTTCCCAGCAGTTGCCTCGCCGCGAGCAGCGCGATCCAGCCCCCCATCGAGGAGCCGACCAGCACCGGCGGCTGCCGGCAATGCGCGGCGATCACGGCCAGCGCGTCGTCGCGCCAGTCCGAGAGGGTCCAGCGCGCGAAGTCCGAACCGCTCTCGCCATGGCCGGCATAGTCGAAGCGAATGAAGCCGCGCCCATGGCTGAGGGCCCAGTCGGCCAGAGCCTCGGCTTTGGTCGCGCGCATGTCGGAGCGGAAGCCGCCGAGCCAGATGACGGGCGGGCCTTCGCCGGGCTGAACGAGGCAGGCGAGCTTTCGCCGCGCCTCGCCGTCGCCGATCTCCAGCCATTGCGGCGGCTCGCCCTGAGCGCTCGGATGTCCGGTCACGCCAAATCTCCTGTGACGAATCTGTCCGACAAGGCGAATATAGGCTGCGGCAGCGCGCCGCGAGTGGTCATACTGCGGAACACCAGAGCGAGCATCCTGACCCGGTGACCTTCTCCATGCAGCCCGGCGCGCATCTGACGCTGCCCTCGACCGATACGCATCCGCTCGGCGGCCGCACCATCCTGCAGATCATCCCCGATCTCGATGCAGGCGGGGCCGAACGCACGGCGGTCGACATCGCCAAGGGCCTGACCGAGGCCGGCGCGCGCGCGCTGGTCGCGACCGAGGGCGGGCGGCTGGTGGCCGAGCTGCAGGCCAAGGGCGGCGTCTGGCTGCCCTTTCCGGCCGCGACCAAGAACCCGCTCGCCATGGCCCTGAATGTCGGCCGTCTGGCGCGGCTCTGCCGCGACGAGGGCGTCGAGCTCGTCCATGCCCGCTCGCGCGCGCCGGCCTGGGTGGCGCTGGCGGCGACGCGGCGGCTCGGCCTGCCGTTCGTGACGACGTATCACGGCTCCTATGCCAGCCGCTCGACCGTGAAGGCGCTCTACAATTCGGTGATGGCGCGCGGCGACGTCGTCATCGCCAACTCGGGCTATACGGCGGAGCTGATTCTGGCCCGGCACGGCTTCGCCCGCGATCGCATCCGCATCGTCAATCGCGGCACGGATTTTTCCGCCTTCGCGCCTGCGGCCGTGACGCCCGAGCGCATCCACGCGCTGCGCAAGGCCTGGGGCGTCGAGCCGCATCAGCGCATCGTGCTGCTGCCGGGCCGGCTGACCGGCTGGAAGGGCCAGCGCGTGCTGATCGAGGCCGCGCGCCTGCTGCGCGACGGCGGCGACGGCGACACCGCCTTCATTCTCGCAGGCGATCCGCAGGGGCGCGACGGCTACGTCAAGGAACTCGACCAGCAGATCGCCGCCGCCAACCTGAAGGACCGGGTCAAGCGCGTCGGCCATTGCGCCGACATGCCGGCCGCCCTGCTCTGTGCCGCCGTCGTGACGGTTCCCTCGACGGAGCCCGAGGCCTTCGGGCGGGTCGCGGTGGAAGCGCAGGCGATGGGCGCGCCCGTCATCGTCTCGGATCTCGGCGCGGTGCCCGAAACGGTTCTGGCCCCGCCGCAGACGCTGCCGTCCGAACGCACCGGCTGGCGCGTGCCGGCCGGAGACGCCGCGGCGCTGGCGGCGGCGCTGGGCGAGGCGCTGGCGCTGCGGCCCTCGGCCCGCGACGCGCTGGCGCGCCGGGCCCGCCTGCATGTCGAACGGCATTTCTCGCTGGAGACGATGGTGGCGCAGACGCTGGACGTCTACTGCGCGCTGCTGGAGAGATAGGGCAGCCCGGCAGCCGGGACGCCGAAAGAGCCATCCCGATGGCCTTCCGATTGTCGCCGATTGCCGCTTTCCATTGACATCGCGCCTCTTTGTGCAATGTGTCTGCGCAGAGGCGCTTCAAACGCCAATCACAGGAGAATACCACCATTCGTCGTCCGTTCCGTGCTGCCCCGACCCCGACCAAAGACGGCCCGCGCTCCAACCGCGACATTCGCGGCGTCCGCGATGTCCAGCTCATCGACGATACCGGCGCCAACCGTGGCGTGGTCTCGTTCTTCGAGGCCCTGAAGATTGCCGAGGATGCCGGTCTCGATCTTGTCGAGATCGCCCCCAATTCCGTGCCTCCCGTCTGCAAGATTCTCGACTATGGCCGCTTCCGCTTCCTGGAGCAGAAGAAGGCGGCCGAGGCGCGCAAGAAGCAGCGCACCATCGAGATCAAGGAGATCAAGCTCCGGCCGGGCATCGACAAGCACGATTACGACGTGAAGATGAAGGCGATGCACGGCTTCTTCGAGGAGGGCGACAAGGTCAAGGTGACCCTGCGCTTCCGCGGCCGCGAAATGGCCCACCAGGATCTCGGCGTGAAGGTGCTGGAGCGGGTCAAGGGCGATCTCGTCGATGTCGCCAAGGTCGAGAGCGACTGGCAGCTCGAAGGCCGCCAGATGGTGATGGTGCTCGCGCCGAAGTGACGTTCGCACCGCTTGTTCATCTGGCCTTCAGTCGCCATGTGATGTAGTGTTCCCGCTGGTGGGAGACGTCAGCCGGCTGTGGTGATGGAGGTTGTCGTGAACAGGATCATGGGCCTGATCGGAATGGGCCTGTTTTTTGCGCTGACTTGGGCTCCGGTTGTCGCGCTCGCGCGTCCGGGCATCAGTCAGTAAAGCGCTGCTCGGCAATTGGGGAGGCGCGAAGGCGGCGGGTTCATTCGCCGCTTTTCGCCTGCTTGATGGCCGCCTCGATTTCGCTTATCGTGCTGCCCAGCGACGCATCGGTATCGACGGCCTTCGTCAGCGAGATTTTGTCGAGGAAGTTCTCGGCGACGCTGCGCGCCGCGTCCTCAAGCGATTTGAGATCCGCCACTAGCGCCCTGCCGCGCTGCGCAAGATCCAACGCCTGTTCGAGCTCATCCAGAGTCGCTAGCGCACCGACTTTCTGACTTGCGTCTTGCGCCCGGCGTAGAAGAATGCGCGCGTAAAGGTCCATGGCGTCGGCGCGGATGGTGATGCGGTCGATCGTGGACTCGATGCAGCCAAGGTCGGCGTCGACCGTCTCCGCCATAAGTTGCTGGGCTGATGCTGCGTATTTGCTTCGATAGTCGGGGTGACGAAGCGCGTGATAGGCGAAGTTCAGCTTGTGCAACTGGAAATTCATGAAAAGACGCATGAGGCGCGCGTCTTGCCATCTGCAGAGCCTGTCCGCCACGAGAACCCGGGACGAGCTCGCTTGGACCGGTCCGAGTCGGCGGGCGCTTCGGTGGTGGACGATCTCGCCCAGGTGAGGGGCGAGCGTCTGGATCGTGATCAACTGCTCGAGGTTCAGGATATGTTGTTCACGGAGCGCGTCCGACGTGCTGGCCTGCAGCACTTTCATCCACTCCTCCATGATGACGAAGATCGTGATGCGTGCTCTGATCGTGTAGACGATCCTGTCCCGTTCCATCAGCCCGCCTCTCGCCAGGCGCCCCGCTACGTCATCCGCCTTCACGCCGTGCGTTTGAAGCCAGCGGAACAAGAAGTATAGCGCGGTCTCATAGTCGCGGAGGTAAGCGAGCGTCTGGGCCGTTGCGGCCACGGCGTAGGGCCGGGCTTGGAAGTCCTGTTCGGTGAACATTTTCACCAGGACCTGCACCACATCCTTCGACCGCTGGTTGTCGGGCACCTCAAAGAACCCGGTCCTCGCATCGAAGGCGCATGCTTTGTCCAATGGCGAAGTGGGCGGCTCCGGGCAAAACAGCGTCACGAGCGGCGAGCACTTCTCGTGGACGTCCTGAACCTTGACCGTTCTTGGGTAGGTTTGATGAAGATGACTGATCAGCGCCTGAGACTCGTCGCGGAACGTGTGCGCCGCGCGGAGCGGGAAGTGGCGGTCGTTTGGCAGGAGATGAAGCATTTCGCGATACCGCGCCGCAAGTTGCGCGAGACGACTGTTGATGAAGGTCGACTCTGTGCCGTTCTGGTTGAGGCTCGAGAGGCAGGCGGCGAAGCCGACGACGAGGTGCCGCGCCAGGAGATGTGTCGCGGTGATCTCCGCCGACAGGCAGTCTGAACGGGAAGGCTTCTCATTGCACCGCAGCAAAACGCGCTCGGTTTGCTTGATGATCGCAAAGACGTCTCTACCGGCTTCGCCTTCCACCGTCTTCGTCTCGCCGGTCGACGTCTGGATCGTTGGGCAGTTCAGCGTCGGCTCCGCGCGGATCTCCTTAACATAGACGCAGTCGCGGACGATCAACTCGTCGAGTTGGCTCAGCAGAGCCAAGCCCACCGACGCGCCGGGCGGCTGCCCCGCATTCGTTGCCGGCGCGAGGAGAACCAGGTCGCCGCTGGGGCGGGCGGTCACGCGGCCATCGCCGAACGACACCTCGACGCTGCCGAACTTCACGCCTTTTATGCTCTCCGCATAGCGGCGGATCAGCTTTCCCGCGTCCTGGCCAAACATCCCGACCACGAAGAACAACCCCAGGAAACAGCCCACCGCGACCTTGCCCCAGCCGATCGGCTGGCCGCTCTGCTCCCGCGCCACGGCGCTGATCCAGCTCACGAAGACAGGGCCGAAGACAAGGCCCATGGCGAGCGCGACAATCTGGTCCTGAGCTAGCGCCGTCAGTGCCCCGCCACGCGAGACAAGTTGCACGAGGTGATAAAGGACAAAACAGACGACGAAGAAAACGACCGTGCGCAATGCGACCTTGGCGCCGGCTACGAATCGCGGCTCGATCGTGACATCGACTAAACCTGGCCGCGTCCAGCGCCTGCTGCCAGCGGTTTCCGGCGAATACTCGCTGATCAACGCGAGTTGGAACACGGCGCCAGACAGGACCGCCGACATCAGGAAGATCAGCATGATGAGAGTCCGCAGTGCAGTCCGAAAGATCAGGCGACGTTAGGGTACACGCGTCCAGGTTGAGCGCAACCTTTGCGTCAGTGTCCCGCTCGACGCCGATACGCCGAAATCGTGCAGCGTTTCGTGCCGGACTCGACTAGGTTTCTGTAAGAGCCCGATTGAAAAGGAGTTGAGCGATATCAGCAGGTTGTGATTCCCGTTTGGTGCTGAATCAAATGGGGTT
>JAIETL010000080.1 GCA_019745195.1 Beijerinckiaceae bacterium
GGCCGCCTGACCAGCCCGGCCAAAGCCGGCATCGGGGTGGCTCCGCGAAGCTACACCACCATCAGGGACACGACCGCAATGACGATATCGATCAAGGACTCGCGCTCCCTCCGCCCGTCATTTGCCGCGCCCAGGGGCCGCGCGCCGTCGATTCCTCGACCATGTGCGGCAGCGTCTGACGCTCGGCGATTTTCGGGGGTCCGAGCGGAGCCAGCGGCTCGCGCCCGCCCGCCGTCTGCACCAGCGCCTGAACGCGCTTGGTGACGGAGGGGTGGGTCGAGAACAGGTCGGCGAAATCGTCCGGGTCGTTCTCGAAACACATGTCCATCACGCCCGACGGCACGCCGTCGATATCGGCCCGGCCAGCGATCTTGAGCAGGGCCGAGATCATCGCATCGGGGTTCTTGGTCAGCTCGACCGCGCCCGCATCGGCGAGATACTCCCGCGAGCGCGACAGCGAGAGCCGGATCACGATCGCCAGGAACCAGGAGACCGCGATCACCACCACGCCGACCAGAATGGCGACGCCGCCCTTCTTGGCGTCGTCGGACGAGACGCGGACGCGGCCGGCATTGCGGAAGATGATCTCGCCGACGAGCGAGATCACCCCGGCGATGACGATGGCGATGATCATCAGCTTGACGTCGCCATTGCGGATATGGGTCAGCTCATGGGCGAGCACCGCCTCGACCTCGGCGTCGTCGAGCTGCGCCAGCAGCCCGGTCGTCACCGTCACCGTGAACTGCCTGTCATTGACGCCGCTGGCAAACGCGTTCAGCGCCTCGCTCTCGACAATGGCGAGCTTGGGTACGGTCATGCCGCGCGAGATGCAGAGGTTCTCCAGCATCCGGTAGAGCTTCGGATTGTCCTCGCGCGCGACGTCCTTGGCGCCCGAGACCGATGCGATCAGTGAGACGTTGATGCGGTAGCCGATGACGATCCAGACGGCGGTCCCGATGGTGATGAAGGGCAGCCAGCTCCAGAACAGCCGGCCGGCCTCGCCAAAGGCGGTGCGCCCGCGCGGCACGCCGCTATAGCCCAGCCCCATCAGCAGCAGGCCCCAGGTCGTCAGGTAGACGAGCGCGAACAGCCCCACGAGCAGAAAGCCGGAGCGGATCCGGTTGTTGCGCTGATGCGTGTAGAGCCCGAAGGCCTGTCCCACCATCGTGCTTGCTCCGTACCCCATGTCCTCATCCTGAGGAGCAAGCCGCAAGGCTTGCGTCTCGAAGGATGCTCCAGTTCGCTCCGGAAGCATCTGGAGCATCCTTCGAGACGCGGGCTGCGCCCGCTCCTCAGGATGAGGGTGTAAAAAGGGGCGCCTGCGTCAGAACTTCACGGTCGGAGCGACCTCGAGCTGGGCGCGCGCCGTCTCTCCGACATCGAAGAACTCCCGCTCCCTGAAGCCCATCTGCGGGGCGAACAGCACGGCCGGAAACGCCTGGATCGCGGCGTTGAACTCGCCGACCGCGTTGTTGAAGAAGCGGCGGGCGGCGGCGAGCTTGTCCTCGACATTGCCGAGATCGATCTGGAGCTGCTGGAAATTCGCGCTCGCCTTGAGGTCGGGATAGGCCTCGCCGAGCGCCAGCAACCGGCCGACCGCGCCTGACAACTGCTGTTCGGCGGCGGCTTGCGCCTGCACGCCGGTCGCGCCTTGCGCCGCGTTGCGCGCCGCGATCACGGCGTCGAGCGTGGATTTCTCGTGGGCAGCGTAGCCCTTCACGGTCTCGATCAGGTTCGGGATCAGGTCGTGGCGCTGCTTGAGCTGCACGTCGATGTCGGCGAAGGCCTGGCCGACGCGCTGCCGCATCGCGACCAGCCCGTTATAGACCATGACCCCGTAAATCACGATGGCTGCGAGCAGCCCCAAGACGACCCAGCCCATGAGATGCCCTCCGCGCGACAGCCAACCTGTCGCAGCCTCGCATGAAGGGCGACGCAGGGGAAGCGGGCGCGAGCGCCCGCCCCCGTTCGCTCAGGGCCTTGCGGGTATCTCCAGCCCGCGCTGGACGGCAGGGCGCGCGAGGCCGCGCGCGAGCCAGGCGGGAACCTTTTTCAGCTCGTCATAGGCGACGAGTTCGCCCGCGCCATAGAAGCCGACGAGGTTGCGGACCCAGCCGAGCAGCGCGATGTCGGCGATCGTGTAGTCGTCGCCCATGATCCACTGACGCCCGGCAAGGCGCGTCTCCAGCACGCGGATCAGCCGCCTGCTCTCGGCCGCATAGCGGTCGCGCGGGCGCTTGTCCTCATAGTCCTTGCCGGCGAATTTATGGAAGAAGCCGAGCTGGCCGAACATCGGGCCGACAGCGGCCATCTGGAACATCACCCACTGAATCGTCTCGATGCGCGCGACCGGGTCGGACGGCATCAGCTTGCCGGTCTTCTCGGCGAGATAGATCAGGATCGCGCCGGACTCGAACAGCCCGAGCGGCTTGCCGCCCGGACCGTCGGGATCGATGATCGCCGGAATCTTGCCGTTGGGGTTGAGCGAGAGGAATTCCGGCCCCCAGGTCTCGTTCTGCCCGATATTGATCGCATGCGGCTCGTAAGCCAGCCCGAGCTCCTCCAGCGCGATCGAAACCTTCACGCCGTTGGGCGTCGGCAGCGAATAGAGCTGGATGCGGTCGGGGTGTTTCGCGGGCCAGCGGGTCGTGATCGGGAAGGCGGACAGATCGGGCATCGGGAGGCTCCGGAGCGGAAGGCGGAGCGTCGGAGATAGGGAGGATCGGGCGCTGGGCAATCGGCGGGAGCGCAAGGCTGTGTTTGCCAAGCATCCCTGATCTTCGCCTCTCCAATCACGCGCGAACCACGCGCGCGATGTCTGTATATACAGGGATTGACGTAGAAAACCATCGTCCCTAGGATGGTGAGGCCATGACTGCAGCAGAGGAGGGGTCCAATGGCCACCACCCGCGTCTTCCGATCCGGGAATAGCCAGGCAGTCCGGATACCGGCCGATATGGCGTTCCAGGACGGGCAGGAACTGACGATCACCCGCCACGGCGAGGTGGTAACGCTTCTGCCTAGGCGCGATGGCCTACGGCAGGTGCTTGAAGAGCTTCTTGCGATGCCGCCACTGACTCCGTCCGAGCGGATCGAGCGCATCGAAGTTCCTGAACGTGAGCGATACTGACTTTGAGCTTCCTGCTCGATACCAATGTCGTCATCGACGCCCGCGACGGCGTAAAGTCCGTCCTGCGGAAAATGATCGAGCATGAAGGCGCGGTGTTCGTTTCCGCCTTGAGTGTCGCCGAGCTTCAAAGAGGATTGAGCCCGGCAGACGTAAACGCCTCGGCGCGGCGCATCTGGCTGGAACGATTGCTGAAACAACTCCCTGTTGTAGCTTTTGGCAAGGCCGAAGCCGAAGCTTATGGAACAATTCTGTCGGCCTTGAACTGGGTTCGAGGTCGGGACTTCGACAGGTTGATCGCAGGCCACGCGCTCAGCCTCGGCGCGACCCTCGTCACCAACAACGAGCGCGACTTTCGCGACATTCCCGGCCTCAAGGTCGAAAACTGGCTCGACCCGGCCTGAGGCGCCGCATCCTCCCTTGCCCCCGCCGTCCATTTCCACTACATCGCGCCTGTCCGAAGGGCCGTGATCGATCACAGCCGGGGGCGGTCTTTAAGGCCGGCTCCCGTTTCGTGTTTGGCGCGGATCGGTCGGATGCGAATCTGCATTCGATGGCCAAGCGCTGCCCGGTGAGCCGGGCCAAGTCTCGCAAGAGGCTCCGTCGGACGAATTCGGCCCGAAGCACCAACCCAAGCGGCGCTGTGCCGGACATTCGCGTCAAGACGCGGCCGGCTTCCAGGAGTTCACATGTCAGCAGTCGAAAGCTATTCGGGCCGCGAGGATTTCGCCGCCCTGCTCGAGGAATCGTTCGGCCAGAACGACGCCCTCGAAGGTTCCGTCATCAAGGGCATCGTCGTCGCCATCGAAAAGGACATGGCGATCATCGATGTCGGCCTGAAGACGGAAGGGCGCGTCGCGCTCAAGGAATTCAACGGCCCCGGCCGTGACCAGGACATCAAGGTCGGCGACGAGGTCGAGGTCTATCTGGACCGGATCGAGAACGCGCTCGGCGAGGCCGTGATCTCGCGCGACAAGGCGCGCCGCGAGGAGAGCTGGGTCAAGCTCGAAAAGGCCTTCGAGGCTCGCGAGAAGGTCTCGGGCGTCATCTTCAACACCGTCAAGGGCGGCTACACCGTCGATCTCGACGGCGCAGTGGCCTTCCTGCCGCGTTCGCAGGTCGACATCCGTCCGATCCGCGACGTCGGCCCGCTGATGGGCCAGCCGCAGCCCTTCGAGATCCTCAAGATGGATCGCCGCCGCGGCAACATCGTCGTGTCGCGCCGCACCGTCCTCGAAGAGACCCGCGCCGAGGCTCGCTCGGAGCTGGTGGCTTCGCTCGAAGAGGGCCAGGTCATCGACGGCGTCGTCAAGAACATCACCGAGTACGGCGCTTTCGTCGATCTCGGCGGCATCGACGGCCTGCTCCATGTCACCGACATGGCCTGGCGTCGCGTCAACCATCCGTCCGAGGTCGTAACCATCGGCCAGTCGGTCAAGGTCAAAATCATCAAGATCAACCAGGACACGCACCGCATCTCGCTCGGCATCAAGCAGCTGCTCGCCGATCCGTGGGACGGCATCGCGGCCCGCTACCCGGTCGGTGCGCGCCTCAAGGGTCGCGTCACCAACATCACGGACTACGGCGCGTTCGTGGAAGTGGAGCCCGGCATCGAGGGCCTCATCCACGTCTCCGAGATGTCCTGGACCAAAAAGAACGTCCACCCCGGCAAGATCGTCTCGACCTCGCAGGAAGTCGATGTCGCGATCCTCGAGGTCGATCAGGTCAAGCGCCGTATCTCGCTGGGCCTCAAGCAGACGCTGCGCAACCCCTGGGAGGTCTTCGCGGAGACCCATCCGAGCGGTTCGACGGTCGAGGGCGAGGTCAAGAACAAGACCGAGTTCGGCCTGTTCCTGGGTCTCGAAGGCGATATCGACGGCATGATCCATCTCTCCGATCTCGACTGGAACCGTCCGGGCGAGCAGGTCATCGAGGAATACAAGAAGGGCGACATGCTGCAGGCGGTCGTTCTCGATGTGGACGTCGAGAAGGAGCGCATCTCGCTCGGCCTGAAGCAGCTCGGCGGCGATCCCTTCGTGGATGCCGGCGAGTTCAAGAAGGGCCAGGTCGTCACCTGCGAGGTGATCGAGGTCAAGGAAGCCGGTCTCGACGTCAAGATCGCCGGCACCGACATGACCACCTTCATCAAGCGCGCCGAGCTCGCTCGCGAGCGCGGCGACCAGCGCCCCGAGCGCTTCGCCGCCGGCGAGAAGGTCGACGCCCGCGTCATCCTGTTCGACAAGAAGGCGCGCAAGATCCAGGTCTCGATCAAGGCTCTGGAAATGGCCGAGGAGAAGGAGGCGATGGCGCAGTACGGCTCCGCCGATTCCGGCGCCTCGCTCGGCGACATCCTCGGCGCCGCCCTGAAGAAGGCGACCGACAAGAAGTGATCGTTCGGCTGCACCTCGCAGCCTGATGATTGAACCAGCCCGCGCGGAGCGATCCGCGCGGGTTTTTCTTTGGAGCGGGCGATGGCGGCTTCTATCGTCGCCCCTTCCCGCTGAAAGCCGACGGACAGAAGAAAACCATGCGCCGCGAGATCATCGAAGTCCCCGTCATCTCCGAGGCGATCCGCCGGCTCGGCGCGCCGACATCCGCATTGGCGCGGGCCGGCGATCTGCTCTTCACCTGCGGCATGCCGCCGATCGACCTCAAAACCGGCGAGATCGTCACCGGCGACATCGAAACCCAGACTCGCGCCAGCATGGAGGCGCTCGACGCCGCGCTGCGCCATGCCGGCTCCTCGCTGGACGCGGTAGTCAAGGCGACCATCTTCGTCACCGACCCTGCCCTGATGGCCGGCGTCAACGCGGTCTACCGCACATATTTCAAGCACGGCTTCCCGGCCCGGACCTCGACCGCGATCAAGCCCTGGCCCCTGCCCTTCGACATCGAGATCGAATGCGTCGCGGTGCTGGAGGGGTGAGCCTTGCATACCAACAGCCCTCATCCTGAGGAGCCGCGAAGCGGCGTCTCGAAGGATGCTCCAGAGCGCACTGGAGGCTCCTTCGAGACGCGGACTGCGGCCGCTCCTCAGGATGAGGGCAGAGATCGGCCTAGCCGGCCTCCCCTTTTGCCTCCCGTTGTGAGAGAGCTTCCGCCCGACCCGAGCCGCCGCGAGACATCACCATGACCACCGCCCCGACGCTCGAAACCCTCGCCAACGATCTCGCCGCCGGGCGCACCACCAGCCGCGCGCTGGCCGAGGCCTGTCTGGCCCGTATCGAGGACCCCGCCGGCGAAGGTTCGCGCGCCTTCGTCAGCGTCGATCGCGACAAGGCGATCGCCGCCGCCGACGCAATGGACGGCTTGCGACAGGCGGGCGCGGCCCCGTCACGCTTCGCCGGCATTCCGATCGCGATCAAGGACCTGTTCGACATCGCGGGCGAGGTCACGACCGCCGGCTCGAAGGCGCTCGCCGACCGGCTGCCGGCCGCGACCGATGCGGTCGCGGTCGCGCGGCTGCGGGCGGCCGGCTTCGTCCTGCTCGGCCGCGCGAGCATGACCGAGTTCGCCTATTCCGGGCTCGGCATGAACCCGCATTACGGCGATCCGCGCGCGCCATGGGACCGCGCCACGGGCCGGGTCTCCGGCGGCTCGACGTCCGGAGGCGCGGTCGCGGTCGCCGACGGCATGGCCCATGCGGCGCTCGGCACCGACACCGGCGGCTCCTGCCGCATCCCCGCCGCCTTCTGCGGCATCGTCGGCTACAAGCCGACGGCGCGGCGCGTGCCGCAGGGTGGCTGCGTGCCGCTCTCAGCCAGCCTCGATTCGATCGGCCCGCTCGCCCGCTCCGTCGCCTGCTGCGCCGCCCTCGACGCCATCCTCGCCGGCGAGGACGCCCGACCGCTCGCGCCGACCTCCATCGCCGGTCTGCGGCTCGCCGTCCCGACCACGATCGCGCTCGACGGGCTCGCGCCTGAGGTCGAGGCCGCATTCGAGGCGGCGCTGGCGCAATTGAAGGAGGCTGGCGCAATCGTCAGCCGCATCGCCGTGCCGGAGTTCGACGAGATCGGCGCGGTCAACGCCAAGGGCGGCCTGACCGCGCCGGAGAGTTTCGCCTGGCACCGCGCATTGCTGGACGCGAAAGAGGCGCTGTACGACCGCCGCGTCTCGGTTCGGATCAGGCGCGGCGCGAGCGTGTCGGCTGCCGACTACATCGACACTCTGGCGGCACGGCGCGGACTGATCGGCCGTGTCACGCTAAGGCTTTCAGCCTTCGACGCGCTGGTGATGCCGAGCGTCGCGATCCTGCCGCCGGCCATCGCCGCTCTCGCCACCGATGACGACGCCTACACGCAGGCCAATCTGATGGCGCTGCGCAATGCCAGCCTGATCAACATGATCGACGGCTGCGCGCTCTCGCTGCCGATCGCGGCGGCGGGCGGCGCGCCGGTCGGGCTGACGGTCGCCGGCGTCGCGGGCGCGGACCACAGGGTTTTCGCGATTTCGGCTGCGATCGAGGCGTTGCTGACGTAGCGTGCCTATTCCGCAACGTCCGCCCTATACGCTCACCCCGCCAGATCCTCCAGGATCGGACAATCCGGCCTGTCGTCGCCATGGCAGGTTTTTGCGAGGTGCCTGAGCGTGCCCGCCATCGCCTGAAGCTCGGCGATCTTCGCTTCCAGATCGCGGACGTGCTGGAGCGCGACGCGCTTGACGTCGGCGCTGGCCCGGCCTCTGTCGCGCCAGAGCGCCAGCAGTTCGCGCGCTTCCTCGATGGAGAAGCCGAGCATGCGCGTGCGCCTGACGAAGCGCAGCGTATGGACCTCGTCGCTCGCATAGACGCGGTAGCCCGCTTCCGTGCGCGCCGGCGCGGCGATCAGGCCGATGCTCTCGTAGTATCGGATCATCTTGGCGCTGACGCCGGAGGCCGCGGCCGCCTGCCCGATATTCATAGCCCATCTCCCCTGAAGCGCCGGAGCCTCAGCGCGTTGGTCAGCACGCTGACGCTCGACAAAGCCATGGCGAGGCTGGCGACCACCGGCGAGAGCGTCAGGCCGAACGCCGGGTAAAGCGCGCCGGCGGCGACAGGGATCAGCAGGATGTTGTAGCCGAAGGCCCAGCCGAGGTTCTGGCGGATATTGGCCATGGTCGCGCGCGACAGCGCGATGGCCCTGGCGACGCCGGCGAGATCGCCCGAGATCAGCACGAGATCGGCGGTCTCGATGGCGATATCCGTGCCAGTGCCGATGGCGATGCCGATATCGGCCTGTGCGAGCGCGGGCGCGTCGTTGATGCCGTCACCGACGAAGGCGAGCGTCTCGCCGCCCGCCTGCAGAGACCTGACCACATCGGCCTTGTCGGTCGGCAGCACCTGCGCCACGACTTCGTCGATGCCGAGCGGCCTTGCGACGGCGTTGGCCGTGCGCTCATTGTCGCCCGTGACAATGACGATGCGCTGGCCGAGCCGGCGCAGGGAGGCGATGACGCCCGCCGTCGTGGGCTTCAGAGGGTCGGCCACGGCGAGGATCGCCGCCAGCCTGCCATCGATCGCGGCATAGAGCGGCGTCCGGCCGGCGTCGCCGAGTTCGGCGGCCTTGTTCGCGAACGGCGTCATGTCGATGCCGCTCGCCGCCATCAACCGGTCGGAGCCGACCGCGACGGCATGGCCTGAGACCATGGCGCGGACGCCGAGCCCGGCTTCGGCCGTGAAGTCGCGCGCTTCTCCCCATGCCAGCCCGCGCGCGGTCGCCGCCGCGACCAGCGCCGCCGCCACCGGATGCTCAGAGCGCGCCTCGACCGCCGCGACCAGCGCCAGAACCTCGTCTTCGGCGAAGCCCCCGGTCAGCGCGATGTCGGTCAGTTCCGGCCGGCCCTGCGTCAGCGTGCCGGTCTTGTCGACTGCGACGATCCGCGCCTGCGAGAGCGATTGCAGCGCCTCGCCGCGCCGGAACAGGATGCCGAGTTCGGCGGCCTTGCCGGTGCCGACCATGATCGAGGTCGGCGTCGCCAGCCCCATGGCGCAGGGGCAGGCGATGATCAGCACCGCGACGGCCGCGACCAGCGCATGCGAGAGCGCGGGCTGCGGCCCAAAGGCAAGCCAGGCCGCGAAGGTCACAGCCGCCAGCGCCATCACGGCGGGGACGAACCAGAGCGTGACCCTGTCGACCAGCGCCTGGATCGGCAGCTTGGCCCCCTGTGCGGCCTCGACGGTGGCGACGATGCGGGCGAGCAGTGTATCCGCGCCGACCTGCCGCGCCACGAACCGAAAAGAGCCCGAGCCGTTGACCGTGCCGCCGATGACGGCGTCGCCCGGCGTTTTCCGAACCGGAAGCGGCTCGCCGGTGATCATCGCCTCGTCGATCAGCGAGGAGCCCTCGGTCACCTCGCCATCGACGGGGATGCGCTCGCCCGGCCGGATCAGCACGAGGTCGCCGACGCGGACCTCGCCGATGTCGATATCGGCCTCGACGCCGTCGCGCAGCACGCGCGCGGTTTTTGGGGCCAGTTCGACCAGCCGGCGGATGGCCTCGCTGGTTCGCCCCTTTGCCCGCGCCTCGAACCAGCGCCCGGTCAGGATCAGCGTGACGATGACCGCGCCTGTCTCGAAATAGGTGTATTGCGCGCCGGCCGGCAGCAGATGGGCTGCGAAGCTCGCCACCGTCGAGTAGGCGAAGGCGGCTCCCGCACCCAGCATGACCAGCGAATTCATGTCGGGCGCGAGCCGCCACAGCGCCTGCCCGCCCTTGACGAAGAAACGCCGCCCCGGCCCGACCAGCACGAAACTCGCCAGCAGGAAGGCTGCGAGCTTCAGGTTGGATTCGCCGAAGCGCCCGGCCAGTTCGTGATGCCAGGCGTCGGACAAATGCGCACCCATCTCGATTACGAGCAGCGGCAATGTGCCGAGCGCGGCCAGGATCACCGACCGCTTCAGACCGGCCTGCTCGGCGGTTCGGGCGGCCTGCTCGCGATCCGTGGCTGCCGCACCGGGTTCGGCGCGCAGTGTCGCCTCGTAGCCGACCGCATCGAGCGCCGCGATCAGTGTGGAGGCGGCGGCGGGTCCGCCCGCAATCTCCACCGTCGCGCGGTTGGTCGCCAGATTGACATCGGCGCGCCCGACACCGGGCACCGCTCTCAGCGCTCGCTCGACGCGACCGACGCAAGCCGCGCAGCTCATGCCGTCGATGGCGAGTTCGAGCGGGGCCGGCGCAGGGTGGCGGGCTGTCGCGAGGGACATGTCGTCATCTCCGAAGATCGATGACGCTGTACATGGACCTTCCCATGATAGGAAGGTCAAGAGACTCAATCGTTTTGATTTCGCACGGAAACACCACGTCATCCCGGGCTTGACCCGGGATCCATCATAGAGCGCGGTCGGCTCCCTATGATGGATCCCGGAGCTGCGCCGCTGCGCGGCTTGTCCGGGATGACGGAGTGGTTGCGAGTACGACCTGCTTCCTCTCGAGGCGCGCGTCTCACCCCGCCGCCACCGCGCTTGGCCGTGCGATCTCCCGCGCCTGCTGCGGCAGCAGGAAAGGCAGGCCCGGCGGCGGCAGGCGGCCGAAGGCGAGATCGACCCTGAAGACGCGTTTCAAGAGCGCGTCGTTCAGGGTCTCGGTCGGCGTCCCGTGCGCGACGATGCGGCCGCCATCCATCACCACCAGCGTATCGGCACAGGCCGCCGCCAGATTGAGGTCGTGCAGCACGGCCAGCACCGCGACGCCGCGCCCGGCCAGCGCGCGCGCCCGGTCGAGCAAGGCGAGCTGGTGGCAGAGATCGAGGTTGGCGACCGGCTCGTCGAGGAACAGCGCCTGATTGTCGCCGAGAGTCGCGCCCGCCTCGAGCTGGCAGAGCGCGCGGGCGAACTGGACGCGCTGCTGCTCGCCGCCCGACAGGCTCTGATAGGCGCGCGCCGCCAGCCCCAGCACGCCGGCCGCCTCCAGCCCCTCCCCGATCAGGGCCTCGCGGGCGGAGCGCGTCAGCGCGCGGCCGACGCCCTCGACGCCGAGGCGCGCCACCTCGTAGACGGTGAAGGGGAAGGCGAGCCGGGTCTGCTGCGCCATCACGGCGCGCCGGCAGGCCAGACGCCAGCCGGGGACGGCCGACAGCGGCTCTTTACCGAGCCTGACCTCGCCGGCAGCGGGCGCAAGCTCGCCCGAGAGCAGCTTGAGCAAGGTCGATTTGCCCGCGCCATTGGGGCCGACCAGCACGGTCAGCCGCCCGGCCCCGAGCGCAAGCGACGCGTCCTCGACCAGCGCGCGGCCCGACGCGAGGTAGCTCAGGTTCCGCCCTGCGACGATTATCTCCGAACCCGCCCATCGGTCCCCAATGCCCTCATCCTGAGGAGCCATTCCGTCAGGAATGGCGTCCCGAAGGATCCTCCAGTCACCTCTGGAACCCTCTGGAGCATCCTTCGAGACGCCGCTTCGCGGCTCCTCAGGATGAGGGATGAGGGTTTGCACAACGCTTTCAGGCATCGAAGGCGCTCTTGCGGCGCAGCAGCAGCCACAGGAAGAAGGGCGCGCCGATCGCGGCCGTGACGATGCCGATCGGCAGTTCGGCCGGCGCGACGATCAGCCTCGCGACGATGTCGGCCCCCGCCAGCAGCGCCGCCCCGCCCAACGCCGAGAGCGGCAGAAGCAGGCGGTGGTCGGGGCCGACCAGAAGCCGCACCAGATGGGGCACGACGATGCCCACAAACCCGATCACCCCGGCGCAGGCGACGCTCGCCCCGACGCAGAGCGCCACCAGCAGGATGGCGAGGCCCTTGATGCGCTGCACGGGCACGCCGAGATGATAGGCCTCGGCCTCGCCCAGCATCAGCGCGTTCAGGCCCCGCGCCAGCAGCGGCAGCAGGAGCAGCAGCGGCAGCATGATCGGCGCGACCACGGCGAGCTTGCCCCAGCTCGCGCCGCCCAGGCTGCCGAGCGACCAGAAGGTCAGGTCGCGCAATTGCCGGTCGTCGGACATGAAGGCGAGCAGGCCGGTCAGCGCGCCGGCCAATGCACCGAGCGCGACGCCGGCGAGCAGCATGGTCGAGACCGAGGTCCGGCCCTGCCGCGTCGCGATGAGATACAGCGTCAGCGTCGCCGCGAGCCCGCCCAGGAACGCGCCGACAGGCAAGGCGAGGAAGGGCAGCTTGCCGAGAACGCCGACGAGATAGCGGTCGCCGAGCACGATGGTCGCCGCCGCCGCCAGCCCCGCCCCCGAGGAGACGCCGACAAGGCCGGGATCAGCCAGCGGATTGCGGAACAGCCCCTGCATCAACGCGCCCGACACCGCCAGCGCCGCCCCGACGAGCAGTCCCAGCAGCACGCGCGGCAGGCGGATCGCGGTGACGACGAGACCGTCGCGGCTCGCCAGCACGGCCGGTTCGCCGGTCGCCCAGCCATGCAGGAGTTCCAGCACGCGCAGCGGCGCAATCCGCGCCGCGCCCTGGCCGATGGCCACGACAGCGACGAGGACGCAGACCAGCACGAGGCCGACCACGGCCAGAGCCGCCCGACGCCGGCGGCTGTCGGCATGGGCCTGTAGCGCGGCGAGCGCCGGCGGGTCGCTCCGGCCTATCGTCAGCGTCACGGTCTGGCTGCCGTCTTCAGCGGCGGCAGGCTGGTCTCGGGGTTCAGCGCCGCCATCAGGTCGCGCGCGGCGGCCGGCGTGCGCGGGCCGAAGCCGAGCAGATAGAGCCCGTCCATCACGATATGGGCGCGCTTGCCCGCGGCGGGCGTTTGCGCGAAGGCCGGCATCGCGAAGAGCGCTTCGGTGGTGATGGTGTGGCTCGAACTGTTGCGCATCATCAGGATGGCGTCGGGCGCGGCTTCGAGGATCGCCTCGTCGCTCATCGGCTTGTAGCCCTCGATCGCCTCGGCGGCGTTGACGCCGCCGGCGAGCGCGATGATCGCGGCGGCCGAGCTGTTGCGCCCACCGACCATGACGCGCCCGTTCTGAAGTGAGAGCACGAAGAGCACGCGCGGTTTGCGCTCAAGCCCGTCGCGCATCCGCGTCAACTCCGCGAAGCCGGCGCGTGTTCGCTCCGCCAGCGCCTTTGCCGGCCCGGCCGCGCCAGCGACCGCGCCGATCGCCTCGATGCGGGTGACGACGCCGTCCTCGCTGGGATCGTCGGGGATTTTCGCCAGCTTCACGCCGGCCTCGTTGAGCAGCGAGAGCGCGTCGGGCGGGCCGGCCCCTTCGATCGCGATCACCAGCGAGGGCTTCAGCGAGACGACGCCCTCGGCCGAAAGCTGCCGGACATAGCCGATGTTCGGCTTGTCCTTCAGCGCCTCGGGCGGGAACTGGCTGGTCGTATCGACGCCGACGATCCTGTCCTGCAGGCCCAGCGCATAGAGCACCTCGGTGATCACACCGCCGGCGACGACGATGCGGTCCGGCGTCTGCGCGAGCGAGCGGCCGACCAGCCAGGACGGGCCGGCGAGATCGACCAGCGCCACGAGCGTCAGGGCGAGCGCGGCGAGCACTTCGCGGCGGTGCTGCGGGCGAAAACCCGCTCGGGCATGTGGTTGCCCGCCACCCTCAGCCCTCATCCTGAGGAGTGCCGAAGGCGCGTCTCGAAGGATGCTCCAGATGTCTCCGGAACGAGCTGGACGATCCTTCGAGACGCCATTTCTGACGAAATGGCTCCTCAGGATGAGGGTTATGAGTTTAGGAAAGCCTGTTCCACGGTTCTTGATTGCAGCCATGGAGCCGTCTCCGTCATGCTTCAACTCACGATCGCCGACGCGACCGCGCAACGACGAGAGCCTATCAAAAAATCTAGATCAACGCCGCCATCGAACAAGTAATCAACTTGTTTTTAATTCTTCTAAATCAGAAGAGATGTCAGCGTTATTGACGTTGATAGGCAGTTTTACTACAGAGGGTCAAGAGCGGCGCGCCGGGGTGGCGCGTCGCGAAACGCCAGCCAGCCAAACGCGCGAACGCGTCCAGCCAGCCAGCCGTCATTTCCTGGTCCGGGGCTGTCATCATGCATTCGCACGCCGCGCTGCGCGCTTCCGTCTCACTTCTCGCCCTGACGCTCTGCGCCGGGAGCGCGCTGGCGCAGCAACGGCCCCGCCTCGCGCCGCCCCCTGCCGCCATCGTGCCGGGAGCTTCGGCTGCGCCGATCTCGCTCGACGAGATCACCGTGACCGCGAGCCGGCAGGAGGAGCGCGCCATCGACGCGCTCGCCGCCGTCTCGGTGGTCAGCCGCACCGATTTGCGCGCGCAGCAGCCGCAGCGCATCGGCACGGTGATCAACCAGATTCCGGGCGTCGCGACGCAGGAGAACCCCAACGACCCCGCGACCGCGATCAACATTCGCGGCCTGCAGGATTTCGGCCGCGTCGCGGTCACGGTCGACGGCGCGCGCCAGAACTTCCAGCGCTCGGGCCACAACGCCAATGGCGCGTTCTTCCTCGATCCCGCCTTCGTGCGCTCCATCGACGTGACGCGCGGCCCGGTCGCAAACATCTACGGCTCGGGCGCGATCGGCGGTGTCGTCTCGTTCGAGACGGTCGATCCCAAGGACATCCTGCGGCCGGGCGAACGGGCGGCGGCCGAAATCGGCGCGACCGGCGTATTCGGCCGGCAGAGCGGCGCCTTCGGCAACGTCATCGGCGCGGTGCGCCCGACCGAATGGGCGGCCGGCCTCGTCGGCCTGTCCTTCCGCTCGCTCAACCCCTATCGCGACGGCCAGGGCAACCGCATCCTCGATAGCGATCAGGATCTGCGCTCGGGGCTCGGCAAGATCGTGCTGACGCCCGGCGAAGGGCAGGAGCTCAAGCTCGGCGGCCAGTACCAGCGCTACGACTTCACCAACGGGCTCGGCTCGGCGACCGCGCCGAGGCGCGAGAACGAGGTCACGACGCAGAACTACACCGCGCAATATTCCTTCTCGCGGCCTGACATTCCGTGGCTCAACCTGAAGGTCAGCGCCTACAACACCCGCACCGAGACCGACCAGACGCAAGTGTCGGGCACCGGGGCTGCGCTCGGCGCCAAGCGCTACTTCAACATCGAGACCACCGGCTTCGACATCGCCAACACCAGCAAGTTCCAGTTCGGTGCGCTCGGGCTCGACCTGACCTATGGCGCGGACTGGTTCGAGGACCGGGTCAAGACCAGCGACCCGGTCGGCAATGGCGACGAGACGACGCCATCGGGCAAGCGCCAGGTCTATGGCGGCTTCGTGCAGGCGCATTTCAAGTATTCGATCTTCGACCTGATCGGCGGGCTGCGCTACGATTCCTACGAGCTCAGCGGCGGGCGCGTATCGTCTGACGGCCAGCGCCTCTCGCCCAAGGTCACGCTCGGCGTCACGCCGATCCAGGGCCTGCAGGTCTACGCGACCTATGCCGAGGGCTACCGCGCGCCGTCGGTCACCGAGACGCTGGTCGACGGGCTGCACCCGGCCCCGGCGAGCTTCCTGTTCCGGCCGAACCCGAACCTCAAGCCCGAGGTCGGCAAGACCATCGAGGCCGGCGTCAACCTGAAATACGACAACGTGCTGCAGGCCGGCGACCGCTTCCGCGGCAAGCTCTCGGTCTTCCAGAACGACGTCACCAACTTCATCGACGGCGTCTTCACCGATCCGGGCGCGCCCTGCGGCTCGCCGGTCCCGAGAGCCTGCGCCGACGCCTTCTTCGTCTACCAGAACGTCGCCAAGGCGAAGCTGACCGGCATCGAGGGCGAGTTCGCCTATGACGCCGGGCGCTGGTTCGCCAGCCTCTCGGGTTCGTCGATCCGCGGCGACAACGAGACCAACGGCCAGCCGCTGCAGTCGATCTATCCCGACAAGCTGACGCTGGGCGCAGGCCTTCGCTTCCTCGACGAGAAGCTCACCGTCGGCGGCCGCGTCACGCTGGTCGACGAGCAGCGCCGCCTGCCGGCCTCCGCGCTGGCGACCGCCAGCAAGGCCTACACGCTTGTCGATCTCTATGCCGACTACAAGATCACGCCCGATGCGCGCGCCTTCGTCACGCTCGAAAACCTCGGCGATGTCCGCTACAAGCGCTTCCGCGACGGCGACAACAGCCCCGGCTTCGTCGGCAAGATCGGCTTCTCGACCCGGTTCGGCACATGAGCGCAACCCGATGACGAGCGAGGCTTCCAGCGCGACGCCCAGACCCGGCGAATGCGTCGCGCCGGTGTTGCCGATGCGCGACATCGAGGTTACGGCGCGCTTCTACGGGCAGCTCGGCTTCACGCAGCAGCGGCGCTACGAGACCGGCTATCTCGTGGTCGCGTCGGGCTGGATGGAGCTGCATTTCTTCCACCATCCCGACTGCGACCCGCTGACCTCGGCCGCGGGCTGCTTCATCCGGGTGCGCGACGTCGATGCCGTGACCGCCGATTTCGGACGGCATGTCCCGCCCGACCCGCGCGGCACGCCGCGCTTCCTGCCGGCCACGCCGAAGCCCTGGGGCATGAAGCAGGCCGTTCTCGTCGATCCCGACGGCAATCTCGTCCAGTTCGGCACCCCGCTCGACCAGCCAGCCCACCAGCCAGCCACTTAAAGGACAACACCCATGTTCATCGCCATGAACCGCTTCAAGGTCGTCAAGGGAGAGGAAGCCGCCTTCGAGGAGATCTGGTCCTCGCGCAAGACGCGCCTCGACGAGATGGCAGGCTTCCAGGCCTTCCATCTGCTCAAAGGGCCCGAGAAGGACGACCACACGCTCTATTCCTCGCACACCACCTGGGCCTCGAAGGAGGCCTTCACCGCCTGGACCAAATCCGAGCAGTTCCGTGAGAGCCACCGCAATGCCGGCCAGCCGCGCGAGCGGCCGCTCTATCTCGGCCATCCGGAGTTCGAGGGGTTCGAGACCGTGCTGAGCGAGAGCAATCCGAAGCTGCGCCAGGCTGCGGAGTGAGCGGCATGGCGACCTCGCAGGCGATGGCGCATCCGGCGGCCCAGGAACCGTCCGATGCCGGCAAGGTGGCGCGCGTCCGGGAGATGCTGGCGGCCAAGCCCGACGGCGTCATCGAGGCCGTCGCCCGCGAGGTCGGCGTGCCGACGCTGGCCGTGCTGGAGGAGACCCCGGCCGAGCAGCGTGTCGCGATTTCGCCGGAGCGCTTCGAGGCGCTCTGGGAGGAGCTGGCGACCTGGGGCGAAGTGCTCTTCATCGTGAACACGCCCGACATCGTGCTCGAATGCGAGGGCGCGCTGCCGGTCGGCTCCTATGGCCATGGCTACTACAACATCCATGGCGACAGCCCGATCGGCGGGCACATCAAGGCCGGCAACTGCCGCGCGATCTATCTCGTCGACCGCGCCTTCCACGGCCGCCGCTCCTGCTCGGTGCAGTTCTTCAACGGCGCGGGCGAGGCGATGTTCAAGGTCTTCGTCCGCCGCGACGACAGCCGCGCACTGATCGGCGAGCAACTGGCGAAGTTCGAGGCGCTGAAGACGAAGGGCTGGTGAGAGCTTCAGTCGTCATTGCGAGCGCAGCGAAGCAATCCAGGAGACGTAGAGCGAAACGCTGGATTGCTTCGCTGCGCTCGCAATGACGGGTTCGCTTGACGTGATCAGCTTCGCGCCAACCACCCCTCGATTCCACCTGCTGCCGCGACCCCGGTCGAAAAGCACCCCTGCAGCAGATAGCCGCCGGTCGGCGCTTCCCAGTCCAGCATTTCGCCCGCGACGAAGACGCCCGGCAGCGCCTTCAGCATGAAACCGGCATCGACCGCGCTCGCCATCACCCCGCCGGCCGTCGAGATGGCGCGCTCGATCGGGGCCATGCCGGTCAGCCGCAGCGGCGCGGCCTTGATCAGCGCGGCCAGCCGCGCGGCGTCCTCGGGCAGCGCCCCGCTTTCGCGCAAAAGCGCGATCGCGACCGGAGACAGCCCCGCCGCCTTGCGCAGGTGGTTGCTCAGCGTTTCGCCCTTGCGGCGGTTGCCGAGCCGTTCCGTCAGCCGGTCCGTCGCCATGTCGGGCCTCAGGTCGATCGCGATCTGCGCGAAACCGTCGCGCAGGACGGCCTCGCGCAGCGGGTTGGACAGCGCATAGACCGCGCCGCCCTCGATGCCGCCGGCGTCGATCATCGCCTCGCCGGTGGCCTGATGCGCCTCGAAGCGGATGACGACGCGCTTGAGCGGCTGGCCACTGAAGCGCTCGCGCATGAAGGGCGACCAGTCGACCGTGAAGCCGCCATTGGCCGGATGAAGGGCTGAAACCGCGACGCCGCGCTGCGCCAGCAGCGGAACCCAGCTTCCATCGGACCCGAGGCGCGGCCAGCTCGCCCCGCCCAGCGCCAGCAGCGTCGCGTCGGCCCGAACAGGTTTGCGGTCGCGAAAGCTAAGCACGCCATCTGCGTCCCAGCCTGTCCAGTGATGGCCGGAAGCGAGGCTGACGCCGAGCCCGTCCAGCCGGCGCAGCCAGGCCCGCAGCAAGGGCGAGGCCTTCATCGCCCTGGGAAACACCCGCCCGCTCGTGCCGACGAAGCTGTCGGCGCCGAGCCCATCGGCCCAGTCGCGCAGCGCTTGCGGCGGAAAGGCGGCCAGCGCAGGTTCGAGCCATGGCCTCGCGGCGCGATAGCGCGTCGAAAACAGCTCCAGCGGCTCGGAATGCGTCAGGTTCAGCCCCCCGCGTCCCGCCAGCAGGAATTTTCGCGCCGGCGACGGCATGCGCTCGTAAAGCGTGACGCGATGGCCGGCCCGCGCCAGCTTTTCGGCCGCGATCAGCCCGGCCGGACCTGCGCCGACGATCGCGATGGTGCGGGCTGGAGCGGACGCGGTCGTCACGACGGCGCGCGCGCGGCGTCGAAACGCGGCAGCACGGCCCGGAAGGTCGCGCCCTCGCCCGGTGCGCTCTCGATCGTCAGCCGGCCGCGATGGCGCAGCACGATATGCTTGACGATGGCGAGCCCCAGGCCAGTGCCGCCGGCCTCGCGGCTGGCCGCGGTGTCGACCCGGTAGAAGCGCTCGGTCAGGCGCGGCAGATGCTCGGGCGCGATGCCTGGCCCGTCATCATGGACGCTGACGCTGGCCTCGGCCGGGCCGTCCTGGACGTCGATATCGACCTCGCCGCCCTCGCGGCCGTATTTGATCGCATTCTCGACGAGGTTTTCCATCAGCCGGAGCAACTCGTCGCGGTCTCCCGGCACACGGACCGGGGCGGGCGGGGTCGCGAGCTTCAGCGTCACCTTGCGCTCGCGCGCCATCAGCGCCAGCGAATCGACGATCTCGCGCGAGATGCCGGCGAGATCGACCGGCGTGTCGGGCGCGAGATGGGCGCGCAGCTCGATGCGCGACAGCGAGAGCAGATCGTCGACGAGGCGGGCCATGCGCAGGCCCTGCTCGCGCATGATCGTCAGGAAACGGTCGCGCGCGCCGGCGTCGTTGCGGGCCGGCCCCTGCAGTGTCTCGACGAAGCCGAGCAGCGAGGCCAGCGGCGTGCGCAATTCATGGCTGGCATTGGCGACGAAATCGACGCGCATGCGCTCGGTCGAGCGCTGCTCGCTCAGATCCTCGAAGGTCAGCAGCACGGGCCTGCGCCAGTCGGCGCCCGGCAGCGCCGCGATATGGATGCGGAAGGTGCGCTCCACCGGCACGCGCTCGATGAACTCGATGACGCGCCGACCGCCGCCACGAGAGACCTCGCCGATCGCCTCGATCAGGTCCGGGTCGCGCAGCACCAGCGTCAGCGGCTTTCCGGTGTCGAGCCCCGACATCAGCGCGCGCATGGCCGGGCTCAACGCCTGCGCCACGCCCTGCGCGTCGAGCAGCACGGCGGCCGCGCCCATCGCCTCGACAAGGTCGGCGACCGGGCGGGCCTGCGGATCGAAGGAGAGGTTCATGGACGGTAGCCTTGGCGGGCGGGGGCTTGCGGGCGGGGGCTTGGCGGACAGGCGGATGCGCTTCTTCCTGAGCGCAACGCAGGCAAGCGTCAATTCCCTCGCGAGGCGGCCGTGCGAGGGGCCCGAGACACGTTCCCTTGCCGCACGCAGCCGGCTAGGCTCCGCCTGACAGCAGGGAGCAAACAGATGGCCAAGGCGATTGCGACGAAGACGGCGAAGGCGA
Organism: Beijerinckiaceae bacterium; assembly: GCA_019745195.1. Taxonomy (GTDB): domain Bacteria; phylum Pseudomonadota; class Alphaproteobacteria; order Rhizobiales; family Beijerinckiaceae; genus Allobosea. The sequence continues at coordinate 20,087 of JAIETL010000080.1, forward strand.
GAGCGGCCAGATCCGCCCCCGCCGCGAAGGCGGGCAAGATCGCGCCGCGCACCCGCAAGGTCGTGACGGCCGCCGCCGGACCCGATTTCGACATCGAGGCGGAGACGCTGCCCGAGGCGATCGTCGACGCGGCCTTCCATTCGGGCGGCTATCCCTACGGCAAGCGCATGAAGCGCAAGCCCTATGAGAAGGCGCTCGCCCCGCTGCAAATCGAGTTGCAGAAGCTGCTCGCCTGGGCGCGCGAGAGCGGCGAGCGCGTCGTCATCGTGTTCGAAGGCCGCGACGGCGCCGGCAAGGGCGGCGCGATCACGCGCTTCACCCAGCATCTCAACCCGCGCCAGGCCCGCGTGGTGGCGCTGTCGAAGCCGTCCGACATCGAGAAGGGGCAGTGGTATTTCCAGCGCTACGCCGCGCAGATGCCGACCGCCGGCGAAATCGTCTTCTTCGACCGCTCCTGGTACAACCGCGCCGGGGTCGAGCGCGTGATGGGATTCTGCACGCCGCAGCAGACCGACGCGCTCCTGCGCGAGGCCCCGGCCTTCGAGGGCATGCTGACGCGCGACGGCATCCGCGTCATCAAGCTGTTCCTGACCATCGGCCGCGAAATGCAGATGACGCGGCTGCATGCGCGCTGGCACGACCCGCTCAAGCGCTGGAAGCTCTCGCCGATCGACTTCGAGGCGATCCCGCGCTTCGACGCCTATTCGGAGGCCTTCGAGCAGCTTCTGTCACGCTCCTCGACGGATTGGGCGCCCTGGACCGTGATCCGCGCCAACGACAAGCTGCGCGCGCGCCTCAACGCCATCCGGCACGTCCTCCAAGCCATTCCCTATGACGGCAAGGACGAGGCCGCGATCGGCGAGATCGACGACAAGGTCGTGATGAGCGCGAAGGCCTATCTCGATCAGGGCGGGGAGAGCTGAGCCCCAGCCCGGCGCAAAGCGTTGCAGGCTGCGGTCTCGACGGATCAAATCCGCGCGTCCGGCGTTGGCATCGCGCGACCTGAACCCAGCAGCGATGATGATGATAGAGACCGACGACGACTACAAACTTGCTATCGAGCGCCTGAACCGCCTGAGCGAGGCGGCACTGAGCGAGGACGACCAGGACGAGTTCCTGGCGCTGACCGCCGCGATGCTGGATTATGAGACGCGCAACCATCCGGCGCTTGCGGCCAAATGAATCTCGGCAAAGTGAACTGCGGCTGAGCGAATTGGCAAGGCCTGTCGGCTCCGGGTTTCACAGGCCTTCATCGCCGTCATTGCGAGCGCAGCAAAGCAATCCAGATGTCGGCCGAGACGCTGGATTGCTTCGCTACGCTCGCAATGACGTACAATCTGTCTGGCGGGACGATCAGCCCAGAACCTCCTGCGCCTCCTCCGCCTCGACCTTGTCATGGGCGGCTTCCCAGCCGTCCATCCAGGCGTCATGGGCCGGATCGTCGGCGGGATAGGGGCATTCGCTGATGGCGAGCCCGTCGATGCAGGCCTGCCGGCCCTCCTCATAGGCACAATTGACGGCTATCGACGTCATCGCATCACCTTTTCGCTCTGCGACCCGGCGAGCGCCGCTATTCCTGCACGCATACTCACAGGCGCAGGTCACCGGATCGTGAATCATCAACGCGGCGCACGCGAAATTGATCCGGCGACGGGACGGATGGTTGCGGCTACCGCTCCCGCCCCCTGATCCGGCGCGCCATCTCGTTCAGCGCCAGCAGCGCCAAAGCGAGGATGAAGGGCAGCAGGTAGTAGGCGATGCGGAAGAGCAGGAGCGCGCCGAGCACGCCCTCATAGGGCAGGCGCGAGAGCGCGATCAGCATCGTCGCCTCGAACACGCCGAGGCCGCCGGGCGCATGGCTGGCGATGCCGATCAGGCAGGCGAAGACATAGGCCGCCAGAAAGGTCGGATAGGCGATGTTGTGCCCGCCCGGCAGCAGAACATAGAGCACGGCGGCCGCCGCGCAGACCTCGGCCGCACCCAGAAACATCTGGCCGAGCGTGATGCCCAGCCCCGGCAGCGGCAGGTTCCAGCCGCGCATGCGGATGGTGCGCTCGCCGGTCGAGATCCAGCCGAGATAGCCAAGCGTGCCGATGGCCACGGCCACGCCGACGCCCTGCACGACCAGCGGCGAGGTCCGGGCCAGCACCGCGACCGAGTCCGAGGCGTAGAACAGGCAGGCGCACAGGATCGCGCCGAGGCCGAGCCAGAAGGTCAGCCCCGCGATCACGGTCAGGCTCGCGACCTCCGAGGCGCGCACGCCCTTGGGCGAATAGATCCAGTAGCGCACCGTGCCGCCTGTCACGATCGGGAAGCCAAGCGTGAACGAGACCGAATAGGAGGTGAAGGAGGCCAGCGCCGTGGTGCGGTAGGGGATCGAGAGGCCGAGCCGCTTCAGCGCCAGCGCGTCGTAGCCGGTGAGCAGGAGATAGCTCAGCGCGGTGAAGCCGAGCGCGAGCCCGATCTGGCGGGCGCTGGCGTTGCGGAAGGCGTCGGCGAGTTCGCCGGGCTCGATCTCGCGAACGATGTAATAGAGCACCACCAGCGAGGCGCAGAAAATGAGCGCGCTCGCCAGCGGCCCGAGCCACCACCAGCGGCTGCGCCGGCGCAGCGGTATACCTGGCTCATCCTGGCCGAACGACATGCGGAAACGGACTCGACAACTTCTCTGACCCCGGTTCGCAGGGCCTGGCGGGGCGAAACGCGGCCGCCACGCGCGACCGTCTTCGCCAGACATAGCGCCTCGGGGCCGATGCACAAGCGGGGCGGCGGATTGCGCGAACGATCGCATGATCAACCGCCGTCATCCCGGACGCAGCGAAGCGGAGCTCCGGGATCCATCATAGAGTGCCGTCGTGTCCTATGATGGATCCCGGAGCTGCACGGCCTTCGGCCGCTTGTCCGGGATGACGGATTTGGTGAGACGACCAGCCGAGTTGATCGCCCTCACCCCGCCTTCCGGAACACCCGCAGCGTCTTGAAGGCCGCGACCTCCTCGACCGGGGCTGTCTTCGCCCAGTCGGCGATGATCGGCTCGGCCGTCGCATAGGCGAAGGAGCCGGTGTAGAACAGCAGGTAGCCGCCGGCGTCCGTCTGCTCCGTGAACAGGTCGATCACCTGCCGGTCGGTCAGCGCGCCATAGGCGTCGTTCATCTCGTGCCGGAACTCGCAGGCGTGGAACAGCGTCACGATGTCGAAGCGCGGCAAAAGCTTCGCGTTCGAGGTGTAGATGTCGCCGAAATAGGCGCTGTAGGTCTTGGTGATGGTCGGGTTGCCGGTCGCGAGCTTGACGAAGGCGTCGTATTCCTTCGGCGAGGCGGTGATGCTGAGCACCGTGCAGTTCAGCTCGGGCTCGGCGCAGCGGATGCCGACATAATGATGCCCGCCGCTGCCGAAATGGTAGATGCGCTTGTCGGTCAGGGCCAGTTCCTCGAGCCATTCGACGAAATGCACGTCGCACGGGCACTGATCGACGCGCAGGCCCCAATAGACGTCCCAGATGTTCATCGGCGCGGGTGCGGCGCTGGCGGCGGCGGTCATGATGGGTGGCTCCATGGAAATCTGCGCCTTATGGCGAGTTTTGACCTGAACTGCGGCTGAACGAGCCCCCGATGGCTATCACCCGAAGGGCCGCCCTGTCCCCTTCCCCCCGCTTGCGGTGGGGAAGGGTTAGGGATGGGGGGCCGGACGACGGGGTGAGCCTTACATCGCCGTGTCGTACCCGGTCGGACTGCCCCCCACCCAACCCTCCCCGCCGCAAGCGGGGGGAGGGCTAGAACCGTTCCCGGCGGCGAGCAAGCCACCTGGGCGCTTTGCAGTTGCCGCTTCACGACGCGCCGGGCTCGGCCGCCTCCGCCCGCACCTCGGTGCGGGCCGGACCTGCCATCCGCACGACGCCGCCGGCGCGCTTGAGCATCAGGCGATGCGTCGCGGCTTCGGCGAATCCCGCGCTCTGGCCGAAGCCGAGGATGATGGCGTCAGGCCGCGCGGCGCGCAGCTCGGAAATCAGGTCGAGCGCGATCTCGGTCTCCAGCGCGCTCGTCGCCTCGTCGAGCAGCAGGATGTCGGGCGCTTCCAACTCGGCCCGCGCCAGCGCCAGCCTCTGCCGGTCGCCGGTGGCCAGCTCCTTGTCCCAGTCGCGCAGCTCGTCGATGCGGGGCGCGAGGCTGGAGAGGCCGTAGCGCCGCAGGGCATTGGCGATCTCGTCGCCCGCATGGACCGCGCCGGAATCGAACACCGCCCGCAGCGTGCCCTCCGAGAGATGCAGCTTGTGCGGCACCACCGTGACCAGCGCCCCCTCCGGCAGCGCGACCACGCCGCGTCCCCAGGGCCAAAGGCCCGCAATCGCCTGGATCAGCGCCGCCTTGCCGAGCCCCAGCTCGCCCGAGAGATGCAGCATGTCGCCGGGCTGGGCCGACAGCCCGATCTCGGCTGCGAGCGTGCGGCCGTCGCGGTCGACCAGCGTGACGTCGTCGAGCGTCAGGCCCCCGTCGCGGCTGGGCTCCAGCGCCAGATGCGCGCCCGGCGGATCGCGCTCGAGCCGCTCCAGCGCATCGGCCAGTTCGTTGACGCGGCGCGCGGCGGCGAGCCATTCGGCGATGCGCATGAAATTGTCGAGCAGCCAGTTGAAGGCGTTCTGCACCGCGACGAAGGCGGCCGCGACCTGCACCACGCCGCCGAGCGACATCTCGCCGGAGAGGTATTTCGGCGCGGCCAGCAGCAGCGGCACCACCGGCACCAGCGCGCCCGAGCCATTGGTGATCCAGGTCAGCCGGCCGCGCTGCTTGATCATAGCGAGCCAGCGCTGCACCAGCCCGTCATAGGTCTGCTTCACGGCGCGGCGCTCGCCGGTCTCGGCCCGCGTCAGCGCGATGGTCTCGCCATGGTCGCGGATACGCATCAGCGAGAAGCGCAGGCGCGCCTCGCCCTCGTTGCGCGCCGCGATCAGGCGCGGCAAGCGGCGGCCGACGACGCTGATCAGCAGGGAGACGAGGACCGCGTAGACGATCGCCGCCAGCACCATATAGGCGGGAATGACCAGCGGCCCGCCGCCCGTCTGGATGGTGAAGCTGCCGCCGATGCTCCAGAGGATGCCGATGAAGGTGATCGCGGTGATGATCGAGGACAGCAGCCCGATGGCGAAATCGACCACCGGCTCGGTCGCCCAGCGGACATCGTCGGCGATGCGGTACTCCGGATTGGCCGGCTCGTAGCCGGACAGGCTGAGGCGGAAGAAGCGGCGGCCGCCGATCCAGCCATCGGCGAGCTTGGCAGCCACCCATTCGCGCCAGTAGACCTGAAAGGTTTCGCGCGAGACCAGGATGGCGACGCCGAGTCCCGCCGCGACGAAGGCCAGCACCGGGAACACCGCCATGGCGATCAGCGCGCTCTCGGCGTCCTTCTTCTCCAGCGCGTCGAAGAACCAGCCGTTCCAGCGGTTGACGGTGACGTTGGCGAAGACGCCGATGACGATCGCGGCCGCCAGCGAGAGCGACCAGAACCAGGCCTTGCCCGCGCTGTTGCCGCGCCAGAAGCCGCCGGTCAGCTCGAAGAAGCGCAACGCGACCTGACGGTCGCCCGGCGCCGCCGATGCCGCCTCGCCGCTCGCGTCACGTATCGTCGCGCTCTCGGCCAAAGACGCTACAATCCCCCCGGATCGGCCCTGTTCAAGACGATGACGGCCAGCCCCCGCAGCCGAACCATAGAGATCGGTTAGCCGGATGCGAATGAACTGCCGGTGAACGCCGCGTGATCGGGGATGCCTTCCCGTCTTTGCGAGCGCAGCGAAGCAATCCAGCGTTTTGCTCTACGCCCTCCTGGATTGCTTCGCTGCGCTCGCAATGACGGCTTCACTTCCCCTCCGCCTTCGCGATCGCGTCGCGCAGATCGCCCCACTCGTGGCAGCGCCCGCAAAGCTGCTCCAGCTTGACGAGATTGGCCTTGGCGCTGGCCATGTCGCCGGTCTCCAGGAACCATTCGCCCTGATATTCGAGCGCCGGCAGGAAGGTCGGGTCGCGCAGCAGGGCCGCGTCGTAATACTCCTTCGAAAGCGGATAGTTCTTCAGCTTGCGGTGCGAGAAGGCGAGCCAGTTCAGCAGCACGGGAGAGTTCGGAGAGCGCTTCAGCAGAACCTCCAGCTTCTCGATGGCGGGCGGAAAGTTCTTCTCCTCGATCCAGCGCCGCGCCAGCCGGTAGTCCGGGTCGTCGTCGAGCCAGGTCCAGTCCGGGCCGACGGCGTGGGCGGAGACGCTGGCGAGCACTGCCGCTGTCCAGATCATGATCGCGAGCCTGCGCATCCCTCACCCTCCCCCGTGAACACTCGGGCGGCCACGCGCGTTGAGGCCGCATTGCCAGCCGATCATGGAGCGTTCGCATGACAAGTCCATTGCGCAAGGGAGCGCAGGTCCGCTGGGCCTGGGGCGGCGGCGCCGCCGAGGGCAAGGTCGAGGAGGTCTTCACCGCGCCGGTCAGCCGCACCATCAAGGGCAAGCGCATCCGCCGCAACGCCTCGGCCGAGAAGCCGGCCTATCTGGTGAAGCAGGAGGACGGCGACAGGGCGCTCAAGTCGCACAGCGAGCTGGAGCGGGTGTGAGGCGAGAGGGCGCTCTCCTGCCACCACCTGTCACCAATCGCCTCAGTCATGCGCCCTGCCCTCTCGCGCCGCGCGGCGATCCGCCCCATATTCCCGCCATGCCAAAGCTCTCCGACGCCGCCAAAGCCAAGCCACCGAAGAAGCCCGCCTCCGCCCGCACGCCGAACTCGAAGGCGTCGCGGCAGGAACTGAAGCCGCTGGAGGGCTATCTCGCCGATCTGCTCAACCCGGCGATCAACCGGGGCAAGGCCGTGCCCGGCGGCGCGGCGGGATTTTCGGACAAGCCGCAGGCCGGCTACGAGCCGAAGCCCGACTATGCGACGGAGCGGCCCGGCGGCGAGGAGAGGCCGAAGCGCAGGCTCACGAGGAGGGCCGATTCCGCCTTCGACGGCATCGAGGGCGAGACCGCCGCCTCGCTGACCGCGCAATCGCTGCAGCAGCTGCTGGAAACCGGCAGCCCGTTCATCGACCCCGGCAAGGCCTGGACGCCGCATCGGCCGCCGCGCCCCGACAAATCCGAGGGCGGCATCCGCTTCCGGATGAACTCGGATTACGAGCCGGCCGGCGACCAGCCCGCCGCCATCGCCGAACTCGTCGATGGCATCTCGCGGCAGGAGCGCGACCAGGTGCTGCTCGGCGTCACCGGCTCGGGCAAGACCTTCACCATGGCGCAGGTGATCGAGCGCACGCAGCGCCCGGCCCTGATCCTCGCCCCGAACAAGACGCTCGCGGCCCAGCTCTATGGCGAGTTCAAGAGCTTCTTCCCCGACAACGCGGTCGAGTATTTCGTCTCCTATTACGACTACTACCAGCCCGAGGCCTATGTGCCGCGCTCGGACACCTTCATCGAGAAGGAAAGCTCGATCAACGAGCAGATCGACCGCATGCGCCACTCGGCGACGCGCTCGCTGCTGGAGCGCGACGACGTCATCATCGTCGCCTCGGTCTCCTGCATCTACGGCATCGGCTCGGTCGAGACCTATACGGCCATGACCTTCGGCATCAAGCTGGGGGAGAAGATCGAGCAGCGCCAGCTCATCGCCGATCTCGTGGCGCTGCAATACAAACGCACCCAGCACGATTTCGCGCGTGGTTCCTTCCGGGTCCGGGGCGACGTGATCGAGCTGTTTCCGGCCCATTATGAGGACCGCGCCTGGCGCATCGGCCTGTTCGGCGACGAGGTCGAGCAGATCTCGGAGTTCGACCCCCTCACCGGCCAGAAGACCGCCGAGCTCGAATTCGTCAAGGTCTACGGCAATTCGCACTACACCACGCCGCGCCCGACGCTGACCCAGGCGGTGAAGTCGATCAAGGAGGAGCTTCGAGGCCGCCTCGACGAGCTCAACCGCATGGGCCGCTATCTCGAGGCGCAGCGGCTCGACCAGCGCTGCACCTTCGACATCGAGATGATCGAGGCCACCGGCTCCTGCAACGGCATCGAGAACTATTCGCGCTATCTCACCGGCCGCAAGCCGGGCGAGCCGCCGCCGACCCTGTTCGAATATTTGCCCGACAACGCGCTGGTCTTCACCGACGAGAGCCACGTCACCGTGCCGCAGATCGGCGGCATGTATCGCGGCGACTTCCGCCGCAAGGCGACGCTGGCGGAATACGGCTTCCGCCTGCCCTCCTGCATGGACAACCGGCCGCTGCGCTTTGAGGAATGGGACGCGATGCGGCCCCAGTCCGTGCATGTCTCGGCCACGCCCGGCGGCTGGGAGATGGAGCGCACCGGCGGCGTCTTCACCGAGCAGGTCATCCGCCCGACCGGGCTGATCGACCCCCCCGTCGAGATCCGTCCCGCCAAGCACCAGGTCGCCGACCTGCTCGACGAGATCAAGGAGGTCACCGCCAAGGGCTACCGCACGCTGGTCACCGTGCTGACCAAGCGCATGGCCGAGGACCTGACCGAATATCTCCACGAGAACAGCACGCGGGTGCGCTACATGCACTCCGACATCGACACGATCGAGCGCATCGAGATTCTCCGCGATCTGCGGCTCGGCGCCTTCGACGTGCTGGTCGGCATCAACCTGCTGCGCGAGGGTTTGGACATCCCCGAATGCGGCTTCGTCGCCATTCTCGACGCCGACAAGGAGGGTTTCCTGCGCTCCGAGACCTCGCTGATCCAGACCATCGGCCGCGCGGCGCGTAACGTCGACGGCAAGGTCATCCTCTATGCCGACCACATCACCGGCTCGATGGAGCGTGCGATGGCCGAGACCAACCGCCGCCGCGAGAAGCAGGAGGCCTATAACCGCGAGCACGGCATCACGCCGCAGACGATCAAGCGCGCCATCGGCGACATTCTGGGCTCGGTCTACGAGCGCGACCACGTCACGGTCGATGCGGGACTCGGCGTCCCGGCGGCGGGCCACAACTTCAAGGCGGCTTTGGCCGACCTCGAAAAGCGCATGCGCGAAGCCGCCGCCGATCTGGAGTTCGAGACCGCCGCCCGCCTGCGCGACGAGATCAAGCGCCTGCAGGCGACGGAACTGGCGATCTCCGACGACCCGCTGGCGCGGCAGGGCGATGTCGAGGCGAGCGCGGGGCGCTACAAGGGCGAGCGGAGTTACGGCGCGAGCGCGAATTTGCCGACGCGGGCGCGCAAACCGACCGATGCGGATATGGGGCCGCACAACTTCGGTGGGGGCGAGGGCAAGCCGCTGGCGCGGCCGGGTGGCAAGCCGAGGAAGCCGGGGCTGGACGAGATGGGGCCGAAGGTTGAGGCGAGGCCGGTTGGGGCTGGGGAGAGTGGGGGGAGGCGGCGGGGACGGGGGTAATTAACTTAAGGCCGATTAACTTGTAAAAGCTCACTAGCTTATCTTAATTTTTTTCATTTCATCCGTATAAATCTGAGCGGTGCGCATTGCTAGCTCGCATTCCTTAAGGGGAATATGTGGTTTGAGTTCGTACATTTTCTTTGCGCGATCTAAATCGGAATCTTTAGGAGAAGCTTGAGTTATAAATATCGCCGTTGTAATCTTTTCGAGATATTTAACGTCATTTTTTCCGAATTTATCGGCCACATAATCTATTGCTTTTGTATACTTCTTTATAAAATCCCGGCTTCTTTCCCGTATGGCGTCGGCCATGGGATGCATTTCGAAGCTCGGGCCGTAACCTGCTACTGTAGATTTTAGCTTCACAGCTCCGATTGATTGTAGAATCACTAGATCGTCTTTGAAATCAAAGCTAAATGGACCGTGTTTATATATAATGAAATCGTAACCCAGCTTCGAATCGGCAAACGTCGATAGCAAAAACATAGATTTTTGTACGTGCGTTTCCCCGCACCAGCTACCTGCTTTTTTGAGGCGCGCTATCAACTCAAGGTCAACTGCAAGCAGGTTTTCCTTTGTTGATGTGTTCATATGAGCTTCTCTTGTCCACCAAGCGCCAAGATTTGATTCTTGTTTTGTTCGAGCCACTGCCTTACGTCCGGAAGGATCGCGTTGCAACAGTAAATTGAGTCGACCTCCATCGTAGGAATATTTTCCATAACCTGAGATAGGCTGAGGCAGGAGGCTACGGTTCCGTCATATAATAGGACTGGGAAGTCAGGTGACGATACCTTCGGCGGAACGTAGTCGTACCGCAGTTTTGCGGGATCGAATTGAGCGCAGGCGCGGTCGTATAGTGCCTTTCCGGGTTGGATGATCGCGCCCTCCTTATCGCCGGGGACCGATGAAAAAACTCGCCTAAAATGGTTACGATTCTGTATCCGACTGGCGGGGTCGTGCGCCGGAAGAGCTGGGTCCGCAGCGCATTGCCTGATCGCGGCTATCACTTCGGCGTCCGAATTCATGAGATGGCCATCATTATCTGTTCGAAATCTACCTTCAGGCAGCCATTGCTGAAGAAAATCTATTAGGTGTATATCATACACTCTTCTTATATGATGAAAATAAACTTGCTTATAAATGAAGTATCGCGCCAGTATGAGTGACTCTGCGGCTTCTTTTCCTCCCTGCTCAATTCCCAAAGCTGGCTCGGCGCTACCTTTTTCAGATGTAGGCAGTATTCTGATCGAGTTAATCAACCGATTGTGATCGAAGCGACCGTACTGTACTCCGGCGCGGTAAGAGTCTCGTAGGAGGTAGTCCATTCTATCGGCGCCAAATGAATCGCCAACAATGACTTCGGATAAAATAGTTTCCCATATAGAGAAGCGCAGATCTGGAGCTTTCTTAACCCCTATCGCCAGCCTAACTACGTCTTCGGGGCGGAGCGGTGGCGTCATATTTTGCCAAATATGCTTCATTTCATCGGATAAAATTAATTCTTTTGTGATACGTTCATGATCCCAATCTACAGGCAACAGTTTATGTTCGGCGGCATGCGAGAATGGTAGGTGGCCAATATCATGGCATAGCGCTGCCATTCTGATTACTGACCTCCAGTATCTTAGAGAGTCTTCGTCTGGAATAAGATACTGAATATTTGAGTGAATATTTCCCTGTGACGTTATTATATCAAAAATTTGAGATGCAAGGTGCATTACGCCAAGCGAATGCTCAAATCTTTTATGTGTTGCTCCTGGATATACGAAATATGTCAGCGCTAATTGATGGATATGTCTTAATCTTTGGAACGGCCGTGAATTTATAACCTTACGTTCATCGGAGCGAACGGTGATAAAAGTGTGTATTGGATCACGAAATTCATGAGAATGTTTCATTATCCGATGAGTCCAGACTAGGTTTTGTTTTGTAGCGAATCAGCCGTGCGGCCGAGATTAAGCCCTTTGCCGCTAAGTTTGTCAGTTTCCGCCTCAAGGGCAAGCATAATAGCGGGCTACTTCGTAAGGGTATCTCATCAGCTCATTATACAGACAGTTCTGCATCTATGATCGTGCGGGTCTCTTTAACGCGCGGTGCTGCATTCATCGAGGTTTCGCGGCGGACGCACTTGCGATCTCTTTATCCCACTCGTACCAAGCTAGGCGATTTCAACGCAGGCGCGAGGAACCCTTCTTCTATAAGAGCCCGATTCAGAAGTTCATGTGTGTTGGCAGTATCTTGCGATGCGGCGCGTGAGCATGCGGATGCTGGCGAT
>JAIETL010000101.1 GCA_019745195.1 Beijerinckiaceae bacterium
TCCTGGCCGGTGAGGTCGGAGACGAGGCGGGCGCTGTCATGGTCGTTGACGCCAAAGACCTGGAGGACGCCGGCGTTCGACAGGAAGGTGCCGGCGCGGCGACCGTATGTAGCGCGGAGCTGATGGACGTCCTGGAGAATGGGCCAGAGCTGGACGCCGTAGCCGGCCATGAGGCCCATGGCGCGCTCGACGGGCGCGAGGTTGCCCAGCGCCGCGAACTCGTCGAGCAGGTACAGAACCGGCTCCGCCGGCGCGACAGGCGCGGCCTGTGAGCCTGCCGGGGCAGGGGAGGGCGCTCTCGCCATGTCCGATAGGCTGCGGGTGACCATGAGGCGCAGCCAGCGCGAATAGGTGGCGAGGCGATCGGGCGGCAGGACGAGGAATACGGTGGCGGTCCGGCGTTTGAGATCGGCGAAGGAGAAGTCGCTCCGCTCCAGCACCGCCGTCATCCGCGGCGAATCGAGAAAGTGGGTATGGCGCTGCGCGGCCGACAGCACGCCCGCGGCCTCGCGATCGGATTTGCCGAGATGGCGGTTTGCCGCGCGGGCGACCAAGCCGCCGGCCGCGGTCGATGCCTGCATGCGCTTGAGTAGGGCGGTGAAGGCTTCGGGCGCGAGGGTGAGGCATTCTCGCAGGGTGGCGAGGTTGCGCCGCTCGCGCGGCTCGTCAGCGGCGATCGACAGGATGATGCCGCCGATCAGGGCTTTGGCTTCCTCGTTCCAATGCGCCTCGCCGGCTTCGCCTGGCGCATCGAACACGAGCGCGTCGGCGAGCGTGGCTGCTTCCTCGGCGACATCGATGTCGTTGGGATCGAGATACTGCAGCGGATTGAATGCGGAGGAGGGGATGCCGGTGACGCCAAAGGGATCCAGGACGTGGACCTTGCCGAAGCGATCCCGGGCGCGGGCCGTGACCTTTGCGTTCTCGCCCTTGGGGTCGATGCAGATGACCGAGCGATCGGCGGTGAGGAGGTTTGGGATGATGGTACCGACGCCCTTGCCGGTGCGGGTCGGCGCCATGGTGAGAAGATGGGCTGGCCCATCATAGCGCATGAGCTTCCCGGTTACGGGATCGCGGCCGATCAGCAGCCCCGATCGACCACGCGTCAGCGAGGAGACCTCGTTGTCGTTGGCGAAGCGGGCCGAGCCATGGGTGGCGTCGTCATCGACCATCCCGAAATGCTCCACCATCGGCTTCATCGCGAAGCGCGCCAGCGTCATCAGCCCGAGCAGGCAGGCGAGCAGATTGCCGGCGAGATGCAGCCAGGTTCGGGCCATGCCGATCGCGTCCATGGCGAGATGCACAGTGAAGAGCAGGACGAGCGTGACGACGCCGGCGATCGCGCCAACCTTCGCGACATAGTGGATCGCGGCGAGAGGCCCGAACACGGCGCAGCCCAGCGCCCACAATGGATCGCGCCAGGCTGCGCGCAGCATGTTCACAAATGCAATGCGCGCCAGCATTAGGCACGCTCACGCCCATCGGCCGAGCCGGCAGGGGCCTGAGATGCAACGGCTGCCTTTTCGGTCGCCGACAGCTCGATCAGGTCAGGAAACAGCGTCCGGTCACCGTCGCGGGTGAGGAACCCAGGCAGCTCGCGCTTGAGCCAGGTCCGCAGCCGGTCGACGAACTCGGCGTCCTTGCTGGTCTCGAGCCGCTGCAGGACCAGCGCCCCGAGCAGCACCTTGCGGCGTGTGTCGTTCGCCCGCTCCTGGCGGCCGAGTCTCGCCTGCAGGGTTTTGCGCTGGGCATCGAGCTGGGCCAGCCGCTCCTCGATCGATCGTCTCGCCATGGGGCGTCTCCATCAGAGTGAGCGCGCGATTCTAACGGCGACACCGCGACGAGCCAACCCCGCGCGCAAAGATTGGAACAGTTCGAGCCAACGCAACACCACCTGACATGCCAATCGCGTCGCCAATCGGCCTAGCACAGAGCGTGCCGCGAGCGGACCACGGGAAGCGTCAGGAGCGTAGCGGATGATGCTTTAAGTGCGCACTTACGAGTTGTTGCACAACTCAGCGCCTGTTACGGTGATCGCGAACTGGAATCCGCGCATTGGCGATCTACCATCTCAGCATGAAGCCGATCAGCCGTGGCATGGGCCGCAGCGCGGTTGCGGCTGCGGCGTACCGCGCCGGCGAACGACTGACCAACGAGCGCGATGGCGTCACACATGATTTTACCCGGCGGGGTGGGGTGGAGCATTCCGAGATCGTGCTGCCACGCGGGTCGTATGCTGAATGGGCGAAAGATCGAGCGACATTGTGGAATGCGGCCGAGGCGACTGAGGGGCGAAAGGATGCTCGCGTTGCCCGCGAGTTCGAGATCGCCTTGCCGCATGAGCTTTCTGCGGACGAGCGGCTGGAGGCCACGCGGAGCTTTGCGCAGGGCTTGGCCGATCGCTATGGGACGGCGGTCGATGTCGCGATCCATTCGCCGCATGGCGAGACCGATGTGCGCAATCACCATGCTCATCTGCTGATGACGGTTCGGGCTGTCGGGTCAGAGGGGTTCTTGGACAAGACCTCGATCGAGCGGGAGAACAAGTGGGTTTTGTCGCAGGGGCTGCCGACCTCCTCGATGCAGATGCGCGAGATCCGCCAATCCTGGGAGCAGGTCGCCAATGAGCGGCTTGCCGCTGCGGGCCTTGATATACGGATCGACCATCGCTCGCATCAGGAGCGGGGGCTGGAGATCGAGCCGACCGAGCATATGGGGGTGTTCGCCACCCAGATGGAGCGCAGAGGGGTCGAGGTGTCGCGGACCCGCCTCGACGGAAATGCGGCGCGGCGCAATGCCGATCTGTTCGCGGAAAAGCCCGAGCAGGTGCTGACGCTGATCACGGGTGAGAAGAGCGTGTTCGATCGGCATGATGTGGCGCGGGCGCTGCATCGCTCGATCGACCAGCCTGAGGCGTTCCAGGCGGCGTTCGCCAAGGTGATGGCGTCAGACGCCCTGGTCGAGCTTCAGGCGGAGCGCGTCGATCAGAACGGCGAGATCACGCTGGCGCGGTACTCGACGAAGGAAATGGTGGCGCTCGAGCGCGGCATGGCGGACGGGGCCATGCGGATGAGCGAAGCGCGTTCGCATGGGGTGGATGGCACGCATGTCGAGGCGGCGATCGCGGTGCAGGATGGCGCGATCCAGCGGGGGATCGCTACCGACACCGCCGGCCAAGTGGCGCGCGGGGAGTTGTCGGAATCCGATCGAGATCGCGCCGTCGATGCTGCTGGTCTGAGCGGCGAGCAGCGGCGGGCGGTGGAGCATGTCACCGGCGGGGAGCAGATCGCGGTCGTGGTCGGGCTCGCTGGCGCGGGCAAAAGCACGATGCTGGCGGCGGCGCGGGATGCATGGGAGCGGCAGGGTTATGCCGTCCATGGCGCGGCGTTGTCGGGCAAGGCGGCGGAGGGGCTGGAGGAGGCGTCCGGGATCGGGTCGCGGACGCTGGCGTCGTGGGAGCATGGCTGGAAGGCCGGGCGCGGCGAGCTTGGCCCTAAGGACGTTATGGTGATCGACGAGGCTGGCATGGTCGGTTCGCGTCAGCTTGCGCGGTTTGTGGCCGAGGCCGAGCGCACCGGCGCAAAGCTGGTCATGGTCGGCGACCAGGAGCAGTTGCAGGCGATCGGGGCCGGTGCGCCGTTCCGCGCTATCGCGGAACGGGTCGGGTTCGCCGAGTTGCAGGACATCCGCCGCCAGCGCGAGGACTGGCAGCGGGAGGCGTCCGGCGATCTTGCCCGGCACAGGACCGGCGAGGGGCTGTCTGCCTACGCCGAGCGCGGCGGCGTTCGGTTTAGCGAGACCCGGGACGCGGCGCGGGCGGCGATCGTTGCCGACTACATGGCGGATGCTGCCGAGCGGCCCCAGGGCTCGCGGGTTGCGATGGCGCATCGGCGGGTCGATGTCCGGGCGCTGAATGCCGATATCCGAGCGGCGCGGCAGGAGGCCGGCGAGCTGGCGCGCGGGGAGGGGGATCAGGGTCGCCTTGGCCGCGAGCAGGTGTTCGAGACCAATGACGGCAAGCGGTCCTTCGCGCCTGGCGATCGGATCGTGTTCCTCGAGAACAATCGCGAGCTTGGCGTGAAGAACGGAATGCTTGGGGTGGTTCAGTCCGTCGAGCCGGACGTCATCACGGTCCGGCTCGACGGACCCGCGCGCGACAGGGGAGAACATCGCACGGTGTCGCTCTCGACGGGTCACTATGCCGCGTTCGATCACGGCTACGCAACCACGATCCATAAGACGCAGGGCGCGACTGTTGACCGCGCCTTCGTCATGGCGTCAGGCACGATGGACCGGCATCTCACCTATGTCTCGATGACGCGTCATCGCGATCAGGCGACGCTTTATGCAGGTCGGGACGAGTTCAAGGGGGGGATGGCATCGCTGACCGCCCGGCTCGGCCGCGACGGGTCGAAGGAAACCACGCTCGATTATGCGCAGGGGTTTGCCGAGCGGCGGGGCATCGCCGAGCGGTTCGGAGTGAAGAGCGAGATCGAGGTCGAGCGCGGCGGTGATGGGCAGGGGCGGCAGCGTCCGGGTGGTGAGACACCGCGGGAGGATCTTGCGCGGGAAACTGGCGCAAAAGATCAGGCTGCCGATCGGCGTGATGTCGGCCAGGTGCAGGAACGTGTCGCCAGGGGGGAGGGTGTGCAGCGTGCTGGCGGAGATGCGGAGCCGCCGGCGGCCAAGCGCAGCATGTTTGCCGGGCTCAAACTCAGGGGAGGGCGTGTGGAGCGTCAGGAACGCGATGGCGCGGCGTCCGAGCGGAAGGGTGGCGCCAGCTCAGGCACGCCGTCGCCCGGCTCCGCTGAGGCGCGTGTCCAGCTGCTGGCGGCCGTCGAGGGGTATGCGAAGGCCCATCAGGATGCCGCTCGCATGCGCGCCGCCGATCTGCCGGTCCTCGAGCACCAGAAGCTGGCGCTGCGGAGCGCCGGGGCGACTATGGACAAGGCTCGACCGGGTTCGACGCAGGAGTTCGCCGCGGTGCTCAAACATGAGAGCCTGAGCCAGCGAGCCATGGCGGAGATGAGAGGGCCTGCGCGTGCTGCGCAGCTCCTTGCCGGCATGGATCGCGAGCGGCAGCGCCAGGTTCAGCGCGAATTTGCCGAGCGCGGTGTGGAGGCGGGTGTTGGTAAAGCGGATCGAGGTGAAGCGGCGCGCAAGCCCGATGCCGAGAAGAATGTTCGCGAGCGCGACAAGGGCATGGAGCGGTGAGCGTGACGAGCGATGATCGGATGCAGTCCGGGGAGGACGATGCGGCGCAGGCGTTCAGCGCACTGCAGGCGGAGGTTGCGAGCTTGCGTGAGGCCGTCGAGGCTCTGCCGGCCATCGTGGAAGGGGCGACGCGGGTGACCGATTATACGCCGACGCTCGGCGCGGTAGTGAAGGTCCTGACCCAGGTCGAGGCGCGAATAGTCGCGATCCAGAACCATCCAGCGTTGAAGATGACGCCCGAGCAGCACGGCCGTGCGATCGGGCGGGCCGGGGCGGATGTGTTCGCCGAGGCAGCGCGGCTGATGCGGGATGAGGCCGATGCGCTCAAACGCGAGCGGATCCACCTGGCCGGGATCGTCGGGCAAGCGTTGACGCGGCCAGCGCAGAGGCGGCGGCAAATGTGGGTAGGGATTGGCGGGATTCTGATGGGATTGATGATTGCCGCGTTGATCCGGGCTTTTGGTTGATTGGCTGGACCGATCCTGTGAAGCAGCCCCTAATTGACCTGAACCGCGGTTCAGGAATGACAGGCTGGCGATGTCACTCAACCGTCACCGCTTCGTCGTCGCAGTGAGATGCAGGACCGCCAAACGCTCCGGTCTGCCCCCAAAACCTGGAGCGTTCCATGCGCCTTTCCCTGACCGCGGCCCTGCTGCTCTCCTCGACCATGCTCGCCGGCGCGCAGGACGCGCAGAAGGAGTTTCCGGCGAAGCTTCTCGGCCATGCGCTGCTGCCGGCCAACACCATGGTCGCTGTGCCGGCGGACGCGCCCGCCGACCTCAAGGTCTCCGGCAAGTTCACCACGCCCGGCAAGCGGGTCGAGGCCGTGGGCACTGTCATGGGCACCTCGGGCGGCCGCCCGACCGGGCTGTCGACGCCGTTCCAAGGTCAGCCGGTCCAGGGCTTTTCGGGCATCCGCTCGCTCGGCAATGGCGAGTTCCTGGTGCTGACCGACAACGGCTTCGGCTCCAAGGCCAATTCGCCCGATGCGATGCTGTTCTTCCACCGCATCAAGGCCGACTTCGCGGGTGGCAAGATCGAGCGGACGGCCACCACCTTCCTGCACGATCCCGACAAGAAGGTGCCGTTCCGCATCGCCAATGAAGGCACCGAGAAGCGCTACCTCACCGGCTCGGATTTCGATCCCGAGTCGATCCAGCCGATCGGCGGCAAGTTCTGGATCGGCGAGGAGTTCGGCCCCTATCTGATCCGCGTCGATGCGACCGGCAAGGTCGAGGCCGTGTTCGAGACCATGGTCGACGGCAAGCCCGCCCGCTCGCCCGACCATTTCGCCGTCACCACGCCTGGCGCCCCCAACCTGCCGGTCGAGTTCAATGTCCGCCGCTCCAAGGGCTATGAGGGCATGGCCCAGTCGCCGGACGGGCGCTTCCTCTATCCGCTGCTCGAAGGCCCGCTCTGGAACGCGGAAACCAAGGGCAATGAGGAGGTCGATGGCAAGGAAGTCCTGCGCATCCTCGAGTTTGACGTCGCCGCCGAAAAGTGGACCGGTCGCTCCTGGTTCTTCCCGCTGGAGCAGAAAGGGCTGGCCATCGGCGACTTCAACATGATCGACGCCACCACCGCGCTGATCATCGAGCGCGACAATAGCGAAGGCACCGCCGACAAGGCCTGTGCCACCGGACAGCGCGGCCCGGACTGCTTCCACGACCTCGCCAAGTTCAAGCGGATTGTGAAGATCGAGATGACCGACGCCAATGTCGGCAAGGCCGTGCGTAAGGTCGGCTTCATCGACCTGATGAAGATCGCCGATCCCGACAAGAAGGCTGTGCAGGGCGCGATCGACGGCGTGCTGCCCTTCCCCTTCTTCACCATCGAGAATGTCGATGTGGTTGACCGCGCCAACGGCATCATCGTCGTCGGCAACGACAACAACCTGCCGTTCTCCTCCTCGCGCGATCCCAAGAAGGCCGACGACAACGAACTGGTGCTGCTCTCGGTCAAGGAGCTGCTCGACGCCAAATGAGAAGTCGCATGCGTCATGCCTGCGCTGGACTCCGGAATGCTGTGCAAAGCGGGCAGGTTCGCCGCAGAGATCGTCCCCGTCGGCGTCAACAGCGATGGAAGGCGCGAGGTGCTCGGCATGGATATCGCCACGGCGTTTGCTTAGGATGATGCGGCCGCCGCAGCCAGCAATGGCGTAGGGTCGCCGACCAGCTCAGGCCGACGGTCCCCAAGCTCGCCGCGCTGATGGACACTGCCGAAACCGACGTCTTCGCATTACACGACCTTCCCGACGCAGCATCCCGCCAAAATGCACAGCACGAACCCGCGGGAGCGTTCCAACGGTGAGATCAAGCGCAGAACCGAGGTCGTCGGCATCGTTCCCAACAACGCTGCAATCACAAGGCTCGTCGGCCTGATTCTGCTCGAATAGTATGATGAATGGGCCTTCCAGCGCGCCCGCTACATCACGCCGAAAAGCATCGCCGATCAGCTGATCACATCGTCCGCCCGTCAGCCGTGGCCGCCTGACAATCCCGGCCAAAGCCGGCATCGTGGTGCTCTCGTAAAGGCGTTCAAGGATTTCGTCGGCGAACTGACCGGACTGCCCAATGTCCTCAATGTCCGCACGGCGCTGGCGCTCGACCGGGTCAATGACGAGCCGATCGTGCCGTTCGAGTGAGGCCGCGCCTCACCCGCCCAGATAGCGCTTGATCCAGAGCGAGTTGTTCTCGATCAGCGCGGCGACGCGGCGCTGGTCTACGTCGGGCCGGTACCAGGCTCCGCCGGAGCCGGAATCGACCACTGAGAGGATCGGAAAGGTCTGCAGTACCTCGCCATGCGAGCCGAATACCGTTATCTCGCTATCGAAATTGTCGTTGCTGCCACCACCGCCCGTCGACCTGCCGCTGCCGCCGGCGAAGCTCGAAAGCCAGACACCCTTGACGAGGACATGCAACGTCGCGCCCTTGCCGCGCTGATAGAGCGGGCCAAGCGTCTCTGCGAGCTGGCGTTCCATCGCGATGCGGATGCGTTCGGCGTTCTCACCCCAGCCCTGCCTCGCGATGCGCGAGGTGTCGACCCGGATCGCCCCGATGGCGCGTGCCTGGGCGAGGGCGGCTGTGACGAGGGCCGGCGAGAGCGTCAGCGCTGCGCCGGTCAATCCGAGCGAAAGGAGGTTTCGACGCGTCGTCATCGGCGTTCTCCAGCGATCCTACCGGAGATATAATCTTCGTCTTGCGTTTGTCCATGGTGCTTTCGGCGCCGCTCGAAGCCGTGTTTAGCAGGGTGATGAAATACGCCCCTGTTTGACGGGGGTGGGCTTCGGGATCGGCGGTTTGGGTAGCAGGTCGGTCGGGTATGTGGCTGGTTTGTGCCGTCCGAACCGAGGGCTTTTGCGCCTTCCCCGTTTAATTAAATGATTTTCGACATAACAATTCATGGCACCAAGAGGCTCTAAATCGTGTTTGGCGCTGTCAGCCTCAGAGTGTGTCGGAAAGCCTTTGCATCTCGACCGAGTCGTCGTCTTTTTTCATCATGTTGGCGACCATCTCATACGTTCTGGTCAACTTGACGAGATCAACCATTTCGGTGGCGCCGACGACGTTGGATTTTTCGATCGCGCCGGAGGCCATCCGAGGAGCGAGTGGGATTGGATTTGTGTTTGAGGAGAAAAGGTTGTTGCCTGCGGCGAGCAGATCGGCGGGGTTGGGAAAATCAACCACGGAGACCTTGCCGCGAGTACCTTGGCTTGTGGAAATCGTCCCGTCGTCGCTGATCGTTATATTTCGCTCAGTTGCGGAAAAGGTCAAAGGACCACTCGAGGTGACGATCGGATTTCCGGAGGCTGTGACAAGTTGCCCGGAGCTGTTCAGCTTAAACGAGCCGTCGCGCGTATAACGGTTACCGTTGGGTGTGTTTACGACGAACCAACCGTTGCCTTTGATGGCGACATCGAGCGGATTGCCCGTGAATTCGATTTGCCCTTGCGACAAATTTATCCTGGAGACCCCGTTATCGACGAGCGAGACATACTTGTTCGCATTCGGTTCATTGCCCGATTGGGTCGCCTCTTTCAAATGTTCCTTGAAAGACGTGCGCTGACCCTTGAAACCCGGCGTCGATATGTTGGCAACGTTATTTGCCATTCGATCGAGATCACGTCGCATTGCGATCAAGTGCGAAAGACGAACTAAGCCGGTCGATGACATATTTTTCTTTTCACCAGCAAGAACCGCGAAGCAGTGTATTAGATTTCGTGCAATCTGGCAATTTTCACAGAGATCCTCTTGGCTGGATCGCAACGGTCCGAATTTCATCCGCTTTAAATGCGACGGTGAATGGCAGCGTCTGCGCGAGCGTCGAGCATGACCGGAGCTTCGAATGACGTCGAACCTTGAGGCCAGCTACGGGCTGTCAGTCGCAGCTGCGAGAGACGTCGCCAGCGGAGGGGAGCTGCTGGATTGCCTTGTGATAGGCGGCGGTCCCGCCGGACTGACGGCTGCGATCTATCTGGCAAGATATCATCTGTCCGTTGTAGTCGTGGACGGCGGACAGAGCCGGGCCAGCTGGATTCCGGTCAGCCATAACCATGCCGGTTTTCCAGACGGGATTGCCGGATCTGAGCTCCTGGTTCGCATGTCGGCTCAAGCAAAGCGCTACGGTGCTCACCATCTGGTAGCCGAAGTGACGTCGTTGACGAAAGAAAACGGTCATTTCCTCGCCAAGGCTGGCGCCGCAAACCTGCGGGCCCGGACGGTCCTGCTGGCGACCGGCGTGGTGAACCGTCGCCCCGCGGGCATGCCGGATGATATGCATACCCAGGCGCTGGCGCGTGGCCTGCTGAGATACTGCCCCATTTGCGATGGCTTCGAGGTAACCGACCGCCGTATCGGCGTCATCGGAGACGCCATCGGCGGATTGGGCGAGGCGGAATTCTTGCGCAGCTTCACGTCGGATGTAACCTTGATTTCGCCTGATAGCGTGCACGAACTCGATGCGTGCCAGCGGTCGCGCGTCGATAAGGCCGCCATCAAGGTGCTCGATGGTCCCTGCCTGGCTTTCGAACTGCGTGATGACGCGATCGCGGTCGCATTGCCCGGCGGCAATCATGTCTTCGACGCCATCTATCCAGCGCTTGGCAGCGATGTTCGAGGCAGTCTTGCAGTCGCATTGGGCGCGACACTGTCGGATCAGGGATGTGTGATCGTCGATGACAGTCAACGAACCGACGTTCCGGGCCTTTACGCGGCGGGCGACGTCGTCCAGGGACTTGATCAGATCAGCTACGCCATGGGCCATGCAGCCGTCGCAGCGACGGCGATCCGCAATGATTTGAGCGCAAGCATGCCTCTCTTTCGCTGAGGCGATCCAGCGGCTTCGATCCAACAAACGGGCTCTTTGACCGTCAGGAATGGGCTTGGAAAATGCGGTCCGGTGGGGGCCTTGCCTTGAGGTTTGTTCGCTAAACCGCGTTTTCGGGGCTGGATCGGGAACGTGGCGGTTTGGGCTTGCGGCCGAGTAGCTTTTCGCCGTCCGGCCGGAGGTTGCCTGTGGGCGCGACATGGCGGTAGAGCGTCTGGCGGGTGACGCCGAGTTCGGCGCAGAGCTCTGCGATTTTCGTCTCGGGTTTGCCCATCGCGGCCTGCGCCAGCCGCAGTTTCGCCGATGTCATCTTGAAGGGTCGGCCGCCGTTGCGTCCGCGGGCTCGCGCGGCAGCGAGACCGGCGTTGGTGCGCTCGATGATCAGCTCGCGCTCGAACTCCGCCAGCGCAGCGAAGATGTTGAACATCAGCCGACCGTTCGCCGTGGTGGTGTCGATCGCGGCGCCCTGGCCGGTGAGCACCTTCAGGCCGACGCCGCGTCCGTTGAGAGCCTGAACGACATCGACGAGGTGCTTGAGGTTGCGGCCCAGCCGGTCCAGCTTCCAGACCATCAGCGTGTCGCCATCGCGCAGCGATCTCAGGCAGGCCTCCAGTCCCGGCCGGTCGTCCCGCTTTCCGGACGCGTGATCGGTGTAGAGCTGATCGACGGCGACGCCGGCGGCCACGAGCGCGTCGGATTGCAGATCGACGACCTGGCTCCCGTCCGTCTTGCTCACGCGCATGTAGCCGATCAGCACGAGCTTTTCTCCTTGCGACGCCGTCACGCAAACGGCCGATTATCCGAGCGCCCGCACGGCAGCTCCACCCGATCCGAATCCTGTCACTAATCCCGTCATTCTGTCAAAGGTCTGCAAACGCATAGAGTTGTCGATTGTGTGACAAAGCCGGCTGATCGGACGCGGCGAGGTAGGGCACATCGAGCGTACGCTGTTCACGTTCACGGGCTCGGCTCGTAGCGTCGGGGTGCCAGGCCTGACTGAACAAGGGCGAGGCTTGCCAACCCACCCGGCACCAGCCGTTCATGTCCACCGACAAGTCGCTTCTTGGTTTGGAACCCTGGCCCCTGCTCGATCGCAGACCTCGAACTCTCCCGTGATCAGGATTATTGCCCAGCGGTGCCCGATGCGAACCTGCCCAGAATGCTCAGCACCCCTATCATGAGAGGGATATAGAGCGCCTACATAAGGTCGTCATCGAATGCTCCGACGGTGATATTGGCCGTATCTTAAACTCACGCCTTATGCCTGTATCATGTAGACCAAGGTCGAAATTCGGTTCGATGAGGAGAGACGATGGGTTCGGGACACTCGCATGCCGGCGCGGCGCCATCGGGTACGGCGGCAGGGAAGCACAAGAGCCGGCTCGCCTGGGCTCTGGCGCTGACGACCAGCTTCATGGTGGCCGAGGTCGTCGGCGGGCTCTGGACCGGTAGCCTCGCGCTTCTCGCCGACGCTGCCCATATGCTCACCGACGCCGGCGGCCTCGCTTTGGCGCTCATCGCGATTCGCTTCTCCGAGCGGCCGGCGACGCCGCAGGCGACCTACGGATATGTCCGCGCCGAGGTGCTCTCGGCGCTGACCAACGCTGTCGTGCTGCTGCTGTTGACCGTCTACATCCTGTACGAGGCCTATAAGCGCTTCCAGAACCCGCCGGAAATCATCGGTGGGCCGATGCTGGTGGTCGCCGTGATCGGCCTGATCGTCAACCTCATCAGCATGAAGCTGCTCGCAGGCGGATCATCGGAAAGCATCAACGTCAAGGGCGCCTATTTCGAGGTGCTGAGCGACATGCTGGGTTCGCTCGGGGTCATCGTCGCGGCGATCGTTGTGCTGCTGACCGGCTGGACGCTGGTCGATCCGATCATCGGCGCCGGCATCGGCCTGTTCATCGTACCGCGCACCTGGATCCTGCTGAAGCAGGCCATCCATATCCTGATGGAGGGCACTCCGCCCGAGATCGACGTCGGCCTGCTCGAGGGTCGACTCGCCGCGATCCCCGGCGTCGATGCGGTGCATGACCTCCATGTTTGGACGGTGACGTCAGGCCTCGATGCGATGAGCTGCCATCTCACGGTATCGGACATGAGCCAGGCCCGTACGATCATTGAGGCGGCCAACACGGCCATGCGCGATGAATTCAAACTCGACCACACGACCATCCAGGTCGAGGACGGGGCGCTGCGGGCCAAAGAGGCTGAACTGCGCATCTGACGCCAAAAGGCGGCCGTTAAGGGCAAACGCCTCGTTGCTGCAGCACCGACTCATTCCCAAGCAGGACGCACCATGGACGCCATCATCGTCGCTCTCGTCTCGTTTTTCCTGATCGCCCCTCTACAGGCGGGGATCACCAAGACCTTGACCGCGGCCGGCGTGCCGGAGGCGGTCGTCACGCAGGTCACAGCCTGCGCGAAAACCGCCGCGCCCGTCATCGTCAGGCGCGCAACGGGCGATCCGGTCTGGCTCGTCTCGAGCACATTCGGCGTCTGGACCGGCGCGACCAGTCCCGACAAAATCCTCATCGACGCCGCACCCGGTTGCGCCGAGCCGGTCGCGGCGGCGCGCTCCTATTTCACCAAGGGCGTGTGAGTAGGATACGCCTGCGGACCGCGGGTGAAGTTGGACCCCTTGGCGATCGGAGAGAACCGAGATCAAACCGGGCGAAGGAAAACGCGCCCGCAGGCCAACTCTGTAGCGCATTTGCGGCATTGATGGGGGGACGGTCGAGCGGCCCTGTCTCAAAGGCTCATCAGTTATAATGCGGGCAGCGGGACCCGGATCGGAGGGGGCGCCGCCGGGAACCTAACAAGTCAGATGAGCGTTCTCCAAGACTACAAGCCAAAGGGAGACGACCATGGCCCAAGAAAAACCCGGTACGCATCACGAACATCCCGGACACAAGCCCGGAGACCTCGATCAGCACGGTCATCGCGACAAGACGGTCACGGAAAAGCCGGGCGAGCATCACGATCATCCCGGTCACAAGCCTGGCGATCTCGATGAACACGGACATCGAGACAAGGCCGGCGCTGCCAAAAAGTGATTTTGTCGCGCAGGCCAAAAACGAGGGGGTCCACCAGGACCCCTTTTTTATGGCTGTCCTGTAATAATCGAGCCTACGGCCGCCCGCCTCGGCCACATCATCGAGATAGACTTGGCAACATATTTGCCAGTCGCAGCGTGGAGATTCTGCGATGACCGCGGCACCCAGTGTGAAGGCTTTTTTTGACGCCCGCACCTCGGCAATCCAGTATGTAGTCACCTGTCCAGCGACCAAGACTTGCGTCATCATCGACCCAGTTCTTGATTTTGACGAGAAATCCGGCTCAACGGCAACGATCAGCGCCGATGCGATCCTTGAGTATGTCAGGGATCGAGGACTGACCGTGGCCTGGATCCTCGATACTCATCCCCATGCTGACCATTTCTCGGCTGCCCGCTATCTCAAAGAACGCACCAGCGCATCCACAGCGATCGGCGAGCATATTATCGAGGTCCAAGCGCTCTGGAAGGAGATATACGGCCTGCCGTCGCTGGCGACGGACGGGTCGCAATGGGACAAACTTTTAGCCGAGGGCGAGACCTTCCGGGTCGGCGAGATCGAGGCTCGCGTTCTGTTCTCCCCAGGCCACACGCGGGCCTCGATTTCCTACGTGATAGGCGATGCAGCTTTCGTCCACGATACCCTGTTCATGCCCGACAGCGGCACGGCCCGCACAGACTTTCCTGGAGGGAGCGCCTCGCGACTGTGGACTTCGATCCAGAACATCCTGTCGCTTCCCGACGAGACCCGGCTATTCGTCGGGCACGATTACCAGCCGGGCGGGCGCGAACCCATGTGGGAATCGACCGTCGCGGAGCAGCGTAACGCCAACATCCATCTGACCACGACCAAGACCGAGGCGGCATTCGTCGCCATGCGCGAAGAACGCGACCGGACCCTGCCGATGCCCAGGCTGATCCTTCACTCGCTTCAAGTGAACATCCAGGGCGGAATGCTGCCCGAGCCGGAGGGAAACGGCCGCCGCTATTTAAAAATTCCACTCGATGCGCTTGGTGGTGCAAAGTGGGACAACCGTGTCGCGGCGAAGCCTCGCGCTAGTTGAAAGAGTGGTCGTGGAGGGCTTGAAGCCATCCTCGACCATGAAGGAACGGGGGGATTCGGCTGGCTTCGATCAAAGGGCTCGTATACCAACAGAGTCGGTCGACCGGGACGTCTCGACTGGCGGGACAAATGCGGCCCTCTCATGCCATAATCGGTTTCGGGGTCTCTGCTGTAATCGGGTTTCCAACGAAATTGACAGGTTGCGAGGCGTAGCGATTGTCCGCCTGCTGGGCGAGAGATAATGGCGGAATAGCTTATTTAAGCGCCGAGCTCCCGGCCTAATTCGGAGTAAAAGGGGACGTTCATGAAACCGACGACCATCGGATCAGCCCCTCGCGGAGCGGCGGACATGCTGCCAGGCCAAGTAATGGCACCGTACCCCACGGTGCCGGCCGTGCCGCTGGAAACCGGCGCCATTGTCCTGAGATCAGAGCAGCTCCCGCAGGTCGAAACAGCGCTAGCGGCGCTCGATTTTGCGACATTGCCGTCCGGCGACGTGATCAAGATCGGGCTCAGCGCCGAGCAGGCGCTCCAGCGAACCCTGGACGGCTTCCTTGCACGGCTCGACAAGAACAGCGCTTCGGCCGTCTTCGCCCTGTTTGGCCGTCTTGAAGAGGGCGTTCAGGACGCCAAGCTTCCCGAAATTCTCGACAAGATCCAAAACGGCGAAAAGCCCGGCCTGATCGGCTCCCTGCTAGCGAGGTTTAGCGGCAAGCGTCCCGCTCAGCTTGCGGCGGAAGCGTTAGCCGAGATCGGCGAACTGATCGCCGGACGCACGAAGACGCTCGCCGATCAGATGATGAAGCTCGAGGGCGAGCTCTCCGACGAAATGCAGAAGCTGTTTGGCGAGCTGCAGGCTCTCGAAGCCCTCAAACGGAGCTATGGCGAACATTTCGGCGATTTCACCGTTTCGGCCGGTGTCGCCCGGGCTTTTCTCGCCCGGGCGCAGGCTTATGTCGATGCGCAGGAGACGACCCTCAACCCGGCCGATCCCGTCGCACAGACGCGCCTGATCGAGCTCAAGGACAAGCTGCGCCTGCTCGAAAGCCGGGCGCTCGCGCTTGAAGGAACCTACACGCGGCTGCCTGCCGATCAGCTGGTGATCCAGCAGATCGAACAGGCGGGAATCGCCACGCTGCAGGAGACCGCCACGACG
Source organism: Beijerinckiaceae bacterium (assembly GCA_019745195.1). Lineage (GTDB taxonomy): Bacteria > Pseudomonadota > Alphaproteobacteria > Rhizobiales > Beijerinckiaceae > Allobosea. The sequence goes on from JAIETL010000101.1 coordinate 15,817, forward strand.
GTCGCCTCGCGATTTGCCTCGATCAAAATGACGCTGCTTTCGATTCACGGCGCCTTTGCGGTCAGAAGCGTGCAACAACTGGCGGGCCGACAGGCCCAGCTCGACAGGCAGCTGACCGACCTGCGCGGCCGCGCGCTCAAGGATGTCGCGGTCACGGCGGCGCAGGCGCCAGGCGAGAACCGTCTCGCGCAGGCCCAGCAGATCGAGCAGATCATCGCCACCACGAACGAGATTCACGGTCTCGTCGCGGCCGCGCGCAAGACCACCGAGGAGAAGTTCGAGCAGGCGCGGCAGAAGTTCGCCGCGGCCCGCCAGGAACTTGCGACCCTATCGTCGAGGCAGCCGGCGCCATGATGTTTTCATGCGCCTTGACTACCGAAGTGGTCAAACCCCAGGAGAGAATTCACCCATGCTGACGCTTTCCCTCGAAAAGCCCGGTGCTGAGACGCCAAAACTGCAACTGTCCCTGAAAAAGGGCGCCCGGTTCACGGTCAGGGTCGAGTGGAGATGCGACGCCCAGCATGCCGACGATATCGACGTGCATGCGCTCGAGGCCCGCAATGACGGAAAGGGCGCCAAGGTCACGCAACTTGCGAGCGTGCTGTCGACCTACAACACCACCCGCATGAATCCGAAGGGCGGCGCCCTGCCGACAAACCCCGATGGCTCCTTTCAGACGACCGGCGGCGGGCTGATCCACAGCGGCGACAAGCAGGTGCAGAACAACGTGGAATCCATCGTGATCGACGGATCCAGGATTCCCGACGGGGTCAATGAGATTCCGATCCTCGTCACGGTCCACGAGGCCGATCATGGCGGCGGTCACGAGACCGGGGAACCCGCCGAAGACGAAGCGGCGTTCGGCGACATCGAGTTCTGCTCGATCACCCTTTCGGACGACACGGGCAAGGAACTCGGCGCCTACAGGCTTTCCGACGAGTTCAAGGACTTCAATGTGGTTCAGCTCGGCAGCATCTTGCTCGGCGCCAATGGCTGGGAATACGCAGCCGTCGGCAGCGGCTTCAACGGTACCTTCAACGACGTCCTCGCTCATTTCTCCTGAGGCAGTCATGCCGCGGGACAAGGACGCCGAGCCGCGCCGACCCGGAGCGGAGGACAGCCGGGAGCGGCTTCGCCCGACCGTCATCGGCCCACCGGCTGGACGGGTCCGCGCGCCTGACGTCGGACCGCAAGAGCGGGAGAAGGCCGGCATTGGCTCCAAGCCGACCGTCATGACTGCGCAGAGTCTTGCTCCCAGACCCTCCCGAGCCCCGGCGCAGGTCAATGCGCCTTCGCCGCGGAACGCTGGCCCAGCCAGGCCGACGGCGATCCCAGGGGTCGCGCGCAAGCGCATTGCGGTCGATCGCGCCGACTTGGCGAGGTTGTCGCCGCAGAGCGCGCCTGGCGTCCTGGACGAGGCGCGGTGTCTCGTCCAGGCCTTCGTTGTAGAGGGTGCCAGGGATCGCCAGGCGGTGTTGTGGGGGCACCGGATCCAGCAGGACTATAGCGAGCTGGTATCGCGGAGCGTGGAGCTGTCGCAGGTCGATGTCATGAAGCGCGTGACGGCCCATATCGGTCGCATGACCGACATCCTCGGTGCGATCGACCTCGAGGCCGTCTGCGGCGTTGCCCCGGCCCGGGGCCTGTTGACCCAATATCTCAAGACGGTGAACAGCAGGATCGACACGCCCGAAGAACTACAACGGGCCCGCGTCGAGCTGGACCAGTTGCTAATGCTGATGGGCGGGGCGCTGGAGCCGCTCCTGTCGTTCAAGGATACGCTCGAGCGGCATTCCCGCCGCATCGAGGAGATCGCCGATGAGGTCGAGGCCGCTGCGCTCGCCGCGGAATTCCTGGCGGCGCATCTCGGAGAAAGCGCGAAGCCGCTGTCGCAGCGCTTCCTCGAGCGCAGCATGAGCCTGACCCAAACCGTCGCGCAGATCCGCGGCAGCGCGTCGATGCGGACGCTGCAGATCGAGCAGCCGCTCCGGCTCATCGGAGCGATTCAGAACGTGGCGCTTGTCATGGTTCCCGGATGGCTGGGAAGCATCGCCGCAGTGGCGACGATGCTGGAAGAAAAACGACAGGTGACGCCGACCCAAGCCGGGGAGCTGGCCCACCAGCTCCGCACCATCCTGCAGCAACTGAAGACATAAGGGGACGATCCGCCATGGCACTGCAACTGAACCTCAAGAAGTCGGCCGAAACCCTGCGTCTCTCACTCGACAAGGCGGGTGTCGCGCCGGGCCTCAAGGCCGAACTGATCTTCGACATGGATGTCTCGGGTTCGTTCGAGCACGAGCATGAGGAAGGCACCACGAGCAAGCTCATCGAGCGGCTCGTCCCCTACGGAATGGTTCTGGACCCCGACGGCCAGATGGACGTCTTCAGCTTCAGCCACGGCAAGGAGAACGTCCACCATGTCGGCACGGTTACGCCGAACAATTGCGAGAACTACATCATTCGCAATGTGATCGACAAAGTGCCGGGCTGGAAGGGCGGGACCACGTACAGCTATGTGCTCGAACGCAATCTTCAGCACTTCGGCTGGCTGCCGCGCGAACAGAGCGGCGGCTTCCTGAGCCGGTTCTTTGGTGTCTCCCGGGACGAGCCGGCCGCTGTGAAGAAGCGCTCGGTCGTCGTCTTCGTTACCGATGGCGAAAACGACGCCAGCGACCTTGACCGGACCATTCAGGTACTCGAGGCGTCCGAGCGCCGCGGCGACCAAGTCTATTTCCTATTCATGGGCGCCTGCGAGCACGCGGTCGATTTCGGCTTCCTCCGGACGATCGCAGCGCGGTTCAAGAACACGGGCGTTGTGATCGTGCGCGACCTCGATGGCTTCGTCGAGCTTTCGGACGAGGAATTGAATGCCCAGCTCCTCGGTCCGGAACTGCTGCAATGGCTGCGCAATTAGATGAGCCGACTGAGGATGTCATCCGAGCGCCCGATCCTAAAGCGATTTTCTCCTATGAAAAGTGCTTCCGATCTGATCATCGGAAGCGCTACCTGGTTCACCGCTCATCCGCCGCATCTTTTCGATAAGCCAGCAGCCGGAGTGCGTTGAACACGACCAAAAGCGTCGATCCCTCGTGAAAGGCCACAGCGATACCGATGCTAAGCCCCATGATCGTGGACGGCACCAGTATTGCGACCACTCCGAGGCTGACGAAGACGTTTTGTCGTATGACCGATCGCGTCGTCCGGCTCAGTCCAACCGCAAACGGAAGATGAGAGAGATCATCCGCCATCAAGGCGACATCGGCCGTTTCCAAGGCAACATCAGAGCCGGCGGCGCCCATAGCGATCCCGACGGTTGCGGTCGCCATCGCGGGCGCGTCGTTCACCCCGTCGCCGACCATCGCAACCTTGCCCTGCGATTTCAGCTTCTTGATCGCCTCAACCTTGTCCTCAGGCATCAGGTCGCCCCAGGCTTCATCGATACCGACCTGACTTGCGACCGCCTCGGCGACCTTCTGATGATCGCCGGATATCATAATCAGGCGCTTGATTCCCAGGTCGTGCAGGCGTGCGAGCGTGGCTCTTGCAGCCTCGCGCGGCGTGTCCATCAGTCCGATGGTTCCCATATCGTTGTCGCCGTGCCGGACGACCATGGTCGTCCGGCCGCCCTCACGAAGCTCCGCGACGGCCTGCTGCATGGCCTCGGAAAGGGGTGCGACCCCTCCCACCCCAAACATCTCCGCCTTGCCGATCAGCACCGTCTCCCCGTTCAGGCGCGCCGATACGCCGCGCCCGGTCAGACTGTCGAGATCGGTTGCTTCCGGCAGCGTCTTGCCGCCGAGCCGCTCGCGTCCGTCCCGCGTGATGGCACGGGCGAGAGGGTGATCGCTCAGGCCCTCGACAGCGACTGCAACAGACAGCAGTTCATCCTCGCTGACGCCTGGAGCGGGGACGATGTCGGTGATGCGCGGATTTCCAGACGTCAACGTGCCCGTCTTGTCGAAGGCGATCGCCGTCAGCGATCCCAAGTTCTCCAACGGAGCGCCGCCCTTGATGAGAACCCCGCCGCGCGCGGCGCGCGCCACCCCGGACAGGACCGCGCTTGGAGTCGCTATGGCAAGAGCGCACGGACTGGCTGCGACGAGTACCGCCATCGCCCGATAGAAGGTATCGCGGAAAGGTTCGTCGATGACCAGGCCGGCAAACAGGAGAGCTATCGCAAGCACCAACACCGAGGGCACGAAGATCCGCTCGAATTGATCGGTGAAGCGCTGTGTCGGCGATTTCTGTGTTTCGGCCTCGCTGACCATTTTCACGACTTTAGCGAGCGTCGTGTCCGAGGACTTGCGGGTGACTTCGATTTCGATGACGCCGCTACCATTGATCGTTCCGGCGAAGACGCGATGAGCCGCGGCGACACTGTCGGGATTGGCGCGCGCAACCGCCACATCGTCGACGGGACGCTTATCCACGGGGATGCTTTCGCCCGTGACCGGCGCCTGGTTGATGCTGCCGTTGCCCTTGATCAAGAAGCCATCGGCTGGAAGCCTCGAATCCGGCTTTACGACGATGATGTCGCCGATTTCCAAGGTCTCGACCGGCACATCTTCGAGATCGTTTCCACGTCGCCGTAGCGCGGTCCTTGGCGCCAGTTCCCCAAGAGCCTCGATCGCGCGCTTGGCGCGTCCCATGGCATAATGTTCGAGAGAATGGCCGAGGCTGAACAGAAAGAGCAGCAGCGCCCCCTCCGCCCATGCCCCCAGCGCGGCAGCCCCGGCCGCCGCCACCAGCATCAAGGTATCAATCTCGAATTTCTTCAGCCGGAGATTCTCAATTGCCTCGCGAACCGTAAAGAAACCACCGAAAAAATAAGCCCCTAAATAAAACGAGAGAGGCAACCAGGTCGGGACAACGAGAGCTTTCTCTACGACATAACCGACGATCAGCAATCCCCCGCAGAGCAGCGAAAATACCAGTTCGGTGTTCGCCCCAAAAATGCCGGCGTCGTGGTCGTGGCCGCCCTCTCTTTCGCCATCACTGTGCTTGCCTGGCGAATGGTCATGACCGGCATGAGCATCCGGCTTGGCAAATCTGTCTGACTTCACGGCATCACCAAAGCTATCTTTTTCAGCTCATTATCGAGCACGGCTTCAGGCGGAACCGGCCGGCTAAATCTCACTCGTCCAACGCCGCCGGGCGTGTGCCTCTGTGACGAGTTGAGGAGACCCGGGCTCGCCGCGCTGGATCTTTTCCATGAGAGACTGGTCAGCAATTTCGTTTGTGGCGTGTTTGAAACTCGCATGATTATTCGCCTGCGGGATGTAAAACGATCGGCCGTGGAAGATCATCCGCGGCGTCTTCATGCTCGTCCTTGCGCCGGTGCGGCTGGCCGGAGAAACGCGCATAGAGTGCCGGAAGCACCACGAGCGTCAGAAGGGTCGCGCTGATAAGCCCGCCGATGACCACCGTGGCGAGCGGCCTTTGCACCTCTGCCCCCGTTCCAGTGGCGAGCGCCATCGGAACGAAGCCCAGGGACGCAACGAGCGCCGTCATGGCAACCGGCCGCAGTCGCACCATCGCACCTTCCAGAATGGCTTCACGCTTTGGCATACCTTCGTCCATGAGCTGCTTGATGAACGTCAGCATAACCAGGCCGTTCAAGACCGCGACGCCCGACAGCGCGATGAAGCCGACAGCTGCTGGAACGGAAAAGGGCATGCCGCGCAGCCACAGGGCCGCGATTCCACCTGTCAGTGCCAGGGGCACGGCGCTGAACACCAAAATAGCGTCTCGCGCCGACCCAAGCGCTTGGTAGAGGAGCAGGAAGATCAAGAAAAAGCAGCCCGGCACGACTATCATGAGGCGCTGGCGCGCGGAGGCGAGGTTTTCGAATTGGCCGCCCCAGCTCACGTAATATCCTGCCGGCAGTTGGACCTGTTCGCCGACCTTGCTTTGAGCTTCTGCGACGAGCGAACCGATGTCCCGGTCCCGGACGTTTGCGGTCACGACGATGCGCCGCTTGCCGTTCTCGCGAGAGATCTGGTTGGGCCCTTCCGCCACCGCAAAGGAGGCAACCTGCTTCAATGGGACCGATGACCCGCGTCCGGTCGCCGTTGGCGGCAGTGGGACCGGTATGTTCTGCAAGGCCTCCAGATTTTCACGCCGCTTGTCGTTGAGCCGGACCACAATCGGAAAGCGCCGATCTCCCTCGAATACATAGCCGGCCTCGCGTCCCCCGATGGCGGCGCCGATGACCTCCTGCACGGTGAAAAGGCTGAGGCCTAGACGCGCGATCTCTGTCTTGTCGACCTTGATTTCAAGGAATGGCAGGCCGGTGGTCTGCTCGACTTTAACGTCTTCAGCCCCTTGAGTGTCGCGCAGGACCGTCGCGATCTGGTTTGCGGCTTGCAGCATCGGCCCGAACTCCTCGCCGAACACCTTTACCGCAAGGTCGCCGCGTGTACCTGCCAGGAGCTCGTTGAAGCGAAGCTGGATTGGCTGCGAGAACTCGTAATTGTTTCCTGTAAGCTGCGAGAGCGACTTCTCCATCTGCTCCTGCAGTTCAGCTTTCGGCAGCGTCGGATCGGGCCACTCAGCCTGGGGCTTCAATATGATGAAGGTGTCGGACGAATTCGGTGGCATCGGGTCGGCCGCCACCTCCGCCGTTCCTGTTTTGGAGAACACATAGGCGACCTGAGGGAACTGGCTGACAGCCCGTTCGACCTTGATCTGCATGGCCTGCGACTGAGACAAGGACGTCGAGGGAATCCGCAACGCGTTCATCGCAATGTTCTTCTCGTCGAGCGTCGGAATAAACTCCTGTCCGAGCCCTGTGAATACAAGGCCTGACAGCAGGAACAGGCCAACCGATCCGAGGATGAAGGCCATGGGCCGCCGCACTGCGCCTGCCAACATGGGGCGGTAGGCCGCCTTCATACCACGAATGAAAATGTTGTCCTTCTCCTGCACGCGCCCGGTGATCGCAATTGCGATGAGAGCGGGAACGAACGTCAGCGAGAGGATGAAGGCTGAGACGAGCGCGATGATGACCGTCAGTGCCATCGGCTCGAACATTTTGCCCTCGACGCCGGTGAAGGTGAGGAGCGGGACGTAGACGAGAATGATGATGGCTTGGCCATAAAGCGATGGCTTTATCATCTCCTCGGCCGACTCGATGACTGTGCTGAGACGCTCGCCTTTCGAGAGCTTGCGTCCGAGTTCATGTTGACGTTCGGCAAGGTGTCGAAGGCTGTTTTCGGCGATGATGACGGCGCCATCGACGATCAGCCCAAAATCCAGCGCGCCAAGGCTCATCAGGTTGGCGCTGATCCGGCCTTGGACCATGCCGGTCATCGTCATAAGCATGGCGACGGGGATCACCATCGCGGTGATGATGGCAGCCCGGATGTTGCCGAGGAGCAGAAACAGAACGACGACGACGAGCGCCGCTCCCTCGGCGAGGTTCTTGGCAACCGTCTTGACGGTGGCATCGACGAGCAAGGTGCGATTGAGCACTGTCTTGGCTTCGACGCCGGGAGGCAGCGAACGAACGATCTCCTTCATCTTGGCATCGACTGCCGCGGCGACCGTCCGGCTGTTTCCACCGATCAGCATTAGCGCCGTGCCGACCACCACCTCCTGGCCGTTTTCTGATGCCGAGCCCGTCCGCAAGTCGCGTCCGATCCGGACTTCGGCAATATCCTTGACCCTGATCGGCACGCCGCCGCGGGTCGCCACCACGACGTTTCCGATCTCATCCATGCTTTCGAGGCGTCCCGCCGAACGGACGACGTAGCCTTCACCGTTTTCCTCGAGATAGCCGGCGCCCCGGTTGGCGTTGTTGGTGTCGAGCGCCGCAGCAATGTCGCTGAAGGACAGGTTCAAACCTACCAGCTTCGCAGGATCGGGCTGGACGTGATATTGTTTTTCGTAGCCACCGATGCCATCGACGCCGGCGACGCCCAGGACAGTTCTAACCTGGGGACGAATGATCCAATCCTGAACCGTGCGCAAATAGGCTGAACGTTCAAAATCAGTGGTGAGGCTTTGACCCTCAGGCGTCAGGAAGCTTCCATCTTTTTGCCAGCCAGGGCGACCGTCGTGAACCGGGGCTCCGTCAGAGGGCTTTTTGTACTGGACCGCCCACATATAGATTTCGCCCAGCCCGGTCGAAATCGGGCCCATGCGGGGTTCGGCACCGACTGGAAGGCTTGCCTTCGCCTCGGCGAGTCGTTCGTTGACCTGCTGCCGGGCGAAGTAGAGATCGGTCTTTTCGTTGAAGACGGCCGTGACCTGGGAGAAGCCGTTGCGTGACAGCGACCGGGTGTATTCCAGGCCCGGGATGCCAGCCAGGGCGGTCTCGACCGGATAGGTCACCTGCTTTTCGATATCGAACGGCGAAAGCGACGCCGCGGTCGTGTTGATCTGGACTTGATTGTTGGTGATGTCAGGCACGGCATCGATCGGCAGCTTCGTCAACGAGTAGCCGCCGAAGCCCGCCGCCAGAAGCGACAGAAGCAGCACGAGCCAGCGCTGATGCACCGAGAAAGCGAGAATGCGGGCGATCATGAGGGTTCGTTTCCGTTTCAGTCGTCGTGCTTGGCTTCGGTCTTGCCGAGTTCGGCCTTGAGCAGAAAAGTGTTTTTGACCGCGATCTCGTCGGCTGAGGAGAGCCCTGAGAGAATTTCGACCACGGTATCGTCGGCCTGGCCCACCTTGACGTCCCTGCGCTGGAAACCCTCGGGTTTGCGCACGAATACAACCCGTTCGCCGCCGATCGTTTGCAATGCAGCGCGCGGCACGAGGACTTTCGCTTCCTCTCGGGCAATCTCGATCTCGGCGGTGACGAAAGAGCCTGGGCGCCAGAACAGGTCTTTGTTGGCGAGCGAGGCGACGACGCGTGCCGAACGGGTTTCCGGGTTCAAGATCGGGCTTACGAACATGATCTTGGCTTCGGCGCGCCTTTCATCGTCTCCACTTGTCGCGATCGAGACTTTTGCGCCCTCGCGAACTTTGCCGAGATCGCCTGGCGTCACCGTGAGATCGATCCAGACAGTGGAGAGGTCGGCCACGGTGTAGAGATCGGCGGGATCGCCTTCTTTACCGACTGCCGTGCCGACATCGACCTTGCGATCGACGATCCGCCCCGACATCGGAGAGCGGAGTTCGTACTGCCGTAGGCTCGATTGGCCTGATCCCGCAGTGTCCTGCCTGGCCGCATTCGCGACTTCTGCCGCATCCACGCCAAGAGCGGACAGTTTCTGACGAGCCAGATCGATGCGCAGTTGCGCCTCCGAAAAACTTGCACGGACCTGCAGATACTGCTGCTCGGCCGAAATCCGCTTGTCCCACAGGCCCTGCGCGCGATCGAAATTCGTTTTCTGTAGGTCGAAATTCACCGATGCCGTCAGGTATTCGCTCTTGGCGTCTGCAACCTCGCGGCTGTCGAGCACCGCGACCACTTCCCCCTTCTCGACCATCTCGCCGAGCTGCTTGCGCATTTCCGCGACCGTGCCGACCACGCGTGCCGGCACGCGTGCAATCCGGTTGACGTCCGGCGTGATCGTGCCAGGCACAATGATGTGCCGGGAAAGAGCGCCGCCGACGACGGGGGCAATTTCGATCTCCTGCGCACTGATCTGGTCTTGCGTCAATTTGATCAAGCCTTCTGTCGATGCCTTGTCGTCGCCATTCTCAGGCTGCCCAGGCGTGCTGCTCCCGGCTTTTGAAGTCTTGCCGCCGCCTGTGGAGCGAGCTTTCGATCCATCCTGGGCCCGAGCTTGCTCGACACCCGGCGTCGGCTTGAAACCGACGACACTGCGGATGGCTTGGCCCAGGTAAGGCACGAAAGCGCCAACGACGATGCCGACTATGGCAACGAGCGCGAAAAGATAAGCCCGGCGGGTCATTCCATATCCTCTAACGTCAAGTTTCGGGCCGGCTGCGACAGCTCGCATTGAAACGCAGTAAAAACCACAAACGGGCCTACGCTTACCAGGTTCTCGTCCCATGCCGAAGCGAACGACGATGACGAGCTTCTAGCACTCGCCAGGTGTTGGTTTTGCGGCAGGAGATGTGTCGATCCGTACTGAGCAGCTCAAAAAAATACGAGCAACTCGGTTGGTTTGGGTGATCAAGACCCGCAATCTGCGAAATCGTGTGCCAGCGAAAGGCTGCTGGCCTATAAGGCAACTATGATTGGATCCGTGACCACCGCTGAAATGCTGTCCCATGTCGTCAGTCTCGCCGTGGCGTATGCGCTTGCGCTGCCCATCGGCTGGAATCGCGAACAGGAGGAGCGCAGTGCCGGCATCCGAACGTTCCCGCTTGTCGCGATGGCGGCGTGCGGGTTTGTGCTCGTCGCCATCGCCGTGCTGGGCGCCAATTCTCCTGGCCAGGCTCGCATTCTCGAGGGGCTGATGACCGGTGTCGGCTTCATCGGCGGCGGCGCAATTTTGAAGCACGGCACCCAGGCGTTGGGTACGGCGACGGCTGCAAGTCTCTGGGCGACCGGAGCACTGGGAGCAGCCGTCGGCTATGGTCTCTATGACATTGCTGCCATCCTGAGTGCCGTGACCTATGTGACTTTGCGGTATTTGGCACCATTCAAAAAAGAGCTTCCTGACAATGTCGCCCAAGTCACGCCTCCCGATAAAGAGTGACGCGCACCGATCAGACCGGGCGAGCGTGCGCCCGTTGTGTGGGGGGCGGTCATGATCCTGTGAGGGTCGTGATTTCCCAAGCGCCGCTCAATAAAAGCACGTGAGTGCGTCACAGCTTTCGGAGCTCGTCTTGGGTGACATCAACTTTTCACACCGCACGCTTGCTGGCTCGTTTGAGACTGTCGGCGCCATGGAAGCGGCAAGTTCAATCGAAGATGCGCCCCAGAAATCCGCGCCGGCCACCATGCCCGCCTCCGCCATGGCCACCGCCGCCGTGACCATTATCGCCGTGGCCACCGCGTGAATCCCAACTCTGTGGTACGTTCGGGGTAGGATAGGGCTGCGGCGGCGACCTGCCCCACGGAGCGGTCGCCCCGGGCGGTTGAGCGGAGCCTGCAACCTGCCCGCTTGCGGCCCGGTCCACGCCAAAGGGCGCATCCTGCTCATTGACGCTGCGCTCGATAATCTTGTCGAGTTTGCCTCGATCGAGCCAAACGCCGCGGCATTTTGGACAATAATCGATTTCGATACCCTGTCGTTCGCTCATGACGAGATCGATACGACAGGTCGGGCAAAGCAAGCCTTCATTCTTGGAAGACGCGATATCGGCCATGGCAGACTGACTCCGATGAGTTGGGCTTCAATACGATGCTCAACGGTTGGGAGCGTAATTCCTCTAGCCACTCGAGCTACAAGACGGATTGATGAGACAAAACGCCACAGTCATTTTGCAAGATCGAGAAACGGGTCCTGCCCCCATGCGTGATACTGGGTCGATTCTGCGACAGGGTCGTGTCCCGTCGCGTGGTGTAGCTGAGGGTGGTCATCGGCGATTGCCGGTTAGGTTTGGGTTGCGAACGCAAACCCTGAACCGAGAGATCCCCGATGACCGACGAGATGATGAACCTGCGCGGGCTGCTGGAGAAGAGCCCCGACGCCGATCTTCTGTGCGAGATGATCGGCTTTGCTGCGCAACGCCTGATGGAGCTGGAGGTCGGCGGCCTGACCGGCGCCGGCTTTGGCGAGAAGAGCGCGGAGCGCCTGGCGCAGCGCAACGGCTATCGCGACCGGGACTGGGAGACCCGCGCCGGCACGGTCGAGCTGCGCATTCCCAAGCTGAGGAAGGGCTCCTACTTCCCCGGCTTCCTCGAGCCGCGCCGGATGGCGGAGAAGGCGCTCACCGCCGTGATCCAGGAAGCCTACATCCAGGGCATCTCGACCCGCTCGGTCGACGACCTGGTCAAGGCGATGGGCATGAGCGGCATTTCCAAGAGCCAGGTCAGCCGGCTCTGCGAGGAGATCGACGAACGGGTCCAGGCCTTCCTGGATCGTCCCATCGAGGGCGACTGGCCCTATCTCTGGATCGACGCGACCTATGTGAAGGTCCGCCAGGCCGGCCGGATCGTCTCGGTGGCGGTGATCGTCGCCGTTGGCGTCAACAGCGATGGCCGGCGCGAGGTGCTGGGCATGGATATCGGCCCCTCCGAGGCCGAGACCTTCTGGACCGCGTTCCTGCGCAAACTCGCCAGACGCGGCCTGCGCGGGGTGAAGCTCGTCGTCTCCGACAGCCATGAGGGCATCAAGGCCGCCGTCTCGAAGGTCCTCACCGCGACCTGGCAGCGCTGCCGGGTTCACTTCATGCGCAATGCCCTGGCTCATGCGGGTCGTTCCGGGAGGCGCGTCGTCTGCGCCTTCATCGCCACCGCCTTCGCCCAGGACGATGCGACGGCGGCCAGTCAGCAATGGCGCAGGGTCGCCGACCAGCTCAGGCCGACCGTCCCCAAGCTCGCCGCCCTGATGGACACCGCCGAGACCGACGTGCTCGCCTACATGACCTTCCCGACGCAGCACCGGGCCAAGCTGCACAGCACCAACCCGCTCGAACGCCTCAACGGCGAGATCAAGCGCCGAACCGAGGTCGTCGGCATCTTCCCCAACGAGGCTGCCATCACCAGGCTCGTCGGCGCGATCCTGCTCGAACAGAACGATGAATGGGCCGTCCAGCGCGCCCGCTACATCACGCTGGAAAGCATCGCGCCGATCAGCGATGATCCCATCGTCAGACTGCCAGCCGTGGCAGCCTGACCAGCCCGGCCAAAGCCGGCAACGTGGTGACGCCGAGAAGCTACACCACCATCAGGGACACGACCTGCGACAGAGATGTCGGGGGGCCGGTGACGACGGATGTAGTCGCGCTTCTCGGCCGCGGTCCGTGCTTCAGAGCCCCCTGTAGAAACTCGATTTTCAGGGCCGGCCTGCCGACGAGCGGCTCCAGCGCGGCGATGCGTGCCTCGTCGGCTTCTATCGTATCGACGGCGGGGGCCTCGTCGTCAAAGGCGCCGCTCTTGAATTTTTGATCCAGAGGCTGATCAGGTTACGCGACAGGTCGTGTCGACGGGCAAGGCTGTGGAGCGTCTCGACAGCCAGGTAATCCTGCGCCACCTGGCGCTTGAACTCGATGCTGTGGCTGCGGTGTCGGGCCATTGGATTTCATCCTTCGAAAGCCCGGCTCCCCGGTCAATTCCCTCTCGCACACTGTCCGCCTCAAGGGGCGCACTCCAGATGGCGGTGGGTCCGCCCCAGGCGCGGCTGGCCAGCACGAACAGCACCGACCAAGATTATCGACTTCGCTAGTGAGTGGCGCCAGCCATCGGATGAGCAGAGACGTGTTGATGCCGAGCACGCCGCCCGCCGTACCATCGCTTCTATTAACAAATGAGACCGCGAGGATCGCGACGGAAGCGGGCAGAACTATCGGCCTAACTATATCTATAATGTTCGGGTGCCGGCTCCCAAGACCGGAGGAAGTCGCAAGCGACGAGATCGATGCCGAACACTGTCGCACAGAGTCGGGGTTGGGTCTGAAGCCCGCAGGTGAACAAAATGTTGGGCTCAGGCTAAAATCGCTTGCTGATCCCGGCCGACAAAAAACGCCGTGGCGGAGTAGCACCGGCGATGCCTGCGCCTAGGCTGAAATCCAGCTGCAAATTTTCCCCTATTATGTAAGCCATGCCGACATCGACGATGAGGGAGGACTTGCCACCTTTCTCTTCCGGAGACTGAAGTCCCATGTCGACGAAAAGGTTCAGTTTTTTGCTCGGATTATAACTCAAAGTTGCGGCAAATAGCCCGGTCATGTAAGTTCGCTTGTCGGACCCTTCGAGGAGCGCAACGCCAATGTTGGGGTTCAAGGACCATTGCGGCGCAAAATCCCAATCGGCGGCTAATCGGAAATCACCTACGGTATGCCTGCTGCGAAAATTTCTAGAGCCTGAAGGCGGAAACACACGAAGAATTGCTCCGACAGATGGGCGTTCAATGCCTGCCCCGTCGATGAAGTGGTACTTAAACCCGATCGATGTAGGCGAGGCTCCGTCGGTCCTGCTCACGCCGTCGAGGACATCACTGGATTTCATCCACGTGTAGGTGTTACTTTCGAGACGGGCTTCCAGGCCCTCATAGATGCCCAGACGCAGCAATGTCGGCGCGAAGGTTGTCCGCTCACGGCTTGAACGATCTCTACGATACTCCAGTTGAATCCCTGTTTCGACTTGGAAACGTCCAGTTCCGACAACGTTGCTCCCATCGGCGATCCCCGGGCGATCCGGATTGATCAGATCCTCTTGGTTGGCGCCGTCAGGCTCGGCGTGCGCCGTAGCGGAGATCTGGAACAATAGCGCCAACGAGAGAGCGCCCGGGAGGCGCCTGAGCCACTTGGATGTGCTCGTCCAAGGCAATAACAGGAGGTCTAAGCCCCTTACCTTGCTGGATTTTAACCTCATATACAATTGAACCTCGCCGACCTTCAAGAATCCATACATTAGCACGGCTTTCCTGATTTGTTATGGGCGCTTTATCCGAGACCTCGCTGCTGCAGCTCTGCATAACCTGCTGTAGGTCGAGTTGCCCCGATGATGGTCGGCGCGGTTCAGCCATCCTGCGAGAGCTGCTCCGTCTTTATTCATTAGATGGGAATTCGATACTCGCATCACGCTCGGTCCCGACGATCACGCGCCGGGATTGCCGGCCGTGTTCAGCCCGCTCCTGCCCACCCCTCGTTGAACGCCCGAATGGCGAGGTCCCTCCGCACTCAGGGGGGAAGCTTCGTTCGCCGCAGGAAGTTCATTGGGCTGAGTGCGTAGGCCCAACTGCCGCTCAGCGAAAACGGTGTCTCCAGTGACAGGCCAGGAATCCGGAGGTATGTTTGATCGCTACAACCACGCCCCTGTGTTGTAGGAGAGCGTGGGGCAGCACTCGAGACCCCGTGCGGCCCCATTGCTCGTCCCATGCTACACGCTTCTGAATTGATGGATCTGCCCGTTCGGCGCCTGACATGGAACGGCCGAACCCTGTTGCGTCAACCCTCGCCAATTCATGAATAATAAGGGCGATCTAAAAGCTGGCTCGGTTTGTCTGAACAGTTTGTGGGCTGTCGTTAGGTGGATTCCGGCCCTGGTTATGCCGCAACCGGGATTGGCTGCAGCGCGTTGAAGTAGGCCTGATCGGGCGTCTGCCGACCCAGGCTTTGGTGAGGTCTCCGGCCGTTGTAGAAGGCCAGATACCGGCCGATCGAGGCGCGCGCGTCGGACACGCTGGCATAGGCGCGCAGATAGACCTCCTCGTATTTGACCGATTTCCAGATGCGCTCGACGAAGACGTTGTCGCGCCAAGCCCCCTTGCCGTCCATGCTGATCTGGATGCCCGCGCCGATCAGCAGGGTGGTGAACTCGCGGCTGGTGAACTGCGAGCCTTGGTCGGTGTTGAAGATCTCCGGCTTGCCGAAGCGGGCCATCGCCTCCTCGACGGCCTCGATGCAGAAGGCGACGTCCATGGTGATCGAGAGCCGCCAGGCCAGAACCTTGCGGCTGAACCAGTCGACCACGGCCGTCAGATAGACGAAGCCCCGCGCCATCGGGATGTAGGTGATGTCCATCGCCCAGACCTGATTGGCCCGCGTCACCGGCAGCTTGCGCAGCAGGTAGGGGAAGATCTTGTGCCCCGGCGTCTGCTTCGAGGTGTTCGGCCGGCGGTAGAGCGCCTCGATCCCCATGCGCTTCATCAGCGTGGCGACGTGGAGACGCCCAGCCCTATGGCCATCGGCCCCAAGAAGCCCCTGCAACATGCGGCTGCCCGCGAAGGGATATTCCAGATGCAGTGCGTCGATCGCGCGCATCAACGCCAGGTCGGGGCTAAGAA
>JAIETL010000034.1 GCA_019745195.1 Beijerinckiaceae bacterium
GAGCCGCCTGCTGCACGGGCGGCGGACGCCGTGGCCGACGCGGCGCGACCTCCTCGACCTCATAGTCCTCGACGATGACGGGCCGGCGCGCGCGGCGTGGCGGCGGCAGCGGCTCATAGGGGTCGTAGACCGGCCGCCGCGTCGCCTGATCGAGGATGATGCCGCCGATGATGCCGGCCCCGATGCCGACGGCCGGTCCGCCCCAGCCACCGCCCGGACGACGATCCGGCCGCCCGGGCCGTTCGCCGGGATAGGGCCGGCCCGGCGTCCGCGACAGACTCTCGCGTTGCCTGATCTGCGGCTCGCGGAACGAGGGTTGCCGGCCTGCGCCCTGGGACACCCGCGATTGGGCGGGATTGTAGACAGGATATTCGCGGCTGTCGCCGCCGCCTCCACCCTCGCCGGCCAGGGCGGCGCAGCCCGTCAGGAGGATGGCGGCCCCGGTCAGCAGCGAGGCGCGAACGGGACGAAGGATTGCGGCAAGGCCCGATGGCAGCAGCGACATGGCGTTTCGCCTCCGCGAGAGATCACGATACTACGGCGCGCATGTTCGAACGAGCGGGAAATCGCTCATGGTGCGGGCGCGACGAAGCTGACGATGCCGGCCTCGGCCTTCATCCGCGCGGCGATGGCATCGACCTGCGCGGTCGAGAGCTTGGCGTCGCCGACACGCACCTTGAAGAAGCCGTTGGCGCGCGGCCCATCGACCACGGACGCCTCGTAGCGCCGGAAGAAGGCGGCGATCTCGGAGGCCTTGGCCTCGGGCGCGAAACTCAGCAGCACATAGCGCTCGGACGCTTGCGTCGGGGCCGACGCCGTGTCGAATGCGCCGCCCCCGCCGCGCACGGCAAGGCCCGTCAGCACCGCGCCCTGCACCACCATGATCGCGAGCGCGGCAGCCCCCGCATAGGCGAGCCGGCGCGGCGGCTGTGCCGCAAGCCACTGCCCGAGCCAGGCGACCATACCGCCCTTGGCGCGCACCATCAGCGGCGCCTGCCGGGGTTCGGCCTCGATGCCGGCCATCAGCCTGTCGAGCGCGCGCGGTGACGGCGCGCCGAGACTTTCGTTCAGCAGGGCCGTCTCGGCCATATCCTCGCGGATGATCTCCAGCCGAAGCCCGAGTTCCGGATCGGCGGCGAGCGCCTGTTCGATCCGCGCCTTGTCGGCGGACGAAATCCGGCCATTGGCGTAGAACGGCAGGAGTTCTTCCAGTTCCGCCCGCCTGGGGTCGGTCGCGATGGCGTCAGTCATGACAGACCTCCCTTCGGGATCGGTTGAACGGTGGGCAGGAGCGGCATCTCACGGCCAGCCCCGGTCGACACCGGCGGCCTTGAGGATTTCGCCGAGCTTCTTGCGGGCATGGAAAAGTCGTGTCTTGACGGTGTTCTCGGGGATGCCGACGATCCGCGCCACCTCCTCGACGGAAGTTTCGTGATAGTAGACGAGGTCGATGACCTCGCGATGCTCGGGCGTGAGCCGCTCCAGGCAAGACCGTATGGCGAGACCCTTGTCCTGCTTCTGCAGCACGATCTCCGGGTCGTCGGCGTCGTCGGGAATACTCTCGGCATAATCGTCGTCGAGCCCGGCCTCGCGCCGCTTGCGCAGCAGCGACCAGGCCTTGTTGCGGGCGATGGCCAACAGCCAGGTCGCAACCGAGGCGCGCGCCTCGAAACGGTCGGCCTGCCGCCACAGATCCATGAAGACGTCACTGATCACATCCTCGGCAAGCGTCTCGTCGCGGACGAGCCGCAGCACGAAACGGTAGACCCGCACCTGATGCCGCGAGAACAGCACCTTCATCGCGAGCCGATCGCCGGAGGCGATGCGCTTGACGAGATCGTCGTCGGATTCCGTATGCATCGCGCTCGAGGCCCGGCATAGCGACTCGCAAGGGTTGGTCGCTGCGAGCGCGGCTAAGGTTCAATCGCGCCAAAGATTAATCGCTGGCGCGCGTTGCGCCAGCGATTTGAGCAGGCCAGACGAGACCGGGAGGCCTCAGCCGTACAGATACTTCGGCAGCCAGAGCGCGATGCCGGGGAAGGTGTAGACCAGGATCAGCGCGACGAAGACGATCCAGAGGAAGGGCATCACGCCGGAGAAAATCTGGTTGATCGTCACATGTGGCGGGGCGATGCCCTTCAGGTAGAACGGCGCCATCGCCACCGGCGGAGACAGGAACGACGTCTGGATATTCAGCGCGATCAGGATGCCGAAGAACAGCGGGTCGATCTTGAAGAACTCCAGCAGCGGCAGGAAGATCGGCACGAAGATCACGATGATCTCGGTCCATTCCAGCGGCCAGCCGAGGATGAAGATGATGATCTGCGCCACGATCAGGAACATCGTCGGCGACAGGTTCATCGCCGTGACGAGGTTCTTGATCGGCTCGTGACCGCCCAGCAGGGCGAAGATCGACGAGAAGATGAACGAGCCGACGAAGAGCCAGCACACCATCGCCGAGGTCCGCGCCGTCAGGATCACCGATTCCTTGACCTTGGTGAAAGTCAGCGAACGATAGGCCGCGGCCAGCAAAAGACTGCCGAGCGAGCCGATCGCGGCGGCCTCCGTGGGGGTGGCGAAGCCGAAGAAGATCGCGCCCAGCACCGACATGATCAGGATCGTCAGCGGGAAGAAGCTCTTCATCAACGCCCAGAGCACGGTCGACCACGGGACGTCGGTCTGCTCCTTGGGCAGCTTGGGAGCCAGCGCCGGGTTCAGCCAGCAGCGGATGATGACGTAGCCCATATAGAGGCCGGCCAGCAGGAGGCCGGGGAACAGCGCGCCGGCATAGAGCTTCGGCACCGAGACGCCCGCCGTGGCGCCATAGAGGATCAGCATCACGCTGGGCGGGATCAGGATGCCGAGACAGCCGCCTGCGCAGACCACGCCGGCCGAAAGCTTGACGTCGTAGCCGGCCCGCAGCATCGCCGGGAAGGCGAGCAGGCCCATCAGCGTCACCACCGCGCCGACGATGCCGGTCGCGGTCGCGAAGATCGCGCAGGTGGCGAGCGTCGCCACCGCCAGCGAGCCGGGAATGTTTCCGAGCGCGAGCTGGAGCGAGTGGAACAGTTTGTCGAGAATGTTCGCCCGCTCGATGATGTAGCCCATGAAGATGAACAGCGGGATCGAGACCAGCACGTCATTGGCCATCACCGAGTAGGTGCGCTGCACCACCAGCGCGAATACCGTGTCGCCCATCGCGTAGAAGCCGAAGCCGACCCCCAGCGCCATCAGCGTGAAGGCGATCGGGAAGCCGAGCATGATGAAGAAGATGAACAGGACGAGCATGACCACGCCCAGTTCCGGGTTACCCATGCCGAACATCAGATCGCGTTTCCTGCGGTGGGCGCGCCCTGCGCGGCGGCGGCCTGTTCGAGAATAAGCTTCTCGGTTTCCTCGACGTCGTGCAGGCGCGCCGGCCAGTCGCCGGTGCGGATGCAGATGACGCAGCGAGCGACCTCGGCCAGCCCCTGCACCGTCATCAGCACGCCGGCAATCGGGATCAGCGACTTGAAATGGTAGAGCGGCGGCCCGTTCGGCGAATTGGAGGAGTGCTCCTTGATCAGCCAGGAGAAGGCCGCGAATTTGTAGCCGGCCCAGGCGAGAGCGATGATCCCCGGGAAGAAGAACAGAATGTAGAGCACGAGATCGAGCTTGGCCTGCGTCACCGGAGACCACTGTCGATAGAGGAAATCGCCCCGCACATGCGCGTTGCGGGCCAGGGCATATGGTCCCGCCAGCATGAACAGCGTGCCGTAGAGGATGTAGCTGACGTCGAAGGCCCACTCCGTGGGGGCCCGCAGCGCATAGCGCGCGAACACCTCGTAGCTGATCGCGAAGGTCAGGATCAGGATCGCCCAGCCGGCGAATTTGCCGATGGCGGTGTTGAACTTGTCGATCGCCAGAATGAACTTCATCGCCGTTCCTGGATTCCGCCCGACGTCGTCTGCGTCGCGACAAACGCCCGCCATCCTGTCCGGATGGCGGGCGTTGCAACAGTGGAGAGGCCTGCGTTCACGCCTTGAAGAAGTGCGTGTAGGCGATTTCGCGCGAAGGCGTGTTGACGCGCTCATAGGCGACGGAGCGCTGGACCCAGGCCTTTTGCGAATCGACCACCTTCTTGAAGAAGGGATCGGCCCCGAGCTTCTCGATCACCTTGTCCCAGGCGGCGAGCTGCGCCTTCAGGATCGCTTCCGGCGTCTGGACGATGTTGACGCCCTTCCCGCGCAGAACCTCGAGATCCTTGGAATAGCGGTCGAGCGCCTTCCAGTTCATGTCCGAGGATGCGGACTCGGCCGAGTACTTCACGATCGCCTTCAGCTCCGGCGAGAGCGCGTCGAACTTGCCCTTGTTGAACAGGATTTCGAAGCTCTCGGCGGCTTGGTGATAGCTCTGCAGCATGTAGACCTTGGCGACGTCCTGGAAGCCGAGCAGCGAGTCCGAGGACGGGTTGTTGAACTCGGCCCCGTCGATGACGCCGCGCTCCAGCGCCGGAACGATCTCGCCACCGGCGAGGATCGTCACCGCCGCGCCCATTTCGCGCATCAGGTCGGCGGCGAGGCCGACAGTGCGGTACTTCAGGCCCTTGAAGTCGTCGGCGGTCTTGAGCTCCTTCTTGAACCAGCCAAGCGGCTGGCACGGCATCGGCCCGGTCAGGATGCCGACGAGGTTGAGCTTGAGCTGGTTCTGGACGAGGTCGTTGTAGAGCTCGTAGCCGCCGCCATAGTTCATCCAGGCGAGGAAGGAATGGGCGTCCCAGCCCAGCGCGGGCGGGGTGCCGAACAGCGAGAACGCCTTGTTCTTGCCGTACCAATAGGCCGAGACGCCGTGACCGGCGTCGAGGATGCCGGCATGGACCGCATCCTGCATCTGGAAGGCCGGGACGACCGCACCGGCGGCGAGCACATCGAGCTTCAGCCGCCCGCCCGACATGTCGTTGACGCGCTTGGCGAAGTCGCCCGCGAATTCGTGGAAGATATCCTTGGTGGGCCAGGTCGACTGATATTTCCAGGTCACCGTCTGGGCTCGGCTGACCTGCGGCATGGCGATGGCGCCGGCGCCGGCGAGGCCGGCGACCTTGAGGAAGTTGCGGCGGCTCGCACGTGGTTTGACAGTCTCCGACATCGTGTCTTCTCCCCTGCTGCTCTGTCCTTGTAGGCTGGACGAGTCATTGAAGCGGCTCTGCGCCGCGATGGTGCAGAGTTTATCGCTTCTCTTCGCGACGCAAGAGTGCGACTTAAGACTAAAGTCTATCCGACACAGCGTACGACGCCGCCGACGCGGCACGAAACGTCGAACGGCATTCGACTGTCCGCTCGGAAACTCTTCGCAGCGCAGCATGAAAATCGCCTGACAGTTGCGACGACAACCATAAAATCGGGGCTCATCCCGGCCACAACGGGACGGCGGCCCGCCGTTTCGCTGCACTGCAGCACGAAATCGGTCGCGGCATCGTGAGATCGCGCAAGCAGCCGGATCAACTCTGTTGCGTTATCGGAAACAGTGACGAGGAGTCGCACCATGCTGTCGAGACGCAATCTCTTGTCCGGCGCCGCCGCGATCGGCGCGGTGAGCACTGCCGGCTTTATCCTCGCAGGTCGAAACGACGGCGCGAATGCCGCCGTGGACGGCGTCTTCGAGGTCACCCGCACCGACGCCGAGTGGAAAAGGCTGCTGACGCCGGCGCAATACGAGGTGCTGCGCCGGGAGGGCACCGAGCGCGCCTTCACCAGCCCGCTCGACAGGGAAAAGCGCAGCGGCGTCTTCCGATGCGCCGGCTGCGACCTGCCGGTCTATGCCTCGTCGGCGAAGTTCGACAGCGGCACGGGCTGGCCGAGCTTCTGGGAGGCGCTGCCGAACGCCGTCGGCACGAAGACCGACCGAAAATTCCTGATGACGCGGACGGAAGTGCATTGCCGCCGTTGCGGCGGCCATCTCGGCCATGTCTTCGACGATGGCCCGGCCCCGACCGGCAAGCGACACTGCATCAACGGCGTGGCGCTGACATTCGTCGCCGCCTGACGAGAACCCTCGAGGCCGTATCCGACGCGTGCGTCAGACGGCCTCGCGCTTGGCCGATTTGGCTGCGGCCTTCAGCGCCTTGTCGGCGCTCTTGACAGCCCGTTCCGCGCTTCTGGCGGCCTTGTCGGTCGCGGTCTTGGTCTTGGCGGCCTTTGCGGCGGCCTTGGCTTCGACGATCTCGGCCTTCGCAGCCGCCTGTTCGGCGGCGACGATCGCAGCCGTCTCGGCCTCGGCGGCCTCCTTGGCGAGGCGCAGCGCGCGCAGACGCTCGGTTTTCTGCAGCACGGCGTCGCGCGCGGCGCGCTCGGCTTCCATCGCGCGCGAAGCCTCCTGCTTGCGGGCGTCGGCCTTGTCGAAAGCGGCTTGGGCGCGACGCTTGATCTCGTCGGCCGACAATCCTCGCGTGGCCATGCGGCTCGCTCCGGTCTCGGGCGGGAGCGGGATTCGCGCTTCGGGCCGTCGGCCCGGAGCGATCGCGCTCCTCTCAGGCAAGTTTAGCTTCGACCGGACGCAGTCCGGATGGCCTGCGCGGTCGAAGGTCTTGCCGGCCCGACGAGGAAGCGACGAACCGGATCGAAAGGCTGCGCCGGTCAGGCGGCAGCCGGCGCCCAGATCTCAGCGACGGCCTTTGCCGGCGGCGCGCATCTGGGCGTATTGCACGGCCTCGAGCAGCACCTTGCGCGGACGCTCGGCGTCGCGCCTGGCCTGCTCGGCCTTGCGCTCGACCTCGCGGGCGATCTCGGCCAGACGCTCTTCCTCGACGAGCCGCAGCCGCTCGATCTCGGCCAGGCGCTCGGCTTCGGCGCGAATGGCGGCCTTCTCGGCCTCGCGGGCGGCGCGGGCGGCGGCGACGGCCTCACGTTCCGCGCGGCGCTGCTGCATGATCGGGTCGTCTGGTCCCGGCCTCGCCTTGAAGCGCTCGAGAAGCGCCTTCTTGGCGGCTGCGGAACTGGACTGGCGATCAGCAAAGCTGCTGTCGTTCGGTTTCTTCAAGGTCGGCCTTCTTCGGGTTCACACGGGCGAAAGATCAGCCCGCGTGCGGGCAATAATCCAAATCGCGCCGGATTGGTATTGAAATCAACGCGCGGGTGCCGGGCTTCCGGCGCGGACCGGCTTCGGCTTGACCTTCGGGGCGGCGATCAGGCCTTCGCGCTGCATCTGCTTGCGGGCGACCTTGCGGGCGCGGCGGATGGCGTCGGCCTTCTCGCGGACGCGCTTCTCGGAAGGCTTCTCATAAGCCGAGCGGCGCTTCATCTCGCGGAACACGCCTTCGCGCTGCATCTTCTTCTTCAGGACCCGGAGGGCCTGGTCGACATTGTTGTCGCGGACGAGAACCTGCATGGCTTTGAGCTCCTTGGCGTTTGAATGACGGAAAAAGGGCCGGGCTTTGAACCCCGACCCCTCATCGTGCCGCGTCGTCGTCAGATCGGGTGGCTCGGGCGCCGGTACATCCGTGGTCGCCGTAACCGATTCCGAGAACAGGCCAACGCGGCCTTTTGGCTCACTCGGCGCGAAGCTGGTCGGCCGACATCTTGCCCGAGCGCTTGTCCTGAACCATCTCGTAGGAGATCTTCTGACCTTCGCGGAGATCGCGCATTCCGGCGCGCTCGACGGCGCTGATGTGGACGAACACGTCCTGCCCGCCATCATCCGGCTGAATGAAGCCGAAACCCTTGGTGGAGTTGAACCATTTGACTGTGCCAGCGGCCATGACGAACCTCTTTCGCTTGTAGCTTGTAGTATGACGGCGCGCGATCGCTCTCGCGCCAGGATTTCGATTTTTTGAGCGGTGAAGGTCGTCAGCAGGCGCATTCTCATGCGCGGGGCCACGTCGTTCGGCCTAAATATCGACGAGGGTCATATGGGCGCTGGAACCGCGCTTGTCAATGCAACCCGCGGCTGAATCGGCGCGGCGCGCTCCGCCAGCAGGCCGCAACGCTTTACAAGCGCGCGCTTTTCGCCAAAGGCAGGGCTGTCCTCTTCAACGATCAAGACTGTCCTTGTCCAAGCCCAGCGCAGTGCCCGTGCAGACCCCCTCGCTCGCCCAGTTCCGCCGAATCGTCGTCAAGGTCGGCTCCAGCCTGCTCGTCGACCGGGCGCGCGGCCGCCTGCGCCAGGCCTGGCTCGCGGCGCTCGCCGAGGACCTGGCCGAACTTCATCAGCGCGGGGCCGATCTCCTCGTCGTCTCGTCGGGCGCGATCGCGCTCGGGCGCACCGTGCTCGGCTTGCCCTCAGGTCCGCTCAGGCTGGAGGAGAGCCAGGCGGCGGCCGCCGTCGGCCAGATTTCGCTCGCCCGCACCTGGGCCGAGGCGCTGGGCGCGCACGGCCTCACCGCCGGCCAGATCCTGCTGACGCTCGCCGACACCGAGGAACGCCGGCGTTATCTCAATGCCCGCGCCACGCTCGGCCGCCTGCTCGATCTGCGCGCCATTCCGGTGATCAACGAAAACGACACCGTCGCCACCACCGAGATCCGCTATGGCGACAACGACCGGCTCGCCGCCCGCGTCGCGACCATGGCCGGCGCCGACCTGCTGGTGCTGTTCTCCGACATCGACGGGCTTTATACAGCGCCGCCCGCCAGCGACCCCTCGGCCCGGCATCTGCCGATCGTCGAGCGCATCACGCCAGAGATCGACGCGATGGCGGGCGGCGCGGCCTCGGAACTCTCGCGCGGCGGCATGCGCACCAAGATCGAGGCCGGCAAGATCGCGTCCGCCGGCGGCACACATATGCTGATCGCCGACGGGCGGGCCAAGAACCCGCTCGCCGCCATCAATCAGGGCGCGCGCTGCACCTGGTTCCTCACCGCCTCGACGCCCGCCACGGCGCGAAAGACCTGGATCGCCGGCTCGCTGGAGCCGCGCGGCTCGCTTTACGTCGATGCCGGCGCGGCCCGCGCGCTCGGCGGCGGGGCGAGCCTGCTGCCGGTCGGCGTCATCCGGATCGAGGGTGATTTCGCACGCGGCGACGCGGTGCTGATCCGCGATGCGGCGGGAACCGTGCTCGGTCGGGGTCTCGTCGCCTATGACGCGGCCGAGGCGGCCCTCGTACTGGGCAAGGCCTCGCGCGAGATCGCCGCCGTGCTGGGCTATCCCGGCCGCGCCGAGATGATCCACCGGGACGACATGGCGCTCGGGCTGGGCTGACAATGCGTCGTCAAGTCAAAGCCCGGTCGTCCCGGGCGCAGCGAAGCGGAGACCCGGGATCCATTCCGGAACGCTTCTCGGAAATGGTCTGGAATGGATCCCGGATCGGCGCGGCTGCGCCGCTTGTCCGGGACGACACCGCATGGTTTTGTCGATATTGCGATCACACGGGCCGGCCGAGAACGGACAGACGTTAATATGACGAGCGAGAAGGTGTTACGGGTGGTCGCGACCACCGACACGCTTGATACAGCCGCGCTGATGGCCGATCTCGGCCGGCGGGCGCGGGCGGCCGCTCGCGCTGTCGCGCTGGCGCCGACGACGCGGAAGGATGCAGCACTGCTCGCCATGGCCGACGCGCTGCGCGCGAACGCGCCGGCGATCCTCGCCGCCAACGCGCTCGACCTTGCCGACGCCAAGGCCGGCAACCAGACCGCCGCCTTCATCGACCGGCTGATGCTCGACGCGGCCCGGCTCGACGGCGTCGCCGACGCCGTCGCCGAGGTCTCAGGCCTGGCCGACCCCGTCGGGCGCGTCACTGCCGAATGGACGCAACCCAACGGCCTGCGCTTTGAGCGCGTCGCAACGCCGCTCGGCGTCATCGCCGTCATCTTCGAGAGCCGTCCCAATGTGACGGCCGATGCCGGCGCGCTCTGCCTGAAGAGCGGCAACGCCGCGATCCTGCGCGCCGGCTCCGACAGCTTTCGCACGTCGAGCGCCATAGCCGCCGCTTTGCGCGAGGGGCTGGAGGCGGCCGGCCTGCCGGCGGACGCGATCCAGCTTGTCCCGACCCGCGACCGCGACGCCGTCGGCGAAATCCTGAAAGGGCTGTCCGGCTGCGTCGATGTCGTGGTGCCGCGCGGCGGCAAAAGCCTCGTCGCGCGCGTCCAGAGCGATGCACGCGTGCCGGTTTTCGCCCATCTCGACGGCAACTGCCATGTCTATGTTCATGCGCAGGCCGATCTCGCCATGGCCCGGGCCATCGCGCTCAACGCCAAACTGCGCCGCACCGGCGTCTGCGGCGCGGCCGAGACGCTGCTGGTCGACCAGGCCTGCGCCGCAACCCATCTCGGCCCGCTGGTGATCGACCTGCTGGAAGCCGGCTGCGCCGTGCGCGGCGACGCGGCGACGCAAGCCGTCGACGCCCGCGTAACGCCGGCGACGGAAGCTGACTGGGCGACGGAGTTCCTCGACAGGATCATCGCGGTGAAAGTCGTCGCGGGCCTCGACGAGGCGATCGACCATATCGCCCGCTTTGGCTCCAGCCACACCGAGGCGATCGTCACGACGGATCAAGCCGCCGCCGCCCGTTTCCTCGCCGAGGTCGATTCCGCCATCGTGCTGCACAACGCCTCGACCCAGTTCGCCGATGGCGGCGAGTTCGGCTTCGGCGCGGAGATCGGCATCGCCACGGGCCGCATGCATGCGCGCGGGCCGGTCGGCGTCGAGCAGCTCTGCTCCTTCAAGTACCGGGTCCATGGCGACGGCCAGATCAGGCCGTGACGGGAACCGATGCCGTGCCCCCCGCTTCCGTCGCGAGCGGCGAGCATTTGCGCCTGCCGCCGCATGCGCCGGGCCTGCGCATCGGCCTGTTCGGCGGCACGTTCAACCCGGCCCATGACGGCCATCGGCTCGCGAGCCTGACGGCGCTGCGCCGCCTCCAGCTCGATCGGGTCTGGTGGCTGGTGACGCCCGGCAATCCGCTCAAGGACAATGCCCGCCTGCCCTCGCTCGCTGCGCGGATCGCGGTCGCCCGCGAGATCGCCGACCATGCCCGGATCCAGCCAACCGGGATCGAGGCGAAGCTCCGCACCCGCTACACCGCCGACACGCTGCGCGCGCTGACCCTGCGCTGCCCCGGCGTCCGTTTCGTCTGGATCATGGGGTCCGACAATCTGGCCAGCTTCCACCGCTGGAACGAATGGCGCGCGATCGCCGCGATGATGCCGATCGCGGTGGTCGACCGGCCAGGCTCGACCCACCGCGCCGTGGCCTCGCCCGCCGCCAACTGGCTCTCGCGCTGGCGAATTTCGGAGAACCAGGCTGGAGCGCTGGCAGGCGCGGAGGCTCCCGCCTGGGTCTTTCTGCACGGAAGGCGCTCGGCGCTGTCGTCCACGCAACTGCGCGCGCAGGCCGAATCCGATTGAATTTCGGCCCCGAAGGGCGTAATTTGATCTCGTCGCGTCAGGAGCGCGTCGTGATCGAGAGGATACGGAACTGAACCGTCAAACCCTTGGCGAAGCCGAGCCCGCGCCGCTTCCCCAGGCCGCTATGTCGGACAACCCCTCCGCCGATAGCGTTGCCCTCGCATTGCATGTCCTCGAAGAAATGAAGGCCGAGGACGTCACCGTCATCGATCTGGTCGGCAAGACCTCGTTGGCCGACGCAATGATCATCGCGTCCGGCCGGGTCAACCGCCATGTCGCCTCCATCGCCGATTCGCTGGTCGAGGCGCTGAAGGGGTCCGGCCTGCCGGCCCCCAAGGTCGAGGGCGTTCCGGCCTGCGACTGGGTGCTGATCGACACCGGCGACATCATCGTCCACATCTTCCGCCCGGAAGTGCGCCAGTTCTACAATCTGGAGAAGATGTGGGGCGCCGACCGGCCCAATGAGCGGCTCGTCAGTTGATCTGACGGCTCTCGGCTGCATGATGTCATCCGAAAACCGGTTTTCACTTTTCGGCATCATGCTGTCATGCGCCTCGCGCTGATCACCGTGGGCCGTCTCAAGGACGGCCCCGAGCGCGACCTCTGCGAACGCTACCGCGAGCGTGCCGCCGCGCTCGGACGCGGGCTCGGACTCAGCGGCCCCGACATCATCGAAATTCCGGAAAGCCGTGGCCGCCGCCCCGACGAGCGCAAGCGCGAGGAGGGCCAGGCGATCCTCGCCAAGCTCCAGCCAGGCCTCGTCATCGCGCTCGACGAGCGCGGCAGGAGCCAGACCAGCGATGCCTTCGCAGCGAAGATCGCCTCCGCGCGCGACGCAGGCACGGCTAATGCCAGCCTCGTCATCGGCGGAGCCGACGGGCTCGACGAGCACATTCGCGACCGCGCCGAGCTGACGCTCGCCTTCGGGGCGCTGACCATCCCCCACCAGATCGTGCGCGCGCTCGCGCTCGAGCAGATCTATCGGGCGATGACGATCATCGCCGGCCACCCCTATCATCGCGCATGACGCTTTTGCGCTCCCTGATTCGCGGCTCTAGTCGCCTGCTGTCGCGCCGGTCAGGCACTTCGTCATTGCGAGCGCAGCGAAGCAATCCAGAAAGGCGTGGAGCTAGACCTCTGGATTGCTTCGCTGCGCTCGCAATGACGATGATCGCGTCGCTGCCCTCCCTCGCCCAAGCCCCCACCCCCGATCCCGACCAGCTCACCCGCGAGGCCCAGACCAAGCAGGAGGAGAAACAGGCGCGCGAGGGCGAGCTGAAGGCGATCGAGGAGCGGCTGTCGAACAATGCGGAGGCGCGCAGGAAGCTCGAAGCCGAGATCGCCGCGATCCGCGCTGACCGCGCCGCGCTGAACGGCTCGCTGCTGGAGACCACACGGCGCGCCCAGGCCGCCGAGCGGCGCGTCAGTGCCATCGAGGAGCGGCTGGCCCTGCTGCAGAGCAGCGAGGCGGCGATCAGGCGCTCGCTGGAGGGCCGGCGTGGCCTGATCGGCGAGGTGCTGGCGGCGCTGCAACGCATCGGCCGCCGCCCGCCGCCCGCCGTGCTGGTGCGGCCCGAAGACATACTGGAAGCCGTGCGTGCCTCTATGCTGCTCGGCGCGGTCGTTCCCGATCTGCGCCAGGAGATCGAGATCCTCAGCGCCGATCTCGGCGAACTGGTGCGGCTGCGCGACGGCATCGGCTTGGAACGCAAGGCGATCACTGCGGAGCTGGAGCAGCTCGCGTCCGAACGCCAGCGCCTCGCCTCGCTGGTCGAGGCCAGGCGCGTCCGCGAGGCCAGCGCCGCCAAGGATGCCGACGCCCAGCGCAGCCAGGCCGGCGAGCTTGCCGCGCAGGCGAAATCCATGCGCGATTTTGTCGAACGGATGGAAAAGGAGATCTCGGCCGCGACCCGCGCCGCCGATTCGGCACGTCAGGCGCTGGAAGCCGAGACCCGCGAGCAGCGCCAGCGCATGGCCGCGCTGGCTTTCAAGGATCCTGCCAGGCTCGCACCCAAGATCGCCTTTGCCGAGGCGCGGGGCCTGCTGGCGCTGCCGGCCGTCGGATCACAATTGCGTGGTTTTGGCGAAAACGACGGCGTTGGCGGCCAGACGCGCGGAATTTCTGTGAGCACCCGCCCCAATGCCCTGATTTCGGCACCTTCTGACGCTTGGGTGGCCTATGCCGGTCCCTTCCGCTCCTTCGGGCAATTGTTGATCCTGAATGCGGGTGGGGGGTACTATATTCTTCTGGCCGGCATGCAGCGGATCGACGTCTCGCTCAATCAGTTCGTTCTCGCCGGAGAACCTGTTGCAGTGATGGGCGAAACGTCGGAAGCTGCGGCATCGATCGTCGGCTCGGGCACCGGGCAGCCGATCCTCTATATCGAATTCCGCAAGGACGGCGTCTCGATCGATCCGACGCCGTGGTGGACGAAACCGCAAAGCGAAAAGGTTCGCGGATGATGCGCAAGGTTTCTCTCGTTCTGGCCGGCGCGATCGCCGGCGCGGGCCTGACGGGCGTGGTCACGCAGACCAGGCTGTTCTCCTCCACCAGCGCGGTCGCGGCTTCGGCCGAGGTCTATCGCAGTCTCAACCTGTTCGGCGACATCTTCGAGAAGATCCGCACCGACTATGTCGAGAAGCCCGATGAACAGAAGCTGATCGAGGCCGCCATCAATGGCATGGTCTCCTCGCTCGATCCCCATTCCGGCTATCTCGACGCCAAGTCCTTCCGTGACATGGACACCGACATGCGCGGCCAGTTCGGCGGCCTCGGCATCGAGGTGACGATGGAGGATGGCGTCCTCAAGGTCGCCAAGCCGATCCGCGACACGCCCGCCTCCAAGGCCGGCATCCTGACCGGCGACCTGATCCGCCAGATCGACGAGACCGAGGTCAAGGGCCTCTCCCTGACCCAGGCCGTCGAGAAGATGCGCGGGCTGATCAATACGCAGGTGAAGCTCAAGATCGAGCGTCCCGGCAAGCCCGAGCCGCTGGAGTTTACCCTGACCCGCTCGACCATCGTGGTGCCGGCGGTCGAGGAGCGCGTCGAGTCCGATATCGGTTACATCCGCATCGGCACCTTCAGCGAGCAGACCTATGAGGGCCTGCGCAAGGCGATCGACAAGGTGAACACCGAAATCGGCGCCGACAAGGTCAAGGGCTACGTCATCGACCTGCGCAACAATCGCGGCGGCCGTCTCGACCAGTCCGTTCTGGTTTCGGACGCCTTCCTCGATCGCGGCAAGATTGTTTCGACGCGTGGCCGCAACGCCGAGGAAACGCAGGTCTTCAACGCCAAGAACGGCGATCTGACCAAGGGCAAGCCCGTCGTCGTGCTGATCAACGGTTCGTCCGCTTCTGCCGCCGAAATCGTCGCCGGCGCGCTGCAGGACCACAAGCGCGCGACCGTGATGGGCACGCGCTCCTTCGGCAAGGGGTCGGTCCAGACCGTGATCCCGCTCGGCGGCAATGGCGGCCTGCGCCTGACCACGGCGCGCTACTACACCCCGGCCGGTACATCGATCCAGGCCAAGGGCATCACGCCCGATATCGAGGTGATCCAGGACATCCCGGCCGAGCTCAAGGACAAGCTCACCGAGAACAAGGGCGAGGCGGCGCTGAAGGGCCATCTCAAGGCCGGCGACGGCAAGGACGAGCAGTCCGGCTCGGCCTCCTATGTTCCCGCCGATCCGACCAAGGACACGCAGCTGATCGCGGCGCTGAACCTGCTGCGCGGCGTCAAGAAGGACGCCGCCGCGCCGGCGACGGCCCCGGCCCCCGACGCGCCAAAGCCGAACTGAGGCGTCGCCAAGCCGACAAAGTGGGCCTCGGCCTTAGCGAACTAGAAAGCCTGGACGGAGAAATCCGCCCGGGCTTTTTCGTTGCCCAAGGCCTCGGGCTCGACGGCGCGCCCACGACGCGACAAGACTAGCGCGCGGGCCGCTGATTCGGGCCCGATTCGTACGCATCGAGGACGGCTGCCCTTGGCCGGAATGCCGCTCACGGAGCTTGACCGCCCGCTTGGTCAGGACCGCCCACCGCCATCCGGCAGGCCCTGGGCCCGCTGGATCGCATGGGGCTGCGCCGGTCTGGTGGGCTTGAGCCTTGCATCCCTCCTGCTGGTCGTGGCGATCAGGCGCGACCCGACCGGCGGCGAGCCCGTTGCAACGGCCTCCATCGAAAAGCGCCGCGCTCCATCGCAAAGCGCCGCATTGCCGCCGGCCGCGATCGCCCAGCCCGAGCCGCGCACCCAGTCGAGCGCCCGCCAGATGGAGACCGAGGCCGGCGTCACCGTGGTCAGGCCGGGCGGCTCGGATGCGCCGGGCTCGATCGTCATCACCATCCCCGACAGCGGCGCGGTCAGGCTCGCGGCCTCGCCCGATCCGCGCCTGACCGAGCGCACCCGCCATGGGCTGCTGCCGAAACTCGGCCCCGACGGCGCGACGCCGGCGCAGGTCTATGCCCGCCCGCTCGGCGCGCAGGCGCTGGCCAAGCCGGCGGGCCGCATCGCCCTGCTCGTCGGCGGCCTCGGCATCAGCCAGAGCGGCACGGCGGACGCGATCACGAAACTTCCCGGCGTCGTCTCGCTCGCTTTCGCCCCCTACGGCTCCGAACTCGAACGCACCGTGCAGCGCGCCCGCACCGAGGGGCACGAGGTTTTCCTGCAGGTGCCGATGGAGCCCTTCGACTATCCCGACAACGACCCTGGCCCGCACACGCTGCTGTCGGGGCCGAAGGCGGCGGAGAACCTCGATCGTCTGCAATGGGTACTCGGCCGCTTCACAGGCTATGTCGGCATCGTCAATTTCCTTGGCGGCCGCCTGACAGCCGACGAGGCGGCGCTCTCGCCGGTGCTGCGCGAGATCGCCGGGCGCGGGCTGATGGTTGTCGACGACGGCTCGTCCTCGCGCAGCCTTCTCGCCGCTTCGGCGGGACGGGCGCAGATTCCGGCGCTGAAGGTGGACCGCGTCGTCGACGGCGTCGTCCGCGCCGACGCGATCGACAAGGAACTGGCGAAGCTGGAAGCGCTCGCTCGCGAGCAGGGCGTCGCGGTCGCCGCCGCCAGCGCGCTCCCGGTCTCGATCGACCGGATCGCGCGCTGGGCGCAGACGCTGGAGGCCAAGGGCATCGCGCTCGTCCCGGTCAGCGCCGCGCGCGGCTTCCGCAATCCTGGCACGACCGGCTCGCTGCCGGGTCCGCTGAGATGATGACGCCCGCAGCGCCCGAAGGCTATCGTCCCTGCGTCGGGCTCGCCTTGTTCAACCAGGACGGGCTCGTCTTCGTCGGCCGGCGCGCCAACAAGGCGCTGCGCGAGCATGTCGACGCCACCCATCAATGGCAGATGCCACAGGGCGGCATCGACAGGGGCGAGACGCCGCTTCAGGCCGCAAGGCGCGAATTGCAGGAGGAGACCAATGTCGTCTCCGCCACGCTGCTCGCGGAAGCGCCGGGCTGGCTGAGCTACGATCTGCCGGTCGATATCGGCAAGGAAGCGTGGAAGGGCCGCTGGCGCGGCCAGGCCCAGAAATGGTTCGCCTTCCGGCTCGACGAGGGCGCGGAAGCCGAGATCGACATCGAGCATCCCGCCGGGGGCCACAAGGCCGAGTTCGACGCCTGGCGCTGGGAAAGGCTGGCGCTGACGCCCGAGCTGATCATTCCCTTCAAGGCCGAGGTCTATCGCGCCGTCGCCACGCTGTTTGCACCCTACGCTATCCCCGCAAAAGGATCCTGACGGGACGATCGCCGCGCGAAACCGCTTTCGCGGAGCGTATTCCAGCGTAGATTCGAGACGTCGCGATTCGTCATGCTGTCGCGTTGCGGTCTTCATCCAGGCGTCATCAAACCCTCATGCGACGGGACGATTCTCCAGCCATGGTTGATTCGGTCCACAGGCTACACGCCGCCGTGCTGGCCGCGCGCTCGCGCGATCCGGCCTTTTCCCGCACCGCCAAGCTGCTCGGCGAAGGCGTGCCGAAAATGGCCAAGAAGCTCGCCGAAGAAGCCGTCGAGGTCGGGCTTGAGGCCGTGCAGGGCGACCGGCCGCGCGTGATCCTCGAAAGCGCCGACCTGATCTACAATCTCGTCGTGCTCTGGAGCGAGATCGGGATTTCGCCCGACGATGTCTGGCGCGAGATCGACCGGCGCGAGCAACTCTACGGCATCGCCGAAAAGCTGCCGAAAATCCGCAACCCCAAACCGGCCCCGATGGCGGCCGAATAGCTCAGGGCTCGCCTGCGATCACGCCCTTGCGCAACAGGAAGCAGCCATAGGGGCGCGGGTCACCGACCTGCACCACAGCGAACGCCGCCTTCGCCGCCGCATAGAAGGCGAAGCGCTCCATCCCCGCCATGGGCGAGACCCGCCCCAGCGCCGCATCAACCTCGCGCTGGACCTGCGCCTGCACCTCGGGCACGGCCTGCGCGTCGCCGACGACCTCCATCCGCCGGACCGGCGCGGGCTCGAAATCGTCGATCGGCAGCACCGACAGGATGGCGCGCGCCGCCCGGCCCATGGTCAGCCCGGGCAGGCGAACCAGCCGTCCGCTCGCCGTCGCCCGCGCGATTGTCTCGGCGGGGTGATTGGCGTCGACCAGAGCGAGATCGTCGCCATGACCCATGGCCGCAAGGACCCAGAGCAGATCGGCGGAGAGGACGGGATCGAGGCCCTTGAGCATGATTGGTTTCTCCTCAGCCTGTGCGGCCCCGGCGCGACAGATAGACCCGCCGCGCAGTGCCGCCCATGATCGCGTCGCGCTCATTCTGCCCGAGCGGGGCCAGCAGCGCCGCGACCGTCTCGACCCAGCGTCCATAGCTCGCCCGCAACGTCACGACCGGCCAGTCGCTGCCGAAGATCAGCCGCTCCGGCCCAAAGCACGCGAGGAGATGGTCGAAGACGGGCTCGAGCGTCGCGATCGTCCAGTCCAAGCCGGCTTCCGTGACCAGCCCCGAGAGCTTGCAGGCGACGGTCTCGAAACGCGCCAGCGCCGCGATCCCGTCCTGCCAGTCCGCCAGATCGCCGCCGGCAAGGTCGGGCTTGGCGGCATGGTCGATCACCACCGACAGACCGGGGCTGCGCTCCAGTCGGCGCAGCATCGGCGCGACATGGCGCGGCTTCAGCAGCGCATCGAAGACGAGTCCGTGCCCGGCCAACGCGTCGAAGCCCGCATCGAGCCCCGGCCGCGTCAGCCAGTCGTCATCGGCGATGTCGTGCACCATCGGCCGCAATCCGACGACAAGCGGATCGGCCGCCAGATCAGCGATGCGCTGCGCCACATCGGACGCCTCGAACGCGGTCCAGCCGACGACGCCCGCGACAAAATCAGTCCGCGCGGCGAGACCGAGCAGGAAGCGCGTTTCGGCCGCCGTCGGCGCGGCCTGCACCAGGATCGTGCAGTCGATGGCATGCGCGGCCAGCAGGGGCCTGAGATCATCAGGTCCGAAATCGCGATGAATTTCGCCGAGCGCCGGCGTCAGCCAGCCATAGTCGCCGCGCGACAGGCTCCAAAAATGCTGGTGGGCGTCGATCCACATCGCCTCAGCCCGGCACAGGCATGTCGGGCGCGAGCAAGCCCTCGCTCTTGAGATCGGCCCAGAGCACGGCGGGAACCGGCGCAGCCAGCTCCGCGATCTGGTCCGCGACTTCGCCTGGCGACACCGCGCCCATGACGAGGCTCGCGACCGCCGGATGCCCGAGCGGAAACTGGAGCGCGGCACGCCTGAGCGGCACGCCATGACGGGCGCAGACGGCCGCGATCGCGGCGACGCGGGCCATGACCTCGGGCGGCGCCGGCTTGTAGTTGTATTTCGCGCCTGGAACCGGCCCCGTCGCGAGGATGCCGGAATTGAACACCCCGCCGAGCATCACGCCGATACCCTTTTTGAGCGCCAACGGCATGAAGGCGGCGAGCGCCGGCTGCTCCAGCAGCGAATAGCGCCCCGCCAGCAGCATTGCGTCGAAATCCCCGGCGCGGGCGAAGCGCTCGCACATCGGCGCCTCGTTGACGCCGACGCCGATCGCCTTGACGGCGCCGGCCGCACGCAGCCGCTCCAGCGCGCGATAGGCCCCCTCCATCGCCTCCGCGAAACGGGCCTCGATCGCGTCCGCCCCATGCGTCCAGACATCGACGTCGTGGATCAGCGCGATGTCGATCGCATCGACGCCGAGCCTGAGCGCCGACTGTTCCAGCGAACGCATCGCGCCATCATATGAATAGTCGAAGCGTAAGGCGTGCGGCAGACCGCCGACATAGCCCGAGCCGTCGCTTCGCCCCGAAAAGGGCTCCGTCACACGCCCGACCTTGGTCGAGATCACGACACCGCTTGCAGCCGAGCGCCGCAGCGCCGCGCCGACCCGGTGCTCCGACAGGCCATGGCCATAGAGCGGCGAGGTGTCGATCAGTTTCACGCCCCCGGCCAGAGCAGCCTCGACCGTAGCAATGGCCTGCGCCTCGTCGAGCGTGGCGTAAAGATCGCCAAGCGGCGCCGCGCCGAAACCGAGCGCCGTCACGGCCAGGCTGGCGCGGCCGAGCCGGCGTGTCGGGATCGGGGCGGCCTCTGGCATGTCTCGCGAGCCTTCCATCACGGGAACCGACTATGTGCATGGCGACATGTCAGCTTGCAACCAAGATCGGATCACGATAGGACTGCGATATCGGACTGACATGTCAGCAGATGCTCGCGAAAGACCACGCCCCATGGCCATCGATCCCAACCGCTTCGGCCTCTCCTGCGCCATCACCACGCCGATGCGCGAGGGCGGCGCGATCGACCTGCCGCGCCTCGTCCACCATGCCCGCCATGTGCTGGCACAGGGCTGCGACTCGGTCACGCTCTTCGGTACGACCGGCGAGGGCGCGGCGCTCGGCCTGCCGGCCCGCACCGCGATGATGGGCGCGCTCATCGGCGCGGGGCTCGATCCGTCGCGGCAAGTCTATGCCGGCATCGCCGCCGCCTCGCTGCATGAAGCGATCGACCAGGCGCGGATCGCGCTCGACGCGGGGGCCAAAGGCCTGCTGGTCGCCCCGCCCTTCTATTTCAAGGGCGTCAGCGACGAGGGGCTCCATGCCTGGTTTTCGCAGTTCATCGAGAAGCTCGGCGCGTCGGCGCGCAACATCATCCTCTACCACATCCCCTCGGTCACGGCGGTGAACATCAGCGTCGGGCTGGTCCAGCGGCTGAAGACAGCCTTTCCGGGGCTGATTGCGGGCGTGAAGGATTCCTCGGGCGACTATGCCAGCACCGAGGCCTTGCTGAAGGCCCATGGCGAGCTTGCCATCCTCGTCGGCGACGAGCGCCTGCTCGGGCGCGCGGTGCGGGCGGGCGCTCAGGGCACGATCTGCGGCGTCGCCAACCTCGTGCCCCATCTCCTGCGCCCGATCGTCTACGAGGGGACGGACGACCCGACCGTGAATGCGCTGGTCGACGAAATCTGCAGCCATCCGGTGCTGCCGGCGGTCAAGGCGCTGGTCGGCCATCTGCATGGCGATCCGGGCTACCGCGCGATGCGCCCGCCGCTGGAGGCTCTGGACGAGACCCGCGCCAGGCGCCTCTTTACCGCCTTCGATGCGATCACCCGCGCCAAAGCCGCCTGAGGAGAGAGCGTGAACCAGCCGGAGCCCGCGCGCGACGCCGAGCCGCTGAAACTGCGGGAGCGCGCCTATGCGAGCTTCACGGAGCGGCTGCTGGCGCGCGAGATCAGGCCGGGACAGTTCGTCACCCAGCGCGAGCTTGTCGTCATGACCGGGTTCCCGCTCGGCGCGATCCGCGAGCTGGTCCCCCGGCTGGAGGCCGAAGGGCTGATCAAGACCGTGCCGCAGCGCGGCATGCAGGTCGCCCATGTCGACCTCAACCTGATCCGCAACGCCTTCCAGTTCCGGCTTTTTCTGGAGCGCGAGGCCACCGCGCTCTATGCGGTGAACGCCACCGACGCCGAGATAGCCGGACAGCGCGCCCGCCATGAGGCGATCGTGGCGCGCGCCAGGGCCGGTGGCGATCCGGGCCTGATCGAGGATGCCGAGACGGTCGACCGGCTGATGCATGAGGCGATCATCGATCATCTCGACAACGACATCGTCAGCCAGGCGTTTCGCGTCACCTGGCTGAAGATCCGGCTGATCCGGCAATACGAGACCCGCATCCAGAACCACATCCTGATCCCGGTGATGGAGGATCATCTGCGGATCATCGCGGCGATCGAGAAGCGCGATCCCGATGCCGCCGCCGACGAGATGAGCGCCCATATCGGCAACGCCCGCAACCGGGCGATGACCTACTGAAAGACGCATCGCAGACGAGCCGGAAAACCGGCCGGAAACAGAGAAGGAACCGTGACGACCTTATCTCAGCCCTCATCCTGAGGAGCCGCGAAGCGGCGTCTCGAAGGATGCTCCAGAAGGCTCCGGAAACATCTGGAGCATCCTTCGAGACGCGCTCTGCGAGCGCTCCTCAGGATGAGGGCTGAGGTGGCTAGCGGTCCATAAAGGGAGGAGACCACCATGACGACGATCACGAAACGCCGCTTTCTCATCACGTCCGCCGCCGCCGGCGTCGGCATTGCCATGCCCACAATCCTGCGTGCGCAGGCGACGGTCCTGCGCTGGGGCGAGATGCTGCCCGCCACCCATCCGCAGGTGCAGATGGTCGACCGCATCGCCAAGGAGGTGAAGGAGAAGACCTCCGGCCGCGTCGACATCCAGTCCTTCCCGGCAGGCCAGCTCGGTTCCGGCAAGGACATGATGGAATCGGTCGCCTCGGGCGCGCTGACCATGACGACGGACGGGGCGGCCGCGCTCGGCTCCTTCCTGCCGCAGCTTTCGGTGATCGAGGCGCCCTATCTCTGGCGCGACGCCGCCCATATGGCCAAGGTCGGCAAGGCCGCCGTGTTCACGCAGATGAACGCCGAGCTGGAGAAGAAGCGCGGCATGCGCATGGCCGCCGTGACCTATTACGGCAAGCGCCACCTGACGACCGGCTCAAAACCGGTGAAGAGCGTCGGCGACGTCGCTGGCCTCAAGCTGCGTGTGCCGCCGGTCGACACGTTCCGCGCCATGGTCGAGGCCTGGGGTGCCAAGGCGACGCCGGTGAACTTCAACGAACTCTATCTGGCGCTGAGCCAGGGCGCGGTCGACGGCCAGGAAAACCCGCTGCCGACGATCCACTCAGCCAAATTGCAGGAGGTGCAGAAGCACCTGATCCTGACCGGCCACATCATCACGCCGCGCCTCGTCATCGTGAACAGCGAGTTCTGGAAGGGCCTTAAGGAGGCCGACCGCACGGTGCTGGAGACGGCCATCGCCAACGGAGCCGCCTGGCAGGACGCCGAACTCGGCAATCAGGAGGGCAGCCTCGTCGCGACACTCAAGGCCGGCGGCATGAGCGTGACCGAACCCGACCTCGATTCCTTCCGCAAGCCGGTGCTGGCGACGCTGCCGGCCCAGTTCGAAGGCAAATGGGGCAAGGGCACCTGGGATACGCTGGCAGGGCTGTGAGGTCTTATCCTTCTCCCCTCGGGGGAGAAGGTGGCAGCGCGCAGCGCTGACGGATGAGGGCCGCGCCGACGCACGGCCCACACGCGACCCCGCTCACCCGGCCTTCCCTCATCCGACCCGGCTTCGCCGGGCCACCTTCTCCCCCGGGGGGAGAAGGGGTGCTCGTCTCAGGCAACCCGACCCATGACCTCTCGCCTCCTCACCCTCTCCGACCGACTCGTGCGCTATGCCGCCGTCGCGCTGCTGCTGACGCTGCTCGCCACCGTCGTCGCCGGCGTCGTCTCGCGCCAGCTCAACGCGCCGCTCGCCTGGACGGACGAACTCGCCCAGTATCTCCTGGTCTGGACCGGCTTCACCGGCTGGATCATCGCGGCGCGGCGGCGCTCGCATATCCGCATCACCGTCTTCGCCGAGAAGCTCTCAGGGCGCGCGGGCCATGCGCTGGAGATCGTCACGCAAGCGGCGATCATCGTTTTTGCTGCGATCCTGACGCGCTATTCCTTCGGCCTGATCGAGCGGACCTGGGACGTCGAGTCGATCGCGCTGCCGGTTTCGACTGCGGCCCTCTACATGGTCATGCCGCTGGCCGGGCTCGCGCTGATCCTGCAGGCGCTGGCCGAGATCGGCGACGTTGTGTCCGGCCGCCGCTTCGAGGCCGCCGAACCGGGATCGCAGCCGCTATGACCACGCTGATGCTGCAGATTCTCGCGGTCTGGTTCGCGGCCCTGCTGATCGGCGTGCCGCTCTTCGTCTCGATGGGGCTCGCCGCCATCGCCTTCGCGGTCTTCGGCGGCTTCCCGCTCGGCATCGTGCCGCAGAAGATCGCGCAATCGGCCAATTCCTTCCCGCTGCTCGCCGCGCCTCTGTTCATCCTGATGGGCAACATCATGAACTCGGCCGGCGTCACCGACCGCATCTTCGCCTTTGCCACGGCCTGCGTCGGCTGGCTGCGCGGTGGGCTCTGCCATGCCAACATCCTCGCCAGCGTGATCTTCGCCGGCATGTCGGGATCTGCGGTGGCCGATGCCGGCGGCGTCGGCACGCTCGAGATCAAGGCGATGACCGACGAGGGCTACGACCCCGAGACGGCGGCCGCGATCACGGCCGCCTCGGCGACGATCGGCCCGATCATCCCGCCTTCCCTGCCCATGGTGATCTACGGCGTCTCGGCCGACGTCTCGATCGGCGGGCTGTTCCTGGCCGGCGTCATCCCTGGCCTGCTGATGGCGGGCGCGCTGATGGCGATGGTCACCGTCGTCGCCCGCCGCCGCGGCATGCCGCGCCATCCCTTCCCCGGCTCGGCGCAGCTCTGGGCCGCCTACAAGGAGGCGCACTGGGCGCTGATGACGCCTGTCATCCTGTTCGGCGGCATGATGGCCGGCATTTTCACGCCGACCGAGGCCGCCGCCGTCGCCACCGCCTATGCGCTGGTGCTCGGCCTCTTCGTCTATCGCAGCTTCTCGCTCGGCGACCTCCCCGAACTTGTCGTGCAGACGGTCGAGACCACCGGAGTGGTTCTGGCGCTGGTGATGACGGCGGCCGCGCTCGGCTGGTGCCTGTCGATTTCGCGCATCCCCCAGACAGTCGGGCCGATGCTGGTCGATCTCGCGGGCAACCCGCTGATGTTCCTGCTGATTGTCAACCTGCTGCTGCTGTTCGTCGGCTGCTTCATGGAGGCGCTGGCCGCCATGCTGATCCTGATCCCGATCCTGGTGCCGGCTGCGAACCAGTTCGGCATCGACCCGATCCAGTTCGGCCTGATCTTCGTGCTCAACCTGATGATCGGCACGATCACCCCGCCGGTCGGCGTCGTGCTGTTCGTGACGTCGAAGATCGCGAGGATCAGTTTCGAGGCGATGTCGCGCGCCATCATTCCCTGGCTGATGCCGCTGCTGGCCGTCCTCGTCGCCATCACGCTCTGGCCGCCGCTGACAACCTGGCTGCCGAAGCTGGTGATGGGGCGTTAGGCCCGGAATCTGCTACGGCGGCTCCATCATCCCTCGGAGCCTTCCCGCCATGCGGACGACCCTGCGCCAGCGCCTGCGCCTCCAACCGCTCTGCCTCGGGCTCGCGGCCTGCGTCATGCGCTCGCCGGAGATCGTCACCGTAACGAGGAGTTGCGGCTTCGACTGCCTGTTGATCGACACCGAGCACGGACCGATCGGCATTGGCGACGCGGCTTCGCTCTGCGTCACTGCCTGGGAGGCTGGGCTGCCGTCGCTGGTGCGCGTCGGCGGGCCGACGCATCCCGACCTCGCCCGGGTGCTCGATTGCGGGGCCGAGGGCGTCGTCGTGCCTCATGTCGAGACGGCGGAAGAGGCGCGGCTGATCGTCGAGAAATGCCGCTTCCAGCCGGTCGGCAGGCGCTCGCTGCCGAGCCCTCTGGTCAGGCTCGGCTTTCGCGTCCCGCCCGCGGCCGAAATGATGCGCCGCATCGAGGAGGAAACGCTGGTCGTGCTGATGATCGAGAGCGCGCGGGGCGTCGCCAATGCCGAGGCGATCGCCGCCGTGCCGGGCGTCGACGTCCTGATGGTCGGCGCCAACGACCTCGCCGCCGATATGGGTCATGTCGGCGCGGTCGATCATCCCGAGGTGCTGGCGGCCTTCGCCGCGATCGCGCGCGCCGCCCACGCTCACGGCAAGGTCTTTTCCGTCATCGGCGTCGCCGAGGCGCTGCTGCCAAGCCACGCCCACGGCCTCGGGACGAAACTGATCATTGCGACCAACGACATCAACCTGCTGATCGATGGCGGGCTGGCGACGGTCGCGCGGTTGAGCGCGCCAGACGCCTGAGCGGCGCCCGCCGCGATGGCCCGACGCCGCCCGGCGCAGTTGCTGCGCGATGGCGCGCGCCGATGCGGCAGCCCGATTTCACCAGCGCTTAACCAATCGTCAGCCATCGTCGCGACGCGGCCTATCACGGACGCCGGACGTCAGATGAACAACCCTTCCCCCCTTGGCGCGCAGGCGACACCAGGCGGTGCAAACGCATCGGCCGGCATGGGCGGCGCGTTAGCGCGGAAGACGGGCCTGTCGACCGCCTGGTACATCGGCGCGGTCGTGCTCGCTTTACTCATGCCCTGCCTGGTGCTCTCGGGACTTTTCACCCACAAGCTGCTGCAGGCGGAGCGCGCCCGGCTCGAAGCCGACGCCGTCAGGCTCACTGCGGATCTCGCCGCCAATCTCGACCGCTTCGTGTCCAGCCGCATCGCGACGCTTCAGGCGCTCGCCACCTCGCCCGCGCTCGACAAAGGCGACTATGCCCGCTTCGAGGAACAGGCCCGCGCCTTCACCGAGGCGGAGGGCGCACACCTGATCCTGCGCGACCGGGCCGACCGGCAACGCGTCAACACCCGGCTTCCTCGCGGCGCGCCGCTGCCGACGACCCGGATCGCCGGCGACGCCGCCCTCGTCGCGACGGGCCTGCCTTACGCCTCCGACCTGATCGTCGGACCCAACACCGGCGCACCTCTGGTGCTGCTGCGAGTGCCCGTGATCCGCGACGGCGAGACCCGCTACCTTCTGAGCCTGGCGCTGTCTCCGGCCCGCCTCGCGGCCGCGCTCGAACTCGCCAAGCTCGCCCTGCCCTATCGCAGCGCGGTGACCGACAGCGCCGGCACGATCATCACCCGTTCGCTCGAACCGGCTCGCTTCATCGGGCAGAAGCTGGCGGGCTTCGACGAGCTTGCCGGAGACAAGGGCTCCTGGACCGGGATCAGCGCGGAAGGGCTCGACATCTTCGGCACCTATCAGCGCTCGGCGCTGACCGGCTGGCTGGTGACGACCGGGCTGGAGCGTGCGGCGCTCGAAGCGCCGCTGCATCGCTCGCTTTGGATGCTTGGCGCGCTTGCAGCCGCGCTGCTGGCGCTCGGCCTGTCCATCGCCATTCCGATCGCAAGGCGGCTGGTGGCGGCGCAGTCCGCGCTCGCCGTCATCGCCCGCGCCCTGCACGATGACGAGATCGCCCCGGCGAAGCCGACCGGCGTCCGCGAAACCGATCAGGTCGCGACCGAGATGCGGGAAGCGGCGTTGCGGCTGCGCTGGCAGGCGAGCGCGCTGGAAGAGGCCAACCGCGAGTTGGAGCAGCGTGTCGCCGAGCGGACGGCCGCCCTGACCGAGACCGGCGACTTCCTGCGGGCGACGCTCGACAGCATGGACCAGGGACTGGCCGTGATCGACGCCGACGGCCGTATGCCGATTATCAGCCGCCGCGCCGTCCAGTTGCTCGGCCTGCCGCCGGAGATCCTCGGAACCACCGTGACGATCGAGGAGATCCGCGCGATCCAGGACACGATGGGCGAGTTCGCCCGGCTCGACGCCAAGACGCGCGCGGTCATCGCGCTCCACCCTGTCGGCGAGATGCCGCCGGTCTACGAGCGGCTGCGCAGCAACGGCTCGGTCGTCGAGGTGCGCACCGTCGCGATGGTCAATGGCGGTGCGGTGAGGACCTATACCGACATCACCGAGCGCCGCCGCGTCGAGGCGGCCGTCGTCGCCAGCGAGAAGCGCTACCGGACGCTCGCCGACGCCCTGCCGCAGAAGGTCTGGATCGCGAAGCCGGACGGGACCGCGATCTACTTCAACGCACAGATGGCGGCCTATCACGGCCCGATCGGCCCCGGTCTGGCCGAGCGCATCGCGCTGAACCATCCCGACGACGCCCCACGCATGAGCGCCGCCCGCGAGCAGGCCTATCGGACAGGAACCACCTTCGAGGTCG
The DNA here is from genome assembly GCA_019745195.1 of Beijerinckiaceae bacterium. Taxonomy (GTDB): domain Bacteria; phylum Pseudomonadota; class Alphaproteobacteria; order Rhizobiales; family Beijerinckiaceae; genus Allobosea. The sequence goes on from JAIETL010000034.1 coordinate 27,526, forward strand.
AGGGCCGGCTCAGGCGGTACGACGGAGCGTGGCGCTGGCACAGGCTGGTGATGATTCCGATCCGCTCCGACCTGACGGGCGACGTCGTCGAATGGCTCGGCACCTCGCTCGACATCGACGACATCTATGCCGCCAAGCGCAAGCTGGAAGAGAACGCCGAATTGCTGCGTCTCGCGCAGGATGCCGCCGGCGCCGGCATGTGGGAATGGGATGCCCGGTCGGACATCGTCAGGCTCTCCTGCGAAAGCGCGCGGATGTGGGGCTGGCCCTGCGATGACGGCGCGAGCATCGAGATGCCGGGATCGGAGTGGGGGCAGCGCTGCCATCCCGACGATCTCGACATGGTCTGGGAAAGGACGGCGAGCGCGCTGGCGGAACGCGGGTCCTACGCCGCCGATTTCCGCATTCGTCCCGTCGGCGCGCCCGATGGAGCCTGGCGCTGGATCTCGGGCTGCGGCAGGGTGATGCTCGACGCGCAGGGCGAGCCCTGCGGGATGATCGGGCTGAACTTCGACATCACGGAGCGCAAGGAAGCCGAGCGGCTGATCGAGCATCTGGCCCGCCATGACGAGCTGACCGGCCTGCCCAATCGCAGCCTGTTCCGCGATCACCTGCGGCGCAGCCTGGCGCATGCGCGTCGCGACGGCGACGGCGACGGCGTCGCGCTGCTTTGCCTCGATCTCGATCGCTTCAAGGCGGTCAACGACACGTTTGGCCATCTCGTCGGCGACGAACTGCTCAGGCAGGTCGCGACGCGGCTGAGAGCCGCGCTGCGCGGCGACGACATGCTGGCGAGGCTCGGCGGAGACGAGTTCGCAGTGGTGTCGAGGCTGGTTGCCGGGCCTGAACAGGCCTTGCGTACGGCGCAGCGCCTCGTCGCTGCCATCGAACAGCCATTCGATACGATGGGTCAGGAACTGCTCATCGGCGTCAGCATCGGCATCGCCTACGCGCGCGCCGACGAGAGCGACACCGAGCGGCTCCACCATGACGCCGATGCGGCGCTCTACGCGGCCAAGGCGGCCGGCCGCAACACGGTGCGCGTCTACGGAGCCGACGACGCACGCATGGGCGTCGGCCTCTGATCGTTTGTCCCGTGAACGGGCGTCAGACCCGGACATGCGCCCGATCCCGCTCAGCTATCACATCGGAATTCTTCCAGATTTAAGCCGATTTTTACCCATTTGCTGCGAAGTGGCTGGAGAGCTTTCGTTTTTCGACACAACCTCCAGAGATTCCCATGAAGCGCTTCTCCCTTCGGCTGCCGATTTCGCTTCGTCTGGCCATCCTCGGCGTCGTCATCGTCGGCGTCGCGGTGGCCGCCTCGATGCTTGTCTCGATCCAGGCTGCCGACAAGGCGATGCGCGAGCGCGCCCAGTCCAGCCTCGCCGTCAACATCAACCTGCTGCGCGATCTGCTCGCCACCAAGGGCGAGCCCCGGCTGGAGGGCGACAAGCTGTTCTTCGGCAACGAGGCGGTGAACGGCAATTTCACCGCCGTCGACAAGGTCAAGACGCTGGCCGGCAGCGTTGCGACCGTCTTCATGGGCGATGTCCGGGTCGCGACCAATGTCGAGAAGGCCGATGGCGGCCGCGCGGTCGGCACCAAGCTGGCGCAGGGCCCGGCCTATGACGCCGTCTTCAAGCAGCGCGTGACCTATTCCGGCGCCGCCGACATTCTCGGCACGTCCTATTTCACGATCTATGAGCCGATCGTCCAGAAGTCGAACAATCAGGTGATCGGCATCCTCTTCGTCGGCATCAAGCAGGCCGACTTCCTGCAGGTCATCGACACGATGATGGTCGGCAACATCGCTGCCGGCCTGCTGATCGCGCTCGTCGGCGGCGGCCTGCTGCTGTTGCTGGTGCGGCGCATGCTGAAGCCGCTCGGCGTCCTGAAGGAAGCGATGCACAAGCTGGCCTCGGGCGATCTCGCAGCCGAGGTTCCCGCCATGCGCAGCGGCGACGAGATCGCCGCCATGGCCGACGCCTTCGGCATCCTGCGTCAGGCCGCGATCGACAAGGCGGAACTCGAAGCCGAAGCCGTGCGCCAGTCCGGCATGATGGACGAGACGCGGCGCATGACCGAAGCCGAGCGCACCGCATCGCAGCGGCGTCAGACCGAGGAGGCCCATCAGCTCGAAGCCGTACTGGGAGCGCTGGCGTCGGGGCTCGCGGAACTGGCCCAGGGCAATCTCACCTACCAGATCGCGATCGACATGCCCGAGGCTTACGTCAAGCTGCGCGACGACTTCAACGAGACGGTTGAACGCCTGTCCGCGACGGTTCGGACGATCCAGCTGACCTCGGCCGATGTCGGTCTGGCGGCGCGCGAGATCAACATGGGCGCCGACGACCTGTCGAAGCGCACCGAGGAGCAGGCGTCCTCGCTGGAGGAGACCGCCGCCACCACCGAGGAACTCGCCGCAAGCGTGAAGGCCTCGGCGCAGGGCGCGCGTCAGGCGGCCGCGATCGCCGACGAGGCGATGCAGGCAGCCCAGGGCGGCGGCGCGATCGCGACCGAGGCCGTCGCCGCGATGGCGCGCATCGAAACGGCGTCGCAGAAGATCTCCGACATCATCCGGGTGATCGACGACATCGCCTTCCAGACCAACCTGCTGGCGCTGAACGCGGCGGTGGAGGCGGCAAGGGCCGGCGACGCCGGCAAGGGCTTTGCGGTCGTGGCCTCGGAGGTGCGCACGCTGGCGCAGCGCTCGTCCTCGGCCGCCAAGGACATCTCCGGCCTGATCTCGTCGAGCAATGCCGAGGTCACCGGCGGCGTGAAGCTGGT
>JAIETL010000105.1 GCA_019745195.1 Beijerinckiaceae bacterium
CCGAGGAGATCCATGAGCTTCGCTTCATCAAGCGGGCCCGCACGCTGGGCTTCTCGATCGAGGAGGCCCGCGAACTTCTGGCGCTGTGGCGCGACAAGAGCCGGGCCAGCGCCGACGTGAAGACGTTCGCGATGAAGCATGTCCGCGATCTCGAGACCAAGATCGACGAGCTTCAGGCCATGTCACGGACGCTCCGGCACCTGGCCCAGACCTGCCACGGCGACGACCGGCCAGAATGCCCGATCCTGGCCGATCTCGCGCTTCCCGAAGGCGACGCGCAGCTCCATGAGCAAAAGCGCCGAAGATCCAAGGCGCACCCGGATCGCATATCCGACGAGGTGGGCAGGTTCGGCGGCCAACGCTGACGGGAACGATAAATCGCCGGCAACAGCGGACCGATCAACTGGATGTTGCCCGTCGCGTGCGAATACGAAGCTCGGTCACCGCGTGGTCAGTGCCTGGCCCTTCCGTGGCCGCCGCCATGCCCTGGTTCCGGAACAGGCGCGGCGCCGGCGCCGCTATAGCCCCGCAGGACGTCGTATTGCGCGAGCTGCCCGGCCGAAAGCGCCGCCACCGTGTCCAGATGGGCAGCCAAATGGACCGCCCGAAGCGCTCCTTGCCTGAGGCCGATCTGCCCGGTCAACTCCTTCAGGAGTATTTCGTCGATCATGCGCGAGGCGAAGCCGGTATCGAGTTTCCGCTCCAGGCCGAGAAGCTCAGCGCCCAGCGCCTTCGCATCGGCGCTCATCCGCGCCATGCTTGCTTGCAGCGCTTGCCGTTGCCCGCCCGACAGCTTCAACGGCCCCGCAAGCTCGAGCGCGTGCATCGGCCCGGCATAGCGGTTGAGTTCGGCTGCCTTGGCGAGGCCCATGCCGCGGCCTTGCGTGAGGTCGTCGACCTCCTTTGGCGACAGCGCCTTGATAGCGCGGCTCTGTTCGCCGGCATAGGGATTTTGCGTCTGTGCCCCTACCGGCGCAGCCGACGCGAGGCTTGCCGAAATCAGGACGAGGGCGCTGGTCAGGGTGAAGCGGCTCATGAGGTTCTCCTTTGCGCCCAACCTGCCGGAGAACCTGCTACTGCGACATGATCGAGATCATTTCAGGACAATGAGGCCAGCCTCCCGTGCGATCGTCCCCCGCGCCTCGAGATGCGCCAACGTCCGGTAGAACGCTTCGGGCGTGAGGCCGATCGCGACGGCGATGTCCCGCAGCGAGCCGTCGAAGGCGATCGTGCGTCCGTCGTCGCCGGCCTCGGCCACAAGGAAGGCGAGCACCCGCTCGCGCGCCGAGCGGATGTCGCGCAGCGTCAACCGCGCCCTCAGCGTCATCACCTGTCGGGCGAGATCGGCCGTCAGGTCGAGCCGTGCGGTCGCATCATCGCCCAGTAACGCGAGGCTGGCGGCCTTTGAAAAGCACGCGACGACGGCTTCGCTTTGGGCGATGGCGTCGCAATGGTAGCGCTCGGCGAAAAGTGAGGCCTCGGCGAAGCGCTCCCCCGGCCCGGCTGTGAACAGGGTCGTCTCGCGGCCATCGGCTCCGAAACGCGCCAGCCTGACGCGCCCCTCCCGCACGCGAAAGAAGCCGCGCGTCTCGTCGCCGGCCGCAAACAGCGTCTCGCCGGCGGCAAGACGCCGGATGAACGGGTCGATCTCCGAGAACAGGTCCGCGCTCGACCCGCTTAGCCGCGTGTTGGCCATGCCTGATGATCCCGGTCGATAACGAAGGCATGCCGGTGACGCCGGCCTGCGCCCGCCAAATGCGGATGGTCGGCTTCGAGGCCGGGATGCTCGTGTTCGATCTCGTCGGGATCGCCCGCCGGCCAGACACGCAAGGCGATCGCCAGCGCCAGCCCGGCGATGACCGCCATCGCAACGAATGTCACGGGCAGGCCCAGCGTCGCGCCGAGCCAGCCGGCCGCCGGATAGGTGATCAGCCAGCAGACGTGCGAGAGGGCGAACTGGGCGGCAAACAGCGCCGGCCGATCCTCGGCATGGGCCGAGCGACGCAGCAGACGGCCGGACGGCGTCTGGGTCAGGCTGTAGGCGAAGCCGAGCGCAAACCAGAGCGGCAGCAGGACGGCGAAGCCCGGCACCAGCGTGCCCAGCATCAACAGGACCGGAAGCGCAGCGCCGGCAGTCAGCATCAGCCTGCGGTCGGCGAGACGATCGAGAAGGCGCGGCAGCGCGAACGCGGCCGTCATCGAGCCCGCGCCGAACAGCGCAAGGGCGAGCGCCGTCGCCTGCTGCGTCAGGCCGTAGCTGGCCTGGACGAGAACCACGGTGTTGACGATGACCATCGAGCCCGCTGCCGAAACCGCGGGGCTCAGCGCCAGCAGCCCGTGCAGGCGCGGCGTCGCGAGGTAGATCCGCAGGCCCCGCGTGGTGCGCTCATAGACGCCGCGCGGCTCAGCCGGCTTGGGGCTCGGCAGGGCAACCGAGACGACCAGCGCCGCCGAGGCAAGAAATCCGACGACCGTTCCTGCGAACAGGTTGTGGAAGCTGATCATGGTCAGCAGCAGCGCCGCCAGCGCCGGGCTGAGCAGGCTCTCCAGATCATAGGCCAGCCGCGAGAGCGAGAGCGCCTGGGTGTAGTCCTTCTCATCGGGCAGGATGTCGGGGATCGTCGCCTGGAAGGTCGGCGTGAACGCCGCCGAGGCCGATTGCAGAACGAAGATCAGGACATAGACCTGCCAGATCTCCGTGACGAAAGGCAGCAGCAAGGCTACCGCCGCGCGAACCAGATCGAGCCCGACCAGCATGGTCCGGCGCGGCAGGCGCTCCGCGAAGGCCGATGCGATCGGCGCGACGCCGACATACGCGATCATCTTGATCGCCAGCGCCGTGCCCAGCACGATGCCGGCGTCGGGGCCTGCGAGATCATAGGCCAGCAGGCCGAGCGCCACGGTGGCGAGGCCCGTGCCGATCAGGGCGATGACCTGCGCGAGAAAGAGGCAGCGATAAGTCCGGTTGGCGAGGATGGCCAGCATGGGCATGGTCCTAGAGGTATTTGGCGATCGCCTTGAAGGCATCGACGACCTCGCGCTGCTCACGAGGCAAAGGCCCGACGACCTCGTCGAGGCAGTGGTCGAGATGGTCCTGGATCAGGGTCTTCTTGGCCTGCCCGATCGCGCTCTCGACCGCCTGCAATTGCTGGGCGATGTCGAGACAGGGACGGCCGGCCTCGATCATCTCGATGACCTTGCGCAGGTGCCCGTCGGCCCGCTTCAGCCGCTTGACGATGGCGGGATGGGTTTCGTGAAGATGACTCTGCGACATGACATGACGTATCCTCCCCGGTAGGATACGTCAACAAAGTCTGGCGATTCGTCGTTGAGCGGTTTCGGTCAAACTGTCGTCAAGAATAAGGGCTCTACCCTCCCTCATGTCGCGCCGCCGCATCAGAGCCGTGTTCAGCTTCGTCATCGCTTTGGCGATGGTGCTAGGCATGGTGCTCTCGGCCGCTCACATGGCGGCAGGGCACAACGCCTACGCGACCGCCCAAGCCGAAGCGGTTCGCCATGCGCAACTCGCCGCTACGATCGCCGAGTACGGCCACGCGCATGACGAGGGCGAGCCGTCCGAGCAGGCGCCGGGCCATGTCCATGGCCACAACGCAGCCGACCATGTGCATGAAACGGCCGACAGGCTCAGCGTCGTTGCGCTCGCGACGCCGGGCTTCGCGCGCACCAACGTGGCGCATGACCCGGTCATGGCCGAGCCCGGCCATCCCGACGGGCTGGAACGTCCCCCGCGAGCCGTCGTCGCAGCATGAGCCCGGCCGCTTCCGCGGCCATTCATCAACGACGAACCATCGGAACTTCCATGCAACGACCTCCCATCGGAGGGCGGCACGGCTTGCGACATGCAGCCTTGCGCCTGCTCCTTCTCCTCGCGCTAGCGCTCGTCCTAGCCCTGCCGGGCTTCGAGGCCGCCCTCGCCCACGCCGTCGCCGAAGGCGACAAGGGCTACATCCAGGAGATTTCGGGGGTAAACCTCCTCCCGTTCACCTACCTCGGCGCCAAGCACATGGTCACCGGCTACGACCACATCCTGTTCCTATTCGGGGTGATCTTCTTCCTCTACCGGGCCAAGCACATCGCGATCTATGTCAGCCTGTTCGCGATCGGCCATTCGACGACGATGCTGCTGGGCGTCTATTTCAACGTCGGGATCAACAGCTACATCATCGACGCCATCATCGGCCTGTCGGTGGCCTACAAAGCGCTCGACAACATGGGCGCCTTCCAGCGCTGGCTCGGCTTCCAGCCGAACACCAAGGCGGCGACGCTGATCTTCGGCCTGTTCCACGGCTTCGGTCTCTCGACCAAGATCCTGGAATACCAGATCTCGCCAGACGGCCTCGTGCCCAACCTGCTGGCGTTCAACGTCGGCGTGGAGCTCGGCCAGCTCACGGCGCTCGGGATGATCCTGATCGCGATGGGCTTCTGGCGCCGCAAGCCCAGCTTCTGGCGTCACGCCTACACCGCAAACGTCTGGATGCTCACCGCCGGCTTCGTGCTCGTCGGCTACCAGCTCACCGGCTATTTCGTTTCCTGAAAACTCAAGGACCTCAACCGATGTACAACACCGACATCCCGACCCGCGCCGAACTGCCGACCAACGCCCAGCTCCTGCGCTCCACCGCCATCGCCGCCGTCGCCGCCGCCGGCATCCTCGTCACCATCGTCCTGCCGGCCGAATACGCCATCGACCCGACCGGCATCGGCCGCATGCTGAAGCTGACGCAGATGGGCGAGATCAAGACTCAGCTCGCGGCCGAGGCAGAGGCCGACCGGATCAGGGACAGCCAGACCGCGCCGGTTCAGCCGGCCCCGACGACGCCCGCGCCGGACCAGCGTTCGCGCCTGCTGACGACGCTGGCGGGGCTGCTCGTCTCGCCCGCACAGGCCGGCGAGCGGATCGTCATCGCGCAGGCTGAGAAGACCGACGAGACCGTCATCACGCTGGAGCCGACCAAGGGCGTCGAATACAAGCTGACCATGGTCAAGGGCGCGAAGGTCACCTTCGACTGGAGCGTCAAGGACGGCGTCGTCAACTACGACATGCACGGCACGCCCGGACCCGGCGCCAAGGAGAAGAGCTACAAGACCGGCCGCGCGGTGGCAGGCGATACGGGTGTGCTCACCGCCGAGTTCGACGGCGGCCATGGCTGGTTCTGGCGCAACCGGGGGACCAAGCCCGTCACCATCATCCTGCGCACCAAGGGCGCTTATGCCGAGATCAAGCGCATGATCTGAAGACGGAGAACGACCGGCCCGCGACGCGCGGGCCGGTCTGTGAGGCTCGCATGAGAACAGCCTCGCCTGGAACAGACCCGGAAGCCGCCGTCGGACTCAGTTCGCGCCCGCTGTCGGAGGTCCACAGCAGGCCGCCGCTGACGACGTTACATCGGCGGCCTGAATCGGCGGACAGGGCGTCGCGCCATAGGAACAGAACACGCAGCAGTCGCCTTCCAGCGGTCTCAGCAGCACGCCGCAACTCTTGCACTCGTAGAAGAACCAGCAGGCATCAGTCGGCATGATCTCACTCGCCTGATGGGCGCAATGGGGACAGGTCAGGGTGGATTCGAGCCGCATCCGATTCACCGCACCATCTTGAGCAGGGCTGGCTCGACGTAGGGGCTCCACACCAGCGCCAGCCCGACGACCAGAGAGCCGAAGCCGAGCAGCCCGATCGTGCGGCCCGATCGCTCCGGCTTGGCGCAGGTATCGCCGTCACATCTCGCCCCGCGCCGTCGCCGGAAGAAAAATGCCCAGCCGAGGGCCAGCATGAGCGCCGCGCCGGCGATGAGAAACGGCCGGATATCGGCCAGGACCGCAAGGCCGCTGAAGACCGCGCCGGTCACGCCAAGCCCTGCGAGCGCCATCGGCAAGACGCAGCAAGAGGATGCGATCAGAGCTCCGGCTCCGACGACGGCGCCCGTCCCTGCCAGGACGCCCGTCGATGGCGTGGGGAGAGGCTTCGTCGAGCCAGATTGTCCGAGTTCAGCGCTGGTCATGAATAGCTCTCCGGTTCGATCCATGACACTCTGCCTCCCGTAGCCACTACGGGATCAAGCCCCCTATGCTCACGAAGGTGCGAGGCCTTGCCGCGGGACAGCTTGCGAAAGCTGCAGGCGTCAATCTCGAGACGATCCGCTATTACGAGACGATCGGGCTGATGCCTGCGCCGCCCCGCACGCCGGGCGGTCATCGCGTCTACGATGACGTCCATGTCAGACGGCTGGCCTTCATTCGCCGAGGGCGCGAGTTGGGGTTCAGCATCGAAGAGGTTCGCGCCCTCCTGATCCTGAACGATCCCCGCCAGGGCTCCTGCGCGGAGGCCAAGGACATCGCGGCGACGCACCTGACCGAGGTTCGTCACAAGCTCGCGGACCTGACGAGGCTGGAGAGCATCCTCGCCGCATCCGTGGCGCGCTGCACCAGTGAGCCGCTCGCGCCATGTCCCGTGCTCGACATGCTCGGACCTGAAACCTCGTCACCGCGCGCTGGAATGACGACGTACGATCGCTCACTGGACAGGCTCTGACACGACGGCCGGACTGACGGCCGTGCCCGACTTGACGCCGCCATCCGTCGGATACAGCCCGGCCGCCGCCTTCGGCAGCCTCCAGCCCTTGACCAGCCCGTAGATCGCCGGGATCACTAGCAGCGTCAGCACGGTCGAGGAGACCATGCCGCCGATCATCGGGGTGGCGATGCGCTGCATCACCTCCGAACCCGTGCCGGTGTTCCACAGAATCGGCAGCAGGCCGGCCATGATCGCGATCACGGTCATGATCTTGGGCCGCAACCGCTCGACTGCGCCCAGCATGATGGCTTCCTGCAGATCGGCGCGGGTGAACGCCCGTCCTTCGGCTGCGCAGCGTGCGCGGACCTCCTTCAGCGCTTGGTCGAGATAGATCAGCATGATCACGCCGGTCTCGGCCGCGACGCCCGCCAGTGCGATGAAGCCGACCGCGACGGCGACCGACATGTTGAAGCCCTGCCACCAGAGCAGCCAGACCCCGCCGACCAACGCGAAGGGCAGCGACAGCATGACGATGAACGTTTCGGTCAGCCGGCGGAAGTTGAGATAGAGCAGCAGGAAGATGATCGCCAGGGTGACGGGTACGACGATCTTCAGCCGCGCTTCGGCCCGTTCGAGATATTCGAACTGGCCGCTCCAGGCGACGCGGTAGCCCATCGGGAGCTGGACGGCTTTCGCGATCGCTCCTTGCGCCTCGCGGACATAGCCGCCGAGATCGCGCCCGGCGATGTCGACGAAGATGTAGATCGCGAGCTGGCCGTTCTCGGTGCGGATCGTGGTCGCGCCGCGCTTGCGCTCGATCTTGGCGACCTCGCCGAGCGGCACCGAGCCACCGCCCGGCATCGTCACCTGGACCTCGCGCGCGATCGACTGCGGGTCGGAGCGCAGGTCGCGCGGAAAGCGGATGGTGACGCCGTAGCGCTCGCGGCCCTCGACCGTCGTCGTCACGGTCTCGCCGCCCAGCGCCATCGTGACTGCCCCCTGCACGTCCCCGATGGAAAGCCCGTAGCGCCCGAGCGCGATCCGATCGGGCACGATGTCGAGGAAATAGCCGCCGATGACGCGCTCGGCATAGGCGCTGGTGGTGCCGGGCACGGCCTTGAGCACGGTCTCGATCTGGCGCGAGACGGCTTCCATCTTCGTCAGGTCGTCGCCGAAGACCTTGACGCCTACGGGCGTGCGGATGCCGGTCGCCAGCATGTCGATGCGGGCGCGGATCGGCTGCGTCCAGGCGTTGGAGATGCCGGGGAACTGCAGCGCCTTGTCCATCTCGCTCTTCAGGCTGTCGGAGGTGACCCCGGAGCGCCACTCGGCTTGCGGCTTCAGGTTGATGATGGTCTCGAACATCTCCGTCGGGGCAGGATCGGTCGCGGTCTGGGCCCGGCCGGCCTTGCCATAGACCGAGGCCACTTCCGGAAACGACCGGATGATCTGGTTCTGGGTCTGGAGCAGTTCGGCCGCCTTGGTGACGGAGATGCCCGGCAGCGTCGTGGGCATGTACATCAGCGTGCCCTCGTTCAGCGTCGGCATGAACTCCGAGCCGAGTTGGCGGGCCGGCCAGACGCTGACGCCCAGCACAACCAGCGCCAGCAGGATCGTCAGCATCCTGGCCTTGAGAACGCCCCTGATCAGTGGGCGGTAAAGCCAGATCAGCGCCCGGTTGATCGGGTTTTTGTGCTCCGGAACGATCCGGCCCCTCACGAAGACGACCATCAGCGCCGGCACCAAAGTCACCGACAGGAAGGCTGCAGCCGCCATGGCGAAGGTCTTGGTGTAGGCGAGCGGGCCGAACAGCCGGCCCTCCTCTCCCTCCAGCGTGAAGATCGGCAGGAACGATACGGTGATCACGAGCAGGCTGAAGAACAGCGCCGGCCCGACCTCGCTTGCCGCCTCGATGATGATCTCGATGCGCGGCTTGCCCGGTGGGGCGCGCTCGAGATGCTTGTGGGCGTTCTCGATCATCACGATGGCGGCGTCGATCATGGCGCCGACCGCAATGGCGATGCCGCCCAGGCTCATGATGTTGGAGCCCAGCCCCAGCGCCTTCATCGCGGCGAATGCGATCAGGATGCCGACAGGCAGCATCAGGATCGCCACCAGCGCGCTGCGCAGATGCAAAAGGAAGACGATGCAGACGAGCGCGACGATGACGCTCTCCTCGATCAGCGTGACTTTCAGCGTCTCGATCGCGCGCTCGATCAGGTGCGAGCGGTCGTAGACCGGCACGATCTCCGCTCCGCCGGGCAGGGTCGCGGCGATTTCGGCGAGCCTCGCCTTGGCGCGCTCGATGACCCCGAGCGCATTGGCCCCGAAGCGCTGCAGCACGATGCCGCTCGCAACCTCGCCCTCGCCATTGAGCTCGGTGATGCCGCGCCGCTCGTCGGGTCCGAGCTCGACGCGGGCGACGTCGGCGAGCCTGAGCGGCGCGCCGCGCTCGGTCCGCAGCACGATGTTCTCGATATCGGCTATCGACTTCAGGTAGCCGCGTCCGCGCACCACGAACTCGAACTCGGCGAGCTCGACGGTGCGCCCGCCGACATCCATGTTGCTGTTGCGCACCGCCTCCCGAAGGGTCGCCAGCGACACCCCTTGCGCCCGCAGCCGCACCGGATCGACCACGATGGCATACTGCTTGACGAAGCCGCCGACGCTGGCGACCTCCGCCACGCCCTCGGCGCGCGAGGCGGCAAAGCGCACCGACCAGTCCTGGACCGAACGCAACTCGGCCAGCGTCATCTCCTTGGCCATGACGGCGTACTGGTAGACCCAGCCGACGCCGGTCGCGTCCGGCCCCAATGTCGGCGAGACGCCGGCCGGAAGGCGGCGGGCCGCGGCGTTGAGATATTCGAGCACGCGCGAGCGCGCCCAGTAGGGGTCGGTGCCGTCCTCGAAGATGACGTAGACGAAGGAGACGCCGAAGAAGGAGAAGCCGCGCACGACGCGGGCCTTGGGCACGGTCAGCATCGCGGTCGTCAGCGGATAGGTGACCTGGTCCTCGATCACCTGTGGAGCCTGGCCGGGATACTCCGTGTAGACGATGACCTGCACGTCGGAGAGATCGGGAATCGCGTCGAGCGGCAATGTCCTGACCGCGTAGACCCCGGCCGCGACAGCAAAGCCCGTGGCGACGAAGACGAGGACGAGGTTGCGCGCCGACCAGGCGATCAGCCGGGCGATCATGGCTTGATCTCCGTTGGTGTTGTCCCGGCTGGCGCGCCGAGGCCGCTCAGCGCCGCCTTCAAATTGCTCTCGGCGTCTATGAGAAAATTGGCCGAGACGACGACGCGGTCGCCCTCCTGGACGCCATCGCGGATCGCGACCATGCCGTCGCCGCGCTGGCCAAGCTGGACCTCGCGCGGCTCAAAACGGCCCTCGCCGAGGTCGAGGATGACGACGCGGCGCGTGCCAGTGTCGATCACGGCGCTCTCGGGAACAGTCAGCGCGGGCGCGGCCTCGCCGGAGCCGATCTCGACATCGGCATACATGTTGGGCAGCAGCATGCCGGCACGGTTGTCGATCTCGATGCGGACCTTGGTGCTGCGCGTCGCCTCCGCCACCTGCGGATAGATCAGCCCAACCTTGCCCTCGAAGACCGTTCCCGGTCGGCCGCGAAGGCGGATCGTAGCCGGCGCGCCGATGCGGATCGCGGCGAGATCGCCCTCGGGCACATCGGCCAGAACCCAGATCGTCGAGATGTCGGCGAGGCGAAACAGGCTGTCGCCCGAGGCCATCTTCATGCCATCGACGACGTTGCGCTCCAGCACGATGCCGTCGCGCGGGGCCGACCAGATGATCGTCAGCGGCACCTTCCGGGTGCGCTCGATCTCGGCGACGATCTCGGGCTGCACGCCGAGATTCTCAAGGCGCTGGCGCGCGCCTCCCTCCGGAGCTCCCCGTGCGACTGCGTTCAGCTCGGTGACGAACTGCGCGCTCGCCGCCGTGATCTCGGGCGAATAGATCCTGACCAGCCGGTCGCCCTTGGCGACGCGGTCGCCAGTTGTGACCGGAGCGACTTCCTGGATGAAGGCGTCCGAGCGCGTCGCGACCACGGAGACGCGGCGCTCGTCGAGTTGCACCGTGCCGGGCACCCGGATCGGCCGGCTGATCGCCTGCCGCACGACGGGCTCCGAACGCACGCCGCTGCGCTGGACGCGGCCGGGCGAGAGCTTGATCACCTTGTCGTCGGCGTCCTCGCCGGCATAGACCGGCAAATAGTCCATCCCCATCCAGTCTTTTTTCGGAACTGGCGAGGTGTCGGGCAGACCCATCGGGTTGCGATAATAGAGCAGTTTTCGGTCGGCCTCGGTGGCTGCAGCGGGGCCGGTGACGGTCTCAACCGGTCTGGCCGCAGGCGGGTCGAAGGTGATGTCCTCGCTGGCGCGCACGGGCAAGAAGTCACGACCGTCTTCGGTCTTGCGCGGTTCCGGCGCATAGACCGGCATTCCATCCGGGTGACGATAATAGGCGATCGGCCCGGCGGCGGCTGTCGGCACGGCCTTGGGCGCGACCGGCGATCTGGCCATCAAGGCATGGTGGAGATGATCGAGGCCCGGCAAGGCAAGGCCGCGCGTGCCGGCGACATAACCGGCCGCTCCCGTCGCCGCAATGACGACCAAAGCGAGCCCCGTGAGCAGAACCCGCTTCATGGCGTCGCCTTCAGGATCAGCCGGCTCTCGACCGTGCCATCCTCGCCCTGCACCTTGGCCGCCAGCGAGAGCCGCCAGCCGCCCTCCATGATCAGGTTGGTCCTGAAGCTGTAGCTGCCGGGCTCGGGCGCGGGCAGCGGCTCCAGCTTGGCGGCCATGGTCGCCATGCCGTCCGGCTCCATGTCGATGCGGCTAGCGAAGATCACCGCGTCGGGCACCGGCTTGCCGGTGCGTTTGTCGATGAGCCGGACGGTAACGACGACGCCGTCGCCCTGCTTCAGCTCCTTTTGGGTGAGCTGAAACTCGTAGTCCTTGATGTCGGCCAGCGCCGGCACGGCGAAGACGAGCGCAAGCGCGGCGGCGAGCGCGCGCACGAAAGTCACGGAAGACATGGTGGATATCCCGAATGATCAGGCTGCCGCGCTGATGCACGGCTGGTCGCGTGGCGCTTAGCCACAAAGTGCCGACCGCCCGGACAGTGCCGCGCGGCCGGAGCCGGCGCTGACGCGCCGGCGATGCCTCAGCTTCGGGGAGGTCTCGCGGGCGGCGCGAAGGTTTGCGACACGCGCTCGGCGTCGTTGCGCGTGAGCGCGATGACGGCGATGACCGGGCCAGGAAGCGCGACGGATCTGGCGGTTCCGCCGGCAAAGCACTTGGCGAGACAGAAGGTCAGCGCCGGGCAGTTCGTCGTGCAGTCCTTGGGACCACTGTTGTCCGGCGGGCAGCACGGCATGCCCGCTTCCATGCCCTGCTCGACGCCGACGGCGTCGCGCGCCATGCCGGCGGTCGCCGGGCTGACAAAGGCCGCAAGAACGCCGGCCGTTAGGAACAAGGCCAGGATCAGCGCATGCGTGAGGAGCCGGAGCTTCATAGGCGCAGGATGCCATGTCCGCACCACCGGCAAAAGGCCGGCGGCATCAAGATCGCGTTAATCAGTCGTCATCTGCCTCGTCGCGTGGGGCTCGCGGAGAATCGACGACGCAGCGGCCGCTGGCGCAGGCGATCTTGAGCAGCTTGTGCGAACTGCCGAAGCAATTCGCTTCGTAGAGCAGCGTCTGCCCGAGCGGAGGCAGTGTTTTGATCGTCGCCTGAACGCAACCGGATTCAAGCAGCGCCCGTTGCAGGTCTCCGTCCGAAGCGCGGACATTTCCCGCGAACGCGAGGGCGATCGCTATCGGCAGAAGAACAATGGCGCCAACGCATGCTAAAGCTGAATGGGAAACAACATTCTGAGAATGTAGAAGACGACCGCCGCAAGAACCAGTGAGACGGCCAAAATTGGGATTAGAGCGCTTGATCCGCTCACTAGCTCTCCAAACCAAAGACTTGCGCCATGCACGGCAGTTGGGCGCATGCGGGAATCCGTTCGTCGTCATCTGTGGCTCGATTCTGGTGAGCGCCGTCGCGACGGTCTTTCCCCGTCGCGACAAGCGGGAACGCCCCCAGCCCTCGCTCACTTGGTCTTCTGCAGCTTCGTCACCGTGATTTGGCCGTTGACGCGGTCGGCGTCGAACTTGATCTTGTCGCCGGCCTTCAGGCCTTTGAGCATGGCCGGATCGCCGGCGCGGAAGACCATCGACATGGCGTCCATGTCGAGCTTCTTGATCGGGCCGTGATCGATCGTCAGCTTGCCCTGCGCCTCGTCGATCTTCTTGACGGTGCCGCTGACCTCCTGTGCCACGGCGGGCAGAGCAAGGTAGACGAAGGCGATGGTGGAGATGATCTTCAGCATGTGATGCTCCTTGGTTGGCAGGCTTTTCGCCTACTTGACGATGACCTTGCCGGTCATTCCGGCTTCGCGATGGCCAGGGATCAGGCAGGAGAAGTCGAACTCGCCCGCCTTGGTAAAGTGCCAGACGATCTCGCCGGTCTTCTTAGGGCTAAGCCGCTTGGCGTTCGGGTCGTCGTGTTCCATGTCGGGATTCTTCTTCATCTCCTCGGCGTGCTTGAGGTTGTCCTCCAGCGTCGCCACGACGATCTCGTGGTCGATCTCGCCGTTGTTGCGCAGCGCGAACTTGATTTGCTCGCCGCGCCGAACCTCGATGCGATCGGGAATGAAGACCATCTTGTCGCCGCGCTCGCTCATCACGACCTGAACCAGTCGAGCCGGCTTCTTGGGGTCGCCGGGCTTGCCATAGGCGGTCTCGGCGCCATGACTGTGGCCAGCGCCGCCCGGCCCGGCCAAGGCCAGGCCTGCCGAAGCGAGCAGGGTCAAGGACGTCACTGTCAGTCTGAAGGGGATGATCGTCATGCGGTCGCTCCGGGGTTGGTTATCGGCGTCAATGGTTGGAATGGCCGCCCTTGGCGGCGGACAGCGACTTGCCGTCGGCGCCCAGCCTCGGCTTGCGCGGGTCCTTGACCTGCCAGGTCGCCTGCTCGGGCTTGGCCTTAGCAGGCTCGATGCGCGGCGCCTCGGCCAGCTTCTGGCCCTTGTACTCGAACGCCACTGTACCCTCGGGGTTCTTGTAGTGGCCGGGGTCCTTGTAATCGTTCTTGGCCAGCCCCTCGCGCACCTTCACGACCGAGAACATGCCACCCATCTCGACGGGGCCGAACTGGGAGTAGCCGGTCATCATCGGCAGCGTGTTCTTGGGCAATTCCATCTCCATGGAGCCCATCTCGCCCATGCCATTCGACCCCATCGGCATGTAGCCGGGCGCGGCCTTGCGGATGCGGCTGACGAGGTCTTTCTTGGTGACGCCGATATAGGTCTTCACCGAATGGCCCATGGCGTTCATCGTATGGTGCGATTTGTGGCAGTGGATCGCCCAGTCGCCGGGCTCGTCGGCCACAAAATCGAAGGCGCGCATCTGGCCTACGGCGCAGTCGATCGAGACCTCGTCCCAGGCGGATGCCGGATCGACCCAGCCGCCATCGGTGCAGGAAACCTTGAACTCGTAGCCGTGCATGTGGATCGGGTGGTTGGTCATCGTGAGATTGCCGAACCTGATCCGGACCTTGTCGTTTAGGCCCACCACGAACGGGTCGATGCCGGGAAAGGCGCGGCTGTTCCAGCACCACATGTTGAAATCGAGCATGGTGTTGACCTTCGGCACATAGGAGCCGGGCACGATATCGAAGGCGTTGAGCAGGAAGACGAAGTCGCGATCGACCCGGCGAAAGGCGGGGTCCTTCGGGTGAACGATGAACATGCCCATCATCCCCATCGCCATCTGCACCATCTCGTCGGAATGGGGATGGTACATGTAGGTGCCCGAGCGCCTGAGCAGGAACTCGTAAACGAAGGTCTTGCCCGAGGGAATGTGCGGCTGGTTCAGCCCGCCGACGCCGTCCATGCCGTTGGGCAGGCGCTGGCCGTGCCAGTGAATCGTCGTGTTCTCCGGCAGCTTGTTGGTGACGTAGATGCGGACCTTGTCCCCCTCGACGGCCTCGATCGTTGGGCCAGGCGACTGGCCGTTATAGCCCCAGAGATAAGCGATCATGCCCGGCGCGATCTCGCGCTCGACTGGCTCGGCGACGAGATGGAATTCCTTCCAGTCGCCGTTCATGCGCCAGGGCAGGGTCCAGCCGTTCAACGTCGCGACCGGCTGGTAGTCGGGGCCGCTGGTCGGCACGAGCGGGGCCTGCGTAGCCGCGCTCGCCATGGTCGGCGCTTCGGGCACGGCGGCGAATGCGGTGCGGCCTGACACGGCCGCAGCGCCCGCGATCACGAGGCCTGACGAGCCGATGAAACCCCTGCGTGACAGATCATTCATGTCATCTTGCTCCTGATGGGTTCAATGGGCCGGCGCATCGCCGCCGCCGCCAGCCGCTGCGACCACGGCTCCACCGCTGCCTCCAGGCGAGCCGCCACCGATGAGCGCGTGCTTGAAGTCGGTATGGGCGATCCAGGCATCGCGGCGCGCATTGATGCCCGCGACATTGGACAGGATGCGGCCGCGCGCGTCGGTAATGAGCTGCGTCACGTCGATCAGCATTCCGTTGTACTGCAACAGCGCCTCGTCCTGGATGATCTTGCGGAGCGGCAGCACGTTGTTGATGTACTGCCGGGCAATGTCGTAGGTACCGCGATAGCTCGTATAGGCCTCGCGCGCCTCGGAACGGACGTTCACGGCCTTTTCGGCCAAACGGTTCGCCGCCTGCATGTAGGTCTGCTCGGCCAAAGCCACCTTGCTCTGCCCGAAATCGAAGATCGGAATCTCGATCTCCAATTCGAGCGTGCGGCTGCGGCTCGTCTCGCGCTCGACATCGCCATCGGACAGGACGCTGCGGCCACGGTCGTAGGTTCGCCGGCCCAGCAGATCGATGTCGTTCACGAACCGGGTCGCCTGCGTGAGCCCCAGTGACTTGGCGAGGAGGTTAAGTTCGCCCCGCGCGATCTGGATATCGACGCGCTTGCGAAGCGCCTCCGCTTCGATCGCCTTGGCCGACTGCAGGCGCGGCAACGAAGGCAACGAGGCCGGCATGCGGAACTTTAGGTCGTCGCCCCAGAGGCCGAGCTGCCTGACCAGCCGTTCGCGCTCTTGGCGCTGCTGGAGACGTGCCTGAGCGAGCTGGGCGCCGAGCTCGGCGTCGAAGGCGAACTCCCTTGCCTGATCGAGCTTGTTGATTCCGCCGGATTCGCCGAGGCGTTTGAAGAGCTGAGTCGCCGCGTCGGTCGATGACTTCGCCTGCTCGTAAAAGCCGACCTGGGCGTTCGCCGCAACGGAACGGTAATACTGCTTGCGCGTGTCGGCGGCGAGCTTCAGCACCGCCTCCGCCGCACGAAGCTGTGCGTTCTGGAAGCGGTCGCGGGCGACGTCGGCGCGCGCCGGCCAGGTCGCCAATGCGAACAGGCTTCCGACGATCTGCCGCTCGATCTCGACCTCGAACCGACCCGACAGCTTGGAGATGCCGAAGCGCGGGTTGGGCGGCAGGCTGGCCGCGACCATCTGAGCCTCGGCAATGCCGAGCTCGTTGAAGGCGGCTTGCAGGCCGCGATTGTTAAGGAGCGCGATCTGGACCGCGCTGTCAGCCGTCAACGGCTTCTTCAGCAACTGGTCGACCCGCGTCCTGGCGCTGCCAGCGGCGGCGGCGTCGGTAATCTTGACGACGTCCTTGTTCAGCTCCGTATAGGCGATAGCCTGCGCGGTGCCGACGCCGCCATCGGCCGAGAAGGTCGCGCAGCCTCCAAGAACCATGGCCACGCCGGCGATAAGCATAAAGCGGCGAATGGCACCCGACGAGATATCGTCAGAGGATAGACCGACAGGGGTCGTAGCAGTCACTGTTGAGGCCCTACTCTGCGGTTCATCTCGCGCCAGTTCTTTGGCTCCGCCGGGCGCATGGAGACGACGCCGGCAGTGACGCTCTGATAGGCGACCGCAGGGACACGCGCGCTCGGATCAACCGGGCGAGCCAGATGAACCGGCACAGGAGCAACCGCGCACGCACCTAGCGCGAGCGCCGAGAGAGCGGTCAGAAACAGTTTTGCGGTCATTTCGATTCGTTCGGTCCAGCGCGTCGGTGCGGCTTGGGTAGCAACGAGACGCTGTGGCCGTCCGTAACAAATTGTTGCGAAGCCGACCGCGCACGGCGGCTGCAATGGCGTTATCTTGTCGACATGTCGGTGCCGCTTGGCGCGGCAATTAGCCCCGTTCCCGAAAAGGACGTCCGTGACCGAGATTTCGACCACTCCAGCAGCCGACGACCATGGCCACGTGCTCGTGGTGGACGACGACCCGCAGATTCGCCTGCTGGTCGCCCGCTTCCTGCAGCGCCATGGCTACAAGGTAACAGGCGCCCCAGACGGGCGCGTCATGCTCGACGTTCTGCGGCAGGCCGAGATCGACTTGGTCATCCTCGACCTGATGCTGCCGGGGCGGTCCGGTTTTGATTTGTGTAGCGACGTCCGAAGGACGTCTTCGGTTCCAATCGTGATGTTGACGGCGCGCAACGAGGAAAGCGACCGGGTCATCGGGCTCGAGGCCGGCGCCGACGACTACATCACTAAGCCGTTCAGCGCCCGTGAGCTGTTGGCACGAGTTCGCGCGGTGCTCCGGCGTTCGCGCACCAAGCGCGGCCCTGGCATCGACGGATCGGCGGAGCCCATCGTCTTCGACGGCTGGCGGATGGATCTGCGCCGGCGCGAGCTGACCTCGCCAACGGGCACGCTGGTCGACCTTTCCACCGGCGAGTTCGACTTGCTGGTCGCCCTAGTCGAGCATGCCAACCGCGTGCTCTCGCGCGAGGCCCTGATGCAGTTCGCCAAGACGCGCAGAAGCGACGACCCATTCGACCGCACGATCGACGTACAGATCAGCCGACTGCGGCGCAAGCTGGAAGCCGACGCCCATGGCGGCCAACTCATCAAGACCATCCGCGGCGCAGGCTACATGTTCACGCCGTCTGTCCAGGCCCGCGAGGGCCATCCGGCATGAACCGCATTCTCAAGCGGGGCTTCCCCGACACCGTGGCGAGCCGCGCCATCCTGATCCTCGTTGCGGCACTCGTCGCCTTTCATCTCGTCGGCTATTGGGCTTATCGCGTCGGCGTCGAGAGCCTGGCGACGGCACAGCGCGATCGGGGGCTGGCCGAGCGCATCGTCTCGATAAAGCGCGCCATCGCCGGCATACCGCAGGAGCCGGAACGAGACCGCGCCGCCCATGACCTATCGAGCGCGAGCCTAGAGGTGCATTGGAGCAAGGTCAGCCTGGTGCTCGGCACGGCCCCGGCGACCGAGCGGACGGCGGCCATGGCAGCCAAACTTAAGGAACTCGTGCCGGATCTGGCTTCGGAGTCCTTCCGGCTCGGCTTCGCCGACGATGGCGCATTGAGTTCGGGCGAGGCCGACGCCTATCGGCACATGATGCTGGTCTCGGTCCGACTTGACGATGGCTCCTGGGTCAACTTTTCATCGACGACCCTGGGGGCGACACAGCATACCGACTGGAGCGTGCTGGCCGTCACCATCTGCTTCGGCGTCGCGATCGTCGTGGTCGCCGTCCTGCTGCTGCGCTGGGCGACGCGGCCGCTTCGCGATCTCGCCATTGCGGCCGAGCGCTTCAGCCTCGACCAGACCCCACAGCCGCTGGTCGAGACCGGCCCGGCCGAGGTCCGCCGCGCCGCGCGCGCCTTCAACACCATGCGCGAGCGCATCCAGCGCCTTGTCTCCGAGCGCATGCAGGCGCTCGCCGCCGTCTCCCACGATTTGCGCACGCCGATCACCCGGCTGCGGCTGCGCTCCGAATTGATGGAGGACGAGGCGACGCGCGACCTGGTCGACGCCGACCTCGCCGAGATGGAGAGCATGATCGATTCGACGCTGGAGTTCTTGCGCGGGGGTGTCTCCAGCGAAGCGATCCGCCCGATCGACCTCGTCTCGGTGATCGAGACCATCGTCGACGACCATGCCGATCAGGGGCAGGCCGTCAGCTTGAGTGGTATTAGCCATGGCCGCGTGCTCGGGCGCCTGCTCTCGTTGAAGCGCGCGTTCTGGAACGTGATCGGCAACGCGGTGAAGTACGGCAACAACGTCACGGTCGTGGTCACCGAGACGTCGGTCGGCCTCGTGATCACGGTCGAGGACGACGGCCCGGGTATCCCAAACAGCGACTTGGAGCGAGTCTTCGATCCCTTCGTCCGTCTCGAGGGGTCGCGTGGTCGCGAGACCGGCGGCTCCGGTCTGGGCCTAACGATCGCACGTGCGGTCATCGTCTCGCATGGCGGCGAGATCACGCTGGGCACGCGGCCGGAAGGTGGGCTTCGGGTCACGATCACCCTACCTCGTCTGAGCGAGCCCGAGCACTTACCGCCACAGGACATGATCGGAGCGGCGGCGCCCGCCCGCCGCCACTCAATTCACGGAACGTCGGACGCGGCGTCGACCTGAACCCATCAGACAAAGGCGATGATGATGAAGAGCGCTTGGCTCGTACTTTTAGCCTTGGCGCTGCCGACCTTGCCGGCCAGCGCACAGAAGATCGACGTTCATCTCAGCCCGACCTGCGGTTGCTGCAAGGCCTGGGTCCGGCATCTCGAACAGGCCGGCTTTACGCCCCGCATCGTCGAAAGCCGCGACATGTCGGGCAGCAAACGCGCCTTAGGGGTTCCGGACAAGGTCCAATCCTGCCACACCGGCATGGTCGAGGGCTATTTCATCGAAGGCCATGTTCCCGCCTCGGACATCGTCAAGCTGTTGAAGGACAAGCCGAGGGCGCTCGGCCTCGCCGTCCCGGACATGCCGGTCGGCTCCCCGGGAATGGAGGTTGCGGGCGTCACGCCGGAGCCGTTCGAGACCCTTCTCATCGGCGCTGACGATCGGATCACCGTCTACGGCAAGCATTAGCGGCCGTTTGACTGGCACCCGAGTGCCGTTCAGATTGACAGCAATGCATTCTGAACCGGGCAGATCGCCGTGTCAGTCGGTCCTAACCGGACGACCGAGCCGACCAACGCGACTACGTCGCGAGTGTTGCCTCAGCCAAACGGTCGGAAATGGCGATTGCGTTACATGCCGCAACGCCGTTCCGCTTCTTCTTCCTGAGCTCGGACCTACAATTTATCGAGGCAATGCAACGATACCTGACGGTTGCGACGGGCATCGAGGTTCAGCTCGTCCTCAAGCGAACCTAACAAGAGATCACATTACAGCTCGTCTTAGACCTCCTCGACGTGGCCTGGATCTGCGGCTTCCACTTCATAGCTTGCGGCGAGACAGCGAGGCGGTTGCGCGTTTCACTCAGCACCCTCGATACCGATATGGAGAGGCCAGCCATACTCTGTGCGCGCACACCTCGCTTCTCCTTCCGGTCACTTAGCAACGCTTCACCTTGCGTCAGGGATGGACGCCCGGATGGGTGGAGACCCGCAGGGGCTTCAGCTTCGCCGACAGCCCGGCCCGCAGGGAGACGCCCCGTGTTCCCTCAAACCAGCAGAATATGCAGCCCACCCACTTTGAAAATGAACCTATTTGTCAATTTTGGCTTGACATCAGGGCGACAGCCAAAAGCGGCTCTCGCCATCACTTTGAATTTATGCCATAATGTCCATCATGAATGGACAAGGCGCGTGGAAGCTGAAGCAACTCCTCCAGACCATCCCGCCGGGTTTTCTGGTGGATATGGCCTGGATGACGCGCCACGCCATCTCGCGACAATCGGTTTCCGCCTATGTGAAGCAAGGCTGGCTGGAGCGGCTGAGACAAGGCCTCTACCGCCGCCCCTTTACCACCGGCGCAAGTCAAGAAGCCGCGACGGGATGGAAAATCCCATTGCTCTCCGCGCAATGGATCATGGGACATCGCTTCCATGTCGGAGGGACGAGCGCCCTCAGCCTTCACGGTCATTCGCACTATCTGCAGCTGGGCGGTGACGCAGGGATCTATCTCTACGGCTCGGACATACCGACATGGCTGGTCGAGCTGCAAACCGATGCACGGTTCGTCCGGCGAAACGATGCGCTGTTCGGTGAGCAGCCGACCGGTGTTGAAGATAGCGAATTCAGCCTGTCCGACGTCCCGGATACGGAGCTCACCCTCAGTCCCTGGCGCTGGCCGATACGGATGTCGTCGGCGGAGCGAGCGATCCTCGAGGCGCTTGATGAGCTGCCAACGAACGAGAGCTTTCACACCCTCGACAAGACGTTCGAGAGCTTGGTCAATCTGCGCCCGAAATTGCTGACGACGCTGCTTGTCCAATGCCAGAGCGTGAAGGTCAAACGCCTGTTCTTCGTCTATGCCGACAAACATGCTCACGCCTGGCGCAAGCACATAGACATGTCGCAAATCCACATGGGCCGAGGCGATCGAGCTCTCGCCCCACGCGGGCGGCTGCACCCGACCTATCGGATCACCGTGCCGGCCGACCTGTTGCCGCAGGAGGCTGCACATGGCGCGTGAGCAATATATGCGGCAGGTCGAACTCCTGGTCCGGACACTGCCGTTCATAGCGCGCCAGAACGTGTTCGCGCTCAAGGGCGGCACCGCCATCAATCTCTTCTATCGCGACATGCCTCGACTCTCGGTCGACATCGACCTCACCTATCTTCCAGTCGAGGATCGTGAAGCGACACTTGCCGGTATCGACGAGGCGCTTGATCGCATCCGCAAGGACCTTCTGCGAAACCTCCGGGGCGTGACGGTCCAGCGGATCGCCGGCGGCGGCAACAACGACACACGCGTGCTGGTCCGCCAGGGAAGCACCGAGGTCAAGATCGAGACTTCGCCAGTCGCGCGCGGAACGGTGCATCCTCCAGAACTACGGCCGGTCACCGACGCCGTCGCCGACACATTCGGCTTCGCTGAAATGCAGGTCGTTGCCTTCGAGGATCTGTTCGGCGGCAAGCTCCATGCGGCGGTCGATCGCCAGCACCCGCGTGATCTGTTCGATGTGAAGCTTCTCTATGAGAATGAGGGGCTGACGGACGCGCTGTTTCGGACCTTCTTGATCTATGTTGCAAGTTCTGGCCGGCCGCCGCACGAGCTTATCAAGCCGTCCCTTTCCGATATCGACGACGCCTTTGCCAAGGAGTTCGAGGGTATGACGGTCAGGCCTGTGAGCCTGAGCGAGTTGAAGGACGCGCGCATCAGGCTGACCAAAGACCTGCTCGCACGGCTCGATGACAGGGCGATGCGGTTTCTGCTTTCGCTGCATGATGCTGAACCGGACTTCGAGGTAATCGGACTGCCCCAGGCCGCGAATTTGCCGGCGGTTCGCTGGAAGCTGCTCAACCTAACGAAGTTGAAAGAGCAGAACCCCGGGAAGCACGCCGAGCAACGCCAAGCGATTGCGGGAATTTTGTCATAGGACCCAGATCTGGCGATGGCTGAGATTTTGAGATGAGAGCAAGTGGTCGCTATTGCATGCAGCTCGACGCGAGCCCCGGTGGCCTTCTCGGTGCCGTATGAAAGAGCCACGCGAACAGCTCTCTTTGTGGACGTGTGCTATAGCGAACCAGCGGCAAGCTCGTGAACGGTGGCGCCAGGACAGACCCGCCGCGCGATCTCGCATAGATGCGGGTGATGGGTCAGGTAGATCACCTGCCCGACCTGCGCCATTTCACCGAAGAGCCGAAACGCCTCATCGGCCCGGAAATCATCAAACGTCTCCATGATGTCATCGGTGATGAACGGCACCGGCTGCCGCGAGGCAACGAATTCGTAGTACCCGGCGACGCGGAGCGCGAGATAGAGCTGGAAGCGCGTGCCCTTCGACAGTTCCGCAGCCTCTTTCGAACCTCCACCGGCCGCAAGCGCGATTAGGACCTCGCCGTCCTTCTCCGGCTGGGCGGCGAGCCCTGTATAAGCGCCACGGCTGATCGTCGCGAAGGCCTCGGATGCTCTCGCCATCATCGAGCTGCGATGCCGGTCGCGATAGGCGCGCAGCGCCTGCTCAGCTGCGGCAGCGCCAAGCTTCAGCCTGAGATAACGGAGCGCGCGATCCTCGATGTCGAGCAGCAGCGTGCGCTTCTCCTCCTCGATCCTCGCCACAGCACCATCGCCGCCGACAGCTTCAACCCGGTCAAGCGCCTTGCTGTGGATGGAGAACGCGTCTCGACTGCGCTGATCCTGATCATCGAAGCGGGCCTTTAGCTCGACAAGCTCGACCTCCAGAGCGGTATGATCGGCGAGATCAAGGGCGGCTTCCGCCTCGTCTATCGTGGGCAGCCGAAGAGCAGCGAGGATGTCACGCTCGGCCGCCTCGGCCTGCCCCGCCAATTCCGCCCTTTTCTCGATGGCCGACAGCTTACCGGACACTTCCGTCAAGGTCGCGACGCTGAAGAACGCGGTCATCTCCGTCTTGCGGCGATCGTGAACCGCCAGGGTTTCCAAGAGCGTGCGCTGCCGGAGCCGAGCAGCCTCGAGGTTTTGGGCCGCGGTCGCCCGCCGCGTGCGTTTGTCGATGGCTTCCTGAATCTGAGCATTGACCGCCTGCGCCAAATCTAGGATATCGCCCGACCGCGCAATGATCCCCATCTCACTGGCGAGCGCTTCAGCCTCGTCGCGGAAAGCGGTCTGATCCTTCTCCATCTTGCTGATCCGGTCGACGAGACTGGCCTTCTTCTCCAGCACCGGGCCGAGCTCCGTGATGGCCGCGAGGATTTCGCGAACGGTCGCGAGCGTCGGCACGGTGCCGCCCTCTCCCAGCCAGCAGGCCGAGCAGGCTTTGGTCCACGAGGCGTTCCAGTCGCGGTCGGCCTCCGCGGCATTTTCGACTTTGCGTTCGCGGCTCGCCGCCTCTCGTTGCCGCTCTTCCACGCCGGCCCGCAATGCCTTTAGCTCGACCTCCCGATCGATGGCCCCCTGCCCTGCGACCAGCAGCGTCTCGAACCGAGCCTTAGCATCCTGCGGCAGACCGGCCGCGCCAAGCGCGGCGACCAGCCTGTCGCGCACAGCCACGGCGTCGGCCTCTGCCTCACGAAGATCGCCCTCGGCCACACGAAAAAGTGCCCTCGCCTCCAAAGCTTTGTCGCGCCGGCCAAGCCAGGTTTCAAACTGAGGCAGCGACATACTGTCAGACAGCGCTGGGCTGGCCACCGCTACGGCCGCCGCGATCTCGCGCTGGAGGCCCTGCATAGCCGTTGTCGCGGCATCCCGAAGTTCGATGGCACGAGCGCATTCTGCCTGGGCAATGGCCAGCGCTTGTTTCACCTGATGGAGTTTTGCGACATCCGCCATATGACCGAGACGCCCACTCGTGACGATATCGTCACGCCGCAGCGCCGCCTCGAAGCCGTCGGCAGAAGCGATGTCGAGTTTGCCGCGATGCGCGGCCCAGGCCTGCTCCCGGGTTACGCGGATGCTCGCGGCTTCCTGATCTGAGACGAGACCTGAGATCCCACTGAGCCCGTCGAGCTCGGCCGTTAGGCGAATCCGCTCCGTCGTCAGGCGCTCGACCTCGCCGGCATGCTGATCGAACCGCTTCTGTGTCTCAGCGATCGCCAGTGTCCAGCGCTGAATCTCCGCGGCAGCGGGAACAGGCAGATCGACGAGCTCGTCGGTGTCACCGTTCCAGGGCCCCAACTCGCGCAGGCGATCCGCCAACGTCGCGCGGGCGGCATCACGAGCCCGTTCGGCTAGCCGGCGACGCGCCCCATGGTCATCTGCCCGCGCGGCCGCAAGGGTCGCCGCGAGCGATGAAATTCGTGTCTCTCGTCCCTGCCCCATCTCCGGATCGCCGCCGGCTTCACCTAGCGTGGCCTGCGCCTCGTCCAATCGCCGGCGAGCGTCGGACAACTCGTCGGCGGTTGATTTCAGCGCGGCTTCGATGCCGGAGCGCGTCTCGATCAGAGCGCGAAGAGCTCCCACGACAGAGGCCCCCAACACGAGGCGATCGGGGTCCGTCTCTCGGGCCCGCTCGATGCGCGCCAAGATCGTGGACATCGCGAATTCGGCCTCGCGCAATTGCAGGCGGCGCTCAGGGATATCCTTCTCGGCGGTGACATGGCGGGCGCGCAGATCAGCAAGCCGCTCGACCTTGTCGGCCAGCCACAACGCCGTCTCGTCGACCACGATCGCTTCCAGCTGCCCTGACAGCGCCACGATCTCCTCAGTGAGGCCTTGCGCGCGAATGCCGAGCTCGATCTCGTCCTTCTGCAGCTGCGGCAGTTCGTCGGCCCATCCGCGCGGAGCATCGGGAAGATCGGCCATCGGCGCGATGCGCTGACGGAGGGTGCGCAAGTCCGCCAAGCGCGGCAAGGCGTTCAGATGGCGCTGGATCTCGTCCATGCGCGCCTAGATTCGGCTGCGGCTGCCGATCGCCTCTTCGTACTGGATGGCAGCCCGATCGCGCGCCTCGATCAGCTGGGCATAGTCGGACGCAAGCGTATCGACCCGCTCCCGCTCTACCTTGAGTTCCGCGAGTCGGGCCTTGAGGTCCGACAGCTCGCCGCTGCGGGCCCGATACTTGTAGAAGCCCTCCGCCTCGGTCTTGAGATCGACGAGGCCTTTGCTGAGATCCGCCAGACCCGCGCTCGCGGAAAACAGGAGTTGGCCGAGATCGCCCTTGCTCGACAGGATACTTTCGCCGCCTGCCTCCAGCGTCGCATCGTCGAGCGAGAACATGGTGCGATAGGAATCACGGTCGATGCCGCCGAGTTCTCCCAACAGGGTACCTTCGGAGATTGGCTGGTCTCGCGCATCGAGCAGGCTGTTCTGTGGCCGCTTGATCCGAATGAGCTCCTGGGGACCACCTGAGAGCTCCAATGTTCCGCCGATACGCATCGTCGGATAGGGATGGATGAAGTTGAAGCGGCTGCGCGTCTCGATCCCGAATAGAAGATCGAGAAAACCGGCCAGAGCGGTCGATTTGCCGGCCTCGTTAGGTCCGTAGACGATGTGCAGGTCGGACTGGCCTTCCATCCGCTCGCCAAACTCGATGCGATGATCGGTGAACTTGCCGTAGCGTGTGAGATCAAGGCACTTCAGGCGCATCAGGAAACGCCGCCGTCCGCACCGGCATGGAGTCGGGCGAGCACGTCTTCGGACCCGTCCTTCGCCAGGGCCGCGATCATGGCCTTGAACGCTGCCTCGTCTGAACCGAGCAGGCCGCGGCATTCCTGCGGAAGCTGTGTCCTGAGCTCCTCGGCAATGGCAGCCACTTCGGCTTGGTAGGCGTCGGAGCCGATGACCTCCTCATCGATCAGGCGGCGCAGTTCGGTGAGCGGGTCAGCCGATGCGCCGGCGACCGCACCGGGCGCGCGGCAGTCGACCTCGAGCTTTTCGACCCAGCTGTTCCCGATGACGGATGCCCGGTCGTCAGCTTCCGTCTTGAGGAGATCGAGGTCGCGCCGGATGCGCCAGGCCAGTGGCGTCGCTCCCGTTACCCGCAAACGGGCGACAAGGTGTTCCGCAGCGACGTTGCCGCGCGCCTGCTCCAGCGCTCGTGCCAGCGCAGCGACAAGATCGCGCCAATCCTCCATCCCCGTCGCATCGACGGCAACCCTCTCGAACTGAGCGATGCTGGTGGCGCGCTCGTCGATCCGGATCGAGCGATCGTTGCCGATCGTGACCAGGGTCACGGATTTGGCGCCGGCCTCGTTGATGTCGCGACCCTGCGGCATACCGGGCATCACGATCGCGCAGCCGCCCTCGACGACCGAGCGTTTGTGGATATGGCCGAGCGCCCAGTAGCGAAAGCCGGTGCCCTGCAGATCAGCGAGGCTGCACGGCGCATAGAGATCATGTCCGGGCGCGCCGGCGAGGCTGGTGTGCATCAAGCCGATATTCACGGCGCCTTCGATCGGTGGCCTGTACTTGCCAATCAGGCTTTCAGGAGCAAGGGGCTGCGCGAAACTGAGCCCGTGGATCGCGACGGGAAACTGACCGCCGGCCCGCTCGATCGCAATCGCCTCGGCGCGACCGCCGAACACCTTCACGGAATCCGGCAAGGTCAGTTCCTTAGTGATCCGCGACAGCGCATCGTGGTTGCCGCGGATGACGAAGACCCGGATGCCGGCCTCATGCAGCCGCCGGAGCTGTTCTGCCAGGAACCGCGCCGTCTTCATCGAGGTCTGGTCGCCATCATAGAGATCGCCGGCCAGCAGCAGCGCATCGACCTGCTCGTCGAGGCACAGATCGACAACCCGTACGAAGGCCCGCCGGGTGGCGTTTCCGATCAGATCGGCGAGGTCTGCGTCGCGGAGCGCGAGCGAGCGCAGCGGGGAATCCAAGTGAATGTCTGCCGCATGGACGAAGCGATACGTCACGATCTATTCCCTTATCATGCTTCGGCGCCGATCGAGACACCAGCGACCCTAACTCATTCACGCCCCCACCAACTATCTCAACCTTCGACAACCTGGCCGCATGACGGACTCGCTCCACACGGCTAAGCTCTCGAAAACTGTGCCGAGTTACAACGGCGACTGTGGGGGGCTATGGCGGACGTAAATCTGATCGAATGGACGGCAAACCAGCCCAACTGGGCGCGTGACGCGTTGCGCCGAATCGCTACGACGGCCGAGTTTATCGTTGGGGAGGAGGATCGTGCTGCAATCCTAGAACGGCTCAAGCATGCGGCCAGCGGAACGGGAACCGCGCCCAACTGTGAACCGATCACGCCGGAACACCTTTCCCAATGCGCTGATGCCGGCCCCCGCGCAGTGCTGGCGTCGATCGGACCGCTGCAAAACATCGATCGCTTGGCCAAAGACCAACAGCTGCGCTTCGCGCCGCGCGGAATCACGCTCATCTTTGGTGAAAATGGCAGTGGAAAGAGCGGTTATGCACGCATTGCGAAACGCCTCTGCCGCAGCCTATCGATCGACGAGCTTAAGGGCGATGTGTTCAAGGCCAAGCCTGATGGTCCAATGCAAGTCAGGCTTCGTTTCCAGCTTGGAGACGCCGCCCTTACGGAATTGGATTGGGCGCCGGACACCAAGCCACCGGGGGCGTTAAAGCAGATTTCAGTCTTCGACAGCCGAAATGCCCGCCTCTACGTCGACCAACAAAACCGCATCGCGTACCTTCCGGTTGAGATCGCCGTTCTCGAGCACCACGGGCAATTGTGCGGTGCCTTTGGCGCCGAATTCACGACCCAGCAGACAGCGATTGAAAAACGTCTCAAGACGCCCCTCCCCGCTGGCTATACGCCCGGTGGGACGATGCAAAAACTGTTGGCTCAGCTCGAGGCGAAGTCCCAAACGCTCCCGAAAAAAGCAGAACTCGAAAAGCTAGCCGGCCTGAGCGAAGCGGAACTGGAGGAATTGAAGGAGCTAGAGCACAAGCTTGCACAAGATCCTGTGGCGCAGGCTACGACCCGCCGCCGCGCGGTGCAGGTCCTGACCCGTCTCAACGAGGCGCTGAAGGCTCTTGAAGAGGGATTGTCCGACGAAGTCGCAAAGCAGCTAGCGAGCTTGGCGCAGAACACCAAAACGACAGCCGCTGCGGCCGGACTGGCGGCAAACCAGCAGTTTGCAGCAGAGCCTTTGAAGCTGGTCGGAGGCGACGCATGGCGGCTACTCTATGAAGCCGCTCGGGATTTTGCCGTCCTTTCCGGCGGGCCAGTTGATAGGATTGCCGACCAGGTCGGCACGCCCTGCCCCTTATGCCAGGAGCGGCTTGTCGACGAGGCCGCGAAACGTATGGCTCGGTTCAACGCGTTCGTTCAAAGCGAAGCGGCAAAGCGCGCGGACGCTGCGCGCGACGCGCTCGGAAAGGCCAGGGAAACGCTGGAAACCTTGACCGTTCCAACAACTGACGTCGTGACCGGAACTCTGACGGCCTACGCTGCTCTGGACGCTCAGCGTGCTAGCTTGCTGATCCGGATTGAAGCTACCCTCACAGCCTATACAGCGCGGCGCAGCAGTCTCCTCGCAAGCATTGCCAAAGCCGATCAAGAACTGGCTCCACTGCCATCGTCTCTGCGACCAACTTTGTCCGCCGATGTCGAAAAACTCGGTGCCGAGGCGATACAGCTGGAGGCAAGCGCGACGCACGCTGCGGCGCTCGACGCGGATCGCGCTCGGATCGCCTCGTTGAAGGACCGCGCCAAACTCCAACATGATCTCCCTACTGTGCTTCAGCGTCTCGCCGAACTTCAGGAGCTCGCGGCGACAAAGGCCTGCCAGGCACAGGTGCAAACGAGAGCAATCTCTCTTCAGATCAGCGCTCTTCGTCGCAAACTGGTGACTGAGAGCCTGCAGAACCGCATTCAGGCCGAGATCACAAAGCTCGACCTCGACCACATTCCTTTCCGAGTCAGCGACACCAGTGAACAAGGTCAAAGCCGCTTCTCGGTCAGCTTGCAGGGCATCGATAAGATCGCAAACAATCAGATTCTCAGCGAGGGTGAGCAGCGGGCATTGGCCCTCGCGTGCTTTCTCGCGGAAATCGCTGACGAAGGTGAAGGCTACGGTTTGGTCGTCGATGACCCCGTGTCGTCGCTGGATCAGCGCAGGATCCGGCTGGTCGCCGAACGGCTTGTGCACGAGGCTGCCAAGGGGCGACAGGTAATCGTCTTCACTCACAGTCTCGTGTTTTTCAACGAGGTCGTCGCCCAAGCTGCGAAGGCCGGCGAGGCGGCGCCATTGATCAAAATGGTCATCCGGAAAACAGAGGCCCAGGGATTTGGTGTGGTCGAAGAGGACACGGAACCGTGGCTCGCCCGGAGCGTCAGCGCTCGGATCACCGACCTTCGAGCTAGGGCCAAGCAACTCTCCGGGGCGACCGATTTCACCTCCGACATCTACCGCCGACAGGCCAAGGATTTCTACTCCGATCTGCGGGAGACGTGGGAGCGGAGTGTCGAGGAAGTGGTATTGAACAAGACGGTCGAGCGTCTGGTGCCCGACGTGATGACGAAGCGGCTCAGCGGCGTGGTCGTATCCGATGAGGACTACAAGGCTATTTTCTTCGCTATGAAACACGTCTCGGAGCGATCCGGCCACGACATGCCCGCCGGCCGAGACATCCCCGTGCCGAATCCCACGGAAATGCTTGCGGACGTACAGACGCTCGACGCCTTCCAGGCAAATTACAAGAACCGGCGTAACGCGACCGCGAAGATCCGCAATGCGCTTGAGGAACCCGCCAAGGCGGCGTTGGTCTAGGTCGCTGCGGGCGTTCCAAGCATGCTGTAGGCGCATCTCGTACCGCTAGGATGATGCGATCCAGAAAGCTGTGACGCTCTCGCAGATAAGTCCCGCGTTGCACTTCCGGCAGAGGAACCATGGCTTGCAATGGACACAACCATCCTCCCGACTGCCAGTGCGGCTTCAAAGGCGGCCGGTTGGTTTCCGATCGTGTGCCAAGATGGGGTCGATGGAGTCCGACTGTCGCTCGACGGCGAGCTTCCGGGCCGAATGCGAGTTGTCCCCGTTGTTACGCCCGCGTTTTCTTCGTGGCACCGCGCAATGGCGGGGGAGCCCATTTCGAACAGTTCGGCCCGCCGTGGACGAAGCATCCATGCACCGACGCGTCGAAAAAATACTCCCCTTTCAACGCCGAAGGCCGACCGAAGCTAAGGAACGGTCGTGTCCCATAGCGTGGTGTAGCTGAGGGGTGGTCATCGGCGATTGCCGGTTAGGTTTGGGTTGCGAACGCA